>CBRFFM010000007.1:0-223429 GCA_967789005.1 uncultured bacterium | reverse complement strand
CATGATCCATCTGTACTAAATCTATGCCTGGCTTTACAACCCAAATAGTCTTTTAAAGAAACCTTTCTTTTTTATGTCAAGCATCGTCTCCTGCCTCAGGGACGATGCGCCTTTGCAATGACTCCTAGTAAAACGTATCGTCCTCGAGGCGAGAGACGATACTCGACACTGATCCTTCAATTTCCAAAAGCATTACACTTTGTGGTGAATAGTTTATAAGATTCACAGATCGTCAACGGTGCTCATGACAACTAATGTGGGCTTGCCAAGTCGGTATTCTTTACCGACAAATTAGAGTATGTGAGATCGTTGGTGAAGAACACCAATGATGGCGAGGGTGAATTTGTAATTGAGAGGCAGGGGTTACTTACGTTCATGATCCATCTGCACTAAATCTATGCCTGGCTTTACAACCCAAATAGTCTTTTAAAGAAACCTTTCTTTTTCTTCGCACCAAAAACGCGCGTTGATTTTTTATCCTTCCCGGCTAGGAATTTCTGCAGCCTATTCTTGTCAGACTTAAACAGTACACAAGAAAGTTTGTTTTCGAGTGACGGAGAAAGTTTGATAAAATGAGCCTGGCTAATCTCGTTTAGTTCTTTGTCGGTATTGACTTGCTGAAAAAAGTAAGCCACGATTGGCAACGCAGTACGTGCTCCATGCCCTAAGATGGAGTCGAGACGAATGCGAGGATCGTCAGCGCCTACCCACGCTCCTATCACCAGGTTGGGTGTCATAGCAATGAACCATCCATCGGCATTGGATTGTGTTGTTCCCGTTTTTCCGGCAATATCATTAGTCACATGATACTTTGATCGCAAGCTTTCTCCAGTACCTTCATCCACAACACGTTTTAACATTTGCACCAACATCTTTGCATTATCTTCCGATGCTACTTGGTTACCCGTTTCCACATTAAAACTTTCGATTACTCTATTATCGTGTGAAGCAATGCTTGTTAAGTAGTAAGGTTTAACGGCACGTCCATTGTTTACCAAACAAGAATAGACTGTAACCATTTCTGTGACTGATACACTGGGCGTACCCAAGGCTAATGATGGCACTGGTTCGAGCTCGCTAGTGATTCCCATTTGGTGTGCTAACGTTATCGTCCTTTCAATGCCAGCTTTTTCAAGTGTATGCACACTTACGGTATTGACCGAATAAGTCAGCGCTCCTTCCATCGAATATTTCAGATTATAATTTTCTTCTGTGTTTGAAGGCGTCCACTCTTCAATTCCCTCATACGTTGTTTTTTCGGCCGATATGAAATCGCATGGCTTCATACCACTTTCCAAAGCAGCTGCGTACACTATAGGTTTAAAAGTTGAACCCGCCTGGCGCTTGGTGCTTTCTTTAACATGGTCAAACTGAAAATAATTGTGGTTGATCCCTCCTACCCACGCGCGGATGGCGCCATCATGTGGATCCATTGCCAAAACTCCAGCATTTAAAAATTTCAGGTAATGCTGAATTGAATCAAGCGCGCTCATCTTCACTTCTTTTTCCCCTTGCCAGGTGAACACATTCATGACGTTAGGCTTCCGCATCTGTTCAAGAATTTGCTGATGATCTAAACCGGATTGCAGCAAGCTTCTGTAGCTATCTGATTTCCTTATAGCATCTTCCAATACATTCGGTTGAGTATGCCATGGATTTGTTTTTCCCCAATATTTTAAAAATTGATCTTGTAGCAACGTCATCTGTTTGGTGGTTGCCAGTTCTGCATAGTTCTGTAGCCTTGAATCGATGGTGGTGTATATCTTTAATCCATCCGTGTAAAGATTGAACGGCTCTCCCTTCTCATTGGTGTGATCACTGCACCACGCGAGCAATTCACTCCGAATGTATTCGCGGAAATACGGAGCCGTGCCGCTATGATGTGTAACCTTATTATACCTGACGATAAGAGGCAATGCCTTTAGCGAATCTGCTATTGCAGATTTTAACTTTCCGTATTTTTCCATTTGCGCCAGCACAAGGTTTCTTCTCTCCTTTGATCTCTCCGGAAAAATCCGCGGATTGTAGGAGTGTGTGGCCTTCAGCATTCCGATGATTACGGCACCCTGATCTACCGAAAGCTTTTCAGTTGAAACCGAGAAGAAACGTTGAGCGACCGATTCTATTCCAAAAGTATTATCGCCAAAAGAAACCGTATTGAGATAGAGTGCAATTAGTGCTTGCTTATCATACACCTTTTCCAGTCGCGAAGCGAGAATCATCTCTCGCATCTTATTGACGAGCAGTGAAAACATGAAATACTGTTTTCGGGGAAATAAATTCTTAGCCAGCTGCTGAGTTAATGTACTTCCACCACCGGAAGCATCGCTTTGAAATAAGATGCTTTTTAACAATACACGTGGGAAGCTGCGGTAGTCAATTCCATGATGATCATAAAAGCGATTATCTTCCACCGCCAGCAAGGCACTCACTACATGGGAAGGAATTTGATCATAACGGATATCAGATCGCTCCAGAATAAAGTATCGGCCCAGTAAAACACTATCAGCACTATATACTTCTGAAGCGATTGGGTGCTCCATTAGCTTAAGAGCCTCATCGTCCGGAATAAAGCCAAGGCTTCCACTCCAGACCAAAAAAAATAAAAACAAGATGCCGCCAACGAAAAAACTTCCAATCAAGCCAGTAGCGAAGAAGATTTTCTTAACTAATGACTGTCGCTTGAAGAAATTCAGGAATCGATTATTTATTATTCTATTGAACAGTATTTTGATCATTATGTAAATGTAGTAACACACATAAAATGATAAAAGCACAGTTAGTTTTACTTAACCGTGCTTCTTCTACAAATCACCTACAGTATTCCTATATTGATTTGAAGTTCAAATATCAATCCTTCCATTTCCAAAAGCATTACACTTTGTGGCGAATAGTTATAAGATTCACAGATCAGCAGAAAGTAAGTAAAGAACGTAATGAAGATGTGGGCGGCTGATCGGGCTGTCGCTACTCGCCACCTCGCGCACATGCCATTTCGGGCTCAAACATGCCGCTCCATCCCGGCCGCGGTGAGGACTACTGTGATAATTGGTTTAACTGGAACAAGAATTTTTTTCCTTGAACTTACGAGCATGAGCACAAGCGAGACGCTTGCGCTAGATGAAGGATTACCCCATCTCATTTGGGATAAAAAGTCTCTTCAAATCGGTAGCGGGCTTCTCATAGTAATTGTCCAAGCAAAAACAATACGGGTGACACTTCCTTGATTTTATTTTTACATCTATGTTACTAGCTTTTATAGCCCTTCGCAGTTGCCTTCCACCAACACTAAATAAATCAATGTCATCAAGCAAGAGGCCAGGTTCGTCAAATGTAATTTCCTGCAGATATTTAAAAAGGATGGCACGCGAATTATTCCTTATTGTAATCATTTTTCTCTCAGGTTTGTAGTCATCCCATTCCTTATTCATCCGCGCAACACTACTGAAATACTTATCATTGCTCCGCATGTTTCTCGTCCACCGAATTGGATTATCCTTTGTGATCCAAACCTCTGACATAGTTTTAAGCAAAAAATCTATCGAAAATTTGAATAGGACTGGTCCGTAGCGATTTTCTCTTCGGAAATGCGAGTGCAAATCATGTGTGTCTAGAAAAACATCATTCCAAATATTGAATAATCTATCCTTACGATCAGAGAATTGAGGTGTTTGATAAAGTTGAAGCTGGGCAACCGCACCTCTCGATAATAAACCTTTTTGCTCAATAAATGTGAGTGCAGTTGCAACAGTGTTTGCATGATGCAAATGTGTGATCCCTCGTTCTTTAAAAAATCTGTGGAGTTTGAGTTTATCGAGCTTCATACTTTGACTTAACGACCCAATTTTAAACATTGAAAAGTTACGGGATGCGCGATAGAAAGTCTCACTGATTCGCTACGCCTGATCCGAAAAAATATTCATCTAGAGGGGAAAGTTCTTTCAATCCAATGTTAGCTGTTAATAAATTTAAACGATGCCAACCTTTTGAGTTTTCCATTTATTAAATCCCTTTCTCCTTGGATTATTGGTGCCGACTTGGCTACGTCATCGAGCAGAGCATATGCCAAGCTATTTAGGACGTGACTTAGAACAACGCTAAAATCATCAGTGTCCTCATCAACTACACCAATTTCTGATTCAAAATTTGTACGATTACCGAAATCATTTATGAATAATCTATCATGAATATCGGTTAGTATCCATTTGTAATTCGAATAGTGTAAAGTATTTCTTTGAGACGCAAAATCATCAATCTTCATTATAAACTGAGTGTAAGAATCTGGCCATAAATTCACGTTGATATCCGAAGTATTTATTATTCTCTTCAAAACCTCCCACACATGGTAATGTTGAATGGGATGCTCTTTTATTAGTTTAACTAATATTTCGGGCTCAATGCCCATCTTCCTTTGCTTGCTGGGTAATTCTTCAGGAAGCGGCCACGTGTCAACTATGTAATCATTTCCATTAATCCTTGGAAATCCTATTCCCAAGAAAGCGAGGATCGATTTGGCTGCAAAAAAAGAAGACTGATATCCACTTGATAGTGACCATGTAGGAAACCCTTCAATTGAATTGCTCTCGGCAGCTTCAAGTACATTAATAGCCTTATGCATCAAGAAAATCCCCTCATGAAAGAGAAAGGGGCGTATTTGATGAATTCTTTCTTTTTTCTCGCCTTCATTTCCCAGACCAACTACCGCACCAGTTAAAAGGGGATTTTCACTAAGTGAATCGGTTGGTGGTGATCCAGTAGGATCAATTAAAGGAAGAAAGGATAACCATTTGGAACTTATGTTGCTCCAATTCTTTCTTTCAATCCGCTTAAGCTTTCTTTCAAAAGCCATCGCTTATACCCTGATAGATGATTTGGTTCCGTCATCACTAAATGCATCTCGAATGTCCGATATTAGTTCTTCAGAGGCATCATTTTCCGCTCCTGTACCTGTGCCGATCTTTGACCATGCATCAAAATCAAAATGGCTAATTTGGTTAAGCACTTTTGTGACATCTTCTACCCTAAATCCCTTGTGTTCTCTTAGACTAATTGAAAACACAACTGGAAATGCATTTATCAGAGCGCCAAATCCTAATGTTTGAAAGAAAATTGACTCGTATTTTTTGAAGTAACTGGGAAAGACATTTTTAAGACCCAAATAATAATTACTTATAACTGCTTTCTGTTCCATGATGGTATAGGCGCCAAGTATTCCTTTTCCCTCGAGTATTAGAGGTGTAATTTTTCTTACAAAGTTTGTCAATGACAGCTCACCCTTTTTAGGCGCAGACGTAACTACTATCCTGCCAAAAAAGGGAGAATCTTCATCCAACTTAAGTTCTGTTGCTAGATCCGCAACTCTTTCCTTTGCCATTTCGGATGGCTTCTTATTTTTTAAATGGGGAAGCAGATCCAAGTATAATGAAGTAGGGACTCCTTTCGCTTCCTTATTGACTGTAACAAATTGACGAATTTGCTCCTCCTCACTTAGCTTTAGGAATGCTACAACGGGGATCAACATATTTGATCCTGACTCAAATGCTCCAGCTAACCTATGTTGGCCATCAATAACCCAACCCGGAGATTTCTTTGAATCAATGGAAATCTTTTTCTTGTTTAATGAAAGTGTAGCTTTGTCGAAGCTCAATAAAACACTAATTGGAATAGGGTTTCCGGATGAAATATAACTCGCAATTTTTCTAACTCTTGAATTAGAGAGCGCACGCTGGTATCCTTCCTTCTTATCCTCAACTCGAGTATTAATTCTTACGGACTCCCAAAGTCTTTTAGCTTCTGCAACAAAAAATACCAGCTCGTAATCTCCCTGTTTAAAATAAGTGCAGTCAAATTCTATTTTGGCCATAAAGGTAAATGAGTTAATTAGCTACTTCAATATAAAAAATGATCTGGCTTTCTTGCCACAGCCATGTTATCATTTGGTTTAAATATTTCGGTTCCAAGCGGTCTAATCTTAAGCGTGTTATTCTTAAGATGTTCGAGTCTCCTTATTCCTACGTTGACATATTTTTTGTACTTCTCAATACCAATAGCATTGCGGTTATTCTTTGCGGCTGCAATCAGTGTAGATCCTACCCCCGCAAATGGATCCAAAACCCAACTGTTCTCGTGAGTAAGTGCAAGAATGCATCTTTCGACTAATTCAATTGGGTATTGGCAAGGATGAATAGTTTTCTCTTTGTGATTGGCCTTCACATTTGGTATCTCCCAAATCTCTTCGTTCCAATCCTTCTTTAATATATCCCATACATCTGATGGATTTACTCCCATGGGGTTTCCAGAAAACTCACCTTTGTTTGGGCCTTTATAGAATCTTTTTCCAGGATATTTTGCTGGTATCCGTACATCATTCAAATTGAATATGTACTTATCACTTTTTGTAAACCAAAGTATGGTTTCGTACCTACCAGAAAATCTACTGGATGCATGTAATCCATGACCAAATCGCCAAACAATCCTATTCCTAAGTATCAGGTTATGTTTTTTAAATAAATCGTAATAATAAATGTCTAGTGGAAATATTTCTTTTGTCTTTTTATCAACATAGTTACCCACCTGCCAACATAGACTACCTTGATCGCTAATTAAACTAGCAATCTTCTCAATAATCTTTTCTTGATTTTTTAGATAGTTCTGAATAGAAATTTGAGTTTCGTACTCCTTCCCTACATTGTAAGGCGGGGAAGTCATGACCAGATCAAATTTTCTCCTGCATTCTTCTAGCTTTTTCTCACTATCACCATGTTCGTAGATTATCTTCGGGCTATTCGATACGATGTATTGGCCATTGACCTTCTCCTTCATTCTATATTAACTTAAAAATGCATTACTTGGCAAATTAGTGAAATTTCATAGGTTTCTTTTTTTAAACCCAAACGATGTTATATAATGCTGGAACATTCTCGCTCCGGTGTACTGGTTCCCACGAAAACGCGGGACGGGCTGTGTTTGTCTCCCGGCTTGTCGGGGTTAACAAACACTCCTAGCACCAAGGCAATACAATTTTAATTAAAGGCTGGAAAGAAAAAGCGGTGCATAACCCTGTCGATGTATACGTTCACTGATAAATCTCAATTTCAGGCCATGGCCATTAAGCAAGGCAAACATACACTTGCGAACATACATCTTGAAATACTGGATTGGATTACAAAACAATTTGGTGTGCATGCATTGGATTTTTCTTGTGAGACGAGAGAGACTTCAAAAGGTTCCCCACAACAACTGGTTCACCTGATACTGGAAACAGTTGAAGATGTTAAACAGATACAGACTAATCGCGCTGGCACTACAGCGATCACTGAACGATTTTTGAAGTATTTCAAATCTGGCAATCCAATACCGGATCCTCTGAAGAGTAATGTTTTTCCCATAAACACCAATCCCTTCCCTGAAATCATTGTGACCTTTAGGCCACTTAAAGAACTTGAGAAAAAGATCCTGGAAGAAATGTTGGAGGATGAGAAACGCGCTATTTTAAAAACATTTGAAAGCGTGTGGACGATATCGAATACTGTTGTCTTCTACTATACCGATGCGCAGGTAAAAGAAAATCTGACGAATGGTACTTCAGCAAAAATCAATGTAGCGCTGGAGCAGGCCAATAAAAAATATGAATTTGATCCAGGCTCTCCCTATCGCTTTGACAGCAAAGAATCCTTCGATCGTGACTACGAAAGCAATTGGTATTATTACTGGAAGTAAGACACAGTTGAAAACCGAAAACAAAATAATGAAACTAAAACTCCCAGCGGTTGTACTTGCTATGCTTAAGAAACGAGGCGGCACTATGGATGCAGGGCTTCGCGCGACTCGGGTGCAGTTAGTAAAAACCTGCGAAGAGCACCGCTATATACCCCACCCCTCGGTGATTGCTTTTGAAGCGGCCTTTGGTGGTTTGGTAATTCCTGATGAGGGCAAGATGAAAAAGGGCGAGCCCTGTTGGCTTTTTGGTACCCATGCCTGTCTAATTACGAGTGGTCACTTTGCACCGCGTGGAGGCAGCAAAGCTCGCAAGCTTGTGCCCGTGGTGTGCTCGCCTAACGACATCATTTACTATCTCGATGACCAAGGCCGAGGCTACGCAGAAGATACTATCGAAGATGTTTCAGCTTTTTTTTATGCTGATACCGGCACATCACTCGTTTGTCGTATCGTGTTCGATGATGTCCTATTTTCTCGCAAAGAAACATCTTTAGATTTGCCAGGATTGCAAGGAGAAGAACTGTCAAAACGTTTTTCTCTCGCACTGGTTACTGAGGCAAGTGGAAAAGATCTCCGCTATTTCAGTGATCCTAAAGGGGACGTGCTGGTAGTTGAGGAGATCAAAGCGAAGCGAACGCGATTTGCCAGTGCTACGAAGAAGCAACTCAAGCTGGTGAAACAACCCGTTGCATCAGGCGCACCTGAACTGATTCCGTTTCTAGGTAAAACGAATGTGCGCATGGTCTCTGAGCAACGCACTTCATTGCCGGAATTCTTCGAACACTTACCAGATCTCAGAGAGCTGGATGTGAGCATCAATCGCTTGGAGACACTGCCCGAATCGCTATGGCGCGCCACACAACTGACCACATTGGATCTCAGTTTCAATCCTCTGAAGGAATTGCCGGAAGGAATTGGACACATGAAAGCGCTGACCACTTTGTTACTACGTGGCTGCCCACTTGAGGTGCTGCCAGATGCACTTGCTGGTGCAAAGAATCTTACCAATCTTAGAATAAGTGAGTGCAAAGAGTTGGATGTAGACAAGGCACTGCTGGTGATTGCCAAACTGCCCAAGCTCAAAGACCTCTCACTGCCGTTATCGCATACACTTACATCGCTGGCTCCACTTGCGCACCTGCCGCTGAAATCACTACTGCTTCACGGCAGCTATGTTCGGCATCCGAGCCGCTTGCCTGCCGGACTGGGTCAGTTAAAAAAAATGACAGACCTTCGCATTGAGTACGCAGACGACATAGCCCAATTGCCTGAGGCGCCAGAGGATGTACGCGCCTTACATCTTCTCTTTTCCAAGCGTTTCACGAATGATGACATACGGCAGAGTGCGCTCAAGCAGCCTTCAAAGCTCTACCTGCGCGCCTTTGCCGATACACTGTAGCGTAAGCTCTATATGTCCAGCATCGTCTCCTGTTTCAGGGACGATGCGCCTTGTAACATGACAGACATCGAGTAAAACGTATCGTCCCCGAGACGGGAGACGATACTTGACACTGGGAGCGTTTCACGAATGATGACATACGGCAGAGTGCGCTCAAGCAGCCTTCAAAGCTCTACCTGCGCGCCTTTGCCGATACACTGTAGCGTAAGCTCTCTTATGTCCAGCATCGTCTCCTGTTTCAGGGACGATGCACCTTGCGAACAAGACGGACATCGAGTAAACCGTATCGTCCCCGAGACGGGAGACGATACTTGACATAAGGAGCGTATGGTCCTCGAGGGCGAGAGACCTATGTCAAGCATCGTCTCCTGTTTCAGGGACGATGCGCCTTGTAACATGACAGACATCGAGTAAAACGTATCGTCCCCGAGACGGGAGACGATACTTGACACTGGGAGCGTTTCACGAATGATGACATACGGCAGAGTGCGCTCAAGCAGCCTTCAAAGCTCTACCTGCGCGCCTTTGCCGATACACTGTAGCGTAAGCTCTCTTATGTCCAGCATCGTCTCCTGTTTCAGGGACGATGCACCTTGCGAACAAGACGGACATCGAGTAAACCGTATCGTCCCCGAGACGGGAGACGATACTTGACATAAGAGAAATATTCGAGTAGAGCTCAAAATATCACTCACTCTTCATTTTCACTTTTGCTTGCATTAGTATTATGTCTCGCATCGTCTCCTGCCTCAGGGACGATGCACCTTGCACTCACTCTCCTAAATCTTTATAATGCGTAATCTTGACCTTAGGATGCTCTTCATTCAGTTCATAAAAACATGCACTGGAATGTACATATTGATCCATAGTTTCAGCTAACGTCCATTTGCCACTAATTGGATTAGCATGAATATATTCGAGTTTTTGTATCAAAAAATTCTCGGTATAACATGGCTTGATGTCAGAAGAGACTTCAAACACTCTATGTTTCTTTTTCCGCTTGGCTTCTTCTGGCGTAACCCGGCTTGCAAGCAGTGACAAAATATCTTCGTGACCATCTTTCTGCAGACGCTTCACGATCTCATATGCGAGAAATCGTTTTCCGTTAGCCAAAATTGAATTGATTGAGTCAGCTCCTTGCGCAATATGAATTAAAATATGAATGTGGTTAGGCATGATAACAAACCCTGCAAGCTGATGCTGGCGATTGACTAGAATGTTAAACCACTTGTAGATTTCGTCATAGAGATCGACAATCTCAAATAAGTGCAGCCAATTTGTACAGGTGAATGTGCAAAAGAAAGTTTGCTCACGCTCGGTCTGAGTTAACTTGACTGACATTGGGTAAAATTAAAAAAGTTTTCAAAAGCGTATCGTCCCCGAGACGGGAGACGATACTTGACAAGGAAGGGTGCAAACTGTTTTTTCAAAATGCTCTGTCGTTTACTTCCCATTTGTTGTAGCCCTTGCTCGCCAACTGATTCAATACATCTGCAAAGCCTTGCAGCAGTGGCGTGACTTCTTATGCTTCATCGGCAACAAATGCTCAGAATTAAAATTCCCTTTGAATGGGCAGATGTTCTACAGACGTTACAATTACCGGATATTTTTCAACGGTGACATCACTTTCATCAAGGCCAAAAAAAACACTATCCCATTGTCGAGCATCGTCTCCTGTCTCAGGGACGATGCGCCTTGCAGAGCGTATCGTCCTCGAGGCGAGAGACGATACTTGACGCTGATATATTTGAGTTGCACACAATTTGCGGACAGATGGTTTGGTCAGAATTAAAATTCCCTTTGAATGGGCAGATGTTCTACAGGCGTTACAATTACCGGATATTTTTCAACGGTGACATCACTTTCATCAAGGCCAAAAAAAACACTATCCTTTACACTTAATAACCTGAGATTGAAATAACTTTTCATTATCAGGTTTTCCCAGAACGGGATTTCGTTTTCGAATGATAAGAATGAATCGCTCACTAAAAATCTCACGTCACCGATCTTATTTTCTTGATAGAAGTGCTCATATCGTTCACCTACATTCACTTCTCCTTTGTCGGCCAAATCACTAACTACTTGCCTGAAATAATAATCGATTCGCGAATCAATTCTAAAGCCAAGGCTGAACTCAATGAAATAGACGTCATCTTTTACTATGGTGGTAACCCGGTAACGAAGTGCATAGGGCTCATCCAACACATTGACATGAACAAACCAATAAATGTCGGCTCTCTTCGGTGACTTCGACAGAATAGAGTCGATGGTTCTTTTTTCAATTTTTTCCGGAGTTCCAGAACCAGTTAGATAAACAAGGTTGGTTGCATATTTCGGAATTTTATCATCGATGCTTAGGCGCTTTAGCAAAGTAAGATAATTGGCGAGTGGCACTAAATTGGTAAGAGAATGTTTTATACTTCTCCCCTGACGCCAAACAAACATAACAGTAAACAAAGCCGCCCCAATCAAGATCGTGATCCAACCACCTTCTTTAAATTTCAAAAGATTAGCGGCTAAGAAGCTTAGCTCAATAATCAGAAACATGCCGGTAAGCAATGTTACCCAGAGGAAAGGAACGCGCTTTGAGTGCAAGTAAAAATTAATGAGCACTGTACTCATCAGCATAGTAAGCGTTACGCTTAAGCCAAAAGCAGCTTCCATGCGCACGGATTCTTGAAAGTATAAAGTCATGCCAATGCAACCGAACATGAGGAACCAGTTAAAAAAAGGGATGTAGAGTTGCCCTCTCATTGCTCCCGGAAATAACACTTTTAACCGTGGCCATATATCAAGGCGTATAGCTTCGTTGATCAGTGTGAAGCATCCGCTAATTAATGCCTGACTTGCAATGATTGTTGCTAAAGTTGCAATGATGAGTGACGGTAAATAAATAGAATCAGGAATAATACTGTAAAAGGGACTTAGCGCACCAACTGGCTTGCCTGCCTGTTGCATTAACCAGGCTGTTTGCCCTGCATAACTTAATATCAACATGAGCTTAACATATATCCAGCTGATGCGAATGTTGTTTCGGCCGCAATGCCCCATGTCACTGTAAAGCGCCTCAGCTCCGGTAGTGCACAAAAACACACTGCCCAGCAACCAAAAACCTCCGGGCACTTCTCTTAGCATGTGAATGGCGTACCATGGGTTCAATGCTTTGAAAACTTCGACATGATTAACGAGGGCAAGTGTGCCGATGATACCAATGAAAGTAAACCAGATGATCATCACAGGCCCAAACACTTTTCCAATTTTTTCCGTGCCGAATTGCTGGAATAGGAATAGCGCCACCAGTATGGCAACTACAATAGGAACAGTATTGATTCCGGGAATTATTTTCTGAATGCCTTCAACCGCTGAAGCCACCGATATAGGCGGAGTAATGATACCATCGGCAATGAGGAACGCGCCTCCTGCCATTGCCGGAAGTATAAGCCATTCTCCCCAAGCCCTTCTGATGAGCGCATAAAGCGAAAAAATGCCGCCTTCTCCATTGTTGTCTGCTTGCAATGTGATAATGACGTATTTCAAAGTAGTTTGGAAGAACAATGTCCAGAAAATTGCCGAAAGCGATCCGAGCGCCAATTCTTCAGTAATGATGCGGTTGTGAAAAATTGCGTTAAGCGTGTACAAGGGAGATGTGCCGATGTCTCCAAAAACAATTCCTACAGCAATGAGAACGCCCGAGGCCGTAACTCTTTTGTGAAAATCTGAAGTTGAAAATTTCATTTTTTGATCAGCTAACCCTTTGAAATTAAAATTAACATGAATTCTCGTGAAACCTCACTTATTCACAAGAGATTCAAGTCAAAGGCTTTCCCTTCAACTCGAAAGAAAATAAAAGCCGAAGCATATCGCTCCGGCTTTTCATTTGCAATCGCAAATTAGTTTGCTGATCCGTATCACTTTCTCACCAACGCTGTAAATTAGTTGGTCTGTTTTCTTCTTTATCAAAGCCACGGCCATCAATGTTTCGCGCTCCGCAAAGCGGTCGGATCACATCTGGTTTAACATTATCGTAAGAAATGGCAACATTATTTTGTCCTAACTTTACCTCTCGCTTATCAACAAAAGACTAAAAAATGCTGCGATCATTCTTTCAATTGAGCCTCCGCAATCTATTTCGGAAAAACAGGCTCTTTACATTGATCAACATCAGCGGGTTGGCAATTGGGCTAGCATGTCTCTTTCTCATTACGTTGTTCATCTACGATGAATACAATTTTGATGCGTACCATAAAAAAGCGGATCGCATACATCGCATTATTCTCGATTTCTCGGAAGAAGGAAACACAGTGCATTGGGCGCGAACGAGTGCTCCCATTGGTCAATATCTAAAAGGTGCGTATCCTGAAGTTGAGCAGATTGTGCGTCTGCGCAAGAATCCCGGCACTGATTTGCTAAGTCGCAATGAGATCAAGTTTTATGAAGAAACAGTTTTCTTTGCCGACAGCACTCTCTTTGATGTTTTTGATATTACTCTTTCTCGCGGTAACGCTTCATCTGCACTGACAGATAAAAATTCAATTGTTATTACTGACGCTCTTGCCAAAAAGTACTTTGGTAATGATGACCCCATTGGAAAGTCACTTTTGCTCAACAATATTGCCGAGTTGAAGATCACGGGCATCATCAATGAAATGCCCGCTAACTCACACTTTGTAGCAGACGCATTCGTCACTTTTTCTTCCCTTGATCAATTCATGAGTGAAAAAAGGCTAAGTCACTGGGGCTGGATGGATCACTATACTTATGTCGTGCTGACTCCAGGATCAAAACCAGAACAACTTCAATCAAAATTTCCCGACTTCTTAAAAAAGAATGCTCCCGAATGGGCATCGGAGAAAGAGAAACTTTATTTGCAGTCACTGAAATCCATTCACCTGCATTCAGATTTAAAAGACGAAATAACTCCGAACAGTCGCGAGAGTTACTCGTATGTGCTGGGCACTATCGCTTTGTTCATTCTATTGATGGCTTGCGCTAATTTCATCAACCTATCGACAGCAACATTAACGACTCGCTTCAAAGAGATTTCAGTTCAGAAGGTTCTTGGCGCGAGCCGGCTTCACCTGTCAGCTTATTTTTGGATAGAGTCTATTCTCATTTGCACAGTTGCTCTTATGGCGGCTTTTGTGCTCGCATTTATTGCAGAACCATATTTTAATGCTTCCACAGGAAAGCAAGTTTCAGTTTTAAATAGCACATGGCTAATTGTCCCGGCCATTGCTCTTACAGCGGTTATCGGTTTCCTCTCAGGAATCATTCCAACCATTCAAACCACAAGGTTGAACATCATAAGTATTTCAAAGCCACAGCGAAACATCTTGAGCAAGTCCGGTATTCGCACTACGCTGATCACATTTCAGTTTTGCATTTCAATTCTATTGGTTGCGGCAACTTGGGTTGTATCCAATCAATTCCGTTTTCTTAAGTCGTCAAGGTTTGGGTTCACCAGCGAGAAAGTGATCGTGATCCCTGTAAAAGACAGAGCTCAAAACGAGAAGCACATCACATTTGTAAATGAGATCAGCCAACTGCCGGGAGTTTTAAAAGCCAGTTATTCGTCTAGCATTCCCGCCATCAACAACGCCTATACTTACACGTATTCATTTTCGGGTTCCGCATCGGGTGAACAAACTATGGCCGTCTTTCTAGTGGACGAAAACTTCTTTGATCTTTATAAAGTCAAATTGAAGGAGGGCCGTTTTCCGGATTTACAAAGGAAAGACACGCTTGCAGATGTGATACTAAATGAAGCAGCAGTGAAGCAACTTCATTTGTCAGATCCCATCGGTCAGTTGGTTTCAGGTCAGGTCAAAGGTCGCATAGTTGGTATTGTTGAAGACTTCAATTTTGCAACACTTCACGCGGCAATCCAACCGGTGATTATGTACGCCTTCCATCAGAATTTCCGTTTTGTTTCTGTGAAGCTTGATGCAGGTGATGTGCAAAGTCAACTGGTAGCACTCGACAAGAAATGGCAAGAGCTTTATCCAGGCTATCCGTTGGAGTATTATTTTTTGGACAGCAAAATCCAACAATTGTATGCCACAGAATCTCGACTGACGAGTGCGTATACTTCTTTTGCGATCATCGCGATAATCATTGCCGGAATCGGATTGGTTGGGCTTACTACTTATTTATTGAATCGTAAGCTAAAAGAGATAAGTGTTCGGAAGGTATTCGGAAGTTCCACGGCACAACTCGTTGGGTTAATTTACTCAGGCTATATCAAAGTAGTTTTAGTGGCGACCCTGATTGCCTGGGTTGGTGGTTATTATTGGATGAACCAATGGTTGAATGGGTTTGCTTACAGAACAGAACTTCGAAATATCTATTTCCTTGTTCCCGCATTAATAATGATGTTGATTTTGTTGCTGACCACGGGACTTCAAACACTTAAAGCGTCAAGAACTAATCCTATTGACAATTTGAGGGAGGAATAATTTTATCTTCACTTCTGAATGATCGAGTCAGAGACTATCGTTTTTGGAATTCCGGTCCCGTCCGAAAGTAAATTGTTTCTGACAATTGTTGTGATTCATATTTTACTCGGGATCATTTGCGTCATCAGTGGTGGTGTTGCCATGCTTAGTAAAAAAGGGAGTCGCCTACATGTAAGAGCCGGAAAGATTTACTATTGGGTATTGCTTCTGGTTTTCATCACGGTCATTCCGCTTTCGATAATGAGATGGCCTCTTAACAATCATCTACTTGCACTTGGAGCTTTGTCATTTCTTACGGCTCATCAGGGAAAACAACTAGCACGCAGACCTAGTCCTGGTTGGACACGCCTGCACACTATACTGATGGGCTCATCATACATTTTTCTTCTCACCGCATTTTATGTGGATAACGGTAAGAATCTTCCTTTCTGGAATCAGTTTCCGCAATTTTCCTTTTGGATTTTCCCAGCAGCAATTGGCATCCCAATAATAATTCGCGCGCTAATGCGGCATCCCATGAATCATTGATATATATATATATATATATACGCAAGACTATGTCCTGCGTATTGGAGAGCAAATAATGTCCAGCATCGTCTCCCTGTCTCAGGGACGATGCGGCTCACATTCACTCGCCTCTGTCTGAGTTAAATTGACTGACATCGGACAAAATTAGAAAGGTTCAAATGCCAATCCGTTTTCAGTAGCCAGCCACAAAAAACCATCGCGACTTTGCAACATTTTGTAAGCGGTATTAGAGGCCCTCTTGCGTAATGTCAAACCAGGCTAAGTCCTGACCTTGCGCAGAGAAACCACTCACCAATAAAAACAAAAGCCACTTCATATTTCAAACGTAGAGAATGGGCAAGGGATAAAAAAGGCTGCCTTTCAGCGGCCCTTTAGCCAACTATAAATACTAAATCTCAATTTTGAATTCGCACAGCTATAAGCGGACATGAACTTGAAGCCAGGCAATGGTTGAGTTGCCAGGTTAAGGTTTTGTACGAGGGCACGAAATTATTCCTATTGGAGGGCCCACATTACAAGTTTTCATAACCGAAAACTCCGGGCCTACAGCTTCCAGTGCTTTCACTTTTACTTTGACCTTGCCCACATAGGCACCTGCCGGAATAGTAACTTTAATTGAGGTATCGGTAACAGAGTTAACAACAGCCGTGGCTCCATCATAAAAAGTAACTTGAACACCAGCCACTGTGGTGCCAAAATTTTTGCCATTGATGCTAATAGCTGTTCCGGTAAATCCAGTGGCGGGTAAGTAAGAACTTATCGTTGGGGGCTCTTGCTTTGGATCATTTGCATCTTTCTGACAGGATACCATCATAACGATTATGAAAAGTGCTGCAAGGAGTGTGCGGAAAAGAATGTGTTGCGTCATGCGTTTGGGGTTTAGGTGACGCAAAAGTGGGACGTATAAGCACGCAGAACTGACTCGTTTAATGAATGGTATTTGAAACTGGTTGGATGGAAGCGGGAAATGAATGAATGGCGAATAATGAATTAAGAACGATGTTTTGTCCAGCATCGTCTTCTGTCTCAGGATGCACCTTACAAGTTTTCAAAAGCGTATCGTCACCGAGACGGGAGACGATACTTGACACAGCGATCACTTTCCTGCCAATCTGCAAATTAGTTGGTCTGTTCTCTTCTTTATCAAAGCCACGGCCGCCCACGTTTCGCGCACCCCAAAACATTATGTCGTTGTGAATGTAAATCAGGTCATATTCTGAAAAGACTTTTTAGACTATTTGCTCAAAACAAAATATGTGATCTCTATAACACTTTGCTGTTGATGTGTAACTGGTGCCACACCAGAAATCTCACCTTTGACCAAAATATATAGACTAGGCTAAACTTGCCCATATGAAAGACACTATTGCTAATTATAGCAGAAAACTCGCCTTTCAAAATGAAGAGAAAGAAAAGCGGGCTGCCGAGTTACTCATTGCCAACAAAGAACTAGCCTTTCAAAATGAAGAGAAAGGAAAACGCGCTGCTGAACTAATCATCGCAGACAAAGAGTTAGTCTTTCAAAGAGGAGAAAAGAAAAAACGTGCAGCTGAATTAATCGTTGCCAACAAAGAGCTGGTTTTTCAAAATGAAGAAAAGGAAAAAAGAGCAGCCGAATTAATTATTGCTAACGAGGAGCTTATCTTTCAAAACACAGAAAAGGAAAGGCGTGCTGCCGAATTAGGTGTAGCCAATATAGAACTCGCTTTTCAAAATGAAGAGAAAGAAAAACAGGCATCGGAAAAGGAAAAGCGCGAAGAAGAGCTCATCATAGCTAATAAAGAGCTGGCCTTTCAAAACAAGGAGAAAGAAAAACGTGCAGCCGAGTTGGGGATTGCGAACATTGAACTAGCCTTTCAAAACGATGAGAAGGAAAAACGTGCTGCCGAATTAGGGATTGCCAATATTGAACTGGCTTTTCAAAACGAAGAGAAAGAAAAGCGGGCGTCAGAAAAGGAAAAGCGTGCCGAAGAACTTATCATAGCTAACAGCGAATTGGCATTTCAAAACAAAGAGAAAGAAAAAAGAGCTGCTGAATTACGTATAGCCAATATAGAGCTGGCCTTTCAAAATGAAGAGAAAGAAAAGCGCGCAGATGAATTAATAATAGCCAATAAAGAACTCGCTTTTCAAAATGAAGAGAAGGAAAAACGGGCATCAGAAAAGGAAAAACGTGCAGAAGAGCTTATCGTAGCTAACAAAGAACTGGCTTTTCAAAACAAGGAGAAAGAAAAAAGGGCTGCTGAATTACGTATTGCCAATATAGAGCTGGCTTTTCAAAATGAAGAAAAGGAAAAACGTGCGGCCGAGTTGGGGATTGCCAACAT
Source organism: uncultured bacterium (assembly GCA_967789005.1). GTDB lineage: Bacteria > Bacteroidota > Bacteroidia > Cytophagales > Cyclobacteriaceae > ELB16-189. The sequence goes on along the minus strand of CBRFFM010000007.1, from coordinate 205,001 downwards.
AGAGTTGGCTTTTCAAAACGAAGAGAAAGAAAAACTAGCTGCAGAATTGATCATTGCTAACAAAGTACTTCAGCAATTCGCTTATGTTGCATCGCATGATCTCCAGGAACCCCTTCGAACGGTTTCTAATTATATGCAAGTATTTAATGAAGATTACTCGCACCTGTTAGATGACAAGGCGCTTCAATATCTTCAGAAAGTAAACAGTGCTACGAAGAGAATGAGTATGGTAATCGCGTCCTTATTAGACTTTTCGCGATTAGGCCAAACAGCAAAACTGGTTTACGTTGACTGCGCAAAATTAATTGATGATGTAATTATTGATCTGGACTCGGCCATCAAAAATTCAAATGCGATTATTGAGATAACAGAAATGCCGAAACTGAATGTCTACGAAACAGAGATCAGGCAAGTGTTTCAAAATCTAATTACTAACGCCATTAAATTCCATAAGAAAGGAACGCAACCTAAAGTTAAGATTAGTGCAGAGCGAATAAACGAAGAATGGAAGTTTTCAATACATGACACCGGAATAGGAATAGCGCCTGTCCACTTTGAACGGATATTCAACATCTTCCAACGCTTACATACCAGTGCTGAATATGAAGGGCATGGAATAGGCCTGGCCAATTGCAAAAAAATAATTCAACTACACAAAGGAGAAATTTGGCTTGAATCAGCCCTTGGACAAGGAACGACATTTTACTTTACTGTACCCAATTTAAATGTATGAGCAAAAAACTGAATTGCATTATGTTGATTGACGACAATCAAGATGATAATTTCTTTCATGAAAGAGAGATAAACAAAAATGATTTGGGATGCGTGGTCCTTACAATGAATTCCGGATTAGAGGCGTTGGAATATTTAAAATCAAAGCAAGAGCCTCATGCAGATTTGATTTTTTTGGATATCAATATGCCTGGCATGAACGGATGGGAATTTCTTCAGGAGTACGACCTATTAAGCAAGGAACTACAAAGCCACGCCATCAATATCATGCTCACTACTTCCAACAATCCGGATGATAAAGCAACGGCAAAGACCTTCAATATTGTTTCTGATTATATACTTAAGCCACTGACAAAGGAAAAAGTACAAGCAATTGTTGACAACTATTTCAATCAATCTGTCGAAAAAGTAGTGTTAAAATAAGTTTTCTAAAAGCCCCGGGGCGTTTGTAGAAATGGCCTTCTTGATTTAAGAGACCACGTGATTTTTCGTGTTCGTTAATCAAATGTGTTTAATTGATAATACCCAATAGTGTAATCAAATAATATGGAGCAAGAATTGAAAATACTGATGCTGGAAGATTTGGAAGACGATGCCTGGTGGACGGATCGCATTCTGACAAAAGCTAAAATAGCGTTCACTCGAACAAGGGTTGATTCGAAAGAGGAATTTATCAAAGCCTTAGATGTGTTTAACCCTGACATTATTCTATCAGACCACTCACTTCCTCAATTCAATTCTATTGAAGCGTTGGAAATAGCCCGGGAGCGCAGACCCGATGTTCCGTTCATTATTGTGTCGGGCTCTGTTTCAGAAGAGTTTGCGGTGAACTGTATTAAAAGAGGAGCTGATGATTATATTCTGAAATCGAATATGTCGCGGTTGCCTTCTGCGATTAGACACTCTATTGACGAGTATTCAAACAAAAAGGTGCGTGGAGAACAGGAGCACGCTTTGCGGAAACAAAATGTTGAACTGATTAAGATCAATAAAGAACTCGATTCATTTGTTTATAGTATATCACACAACCTCCGTGCACCCTTAGCTTCGGTGATCGGACTAGTCAACATAGCAAAATTGGATCATCACAAAAGCAACAAGACCTCTGATCACTATTTTGATTTGATCAGCCAGAGTACCTTAAAATTAGATGATACCCTCAAAGAAATATTGGACTATTCTCAAAACGTGAGAACAGCTTTGGAAATTTCGGAGATCAACTTTCAACAACTGTGTGATGAAAGCTTTGACAGATTGAAGTATTTAAAAGGCTCGCTTGAAATAGAGAAACAATTCACTACACCAAATGAAACTAAGTTCTATTCAGATATCTACCGACTGAAAATCATCTTACTCAATCTGTTTTCAAATTCAATTAAGTTTAGAGATGATCGAAAGGCTAAGCAATTTATCAATATTGAAGCATCGGTTACTTCAACGCAAGCAGTGCTAAATATTTCAGACAATGGCATTGGAATTCACCCCGATTATTTACCCAACGTGTTTGGTATGTTCGTTCGGGCTAACGAACGCAATCCTGGTGCAGGTCTGGGCTTGTTTGTTGCCAAAGAGATGATTGAAAAATTAAAAGGCACAATTGAAATTGCATCTTCCTATGGAGAATGGACGAGGGTGGAAATCACATTACCGAACATGAACGATGACACTTGGTTATCCACCTGAACATGCCTCTAAATACCCTACTTGATAATCTCGAAGAGGCGCTAATCATTTTGGATAAGGAAGGAAGGGTGCTTCTTTTTAATGAAGTGGCTAAGAAATTAAGTGGAACGTTATTAATTAAACCATTTCAAGAAGGTAGCCCGCTTATTGATTCAATCAATCTTGAAACTAGTTTAATCGTCAAGGATTTAATTGAAGAAGTTCAACTAACCAAATTGCCCGAAAAGCATTTTACTGAGTTCAGGAATCACAACGGCACAATGGTTTCTCTGGAATTCAATTTTGTGCCGGTGATCAACGCTGACGGTGTTGAAACTCACATTCATTTATTAATCCGCGACATTACTTCACAAAGGGTCTTTGAAAAAAAACTGATTTCACAAGCCTCCTATATTACTAATCTGATTGAAAAGGCAAATGCGATAATTATAGGACTGGACACCCGAGGTTACATTACGGATTGGAATGAACACTGCTTGACAGTTACCGGATTTACTAAGGACGATGTGTACGCACAAAAGTTTACCAAAGTTTTGATGAGCAACATGGTCCACGAAGAATTTGATAAGATTTTAGAAAGAGCACTAAACTACGAGGCTACTGTTAATCAAGAACTGATGGTTCGCACTCATAAAGGGAATCTTATCACTCTATTGCTTAGTAGCACTCCGAGTATCTCCTCTTCCGAGCAGGTGGTTGGACTTACACTAGTTGGTCATGATGTGACCGAGCTTGCCGAATACCGAATTACACTTGAAATGAAAATTGAAGAAAGAACCCATGAACTGAAACGTGCCCTTCGCAAAGAGCAAGAAATTGTGAAGATGAAGAGCCGTTTTGTTTCTATTGCCTCGCATGAATTCCGTTCACCATTGTCCTCCATTCAATTTCAAACTAATTTCATTAAGCAAAACAAGAAACTCATTAGCCATAGCAATTTGGAGAAAAGATTAGATCTAATTGAGGGGCACATCCAACGCATGGGCATTTTTTTAGATGACGTGTTAACGTATGGGAAAAGTGAAGAGTACAGAACTCAGTTAGTCATTTCGCAAATAGTCCTTTCAGGTTTTTTGAATAAGATCGTTGAAGAAGTAAGTCATTACACAAAAAAAGAAGTGTCGTTTATCAAAACAGACTATGCTCTCGTTTCTACCATTTTTACATCAGACGAAAAACTACTCCGCAGTATATTGATTAACCTGCTTACAAATGCGATAAAGTTTTCACCGGGTGCGGAAAGCGTGTACCTATCGGCAAGAGACACCGGGAATCATCTTGTAATTAAAGTTCGAGATGAGGGCATCGGTATCCCTGATGACGAAATCAATAAAATATTTGAACCCTTTCTTCGTGGTAAGTCGGTAGTATCTATTCAAGGGGCAGGCTTAGGCCTATCCATAGTAAAAAAATCAGTTGAACTATTGAACGGTACAATCCGAATAAAGAGCCAGGTAGGAATAGGTACTATATTTACTGTAACAATCCCAACACACCAAGAATTACCTGTGCCAAAATAAGGCACGGCTGAGAAAATAAAAAAACCGAAGCTTTCGCTCCGGCTTTGATTTACAATTGCTAATAGTTTGTTGGAGTTTAAATTACTTTTGCCTCACGGCTCCTACCTATCACATAAACACCCACTCCTATCATTACCACTATTGCTCCAAGCAATGGCTTCCAAATCTGGTGATGTATCTTAACCTGGGCAGCTTCAATCATCCTTGGGTTTGTTATACGCTCTTGCACTAACAAACCATAAGTTGTAAGAAGAGTAAACAACAATCCAATTACTAGAATTACACTACCTGACTTTTTCATAACTCATTAAGTTTAAAATTTGTTTTAGAATCTAATGCCGACAGTGCCTTGAAGCCAAACGTTTTTGTAACGAGGTGTAGTAGATGTTCCATCTCCGTTATTGTTTGTCAAATCCCATCCTGCCCTCGCACCCAGCACGAGACGATCGAAGTTCAAATCGATTCCACCTAAAAAGCACAATATGTTTTTGCGGATATTATCATTCTTAAATTCTTGTTGTTGCTGTATACTACTTGTCGAGTTTGAAAAAACATCTCTTTGCTTTAACAAATAAGAAAACTGAGGGCCGGCAAGCAAAGTCACAAAGGGTGATGGCTTCAGAGAAATCAGCAAGGGCACATCGATGTAGCTGGTGGTTCTTGTAAGTTCATATGAACTCCCTAAGAGAACGCCTGTCCCTACAAATCCCTTTTGCGAATACAGTATTTCAGGTTGGATGCCCAAATATTTTCCAATGGGAATTGACACAAAACCTCCTGCCACAAATCCAATTTTTGCTTTTGCAATGAATGCTTGACCCTGTGCATCATACACGTTCGAGCGGTTAGCGCCTGCCTTCAATCCAAACATAAGTTGACTGCGATGATCTGTTTTTTGTGCGTTGCTCTCGATCGAGAAGAAAGCAACAGCCAATAGTGATAGTATTATGATCTTTTTCATTTTGTTATATTTTTAAATTTTTCGTTCTATAAAGCTGAAATAAGTCTGTGCAGCTCTTCTTTGGTTTTGCCCAGTTTCGCTTGAAGTTTTCCGAGCATCTCATTATGCTTTCCCTCCACCAGCAACAGATCGTCATCGGTAAGCGTAGCATATTCTTGTTTTAGTTTTCCCTTGGTCACGTTCCAGTTTCCAAGCAATTCGGTAGTATTCATTTTTTTGAATTTTAAATTTCTCCTAACTGGAGCAGTTGTGAATTGAGTCTCACGCTAGCAAAGGTGAGCTACTTAGTCCATGTGTGCTTTACACTATTGGCTCAAAAAATTGCATCATTCACTTATCTGAAAACGCAATTCTTTTTCTTAAAAAAAGATACCGATGACCGGTATCTTTTAGACAGGAAAAAATTCGCACTAAATAACTCCTATTCTCAAGAGCTTTGCTTAATGTCCCCCATGTTTACCTTTCTTTCCGTTGCCTCCTTGTCCGTTACCTTCACCCCTATTACTTTTTTCAAATCCCGAATTTCCTCTGCCGGGTCTTTCCCCAATCGATCTTTGATTTTCTCCATGGTAGCCTTTGTGGTATTTCATTTTGTGCTCATTAAAATTTTCGTAGGGCGCATTGCCGCGATAGTCTGTCATCACCACCTTGTATCCATTATACAAGTCATAGTTTCTGTATCGTCTTGGCAGGCTTGCCCGGCTTACCCAGTGACCGTCTCCAAAATAAATGAACATGGATGACTGAACATCATAGTAAGCTTCTACATCAGGAAGATAGTAGTAGCGTACTTCCGTATATCCCACCGGTCCCCACTGTGGTGGCGAACCCAGGTTGATGCTCACTGAAACCTGAGCATTCACCGAGTAGGAAACAACCACTAGCATTGCGATACCTATTATTTTTAAAGTTTTCATTTTGATAATGTTTGTTCAAAAAAAATCAACACCCTATTTTAACTCAGCTTCTTTTCAAGTTCCTGCATTTTGACTTGCGCTTCTGCATTGCCTAAAGAATAGGAAAGCTTGTACAACTCAAGTGCTTCGAGTCTTGTGGCTTTCTTTTTGCGCCAAGCAAATTTGGTGCGGTCAGCTGCGGTTTCTAGAGCTTGACCTTGCGCCAGGTAAAGACTTGCTACCTTCATTCTGTTTTGTACATCGATGTCTTTTACAAGTCCTTCCAGTGCCAACACATTGCCGGTTTTAAGTTTGATCACTTCACTTTGACTCGAAATGGTTGAATCCTTCTGACTCAGACTTGCATTGAGGTTGCCATTCTTGTCGCGCAGTGTGATTACTTCAAGTTGAAGAGACACAATTTCTTTGGATCTCATTTCCAGATCTGTCTTCAGCCTGTTGATCGCTGATGATGAGCCGGCCTTCGAGGTCTTTAATTTCGTCTCCAATACCGCAATCTTTTCTTGCGACTCCTTAATATGAGTATTGATTTGGTTGAGTCGGCTTAAATAATCTGCATACGTGGTGCCTTCGGCCATTCGCACGTGCAATACATGCTGACTATTATCAATTGAATCAAGGAGAGCGCCAACTTCATTCATGGTCTTCTCCGCCTTTTGACTTTCGGCCAAAACATAGTTAAGCGAATCTACTTTAAGTTGAAGATGTTCTTTCTCCTTCGAGTCACAGCTAAAAAGAGCTGCTGCCAGGGTTGCTGCAATAATGTATGTTTTCATAGTTAATTTTTTAAAATTGATTCTGATTTTATGATGATGTTAGAGATGCAAAGAACGCCCGAATGCCTGCGGGCGTGTTACACAATGGAGAGAACGAGTTACATCATTCACTCATTCTCCGTCTCGTGGCCTGTGTCGACACCGGCCGCGGGCTTTTGGCCGACTAACTAAGAATTCGTTTTTCTTGAGTAAAGATGAATCGGTAATCACGACTCATCTTTTGTAGTGCGAACGAGGTTTACTCCTGAAGCAAAGAAGAGCACCCCGAGAATTCCGTAAGCAATGAGTGCCTTCATATTGTGTTCTCCGGTGGAGTTAACAAATAAAACCGCGTTGTATATGAGGCCTACTATTCCAAGAATAGTAAGAGCTGCACCAAAAATTCTTTTAACGTTCATAATCTGTTTTTTAAGAGTGACATTTTATTCTTCTGTAATTAGAAAAACTATACTAGTTGGTTATCGGAGTACTTCGTTTTATAAATGAAAATTTGGAGGAGGTTGGAATAATATTCCCGAGCAGAAATCCCCAGGGTTTTAATGGCTCAATGTGATCGAAAATAACTTTCATAATAGCGGTCAAGGGAATGGAAAGAAACATTCCGGGAATTCCCCAAAAAGTTCCACCTATTAAAACAGCGATAACCGAAATAAGGGCGTTGAGTTGAACTCTCGATGCCACGATCTTTGGAATGATGTAATGGTTGTCAATAAACTGAATACAGATGTAGACAATGAAAACAAGCATTGGAGATACCAGCGAGTCTTTGGTAATAAATGCAACAAGCATGGGCAAGGCGATGGCAGCAATACCTCCTAAATAAGGAATGACGTTAAGAATGGCTCCTGCAATTCCTAAGATGATGGCGTAGTCAATGCCAATCAATAAAAGTCCGGCAGAGTTCATCACGGCCACAATGATCAACTCGAGGAAAAGACCAACTAGATAACTCTGAATAATTTTCTTTGAATTGTTTAACACTTCAACAACAGCAGTATGATGCTCTGACCGAAAAAGTTTGCGAATGAATTCTAATAGCAAGGGCTTATAATAGAGAATCATGAACAAGTAAGCGGGTAGTAGCGATCCGATAACCAACACGCGGCCTACTTGAGTGAGTTTTTCGCCAATGGCAATATTTTCGATGGCGTCAGTTCGTGTGTCTTTTATCCAGAGATTAATGGCAGATTCGCGAATGTTGAATTTGCCGGAGATCCAATGCAGAAACTGTGCGCTCGTAACTAGAAACTTTTGTTTTAGTTGGGGATAAGAGTCACTAAACAATGTGATTTGTGTGGAGAGGACATAGATAGCAATCAACAACATCGAAATAGTAAGCACCACTGCGATAGAGATGGAAAGAATCTTATTCATTTTTTTTCCGATGAAGTAATTAACCAGTGGATTCAATAAAATTGCAATCATGGTGGCATACAGAATGGGAATGATGATGTCCTGCCCCACATACATGGTCAACCCCAAAGCAAAAGCACAAATAAAAATCAGTGCCGCTTTAGCGTAAAAAGGTATTTCAAAGGAGTTATCCATTTTTATTTTTTTAAAGATCAGTTCACACCTACCTTACTCGTTGCCTTTTGCCTCTTGTGGCCTGTGGAGGCACAGGCCATGACTCCTGGGCTTATCGAACGTTTTTAACTGTTAAATCTTTAAATGCTTTACCTATTTCTTCCATATCGTGATTGAATTCAACTTTGAACGCATTCCATTTGTCTTTTCCTTCTGCTTTGTAATCGTCCATTTTCTTTTTCATGTCGCTATTCTTTTGCTCCAAAGCAGCAATCCGATCTTTGTAATCGTTCTTAGCGTCATTTTTTTCATTTTGCACTCTCGCATTGAACTCGGCAATACTCCGATTATTCGCAGCAATTTTTTCTGCCGCTTCTTTGCGATAGCTTTCAATATCAGCCAGGTATTCTTCGTTGGCTTGGTCCAAATCCTGATTTGCTTCTTTTACTTTATTCTCTGCGTTTTCAACTTTCTGTGAAGAAGTGTTGCAGCTCGTGAAGAGCGCACCTGCTATAAAAACAGATGCGGCAATTGCTAAAATCGATTTTTTCATATGAATGTTTTTTATGACTAAAGATTTAATTGGTCATAAAGGTGGTGTAGTCACATTTTTAATGTGTTACAGGTAGAACACAAATTGTTACAGATGTCACGTATATGCGAAATCAACCATCTGTGAATAATGTAACTCAATCCAGAAGTTACGTAACGCTTGCAAGGCCTTGAACGAGCAACTTGCAAGGAGCAAAAGAGAAATGAATCATTCACTCAAGTCTCAATTTACCGGCATTGCAAGAGCATCGTTGTTTGCAGTATTCATTGTGCTGAATTTTTTTGGGATCAGTCAAGCGCAGAAATCAGACACCGCTCATTTTCCTCAATGGATGAAGGCGATGAACTCAAACAAAAACGCTAAAAAGCTATTGGGAACAATTACACGTGAACCGGAAGGCGCGCTCTCTCCATTCCTTGTAAAAAGTGAGGATGCATACCTGAAATACCAGGGAAAAATTATCAGACACATTATTTTAAAACGCATCGGGTTTGATAAAATCGTAATCGATACAGCACGTGATCTTCAGAGTGTCATTGCAAAAACCGCAAACAGGCTTCACACCAACTCCAAAGAATCTACCATACGCCACAACCTGTTTGTGCGCGAAGGCAAACCCCTAAATCCTTATCGACTGGCCGACAACGAACGGCTGCTCCGCAATTTGAATTTTATCATGGACGCCAGAATTTTTGTGAAGTCCATATACAAAAACCCAGACTCGGTTGATCTGTTGGTTGTCACGCGAGATGTATTTAGCCTCAGTGGTGCTTTCGATGCGGACATTCCTAAGAAATATCAATTTGGAATTCAAGAAATAAATTTGGCGGGATTAGGTCAGCGTATTCAATTTGGGCAAGTAGTTGACGTGAATAGAAACCCGCACTATGGATATGAAGGCGCTTATCAAATTATTAATCTGAAAGGAAGCTTTGTTGATGCCGCCATCGGTTACACAAATCTCAACCATGGAATAAGCACCGGAAATGAAAACGAAAGTGCTCTGTATTTTAATTTGAGTCGGGCGCTCTATCAGCCTTTCGCACGATGGGCAGGAGCCATTGAACTCAGTGATAATGTTTCTAAAAACGTTTATAAAAAACCCGACAGCCTTTTTGCTCAGTATCGATACCGGGTTCAGGATTATTGGATAGGATATTCCTTTGGATACAAACAAATGCCCAAGGATCTAAGAGATAACAGAAAACGAAAATTCATTGCCATTCGCGGAGTAGAACAAAACTTTCTAAACGCAAGCAATATCGGTTTAACCGAACGAGATCGTTTCACCTATAGAAACAAAACGACAATACTCACACAACTTACATTTTTTCGCCAGGACTTTTACAAGACGCAATATGTAGTCGGCTTCGGCCGCACGGAAGATATTCCCTATGGCTACCGCATTTCCTTTACCACCGGCATGGAAAAAGAATTAGGCAATGTACGCCCCTATCTTGGAAGTGAATTGTTTTATAACAACGTGAGACCTGCCGGTACCATCCTTACTTACAACATAAAACTTGCTACCTACTTGAACAATAGAAATTCTAAAGACGCATTCATGTCTTTCGATTTTACACGGTACAGTAAAATTTATAAAGTGAATAGAATGATTGTACGCCATCAGACTCTCCTGGGCTATGCTACATTAATTAATCAAATGACAAAGAGAGGAATCAACATTCGTGATGGCAATGGAATTTTAGGTTTCATGCCTGATAGCCTTGTGGGCTTTCAGCGCGCTACCTTCAGTCAGGAGGCAACGGTGTTTATGCCCTGGAAAGTCTTGGGATTTCGAATGGCTCCCGTTGCACGAGTTGATTTGGCGTTAATAAAATTGGGAAAGGGTTTTATTGATTCACGAAATTTTTTCTCTGGTTTTTCATTGGGTATAAGATCACGTAATGAAAATCTGATTCTCAATACTATTGAAGCCAGGTTATTTTATTATCCTAAAACCGTAGAGCGCATCGATCATTTCAGATTTGATATCACTACGAATTTCCGAATACGGTATCCTACCAACCTGGTCAATAAACCAGCCACTGTATTCTAGTGATGAAAGCATGGGATTACGATTTATGAAATCAAACGCGGTTCGTAATATTCTCTCTCGTGTCTTGTGAGGACATAGGCCACGGCTTTTGATGAGGGAACAGAGCCACATCTATTCGATGTTTACTAATAGAGATTAAAATAATTTCCCGCGAAGTTTTCCCCGCAATTTCCTTCCCTGAAAAAAATTCAAGGCAATAATCATCAATACTACCCCCAAAAGAATATGACTAATGGCACCCAGATCGTAAATGAAAAATCCCACTATCCAGAATAGGATTGCGATTAGTATGATCAAAAGACTGTTCATAATATTCTGTTATTTAATAAGCAAAGATACCAGTGCGCATAAAAATTTTTGTTACGTTTCTTTGTATAAGAGTTATGCCATTCACACTTTGGTTCCAAAAAAAAGCGGGTTGCCCCGCCCTTCACATTTACCACTATATAACCCACTACTTTGAATCGTTACTATTCAAATCTTTAAAGGCCTCGTTCAGTTCTTCCATGTCCTGACTAAAATAACGTTTGAATGCTCCCCACATGGTGGTCTTTGTAGAATCGGATTTCCTAATTCGATTTTCCATTTGGTTGTTTTTCTGCTCTAAGATTAAAACCTTTTTGTGATACTTCTCGCGGATTTCCTTGGTTTCGTTTGTTTGCTTTGCCTTGAGCGCCACGATTTTTATTTGATTTCCCCTGATCTTTATTTCAGCTTCCTTTTTAAATTTTTGATAATCTGCAGCGGAATCAGTTTTTGCTTCTTTCAAATCCACCATTGGCTCTGCAACTTCTTTCCTTGCTTCCGCAGTCTTTGGGCTTTCCTGTGCGGCAAGCGCCAAGCCGGTCATTGCCATAACACTTGTCAAGGCGAATGTTAAAATGTTCTTTTTCATGTCGAATTTATTTTTCCTGAAATTTTAGGTCCTGAGTTTTCTGTCACGAACGATTAGGACTATCCCACCAATAAAAAATAAGACTCCAAGGATCGGTGACCATTGAAGTGGATGATTCTCTTGTCTGTCGATATGGAAGGACCCAATTTCCACTACCCTTTCAGTGGTTATGAAATTAACCCCAGTGTAAACAATCATCATTATTCCGATGATTATAATTACGTATCCTAATGTTCTTGTCGTCATGGCTTTCAGTTTGAAGTTTTGAAAAATGTCTTTTAACAAGTGTGCTGATTTGTTGAGTAACAAAAAATTGCCCTAGTGTTGACCAAGGCAATTCTCTATTATAATTTGAATGTTAAACCAAACTTTCCTCCGGAGAACGCATTACCGCCACCGAGTTCTAAATTAAGACCTGTTTTATTAGTGATGTAATAGCGGCCACCCAATTGCGCTCCAAGGCCAATACCTGATGTTCGATTGCCCGGATAATCGGATGATGAAGTCCATGAATAAAATCCAAGATTCAGACCGGCATAGAAATCCCATCTACTTGGAATGTTTAGCACTGTGTTGAAATGATAATTTCCATTGGCAGAAACTCCGAGTATACTATGCCCATAGGCAACACCATTATAATCGTCCCTGTAGGAACGAAATGATAATTCTCCTCCAAGCGTGAAGTCTTTAGCTGCACCAAAATCTAATCCCACATAAACAGGAACGCCCCAGCCGGAAAACCCAAATCCGGCATTGAGCTGCGCCTTGCCAACAGCAAGTGAACCTTGCCCATAAGAGTAAATGATACCGCCCAGTAGAGCGATTGTTAATAGTAATTTTTTCATAGTGTTTTATTTATTTTTCGATTGAACTGTTCATTTGAATATTCGGTTTCCCTGAATGATCCTCAAGAGAAGGGCGATGATTGCAATGACGAGCAAAATATGAATTATTGCTCCGGAGCTGTACGCGAAAAACCCTACTGCCCAAAACAGGACAAGGATAACTGCGATTAGATAAAGAAGATTGTTCATGGTGTATGTTTTTTAATGGTGGTCAAAGGTGATCAACAGAGATCATGCATGTGTTACACAAACTGATTCATTAATTACATCATTCACTTATTGATCAGAATATCTCCCGTTTGAAAAAGAGAAATAAAAAAACCAGGCGCGGGCCTGGTTGTGGTGATACTTGTTCTTGATTACTGCAGTCTGATTAATCTCTGAAGACTTGCAGCAGGATTCCAATAATCGCCAGGGTAACTCCGAAAATTAGTTTTTTCATCGCCTAGAATTTTGGAGAGAAAAAGGCTGCTCGATTATATGAGTGAATTGAACCTGCTGATCTTTAACGTTAGGTGGAATCAGTTCTTTTTCAAAGTAGGCCAGGTTGTTTTGCTCCGGATGATCTACCACAGCACAATAATAAATGCGCTGACGGTACTTCATAATGGTCAGTTTCAATGCCGGATCAACCTTTGCACAGATGATCGTGCCTTCTTTGTAGATATTATCGTTGTTAATTTCGTTTCTCATAGTGATTTTAATTTAAAAGAGTTTACAAATGCTTCTGTCATCAAGATCTGAACTCAAAGGTTGGTCTCTTAAATCGTAGTGGCTTTACATAACTTCAATGAAAAGTTGCATCGATCACTGATCTCGCCATCTCTCTAACCTGTGATTTGTGTAAGATTAGCCACTAAGTGTGTAACACCTTAATGGTTGAATACTGTCACCTTTACTTACTATCTCGTCAATAAAAAATTGAGTTGAAAATATTTATCAAATACATGGTCAGCAACCGTTGTAAAATGGCGGTGAAAGAAGAGTTGAAGAAACTTGGACTGCATTTCATTGTGGTCGATTTAGGTGAAGTGGAGATCATGGAAAATATTTCGGTCGAACAACGCCAGGAACTAAAAACGGCTTTGCTCAATTCAGGCCTTGAGCTCATGGACGACAAAAGAGCTATGCTGATTGAAAAAATTCAAAATGTGGTTACAGAAATGATTCACTACACGGATGAAGCACCAAAAATAAATTACTCAGAATATATCAGTGAAAAATTAGATTACGATTACACTTATTTATCCAACCTCTTTTCAGAAGTTAAAGGAATTACCCTTCAGCAATTTATTATCATTCACAAAATTGAATTGGCAAAAGAGTTGTTGTTATACGGTGAACTTAACCTGACTGAGATTTCGTACAAGTTGCACTACAGCAGTGTTGCGCACTTATCAAATCAATTTAAAAAAGTCACCGGACTTACGCCTTCGCATTTTAAGCAACTGAAGGACAAAAAACGAAGTCCACTCGAAGAAATAGGAAATCAAAAACAGAATCTCACTTTACAAGAAAATGGCAAAGAATAAAAAATCAACTGAGCTTGTCGATGCTCATAAAAAAATTGCCTTTCACGACAAGGAAAAGGAAAAGCGAGCCGCTGAGTTAGTTGTCGCTAATAAAGAGCTTGCGTTCCAAAGTGATGAAAAGGCGAAGCGGGCAGCTGAGCTACTTATTGCCAATAAAGAGCTTGTCTACCAAAACAAGGAAAAAGAAAAGCGGGCAGCCGAACTACTCATTGCTAACAAAGAGCTTATCTACCAAAATGGTGAAAAAGAAAAAAGAGCAGCAGAGCTAGTTATCGCCAACGAGGAACTTGTATTTCAAAACGATGAAAAAGAGAAGCGGGCTGCTGAACTAATCATTGCGAACTATGCCCGTAGCCTTATTGAAGCAAGTCGCGATCCTTTGTTTACGATTAGTCCGGCTGGAAAAATCACCGACATCAATAATGCTTCAGTAAAGATTACAGGTACCTCCAGGATGAAATTAATCGGCACTGATTTTTTTGACTATTTCACAGAGCCCGAGAAAGCCCGAGCGGGCTATAAAGAAATATTCAAAAAAGGTTTTGTAACAGATTATCCACTCACCATTCGCGATCATAAATTCACTGATGTATTATTTAACGGTTCAGTCTATAAGGACGAAAAGGGAAATGTGCAAGGCGTAGTTGTGGTGGCCAGAGATATCACCGATCAAAAAAGAATAGAGACGGAGCTGAAAGAGGCAAAGTTTTTTGCCGAGCTCGCAACCGAAATAGCCGAAAGCGCAAAGAGTAAGGCTGAGCACTCCACCCAGTTGGCTGAAGATGCAGTGAAAGCCAAACAACAATTTCTTTCGAACATGAGCCATGAAATCCGCACGCCAATGAATGCGATTATCGGATTCACAAAAGTGGTGTTGAAGACGGATCTGTCGGCTAAGCAAAAAGAATATTTAACAGCAATCAAGATGAGTGGTGATGCATTGATTGTATTAATCAATGACATTCTCGACCTGGCAAAAGTGGATGCAGGGAAAATGATATTCGAACAAGTTCCATTTAAAATGGCGCTGTCTATCTCGGCCATGCTTCATTTGTTTGAAACCAAAATTCAGGAAAAGAATTTGGAGCTAGTGAAAGAGTATGACAAAAGAATTCCGGAAGTGCTCGTTGGTGACCCGGTGCGCTTGCATCAGATCATTTTAAATCTGGTGAGCAATGCCGTGAAGTTTACGGCCAACGGAAAAATTACAGTAAGTGTTCGTTTGCTTAAAGAGGATGAAGAGAGAGCAACCATAGAATTTGCTGTGACAGATACGGGAATTGGAATTAGTGAGAATAACATCGAAAAGATTTTTGAAACTTTTCGCCAGGCATCCAGTGGTACCTCACGACTGTATGGAGGAACGGGATTGGGGTTAGCTATTGTAAAACAATTAGTCGAACCGCAGGGCGGGAGCATTCATGTGAATAGTAAAATTGGTGAGGGCTCTACTTTTAGTTTTATTCTGACTTTTCATAAAACGAAAGCTAATGCAGAAGTAGTTGAAGAGATATTAGAGCTGAACCCGGAAATCAAGAACATAAAGGTATTGGTAGTAGAAGACATGGCGCTGAACCAATTACTGATGAAAACATTGCTCGATGATTTTGGATTTGAGCGCGACATTGCCGGTAACGGAAAAATGGCCATCGAGAAATTGCAAGCTAAATCATACGATGTTATTCTCATGGACTTGCAGATGCCTGAAATGAATGGCTTTGAAGCCACCGAATATATCCGCAAGACAATGAATTCTAAAATCCCAATCATCGCACTAACAGCCGATGTGACCACAGTAGATTTAGCCAAATGCAAAGCAGTGGGTATGAATGATTACATCGCCAAACCCGTAGATGAAAGACTGCTCTACAGCAAAATTGTAGGGATAGTTAAAAAACCCATCAAGCAACTCGTTGAAAATAAAGAAAGTGAAAATGGTGCAAGAAAAAACCTGCGATGCATTGACCTGGATTATTTAATGCACCGAACGAAATCCGATCCTACGCTGATGATGGAAATGATTTCACTTTATCTGGAGCAAACTCCACCCCTAGTGAATGCGATGAAGCAAAGTCTTCTTGCTAAGGACTGGGATTTGCTGCATGCTGCTGTGCACAAAATGATTCCGTCATTTTCAATCATGGGCATCAATTCGAATTTTGAAAACATGGCAAAGCAAATAAAGGAATATGCATCTACTCAGCAGCAGTCAGTCGGGATACAGGATTTGGTTTTGCAGATTGAAGATGTCTGTACCCGGGCATGTAAAGAATTAGAAGTAGAACTTAATGTGATTAAAAACACGAAAAATGAAAAATGAAAAAATAAGGCTTTTCCTGGTAGACGATGATGTTGTGTTTTTAAAATCATTGGAAATAGAATTCCTTCAACATGCCGATTTTATAATAGAGACCTTTTCTAAAGGAGAGCTTTGTATCGAAAATTTGATGCATAACCCGGATGTTATCATTCTCGATTACCATCTTGACGGAATTGATAAACACGCCATGAACGGAATGGAGACATTGGATAAAATAAAAGTGATTAACCCGGATATTCCTGTCATCATGCTATCGGCTCAGGATAAAATTGAGGTTGCCATTAACTGCATGCATCACCGGGCTTTTGATTATGTGGTAAAAAGTGAAACGGCTTTTATACGTCTGCAAAAAATCATAACCTCTATTTTTAGTTATAGAAAAATGGAGAAAGAATTGAATTGGTATATGGAAAGGGCGTAATCACGAAACTCATTTGGTGAATGATGTAACAAAATTTGTTTGTTGTGTAACGTGCTCTTTCAACAACCCCTTCAACTTGATGGCTGGCAATTCAGAATGAAGTCTATGATTTGCAACTGCTAAGATCAACTTGATCATTAAACAAAAAAATTATGAACCTTAAATATGCATTCCTCATTTTATTAGCGACAATGGCTTTACGATTAAATGGGCAGCCTCAATCCAAAATCGTAGTCCCTAATCAATTTCATGGATACGTGCTGGGCACTCCCCTATGCGAATTCTCGATGAAAGTCCCGAAGGATTCTAAAACCAATTCCCTAATTCTTCTATCCAGTATCACCACTAAGAACATGTTAGCTTACACACTAAAGAATCAGCTAACTGAAGGTGGAGATAAGATTGACATCGAGCTCTTTTTTTACGATGACTCGCTAGCAGTAATACGAGTAGCATATCTTGACCCTCAGGCAAAAAAGGAATTAGTGGAGGCCATAAAAATTAAATTCGGAAATGATGCAAGGCTGGATGATAATCTCTACAATGATCCATTATCCGGTTCATCAAGAATAATTGAAAATTTGTATTGGGAGAAATCACCTTGTTGTGTACTCAACTTAACTTCTACGGATATCATTGGCCTGATTTACTTAACCTTTGCTGAAAAAGATGTGCAAGTCAAAATGAAAAATCTCGAATTACTAAATAATCAAAAGAGAATAAACTAGAAACTAAGGTTATGAAAACGAATGAAAGAAATAAAGTACTGATCGCCTTGGACTACAACCCCACATCTCAAAAGGTAGCAGAGGAAGGCTACGCGATCGCGAAAGCAATGCATGCCGATGTTGTATTACTGCATGTCGTTTCTGACACACAGTATTATTCATCGGTAGAATATTCGCCAATTATGGGGTTTGGTGGTTTTATGAACATAGGAGCAATACCATTAAACGCGGATTCTCTAAAAGAAGCATCTCAGCACTTTCTCAACAAGACAAGGAATCATCTGAAAGATAATACCATTAAGACCCTGGTCAGCGAAGGTGATTTAGCCGATTCAATTGCTAAGAACGCTAAAGATCTGCATGCTAATGTAATTGTTTTAGGATCTCACAGTAGAAGATGGCTTGAGGAAATACTGATGGGTAGCGTTACAGAGAAAGTCTTACGCCACAGTACGGTGCCTGTTTTAATTATTCCAACGAGTCAAAAAAAAGTGAAACCATTCTTAACTGCTGAGTTACTAGATGAAAAAAATATACCATCAAATTGAAAAAGCCTTTGAAAAAATTGCTTCCGGTGCAATGGCTATACTTGGCAATTCAATCACGTTTATTATTGCGTTCATTATGGTGGTCATTTGGCTTAGCAATATTGTATACTATAAGCACGACCTTCATCATGTCATTGGAGATATCATTCTCGGATTCACCTTTTTGAGTTTATTCATCATTCAAAAATCGTTCAACCGATTTTCTGCATCCTTGCACTTAAAAGTTAATGAGCTGGTTGCTTCACATGAACCGGCAAGCAATACGGTAATTAACCTGGAAGAAAAAACAGAGCGAGAAATAACCAAATTATCGAAGAGGCACGCGGAGCAATACGCTCCAGGCAAAAGACTAAGTAAAGATGAATTACCACATCGAATGTAAGTGGTTACTGGAGGTCCGCCCCATTTGACAACTCCAACTCAGAAGGTTTATTAGTTTTTCCTTAACTCTACTTCGGTGATCTTTCCGAAGCGATCAATTTTTACATTTTTGATATCGTCAAGGTTCTCCTTCAGGTCTTTGAGATGATTGAAGTAGGCTCTGATAGTCATAGGCCTGCCATATTTTTTCTTGCCTGGTTCTTCACCGGTCATTATTAACACTGTTGTTTCCGATGAAGAAAACATAGCAAGTCCTTTAGTAATGTTGCTGTTGGCAGATGCTGTGTTGTCGGAGTAGGCAATAGCATTGAAGTATTCATTTAACCTCACCTTGGGTGCATTCTCCTTCATTATTTTCATTACCAATCGTGCATCCGCCATTACACTTTCTTCTGTTGCATTTTTTTTGAACCCTTCCATTCTTTGTCTGTGCAGACTTATCTCTTGCTCCATTTTAGCTTTATCATCGGTACCGTTAGTGATGGCTATCGTTTTTGTGCTTCCACAACCCAGTGCTAACACACTAAGCGCTGATGCCAACAAAATGTGTTTGGTCAACTTATTTTGTAAAGGGTACATGATGTGGTCTTAAATTATTTGTAAGGGATAAAAAAACTAAAGCCCGAAGCCTTAGTTCCAATGTCCTCTTCCTCTCTTATAACCCTTGGGTGTATTTTGCCATTGGCCTTGTGAGTAAGATTTTTTTCCGCGGGGAGGAATACGGTACGATCCGTTGATGAAGACGTAACCTCCATTATTGTACTCATAGTATCCGGGCATCCACACATACTGTGATGATGGGGCTGCGAATATTACTTCCGCAACATATGGAGGCGGGCCTGTTGCAACAATGTAACCACTGCACGCTGTGAGCAACTGAGCTCCACCAATTATTCCAACCAATGCTGCGGCATATTTTAGTGTTTTCATAATGCTTATCATTTAAGTTTTTATTGTAGCTCAAAGATGAGCTCAAAGCATGATGAAGGTCTTACAGCAAAACTCAAAAGAGTTACAGATTTCACTGTTGCACCTTTCTATATCGGCAGTGAATTGTGTAACCTCATTTCAGAATTGTGTAACACACCAATGAAACTAAGACCTCAACTTTGATAGGTCGATTAACTTCTAACCAATCCTATTATGCAACATCAAAATATCATTCTTAGCGATAGCGCGAACAAAATCGAAAAACGATCGAAATTGAAAATCATTTTCATTTCCGTCATGATCTTTCTCTCTTGTCTCATGTTTTTGTCATCGTGTGTGCTTTGGGTAAGAACACCTGGCGTTCATGATAACGGACATGGAGGCCATCATGACAATGGCAAACATCTCGGACAGCGACATCATCCGTGATGATCGAAAGTATTTTCTTCGATACTCGACTTTACGTATGCTCTCACTTGATTTCTCTCATGAGGAGAGCATACGTCTCTCCTCGCAAAAACTTTGCAGCTCACTTGAAGTGCAGATGTAAAAGCCAGTTTCATTGATTTTTTTGTGTTTTATTATACCTACCTTCCATCAATTAGAAATCAGTCCAATGCGAATTCCATGTGACCATTAAATCAAACACTTAATACATGAAACTTGCGTATATCGGCACTTATCCTCCACGCGAGTGTGGTATTGGTACTTTTACTGAGAACCTGGTTCATTCCATGGTAAGCAATAATGGCACAGAGGCAAAAGCAAATGATGGATTTGTCGTGGCGCTCAACGATTATGAGCAAGTATATTCATATCCGAAAGAAGTAAAATTAATAATCCAGCAAGAGCAGCAAGCCGATTATTTGGAAGCAGCAAATTTTATCAACCTTAGCGGTGCTGACTTATGTATACTACAACATGAGTTTGGAATTTTTGGCGGTCAAAGTGGAGTTTACATTCTTCCACTGCTTCACCGGCTTGAGATTCCGCTGGTGGTAACTTTGCATACGGTTCTCAAAACACCCTCCTACAATGAAAAGGCCGTACTGATAGAGATATGTAAAATGGCTAGTAAAATTGTGGTGATGAGCCATAAGGCCATTGAGTTTCTGACAACCCTCTATGCGATACCAAAAGAAAAAATTGTTTTCATAGAACATGGTGTACCTGATTTTCATTTTGATCAGACTCAATCCAAAAAAGAATTCAAACTTGAAAACAAAAAGATCTTACTCACCTTCGGTTTTATTGGTCGCAACAAGGGGATTGAAACCGTCATCAATGCCTTGCCAAAAATTATTGAAAAACATCCCGAGGTTCTTTATATGGTGTTAGGTAAAACACACCCTAATGTTCTTCGGCATTCCGGTGAAGAATACCGCAACTATCTGCACCGCTTGGCTAAAAAACTCAATGTGACTGATCACGTGTTATTTCTCAACGAGTTTATTGATGAGAAAGAACTATTTAAATATTTAGCTGCATGCGATGTCTATATCACCCCCTATCTTAACGAAGCGCAAATCACCAGCGGCACACTTTCTTACGCTATGGGCTCCGGTTGCGCAGTTGTCTCTACACCTTATTGGTACGCTTCTGAATTATTGGCTGACGAACGAGGCCGACTCTTTAACTTCAGTAACCCGGATGAACTGGCAATCATTTTGAACGAACTTTTCGATAAGCCCACATTATTAAAAGATATTCAAAAGAAAGCATACGAATATGGAAGCCAGATAACGTGGCCAAAGATTGGAAAAAAATATAATGCCGCAGTTGACGTTGTTCTTGATGAACCTGTCAAAAAAGTTATTAAAAAGGAAACGATTATAGATCCTCTTCTCCTTCCGCCATTTTCGCTTGCGCACATCAAACGAATGACGGACGATACGGGAATTATACAACATGCAAAATTTGGTATCCCCAATCTAAAAGAAGGATACTGTTTGGATGACAACGCCCGTGCACTTCTCATGGTATTGATGGCTTATCGACAAAAAAAAGATTCACTGGCGCTTGAATTCTCTCCTGTTTATTTGAGTTTTATCCATTACATGCAAAACAAAGATGGTACGTTCAGGAATTTTCTCAGCTTCAACAGAAATTTTTTGGATGAAGTAGGTTCAGAAGATTGTTTCGGAAGAACCATTTGGGCGCTGGGCTATCTGCTTGGCAATGCTCCTAATGATGCCTATTATCAAACCGGTAAGCTGGTGTTCTTTGATGCCGCACCCAATTTCGAGAAGCTTCAGTCGATTCGAAGCATTGCTAACACGATGATCGGCATCAGTTATTATCTGCGTAGCAATCCGTCTGATGATGGGATGACCGAACGATTGAGAAATTTTGCCCACAAACTGATTGGGCATTATGAAAATAATAAAACCGATGAGTGGAAATGGTTTGAGCCTTTACTTGCTTATGATAATGGCATATTGCCACTGGCACTTTTACATTCTGCAGAGATACTGCACGATGATAAAATTACCAAGGTCGCGATGGACACGATGAACTTTCTAACGAGCATCACGATGCAAGACGGTTATTTATCCATTATTGGTAATAAAGAATGGTATAAGAAAGATGGAGAGCGATCGATGTTTGCTCAGCAACCCATCGATGCACTGGCGATGGTGTTAATGTATCACCAGGCGTTTCACCTGACCAAAGAAAAAGAGTACTTGAATAAATTGTACACTTCGTTCATGTGGTTTTTGGGTGAGAATGATCTGCGCATGAGCCTTTATGATTTTGAAACAAAAGGTTGCTGCGATGGTTTTGAAAACTATGGAGTCAACAGAAATCAGGGAGCCGAAAGTTCGTTGGCCTATTTGATTTCACATCTCACCGTTTTGCAAGCCTACGAGGAGTTTTACAAAGTGGATTAGACCTCAACCTTCTCCATGAGCTTATGAAAGTAGCCATACTGTCTTCCATCGCGTGGAGCACACCACCTAAAAAATATGGACCATGGGAACAGGTTGCATCAACTATAGCGGAAGGATTAATAGATAAAGGAATTGATGTCACGCTATTTGCTACAGGCGATTCCGCTACCAAAGGAAAATTAGAATCAATTTGTGTGCGACCGTACGGAGAAGACCGTGGGCTCGACCCCAAAGTTATGGAGTGTCTGCATATTAGTCACCTGATGGAGCGGGCAGATCAATTCGACATTATTCACAATAATTTTGATTTTCTCCCACTCACTTATTCACGACTCATTGGTACTCCAATGATCACCACCATTCACGGATTTTCTTCACCACAAATAATCCCAGTATATAAAAAATACAATCGGTCGGTCGCCTTTATCTCTATTTCAAACGCCAATCGGCATCCTGAACTTGAGTATTTGAAAACGATCTACCACGGAATCGATCCGAAGGATTTTACATTTAGAAAGGAGAAGGAAGACCACCTGTTATATTTTGGAAGAATACATCCTGACAAGGGTACACACGCTGCTATTGAGATAGCGCGCCAAGCGAGATGTCCTTTAGTAATTGCAGGGCTGATTCAAGATGAAAATTATTTTAATGCAAGAATAAAACCTCATGTTGACAATGATCAAGTGAAGTATGTGGGCAACGCAGGTCCTGCTTTGCGAAATGAATTACTTGGCCGTGCGAGGGCAATGCTCCATCCGATTTTTTTTGAAGAGCCTTTTGGACTGAGTGTAGTTGAGGCGATGATGTGTGGTACTCCGGTAATTGCCTTCGCCCGTGGAAGTATGCCTGAACTTATTATTGACGGCACCACCGGTTATCTCGTAAATGATGTTAGTGAAGCAGTAGCTGCAGTTAAAAAATTAAAACAGATCGATCATCACGCTTGCCGTGAACATGCCCAACGCAATTTTAGCAAAGAACGAATGATTGATGAATACATTAGTGCCTATGAGATGGTGCTACAAAAGGCGGCATCTTAAGAGAGAAGCTTAGTTACTTTTTTTAATAGCCTCGATTAGTTCAACCATATCTACTACTCCGTAGGTTGACGAGTAATCTGAAACAGCATAAGGCAATACGAGTTTGTTGTTGTGAACGATGGCACCGCACGAGTATACCACGTTGGGAACATAGCCCTCTCGCTCATCTTCGCGCGGAGAAAGCAGAGGCTCATTAAGTCTTCCTATTTCTTTTGACGGATCATCGAGGTCGAACAATGAAGCTCCGAGGCAATAACGCCTCATGGGCCCAACACCGTGTGTGATTACCAGCCACCCTTCTTCAGTCCATAAAGGTGATCCGCAATTTCCTATTTGAACAAACTCCCACGGATAGCTCGGCTCCTGGATCATTACAGGCTTATTCCATATCGTGGGTCTGTCGGAATACATCAGGTAATTATTAACACCATCAATCCTAGCCAGCATTGCATACTTTCCTTTGATTTTTCTGGGAAACATCGCCAGGTTTTTATTCAGCGCCCCGCTTCCATGTAATGGCATGACGCGAAACGTATAAAAATCCTCCGTTGAAAGAAGTTTAGGCAGAATGGTATGGCCGTTATAAGCTGTATAGGTGGCGTATATTTTTTCTGTATTGTCATCGTCAACAAATCGCACAAAGCGTGCATCTTCAATGCCCCGACTTTCAGAATCGGATACTGGAAATATCACTCGCTCGGTAATATCTGAATCATGTTTGAATTGAATATCATAAAATGAATCGGCCAACCATGTCATTTCTTCGAGAGCCATTCGCCTTTCGACACTGATTGAACTGTCATCCAAGACTTTACCAACTGCGCCTTTCAAACTGTAGTACTCAAACTTTTCAGGAAGGTCTTGCATGATGCTGGTGGAGTACTTATCAGGGATTTTCATCTCCAACAGTTTTTTCACAAACCGTTTTTTGTTGTATAATTTTTTGTGAGAGACTTCTGCTTTGTCAATATATCCTCCCACTTTCATCATCTGCAGGTCATTGTTTTTATCGAGGACCCCTCTTCTAAAAACGATCGATGAAATGTGGCCTTCGCCTGTAGCCCGGAAAGAAATGATGATTCTCTTTTCCCCATTCTCCAGGTAAGATTGATCAATATCTTCTACAATGGAGGGGTTAAAAAAAGCGGCCGATTCGATAGCATACTCCATCGTGCAATAAGAACCAATGAGCATCCTTCGCTCATCCGACAAATCGGAATAATTAATTTGCAGGCCTTCAATAATACCCTGAATATTGCCGCAATGTTTTAAAAATATTTTTGAAATGTTCCGATGGCGACTCGCAAACTCCCGAAGCGTGTGCTCCAATGCTAGTGATATTTGTTTTTCATCCAAAGCCATGATTCGATTTACCATTGCTCGAGTTCGCTGATCACCATTCATAAAATACCTGGCAACCACCCTGCTGGAATCAGGAGTGAACTTTATATTCTTACGGATTACGGAAACTCGCATAGGCCTTATTCTTAAATATAAGCCTTTTCAAATGATAGATGACTGTTGAAGTCGTTTGAATTGCCCGATGAGCATCGGTGTGGAGATATAAGGGATAAATGATTTATTTCATTTTACTTCCTTTCACTTGCGATATCATGTGAACAATGAACCTGGATACAACGCGTACCAGTTTTAATACGGTTTCCGGCTTTAAGATACCTTTGTAATTCTTCACGCTGCTTCATTGGTTTTCACTCTGAAGACATAGTTTTTGTCAGGGTCTGTTAGCAACTTCATGAATTGCACTTGTTGCGCAATGGGTGGAATCAACTCTTTTTCAAAGTAAGCGAACTTGTTTTGCTCAGGATGACCAACAACAGAACAATAGTAGATGCGCTGACGGTATTTAATAATCGTCAGTTTTAATGCAGGATCAACTTTCGCACTTATAACCGTGCCTTCCGCATACAGGTTATCGTCATTAATTTCTCTTCTCATCGTTATTTAATTTTAAAGAAGTACAAGTCAGACCAGGTAAACTTGAAATGGGTCGTATGTAAGATGATTAGTTTAATTCATGGTAGCTTTACATAGATGCAGCGATTTGTTACATCATTCACTGATTTCCAAAGAGCGCCTCGTATTCAAGCTTAAATGAAACTATATATCAAATACATGGTAAGCCAACGTTGCAAAATGATGGTGAAAGAGGAGCTGAAGAACCTCGGACTGAAGTACGTGGTGCTTGATTTGGGCATGGTAGAAGTATTAGAGGATATCACCAAGGAGCAACGCGAACTGTTAAGAGTTAATCTTCTTAAATCAGGACTGGAATTGCTGGACGACAAACGCAGTATTTTAGTAGAGAAAATCAAAAACGTAATAACCGAGCTGATTCACCATTCAGATGAAGTTCCGGTAGTCAACTATTCTGATTTTATCAGTAAGAAACTGGATTACGATTACACCTACCTCTCCAATATCTTTTCTGAAGTGAAAGGCACCACGATTCAACAGTATATAATCATCAATAAAATTGAGCGAGTAAAGGAGTTGTTACTTTATGATGAACTCAACCTCACCGAGATTGCCTACAAACTCCATTATAGTAGTGTGGCGCACTTATCTAACCAGTTTAAGAAAATAACTGGCCTTTCTCCTTCCTTTTTCAAACAATTGAAACAAAAGCGCAAAGGCAATCTGGAGAACGTGTAATTGAACCCATCAATTGCTCCTTAATAATATATAACAAGTGAACTATGTAAGATTGAATGATTGGTATGTAACTCAGTCCGAGTAAATGCGCCCAACTTTGTTGTATAATTTTTAGTGTAAAATTTAACAACAGATATCATGAAAAAAATCTCTTTTATTCTATTCGCAATGATCACGATGGGGTTTATGTCCTGTTCTAAAAATGACCAAGGAGCAACTACTAAATTAGAAGTTCGCTTGACTGATTCGCCTGGTGACTACCAGGAAGTGAACATCAACATTCAAGATGTACAAGTGAATACACAGACTGGCGAAACCGGTTGGCAATCATTAAGTGTTAAAAAAGGCTTTTACAATCTTCTAAGTCTTACTAATGGATTGGATAGCTTAATAGGAACAGCCACACTGCCGGTCGGTCGTATTAACCAAATACGTTTGGTGCTTGGTAGTAACAATACATTAAAAGTAAATGACCAGATTGTTGCCTTGACTACTCCAAGCGCAGAACAATCAGGATTAAAACTTGTTGTAGACGCAGAATTAAAAGCGGGAGTAACTTATAAGCTCTTGTTAGATTTTGATGTAGCAAGATCCATTGTTGTCACCGGAGGTAACACTTATAAACTCAAGCCGGTAGTTAGAGTGATTACACAAGCATTGACAGGAGCAATCAAAGGAGTTATTACACCCGTGATTTCAACACCTGCAGTTTATGCAATTATAGGCACTGACACCCTGGCGACTACTTATGCAGATTCAGTTTCAGGAAAATTTTTGTTGCAAGGATTAACTGCAAATACTTACTTGATTTCTTTTGCTCCGAAAACAGGTTACATCCCATTAACCAAGGCTAGTGTAAATGTGACCGTGGGCAATGTTACAGATTTAGGTACAGTGCCGATCCTACAGTAGTCATCCCCATTTCAAAATTTTAATAGAAGCCTCGCGTGAGGCTTTTTTTATTAACCTTTTAAAAAACATTGCCTCGATAAATTATCGGGGCATTTTTTTTAGTCTGTAAGCATTTTGGAATCACATCATATCTGCAAGACTCTTTTATAAATGTGTAAGCACGTGTAGCTAGGATGCTCTCACCTTTGTCATCGAAGATTATGTGTTGATGGTAACGGTGCGCAACGCTGCAACTTTACATGTGTATCTCTTCATTAGTAGAACTTAAAAATTTAAAAACAAAAAATGAAAACGAACAAACTATTAACAGCCTTTGCAATGGCATCAGCTGCGTTAATCACAGGGTGCAGTGATTTAAATAATATGCCATCACCTACCAGACCAAATCAAGCCATAAATAACAATGGCACCTTTAAACGGTCGGCTAATGCCCTATTGAATTCAGATTCAACTGGGGTATTGGCTGGAGTAAATCTTGGGACGGCCGGGAATTTTGCGATTCTTTCTGAATCAGGAATTACTGATGTTTATAAATCTGATATTACCGGAGATGTTGGAACAAGTCCAATCACAGGAGCTGCGCTTCTGGTAAGTTGTGATGAAGTAGTGGGAACGATTTACACAGTCGATGCTGCGGGTCCTCTTCCTTGTAGAGTAACTAGCGCCAACATGTTGACAACAGCTATTGGTGATATGCAAGCAGCGTATTCAGATGCTGCTGGTCGTACAAATCCTGATTTCCTGGATTTGGGTGCTGGAGATATTGGAGGTAGAACGCTTACTCCGGGCCTTTATAAATGGGCAAGTACTCTTACCATCCCAACGGATGTTACCATTTCTGGTGGTCCTGACGATGTCTTTATATTCCAGATTGCGGGGACTCTAACGATGGGTTCTGCAGTTAGAATTAACTTGACTGGAGGAGCACAAGCAAAGAACATCTATTGGGTAGCATCCGGTGCAGTTACTTTCGGAACGACAAGTCATTTTGAAGGGAACATATTGGGCGCGACTGGTATTAATTTGCAAACTGGTGCAACAATAAATGGAAGGATGTTGGCGCAAACTGCGGTAACTCTTCAGATGAATACTATTGTACAGCCACAATAATTTAATGGAATGAAAATCCTGAGAGGCTGCCGCAAAGGCAGTCTCTTTTTTTATGGCAAGTTGAGTCTAAGCTTATCACTGTATTCAAGAAACTGAAATATGTTAACGATACAACATTCGATAATGAAAGTGTAACATTTTCATACTTCAAGGTTCTCACCTTTGTTCAATCGAAAGAAAAATTGTGTTTTAAAGGCGCGCAACATTGCAGCTTGAAAATTAACTCACATACCCGTGACTCACGGGATTCTAAATCAAAACAATTATGAAAACAAAAACACTAATGTCAGTATTTGCAATCGCATGTGCTGTTTTGATCACAGGCTGCAAAAGTAGCAGCAACGATCCAAGTCCAAACACTTTAGCAGTGAGCGCAACTAACCCTGTTGATAATGCAACAGGCATTGCGCGAAACAATTCGATCACCGTTTCTTTTAGCAAAGAAATGGATGCTTCAACAATTAATGCGTCTACGTTTTTGGTCAAGCAAGGAACTACTCCTGTGGATGGAACAGTAACTTATTCCGGAACAACAGCCACCTTTAACCCAACGTTAGCATTATCTGCCGGCCTGGTTTATACGGCCACACTGACAACGGGTGTGAAAGACTTAGCTGGCAACGCCCTACCTTCTAACAAGGTTTGGAGTTTTACCACTGGTGGATCAACTTCAGCATTATCTGGTGTAAACTTGGGTAGCGCAGTAAATTATGTAATCGTTGCAAAAACGGCTATCAACAATATTGCTACATCGGCCGTGACTGGAGATATGGCATTAAGTCCAGCGGCTACCTCGTACATCACAGGATTTGCATTGACTAATGCAACTGGTTATGCTACGTCATCACAAGTTACCGGACACTTATTTGCCGCAGATATGGCAGCTCCTACACCCATTAATTTAACTACGGCTGTCAATAACATGATCACTGCTTACAATGATGCAGCTGGTCGTCCTTCTCCCGATTTCTTAGAGTTAGGCACTGGAAATATTGGTGGAAAAACACTTTCACCAGGCCTTTACAAATGGACTTCTAATGTTACAATACCTTCAGACGTAACTATCTCCGGTAGTGCTACAGATGTATGGATATTCCAAATGTCAGGAAACATGACGATGAGTTCGGCAGTTAAGATTACACTTGCTGGTGGAGCGCAATCGAAAAACATTTTCTGGCAATTGGCGGGTGAGGCTACTTTCGGAACAACCTCGCATTTTGAAGGAGTAATTCTTTCGAAGACAGGCATCACTTTTCAAACTGGCGCGTCAATCAATGGCAGAGCTCTTGCGCAGACGGCTGTGATTCTTGATAGCAACGCGATTACTAGCCCTCAATAAAATTTTAAAGTAACTGTTATCTGAAGACTGCCTAAGTGGGCAGTCTTTTTTTTAAAATTACCCTCCTTCCTCCATTGTTGATGTTCTTCACCAACAATCTCACCCTCACCAGCTAGTGTTCTTGATGATTTAAAAATGAAAATATTGTTTCTGTTTAGAAATAAAAAAGCCGAAGCTTTCACTCCGGCTTTCATTTACAATTGCAAATAGTTTGTTGGTCATCACTTTCTCACCAACGGAATCTGCAAATTCGTTGGTCTGTTCTCTTCTTTATCAAAGCCACGGCCGTCAATGTTTCTCGCTCCCCAAAACATCAAGTCGCTTTGAATGTAAATCAAGTCATATTCTGAAAAGACCTGCCCCTCTCCCAGCCCAAAAGGCGTAAACTGTTTTTTCAAAATGCTCTGTGTTCCGTTTACTTCCCATTTGTTGTAACCCTTGCTCGCCAACTGATTCAATACATCGGCAAATCCTTGCAGCAGTGGTGTTACTTCGTATGCTTCATCGGCAACAAAATCAACTTTATGTGCGCCAGCAGCAATGGGGTGCTCGCCTTTCCATTGCATGTGTCCTTTAATGAGCAACTTCGCCAGCGGAACTTTACCATACGGATCGGCCAGGTTGATGATCTCCAATTCAAATTTGTCACCGGCATAATAAGTGAATTGGCGAGTCAGGTAAAAAGGCTTGAGACT
Organism: uncultured bacterium; assembly: GCA_967789005.1. GTDB lineage: Bacteria > Bacteroidota > Bacteroidia > Cytophagales > Cyclobacteriaceae > ELB16-189. The sequence continues at coordinate 175,010 of CBRFFM010000007.1, read as the reverse complement.
TCCGTCTGCATTTTTGATGCTGCTTGGTCGGATTTCAGGGGCAATGCTTTGCCATTGACCTTCTGAAATGAACTGTTTGATTTGTTCCAATGTCATGGTTCGAGATTTTGATTTACCAAATCTATATTTACATTCTGATGCCTGAAAGAAGTCCTCATCAGAAGACTAAGTACAAAATTATAGACCAATGGCTACGAAAAGAAAGGGACGTGATTTTAATCCAACCAATTGTGGTGTAACCCATTTTTTGAACCGCGTTGGCGGCAAATGGAAAGTGCTTGTCATCTACGGGATAAGCATAGGCTGTAATCGCTTTAGTGCGCTACGCAAAGCAATTCCCTCAGTGAGTAAGCAGATGCTGGTGAATCAACTTCGTGAGTTGGAAGAAGATGCCATTATTGAAAGATCGGTCTTTGCCGAAGTGCCGCCCAGAGTTGAGTACAAACTTAGCCGCTACGGCAAATCACTCATGCCGGTAATCTATCTTATTCAGGATTGGGGTTTGAAAGATTTGAAGAAATCAACGAATGGCAAAAAGACTTCCATCGCTCGATAAGTTTTACTCACCCATTTTAGGTTTACCCGTTTTTAAACTACTTAAATGAGAAGTAGCAATACATATTACAATAAACACGGCTGTCAGAATGTGTAATGATTCTGAAATATAGGAGGAGCCCTCGGACTGAGGCGTAGTAAGCCTTTCGACTGCTAAATTCACGCCAATTACACTATCAACCATAAACCAAACGTTGGCGATACTCAACAAAAGAATTAAAATTAAAATTGAGGTTGGAACTTTAATATGTGTTTTGATTGAAGACACTTTGATTTAGTTGGTGGTCTTAAGTTTTATTTCTTTGCGGTTAAGGTTGTAATGATCAAGCCCCTCAACCGGTATCTACTGTAAGAAAGTACAGCCAGATAAATCTGAAATTAAAGTCAAATTAAAATTGACTTAAATCGCCACTGCGTGAGTGTGGTTGGCAATGGGCAGGGTAATCGTCACGGTGGTTCCCGCTTTCACTGTTGAGTCTATTTTAATCTTTCCCTGGTGGCTTCTGATTATTCGATACACAAGAGACAGCCCAATACCATTACCCTTAATATTTTTAACATTCTTGCCTCTATAAAAGGGCTCAAAAATATGCGGCCTGTCTTCATCCGATATTCCAACTCCATCGTCTTTGAATTGAAAGATGATTTTGTTGTTTGATCCATGAGATAACCTGATATTGACCTTATGGCTGTCAGAATATTTGCAGCCATTATCCATAATATTCACAAACGCGCTTTTTAATAGTTGCTCGTCTGCAAATACGTTGAGCCTTGACCCATCGTCAATGAGCGAATCCAATTCTATTGAGATTACATAATTCGGGTGCATTGCGTTGAGCTCAGACTTGGCTTCCCAAAGTAATTGGTCAGATCGCTGAATCGTAAATCCTCTCTCCGCATCTTCAATACTTGCCTGCGTTAAAAGCAAAAGCCTATTGGATACGATATTCAAATTGGTGATGTCTTCCCTCACAGATTTGAGCACCTCCTGGTATTCTTGTGCTGGTCTTTCGCTAAGAAGGCAAACATCAATCTGTCCGAGAATTGCCGTTAGCGGATTTCTTAATTCATGAGAGGCATTGGCAATAAATAGTTTTTGCGTGGTAAATGCTGTTTCAATCCGGCCAAGCATGCTATTGAAAGTGCGGGCCAACCTGGAGATTTCATCATTACCATTTCCTTCATCTACCCTTCGGTAAAGACTGGTAGCTGAAATGTCATCCACTTCCTTGATTACTTTCGAGATTGGCTTTAAGGCGTTGCCCACATAAAAATAACCGGAGATTAGTATGATGATGATACTTGCAACAAAGACCACCGCCATAATTGTTCTCAAATCTTGTAAAGCGGTTAGTCCATAAATATCGATGGCGGCTACGATCACTACAAACCGATCGTACTTGTCGCTGTACAAAAATCCAACTGCCTCATAGTCGTTTTGCTGAAACTTTACAAGACCTTGAAGTCTTGCCTTATCCAAAATCTCTTTGTCAACTTTAATTATTCGTTCCTCATCCGAGGTATACAGCACCTTATTGTTAAAATCATAAATCACCATCTTCTCCTGGTAAAGATTGATGGGATTATCCTTTTCGATTTTCTTAAGAAGGGCATCATCCACTTCGTTTACCTCGATCAATAACTTCGCTGTTATTCTTCCTTTGTTTTCAAGGCGCCTGTAAAATTCATCTTGTCTGTAATCCGAAGAAAAGTAATAGATCGCGAGTGAAGTTATAATCGAAATCAGTGCGACTATGGAGACGAACAGGATGATTAATTTATTTCGGATATTCATTGCTCTCTGTTAAGCACGTAACCCAGGCCGATGCGGGTGTGAAGTAGCTTAGGTGTAAAATCCCGATCAATTTTTTTTCTTAGAATATTGATATAAACCTCAACCACATTGGTGCCTGTATCAAATGTTATCTCCCAGACTTTCTCAGCAAGTTCTGGTTTGGAAATAACTCTTCCCTCGTTGCGCATAAAATATTCCAACAAATCGAATTCTTTAGCAGTAAGCGAAATTGATTTGTCAGCTCGATAGGCAATCTTTTTATCGAGATCAAGTTTAAGATCACTCACCTGAAGAATCGTGTTGTTGGGTTGATAGGGCGCTTGTCCCATCCGCTTGGTTAGCGCCTTTATTCGAACTAAAAGTTCTTCAAAATCGAATGGCTTCACCAGGTAATCATCAGCGCCCGCTTCAAACCCAACTACTTTATCGGCAGTGGTGCCTAGTGCGGTAAGCATTAAAATCGGGAGGTTAGGATTTTGCTGTTTGATATGTTTGCATAGTTCGATGCCGTTCATCACCGGCACCACGATGTCCAGTAAAATGATATGGTAATCGCGAGTGTCAACAAATTTTTTGCCGATGAACCCATCGTAAGCCAAATCCACACTAAAGCCGTGCTGTTCCAGGCCACTTTTTATAAAGGCGGCTACTTTTTGCTCATCTTCGATTACGAGGACTTTCACAGGAGTTGAAAATTTTTGACTACTAAAGTTATCAAACTTACCGCCATAATGGGGTGCGCAAAATGATGTCAGGCGTTAAAAAATTAGCGCCTTAATCGTCCGTTTTTAAAAGTCATCGGTTATTGCCATTCACAAAATTGGGTTTATCCAATCCTTTGTTGTTTTCTCGTACGGTTACTTGCAAATCTTTAATGATACCGTTTCGAATGTCGTACACCCATCCGTGTACGAACGGGCTTTCGCGCGATGTCCAGGCATTTTGGATGATGGAGGTTTTCGTCAAGTCATTTACCTGCTCAATCACGTTGAGCTCAATTAGCCTGTTCTCGCGTTCTTCTATGTTCTCGATCGCGTCAAGTTCATCTTTATGCAAGCGATAAACATCCTTGATGTGCCTGATCCAATTGTCGATAAGTCCGAATTGTTTGTCGGTCATTGCTGCTTTTACACCGCCACAACCATAATGGCCGCACACAATAACGTGATCTACATGAAGCACATTTACTGCATAGTCGAGCACACTTAAAAGGCTCATGTCGGTATGAATTACCATGTTGGCAATATTGCGGTGCACAAACATTTCTCCGGGGTCAGTGCCCGTAATTTCATTAGCAGGCACGCGACTGTCTGAGCATCCGATCCACAGAAATTGCGGCCTTTGAATGCCGGCTAAGCGGTTGAAGAAGTTGGGATCGGCCTGATTCCGTTGTTCTACCCACGCTTTGTTTTGCAATAGTAATTTTTCAATTCGTTCCATATCTAAAAGTTAATAATTTGAAAGTGAAATATTTTTTAACTCGACCTCGATGTTGCTGGCCATACCGTACTTCATGAAATCTCTGATTGCTTCTTTAATATCCTGATCGATAAAAATGGAATTAGATCCATCGATCATCATTTTCGAATTGGGCGGAATTCTTAAAAAGATATTGCGAAGTGTTGACTTACTAAGAAAAGAAACGTCTTTAGTAAATTTCAAAAGATAACTATCACCGTTGCTGACCAAGATCATGCTCTGGTTGAAATTCGTTTTAAGAATAAAGAACACTGCTACAACAACACCCCAAAGCACGCCTTGCAACAGGTCAGTAAAAACTACCATCACGACTGTTGTAAGGAAAGGCAAAAATTGAAAAATTCCTTTATGGAACATTTCGCGAAAGAGGCTAGGCTTAGCAAGTTTGTACCCCACGGAGATAAGCAATCCGGCAAGGCAAGCCAGCGGAATCATTCGGAGTATCTCAGGGATGGCCAGAATAGAAACAAGCAGAATAACGCTGTGCGATATAGTGGAGGCTTTACTTTTTGCACCCGCATTCACGTTAACCGAACTACGCACGATTACTGAAGTGACCGGTAGCCCACCAAGCAATCCCGAGACCGCGTTAGCCACACCTTGCGCTTTCAGTTCGCGATTAAGTGGTGTTATTCTACGATGAGGATCAAGTTTGTCGCAGGCCTCAATGCTGAGAAGCGTTTCCAGGCTGGCAACAATAGCGATTGTCAATGCCGTACCATAGATCGCTGGATTGTTCAGCATTGAAAAATCAGGAAGGATGAAATAGGACGAAAGTCCTTTCGCCTCTGAAAGCAAGGGAACGGAAACGTGTTGATTTTCTTCGAGCTCCAACACCGGAATGTATTTCGAGAACAACACGCTAAGCAAAATAGCGAGAGCCACCACCACAATGGAGCCCGGAACCATCTCAAAAAATTTATATTTTTTAAATGATGGTCTCTCCCATAAATACAGGATCAACAATGAAAGCAGACAGATAACAATCGCTCCAGGCGTTAATACATCTAATGCATCGAGCATTCCGGAAAAAGTATTTCGACCATCTCGCTGAATGAAATTTTCGTCTCCTTCAAAATCGATGTCATACCCTACTGCGTGCGGAATTTGTTTAAGAATTAGAATCAGGCCAACCGCAGCTAGCAGACCCTTGACAACCGAAACCGGAAAAAAATTGCCTATCGACCCGGCTCTTACAAATCCAAAACCAAACTGCATCACTCCAGCAAAGAACACGCTCAATAAAAATGCTTCGTATGAACCGAGTTTTGAAATTGCCATGTAAACGATCACCGTCAATCCGGCTGCAGGTCCACTTACACTAAGAGCAGAGCCACTCAAAGAGCCCACCACTATTCCACCTACAACGCCTGCTATCAAACCTGAGAAAAGGGGGGCACCAGATGCCAGCGCAACTCCCAAACACAATGGGAGCGCTACTAAAAAGACTACTACCGAAGCAGGGAAATCGTATTTGAAAAAATCCTTGATATTCATTTAAGAAGCTTTATTCATGATCGCCTCGGAAAAAAACTCCGTTAACGATCAGCATTTAGAAATCACAGAAAGCTTGGGCGAAAATGCCCTGGCACTAATACAGTGCTATGATCTTGGAGGGGGTGAAATAATCGTCAGATAGTGTTCTGCGTAGGAACGGACATCCATTATCAGATTTAGTTTTATGATCGAAAGAGATCGTAATACTAATCCTGTTTCAATTAATACAGAATCATTCTCATCACCCGCTTCATTGTCTTCAGAGGAATCGGGATCACTCTCCTGATCATCTGGGGAACTTTGATGAGAAGGTATATTCTTTTCTGGAGCAAAATGATCAGGATGCAACCGTACTGTAATCGACATGCACATCAGTGCCAGAACGGACACGAACATGAAAAATCGAGTGAACTGATATGAATCGCTTTTTTTCATTTTGGAGCAAGCAAATATAAATCATCCACGCAACCCGGTTCGATTCTACTTATTAATTCCATATTAAAAATAAACATGAAATGACATGATTATCCGTTCATGTCATAAAAAAAATTCCAGTTGCCATGAAACACGATTGAAATAGCACAGACAAACAGTTCATTTTTCGAGGAGAGTTTACAACCATGACCCATTAAGGTCTCCTTAACTTCTATAAAATAGCCCTGTTTTAACACTTTAGTATCAAACGAGCCAAAAAGTGCAAGTTGGCACCCGAGAACCGGATATTGTTCCATGCAACCAATTGCCGGCAGGTCACGTCTTGAGATAAACACACTTACATGAAACAGCTCTTAACCCTCGCTTTGGTACTTGCTTCGACAGCTCTGATCGGTCAAAGCATCGAGAAGAAAATCGCTCCTTTCAATAAGATCATTGTCTCACCTAAAATCAATTTGGTTCTTGTTGAAGGAACGAATGAGTCTGTAAAAATCGACTATGCTAATGTCGATGTTTCTAAGATTAGAGTTACCGTTAAGAACAGAACGCTCCATATTTACCTTGAGGGATCTCGATTTACTGAGAAAACGCAGCGCGTGAAGTTCAATGGCGAGGTGAGAAAAGAAAACGTCTATCGTGGCGCCACCATTACCGCTTATGTGACTTATAATAAGCTTCAAAAGCTCGTGGTCCGTGGAGAACAACAAGTAGATGTACTCGGAGCCATTTCAAATAGAAAATTTAAGCTGAGTGCTTACGGTGTATGTGATATTACTCTTACGTCTCTTGAAGCTGACAAATTTAAGGCGTCCTTGTTTGGTCAGCACACGCTAAAAATAAAATCCGGAGAAGTAGTAACGCAGAAGTACAAGTTGTTTGGCGAAAACAAAATTGATGCTCAGGCCATAAAGAGCGTAGAAGCGTTTTCCACTACTTACGGAGAAAGTAAATTAAGGATCAATGCCGATGAGAGCCTGCGCCTTGTCACTTTTGGGGAATCCAATGTCTGGGTGAAAGGAAATGCCGAGGTCGATAAAATCACTTTTGGTGAAGTTTCTTTGAAGAAGTAGGCTAAATCAGATTATTAGCGTAAGCATATTTGATCAGGGCAACCAGGTTAGGAGAACCCGTTTTTCGAAGAATGTTCTTCCGGTGGGTTTCCACCGTTCGCTCGCTGATGAACAGGATATCCGCAATCTGCTTGCTCGTGTATTCTTTTGCCACCAGCTTCAATATCTCTTCTTCTCTTGCAGTGAGCACGCCTTGATCTTCCGCACGATCAGTAAACTGAATGAGGATATCAGAAATATCTTCACTTAAGAATTTTTTATTCTCGATGACTTTGCGAAGGGCCTCCACGAGGGTAGAGTGCGTATCCTTCTTCAAAACATATCCATTGATTCCTGCGCGCAACAATTCTCTCACCACGGCAGGATCGTCATGCATACTTAAGACAATTACTTTGATCTCGGGCTGAGCAGCACGTGCCGCCTTGATTAACTCAAGCCCAGTAAGGCCGGGCATTTCATAATCTGTAATCAGAATGTGGTAATTATTCTTCTTTAACAACTCAAGTGCTTGCATCGCTGTGGAAGCAACATCTTTCACTTCAAAGTCCGGAAGATTATTGATTAGACTTTTAACTCCATCCAAGAGAATGCGATGATCATCGGCTAAAAGTATGGAATGCTTAGACACGGAGGTTAAGTTACGTCCAAACCAATCAGTTAACCAAATTTTCTTCGACACGTGTTTATTCACTATCTCAAATGAACAAACAGCATCAGACGATTGCCATACCTACTGATTGGTATTTTCGTTGAGTGGAGTTCCGGCTAGATTTTTTTCAAGAGAGGTGGCAGGTATACTTATCGTTATGGTATTATTCTTTCGATCTTTTACTATATCAAATTCAATTGAAGCCTTCATAAGGTTCAACCTTGAATTGATGTTACGCCAGCCGTTGCCCTCGCTTACTTTAAATTTCTCGAGATCATAACCTATCCCATCATCTTCAATCGTCAGGATGACCTCGGTTTCGTAACCGGTAAAAGAAACGTTCACTTTTGTGGCTGATGAATACTTAATGATGTTAGAGATAAACTCTTGAACGATGCGATAAAGTGAAATCTCTGCCAGCTCTGCAAACCTTCCGTCAAAATCGAACGCATTCAATGTGCATTTTATTTTTCCCGATTTGCTCACTTTGCGAAGCAATTCATTCACCGCAGGTAAGAGTCCTTCTTTTATCAACACCGGAGGCATTAGGTTGAAGGCGATATTTCTGATTTCCTGGTGAATCTCAGAAAGCAACTGCTCTGAGTTGCCAAACAATTCATCACGAGCTTCGAATTCATTTTTATTTTGCTTCAACGACTGAACATTAATCTGCAAAACCGATACCAATTGCCCGATGCCGTCATGAAGGTCAGAAGCAAACCGCGTCCTCTCTTTTTCTTGCGAATCGATCACGGCACTAATCTGGGCTTCGCGTATGCGCATCTGCTGCTCTTGTTTCACCACTTCCTGCTGATGGAGTTGTTTCCTTCTCCATAAATAAAATATCAAACCTGACAATACGAGAATCATCAACAGAGCACCTATTAATATAGAGTTGCGTTCAATCGATGCTGTTTTCAATTCGTTCTCCTGATTGAGCAAGGCTATCTGTTGTTTGTTCTTTTCTGTTTCATATTTTGTCTGAAGCTCTAGCAGCGCTTTGGCTTTCTCCTTTTGAAAAAGAGAGTCTTTGGTAACTCCATACATCACTTGCGCCTGGTATGCACTTTTGAAGTCATTACTCCTTGCACGTATATCAGCCATCGCTTCATAAGCCTGCATGATCTGCTCCATAGCTTTGATTGTCATAGCAATGTTCAGAGCCTCCTTGGCAAATGGTTCGGCAGTGGTTGCATTACCTAGTTTACTTTCAACGCGAGCAAGTTGGGAAAGTGTGAATGACAGTTCTTTTTTATTATCGTATTCTGTGTGAAGCTCTTTTGCTTTCAGAAAATATTCCTTCGCTTTGGCAAGGTTCCCGATCTTGTCATACGCTGCGGCTGCATTGGTCCATGCAGATGGAAGAAACTGACGAATGTTTTGCTCTTCAAATTCTTTACTTGCCAATAATGAATAATAAATCGCGCTGTCATAGTTCGGAATATTCACATAAACAGCACCCAAGTTGGCATGACACGCAGCCATCCCAAATTTATTGCCCAATTTTTGGTAGATGATCATGGCCTGCCGATAATTACGTACTACATCTTTGAATTGCTTTTGCGCGCGTAAAACGATACCGATGTTGGTAAGCACCATCGCTATTTTGCTTTCTTCTTTTAACGATTCGTAAATTTTTCGCGCATCATAGTAGTACATTAATGCCTTATCATAATCTCCTTTTTCATCATGCACAATGCCCAATGCATTTAAGGTATTAGCTGTTTTTAAATTATCTCCGAGTCTCTTGCGTATCTCCAATGCCTTTAGCTCATAAGACAAAGCTTCATCATAGTTGCCTTGGGCTTCGTGTGTTACGCCAATGTTATTGAGCGCTTCTGCCTCGTAATCTTCAATACCTTCCTTCCTGGCCAGCTCCAAGGCTTCAATACCAAACTTCCTTGCGGTGTCGGCATTTACAAACCGGTAACCCCAGCAAAGTTCGAGCAGCGTGTGCACTTTGTCCTTTCCCTGAGCGGTTTTCAAAACAACGCGAAAACTGTCTAGGTTTTTATTTTGAGCAAACGCAGTTGTTGAAACTACCGTGAAAACAAAGAAGTATTTTCTTAAAGACATCACATTAAATGATATTGGACCTTATGAATACCTGACTCTCGGTATACGCAAATTACCCAAAATTCAGAGATTAGGGCCATTATCAATGCCTTGGAAGCGGATTCACTTCATTCATTCAGTTTTTAAGGAAAAAATTTATCTTTGCGCCTTCACAAACCAACCACTATGAAAAAAACCTTAATCACCCTCTTTGCTTTGGCCCTGGCCATTGTCGGCCGTTCTCAATCTACTGATGCAACATCCCTTGGAAGCGAAATTTCAAGTAATGATGCTACTCTCTGGACTGACAATTATAAAAAAGCCAACGGCAATGAACAACGTATTTGCTTTGGAAAGGAAATCATAAATAAATTTCTGTCTACCAATGGACTTGAAAGTGTTTACATCTTTAGAGGCTTGGACGAATTTGACAAAGAGGTCCTCATTTTAAAAGCGGCCAACAACGAAGGAGATTTAATACCTAATTCAGCATCCATTTACAGTAACCGAAAAGAAGTTAAAAGAGAACTTTCGTCTGTGGGCTCATTTATAAATGATGAACTATCGGATAAAATGATCAGTAAATTCCAAATGACCTTTAAAAATCGTGTACCTATTTATTTGTTTGGCAAAAAAGGATTTGAAGTTATTCTGCAACAAGATGGCGCCAAGGGTATTCATTTTGTAAATGGCTTAGATGAAAAAGAACAAGAGCATTTGATTTTTATTGGGGCAGACAAGAGTGGAATGTTAATGGCCGAGGGCACAATCTGGAATCACGGATCAGGTATTTTCTCAATAATAAAGAGATTCTTTGCTAAGAAATGAGCTTACAACAATTATTGTGAATCATTTTAAGGGGGGCTTTTGCCCCTCTTTTCATTTGCAGCTTTATACCTATTAATGGGTATTATGAATTACCAACAGTCACGGATTGAAATTGACTTCATCAAACACTTCCTTTGATTGGTAAACAATCTATTGGTTGGTTTTGGTCTTGAAGGCTTGCACTGCACTCTAGCGGAGCAAGCCTTCTAGTTTTTAATCTAGCTGGGCATTGTTTTTAATCTTTAACAGATTGAACACGTGAAGCCCCAAATTATCAGCAACAATCTTTCTAAATTCGGCACTCCTCACAAAACCCGATTGTAAGAATTTATTGAAGGAATCATCCCATGTACTCTTCTTGGAGAAGATTATTCCCATAGGTGTTGATAACTGCAAGGGCTTGTGAGCCTTAAAAGGAAGTCTGCTTTTACTGGCAGACAAAAAGCCGCTGATATCTACGTAAAGCATAGCCTTATCTTTGGCAATGGTTTCGGAAATGTTATTGGCGTTGTAACTAGTAAAATAGGAAATCTTCAAATCAGGGAGCGACTTTGCTTTCAGCTCTTTAAAACGGTCTTCAAAGAAATTTCCCTGGTTTACAAAAGCTGTAAACCCTTTCAGCTTGGTTGGTACTTCATCCATAGATGCAATGTCCGGTACACTATTCGAAGTGAGCAAGAAGGAAGGTGATTCAAAAATAGTGGAGCTCATGTTCATTGTTTTCTTACGCTCTTCAGTGATGAAAATAAACACCAGGCCGAATACACCATCTTGTGAGGTGTTCACCTTATCAAAGATTTCTGTAATAGGAGTATCCTTTTTAAAAGATTGAAAAGTATAAGTAACATCGATGTTATCATTCTTCTTTAAGTAGGCGGCATAAGAGTTCATAATTTCAGGCAATACGCCCACCGGCTTTCCTTTAGTCGCGCTACTAGTGATATAACCAGGCGTTTCAGAATATACGCATACAAGGTTTGCTTTTTTTGTTTTGCTTGCTTCGGCAAAAGTAGTACCGGTATACTGGCCGTAAGATTTTATTATAGTAAAGACACCAATAAAAATGAAGAGGAAGGTCTTAATAGATTTCATAACTATGCGATGGGTTAAGGTTGATCCTAAAATAATCTAAATTCTTGTTAAGTCGATGATCATTTTTTAGGAATTCTTACATGATGGAATTAGGGGCAAATTTTACTCCAAAAGGCCTTGTTGAGAACAAGGTGTGGTCTGCCAAATTTATGGATGGGAATAGTCGTACCTTTAACTACCGCATGATTAAAACCACTGCCATTCATATCTATGAAAGAATTATTTTTCATAAGCAGTCTGCTACTATCGTTTTTCGTAAGCGCACAAACGGACTCCTTATTTTATAAAGCCAGTAGCAAAGAGACTAAAGCAGATAAAGGCTCTCTTGACAAAAAAGAAGAAACGTATTCCATCACCATCACCGTAACAAACATTCGCAATCACAATGGCGTGATCCGTTTCAAATTCTTTGATGACTCCACGCCCTTTCCACATGACACAGGCTTTCGAAAGGTAGTTGTACCCAAATCACTAGTAACAGGTGATTCGTTGCGTGTAACGTATGACGGTTTCACTTCTAAAAACATGGGCATCGCCCTGCTCGATGATGAAAATAGTAATTGGAAATTGGATTTCGGTTGGTTCCTTCCAAAAGAAGGGCACGCGTTTTCAGATTATTATCATACCGCTTTGCGCAGACCTGTTTACAAAGACTTCCGCTTTCTTCTAACAGGCGATAAAAAGGTGATCATGAAAATGAAGTATTATTGACTATCGTTTTACCGTAAATGAAAATGAAGTACCAACACCTGGCTTCGATGTTACGGAGATACTTCCACCTGATTTTTCTACGAGCTTCTTCACTGTTGAAAGTCCAATGCCGGTGCCCAAGTTTCCGTCTTTATCTTTCTTATTAAGATTCGCGAAAAGCTTGAATATTTCGTTAAGATGAGCCTCATCTATTCCAATGCCATTGTCCTGCATGGTGAAATAGTAATGCTGATCATCTTGCACGTGCGATACGGATATGACCACTTTTTCTTTGTCGTTATATTTGATTGCATTCACGAAGAGATTCCGAAATATCTGCTCCAGCGTAATTCTATTTACGCTTATGAGGGCGGGGCCTTCCGGAAAATTAAATTGCACATCATTCAACGGGTTATTCAAATCGGAAATACTACTTAGAAACTCATTCAATTCGATCTCTTCCTTTTTATGGCTTAGAATTTGATCTCCTCTGTAGAATTCTAAAATTCCTTCAATAAGTTTTTTAAGCCTGCCTGAAGAACTGTTGAGATATTCTACAAGTTCAAGTCCGGAGGTGTCAAGTTGCTTTCCATATTCTTGTTTGAGTAATTTCGCCAATGCCATGATATTGTTCAAAGGCGATTTCAAATCGTGTGAAACCACAAACGCAAATTGCTCAAGCTCATCATATTTCGTTTTAAGTTCTTCTTGTTGTTCGGTCAGAATCAAATTCTTCCTTCTTAGTTCAAGATTGACGATGACTTGAGACGCTAATGCTCTTAAGCTTTCGATCTGTGAGCTTTTTAATTCCTTGGCGTGTGTGTCCATCACGCAGAGTGATCCCAGTGCAAATCCTTCGGGGGAGGTTAGCGGCACGCCTGTATAGAATTGTATGTAAGGAGCACCTGTTACGCCCGGGTGGTTTTGAAATCGCTCATCAGCTCGCATATCTGGCACGACAGTCACGTCATTCGGATTGTCAAGGATGCGATTGCAAATTGAAAACTCACGGGGCAATACATTGTAGGGAATACCTAGGCTTGACTTGGAATATTGGTTGGTTGCGTCAATAATATTGATCTGCGCCATGGGTGATTGCGTAATCTCAGATGCGATTCTGGCAATATTGTCGTATTCCGCTTCTGGTGGAGTGTCGGTGATCGAATACGTTGCAAGTATCCGAAGTCTTTCACGTTCTTGGTCTGGGTTATTCACTTGTGAAACTTATATCAGACATAATATACGAAGCTGGAGGCATTACTGGATTACTGAATCATGCCAAAAAAAATCGTCAGGTGGTTGGCCTGACGATAAACATTAAATCTGTTATTGATTTTACTTCACTGGCTCCCGATGCCCTACCCAAGTAAATCGCTTCGTCACATATTCAGGATTAGTAAATGATGCATTACCTGCGGGGTTGCCACCAGTTACGTGAAAATCTGAGAAGGCAGCATTCTGGTTCATGTAGATTCCTCCTGTAAGGTTAAATGAAACAGGAGTTGCTGCGAGAGACATTTCATCAGCGATTTTTTCATGCACTGCTTTATCAGTGGTGTACGCTGCACATGAGATTGCTCCGTGCTTCATTGCCATCTCTTGTGCAAGTGCAATAGACTCATCCGTGTTTTTAGTTTTGATCAATAGCGCAATCGGACCGAAAAGCTCTTTGCTATAAACTTCTTTTTTGCTCGAATCAATCTCCACAACGATTGGAGTAGCCGTACGTGCATTTTTGAATTGCGGATTCTCCAAAGCGCGTGATTTTAGAATCACCTTGCCGGGAAGCTTTTCTGCTTCAATAACTCGCTCGTTGGTTTTTTTATTTTGAATCGCACCAAGTACGAATGGTCCTGCTTTCGGATTTTCAACTAATCCAGTGATCTGTGCTACGAACTTTTGAGCGAAGTCATCAAATGAAATCTTTCCGGTTGGTGAATTAATTCCATCCGCTGGGATATACAAGTTTTGAGGAGCGGTACACATTTGCCCGCTATATAAATTCACAGAGAATGCAAGGTTAGCTGCTGCTTTGTCGGCATCCTCAACTGAATCAAGGATTACAGAGTTCACTCCAGTCTTTTCAGTGAATACCGTTTTGCCTGGCAACGCTTCGAGGTAAGAGCCGAAAACAGAGTTGCCGGTATAATCGATAAGCTTTACGTCAGCGTGTTCTGCTAATTCTTTGGTGATCATTTTATCGAATGTATCAACAGCAAGTTGACAAGTATTAGGATCAAGTTTATTTTCCGCCAGCACGTTTTGAATCTCAGCAACAAAAATGGCTATCGGCAAAATAGCACCGGGATGTGGCTTCACAAGTACTGAGTTGCCTGTCATCAAGCTTCCATAAATTCCAGTTACAGAATTCCAGGTAGGAAATGTAGAGCAACCAATCACCAGAGAAATTCCTTTGGGCACTGCGCGCCACTCTTTATTTAATTGAATATTGAATTTGCCCATCGGCTTGTCCCACATTGCATGTGCAGGAAAGCGATTGAGTTCTTCGTAGCCTGCAGCAATGGCTTCGAGTGCACGGTCAGCTGCGTGCGGGCCACTCGCCTGGAAAGCCATCATATAACCTTGACCGGTAGTGTGCATCGTAGCGTAAGCTATTTCAAAAAATCTTTTCTTAGCACGGTCTAATGACTCCATCAAAATGCCAGCGCGATCTTGTGCACTTACTTTTCTCCACTGATGAAAAGCTTTTTTTGAATTTGAGATTAATGAATCAACTGAGAAAAGTGGATATGAGATGTTTAATACTTCTTGTGTGTATGGAGATTCTTCTTGTCCGCCCCAGGCAGTTGCACCTGATTGTTTCAGTTCTTCAAATTTCTTTCCGAGCTGGTTCTTGAATTTGGCTTGACCATCAGCATCGGCAGTCTCACCATAAACTGCGGGAGAAGGATTTTCGGGAAATGCAGCAAAGAAAACTCTCGAGTGCAAAGCTTCAATAGCTTTGGTAATAACAGGTTGGTGTTTTTCGAATAAGCTCATAGTAATTTATTTTTTAGTCTCCTTATATCCATGCATTCCTTCATTGAACCCTTTAACAAAATCATTCCAATCAAAAGCTAAAGTGATTAAGAACATAGCAAGCATTCCTAAAAGAAATACCTTAACATCTCGTTTATTAATTCTCATAATTATTTAGTCAATGACCCAAAAACTTTTTTAAGTAAATCAGTGGTACGCGCTACCGGATTCGCCCTGATATTCTTCTCTTCTTCAGCAATCTTAAAAAACAAACCCTGAATGGCCAGATCAGTAGTGTAAGCCACCAAATCCGGGTTTACTTTTTTCACAAATGGAATTTTGTCGTACTCACCCGCTAGCTTACTATAGTATTTCGTAGCGTTGACTTTTTCCAAAGAAGCTTTGATGATCGGCTTAATCTGTGTTTGCAATTGCGTTGTTGTAGTCTTCTTTAAATATTGAGTGGCTGCATCCGGTTGTCCTTTTAAGATGGAAGTCACATCAGTGATCGTCATTTTTTTTACGGCATCGATAAAAATGGGTTTTACTTCTTTGGCGGCATCTTCGGCACCACGGTTTAGTGTCATAATGAAATTATCTACGTCTGCCCCCATTCCGATATCACGTAATTTCTTTTCCATCTTTTTTGCATCGGGTGGAAATGGGATTTTAATTTTTGGGTTTTTAAAATAGCCATCCAACTTAGAAAGTGAATCTGCACCTTTCGAAATGCCTTTTGTCAAAGCTTCTTTTAAGCCATTGGCAATATCGGTTGTACTTAACTGGGCAAATGAGCTAACATTGATAAGTAGTAGTGAGAATAAGATAAATCGCTTCATATAATCTTTTTAATGGATTGCAAATCTATTGAAGAATCGGGAAAGTAGAATGTTTATTTTCCTTAAGTGGGATTAGCCTGACACCAAATTTTCACGACTGATTTCGGATATGTTTTTACAACCCGAAAGCCCCATGGTAAGTTCAAAATCAGTAAGCATGTTTTGCAAAACCTCTGTCACACCCGTTTCGCCTGCCACAGCCAGACCATAAACATAAGGTCTTCCAACGCAAACTGCTTTTGCTCCTAGCGCGAGTGCTTTAAAAATATCTGCGCCTCCGCGAATACCACTGTCCATCAAAACAGGAATTTTGTTTTGAACAGCGTCAACGATAGAAGGAAGCGCCTCGATAGTACTGATGCTGCCGTCTACCTGGCGGCCACCGTGATTGGAAACAATGATCCCATCCATTCCAAAATCAATCGCTTTGCACGCATCATCGGGGTGAAGAATTCCTTTTAGCAATACTGGAAGTTTGGTGATCTCTCTTAAATATTTCAAATCATTCCAAGTCAGAGCAGGGTTTGAATAGATGCTCACAAATTTCTGAACTGCCTTTATCTGCCTACCGGATTTCAATTTCGAAAAGAAATTATTTCCAGGGTAGTTCCTGGTCATTTCAATAAGTCCGCCAATCGTTTGCCAAGTGATTTTTCTTTTGGCTTGAGGTTCGGCCTCATCCATCAGTTTTTGAAAAACAGGATCGGAAGTATACTGCGCTATTCCTCTTCCTTCCAGAAAAGGCAAATACGCCATATCGAGGTCACGCGTACGCCAACCCAGCATAGTAGTATCCATCGTTACAACAATGGCTGTGCATCCACTCTTCTCTGCGCGTTGCACAAGACTTTTTACCAACTCATTAGATTTGCTCCAATACAATTGAAACCAACGCGGGCTGTTTCCCATAGTTGATGAAACTTCTTCCATCGATCTTGAAGCCTGATTAGAAAAAATATATGGAACGTTTAAAGACGCGGCAGCTTTTGCTACATCTAAATCTGCTTGCTGATGTGCTAATTCCAAAACACCAATAGGTGAGAGTAAAATAGGTGAGCGTAATCTCTTTCCAAACAATTCGATGCTCGTATCACGCACACTCACGTTGCGCAACATGCGCGGAATGATTTTATATTTTTCGAACGACTGGATGTTGCTTCGTAAGGTACTTTCGTTGCCGGCTCCACCTGCGATGTAGGCATACGCTTGTGGCGAAAGGATTTTTCTGGCAGCGTTTTCTAATTCCTGAAACGAGATAGGAACTGCCGGCAAAACACCGGCAAAGCCGTTAAAGTAAATTTCTTTTTGCCGGTCGAGAGTAGGGGAATTCATTCTTGAAGATTTGGCAGTGAGTCAAGATAATGATTTTTATTTTGACGATATTTATCCCATCTGCCTAATGAAGATCATGGCCAATTTTCGGAATTTCTGCTTGCTCATTTTGCTGGCAATATTTTCAGCAAGTCATTTGCATGCTCAGAAAAAATTAAACCCCGATGAGCAAGAGTTTATTTCATTGATCAACCTTGTTCGCACAGATCCACAGAAATTTATTAAAGAGCATAAAGAGTATCTGGAAGCATCCGCCCAAAAATTTTTGAAGATACTATCATCATCTAAGTCGCTCAATCCTATTAAAGTAAGCAATGACCTTTGTCTTTTTGCATCTGAATCTGCATCAGGAAATTTAAACCCGGCATTTCCTGCTGCTTTTTGCGGATCTAGCTCAGGAACAGGAAGCGGCTTTGTATCATTGATGGATCGAGTCCGGGATTATTCCAATAATATTTTAAGTCCTGATTACACACACATTGGCGTTTCGCTAACCGGAAAAGGTAACGACACCAAATTTGCAATTTGCTGGAGTCGCGAATGCAGTTTCAATCCACCCCGATTCTCATTTTCGTTTACCGGAACCATTGATAGTTCAAAAGTTGACTTCAAAAAAATAAATACAGCCGCTGGAGTTAATTGGATGACCTGGCAGGAAAGAGCGATGGTAAGAGAAATTAATTTTGCGCGTTGTTATCCGCAGGTTTATGCAGACATCGTTCAGCAAACATTAGCTCAAGAAGGTAAAGCTTGGGGTGGCGTGAGTTATGACGACTACTCTGCAGGAACCGAATTGCTGGAAGAGTTAAGATCAGCTAAACCGCTTAATCCCTTATTACCTTCGGAGTGCATTTATTTAGCTGCCAAAGCTCATGGGGAAGAAGAGGCAAAACGTGGCTTCACCGGACATCAGGGAACCAATGGCTCATGGCCTTGGGATAGAATTTTGGCAAAGTGCAAAGATATGAGTGAAGGGAATGAAAATCTTGTGGGTGGAGGCAAGGGAACTCCTCGCTCATCGGTGATTCAATTACTTGTAGACGGAGGCATAAGCTCCAGAGGCCACCGTTACAACACCCTTGATCCTAAATGGACTCACGCTGCGTGTTTTTATGCGGGTAAAGTTGGTAAAATGCCCAGTTGCTGGGTTCAGAATTACGGTGCGAAAAAGTAGCGCACTATTTCTGATATTTGCCACCTGAAAAATTCTACCCTATTCCCATTAATATCATGAAACCCATTTTAGCTGAATTGCTCACCATTGGTGATGAAATTTTATACGGACAAATTGTTGATACCAATTCGCAGTGGATGAGCGTGGAGTTGGATCGGGTTGGAATCAAGGTAATTCGCAAGACGAGTGTTGGCGATGTGGACTCAGAGATTCTTACCGCATTCGCTGAAGCAGAACAAAGGGCCGATATTGTTTTAATTACCGGTGGGCTCGGCCCCACGAGTGATGATCTCACCAAACCATTACTTGCCAAATATTTCAACTGCGAAATGAAGATGCATGCTGAGGCTTTGGAAGAAGTCACGTCTTTTTTCAAAAGTCGTGGGCGCGAACTGACAGAAACCAACAGACTACAAGCATTGCTTCCCATTTGTTGTGAAAAAATAACCAATGCCATTGGCACTGCTCCTGGTATGTGGTTTGAGCGAAACGGAAAGGTCTTCATGTCGATGCCGGGTGTACCTCACGAGATGAAGAGAATGATGACTGACATTGTTATTCCCAAACTCAAAGAAAAATTTAAGCCACCAGTAATCGTTCACAAAGTGATTCGCACCATTGGAATTGGCGAATCGGTATTAGCCGACAAGATTGTAACCTGGGAAAAAGCACTGCCCGAACATATTAGACTCGCCTATCTTCCAGACATTGGTGAAGTCAAACTTCGATTGACCGGAGTGGGACAGAATGAAAATTCTTTGAAGAGTGAAATTGATACCTGGTCTGGAAAACTTTTGCCATTGGCGGGCGAATACATTTATGCTTATGGAGAAGAACCAATCCAGGCAGCTATCGGCAAAATGCTGAATGAGAAAAAACTGACGTTGTCAATTGCGGAGAGCTGTACCGGTGGGTATGTTTCTCATTTGATTACGAGTGTGCCCGGCAGTTCGAATTATTTTCACGGCAGCATGGTTCCCTACGACTACGAAATCAAAATGAGACAGCTTGGTGTAAAACCTGAGGTGCTTGAACAGTACGGAGCCGTAAGCGAACCAACGATCAAGGAGATGGCAAATATTGTGCGCGCAAAATTCAATACAGATATCGGAGTAGCTACAAGTGGTATCGCTGGCCCTGGCGGTGCGACTCCCGAAAAACCTGTTGGCTTGGTTTGGATTGCCTACTCCGATAAGCATCAAACCGTAACCAAAAAATTGCAACTCTCAACTGATCGCTTACTTAATATTAAGGCAGCATCTATTGCTGTATTGAATTTGATCAGGTTGAGTTTGCCGAAGTAGGTTTGTTTTAAATCGCTTGGGCGAAATATTTTTCAATGATTTAGTCATTTCCCAAAATCATATTTTGGGGCGTTTCAAACGTTAGCATGACTCTTGAAAAATAGTAACTTTGTTGTCCTTTAAATCCCTAAGTCATGGCACAAGCAGAATTGATCATGCCCAAGATGGGCGAAAGCATTATGGAAGCCACCATTTTGAAGTGGCTCAAAAAGCCGGGCGATAAAATCGAACAAGACGAGTCAGTGCTCGAAGTAGCTACTGATAAAGTAGATACTGAAGTACCCTCAAGCTATGCGGGTGTGCTCAAGGAAATTCTTGCGAAAGAAGGAGAAGTAGTAAAAGTGGGTAAACCTATTGCCATTATCACTACAGATGCAGCTCAAGGAAAATCAACCGCACCATCCCCTGAACCTGTTGTTGCTAAAACAGCTGTAGTTGAAACCAAATCCACAGCCGTAGTTCAAACAGCAACCAATGGTCATCCACAGATGGCCGATTACAAGTCTTCATCAAGATTCTATTCTCCTCTAGTAAAAAATATTGCGAAAGAAGAAGGTATCGCTGTCGCTGAGTTAGAAACTATTTCAGGCACTGGCATGGAAGGCCGTGTCACAAAAACCGATATTCTAGGCTACGTTCAAAATAGAAAATTAGGTCAGTCGGTTGTAACCTCGCGCCAGGTTTCATCTGCTCCCCTGGTACCTGCTTCCATAAATGCAGGAGACGAAATCATTCAGATGGATCGCATGCGTAAGATGATTGCCGAGCGCATGGTAGACAGCAAACGTATTTCTCCACACGTTACTTCTTTCGTTGAGGCCGATGTAACCAACATCGTTTTCTGGCGCAACAAAATGAAGAACGAATTCCAGAAGCGTGAAGGCGATGCATTGACGTTCACTCCCATATTTATAGAGGCCGTTGTTCAGGCGATCAAAGATTACCCGATGATCAATGTGCAGGTGGATGGCGACAAGATCATTAAGAAAAGAGACATCAACATCGGTATGGCCGTTGCATTACCTTCAGGCAACTTGATTGTGCCTGTGATTCGCAATGCTGATCAATACAATATTACCGGTCTTGCTAAAGCGGTAAACGACTTAGCGAAACGCGCCCGCGAAAATAAACTCAAGCCAGATGAACTAGCCGGTGGAACATTCTCTGTTTCAAACGTGGGTTCATTCGGCAATGTGATGGGTACTCCTATCATTATGCAACCTCAAGTGGCTATTTTAGCCCTTGGAGCGGTGCAGAAAAAACCCGCAGTTATTGAAACTCCTTACGGTGATGCAATTGCTGTTCGTCACAAAATGTTCTTGTCACATTCGTACGATCATCGCGTGGTGGATGGTGCGCTGGGTGGAAGTTTTGTAAGAAGAGTTGCTGACTACCTCGAGAAGTTTGACGTTAATCGTCCTATTTAAGATTTCTTAAGATTTCGTTCCAGAAATTGCCTGACGGTATTTCATTGATCGGGCAATCCACTGTTCTTCAGAAGTAGGAAGTTCAATCCTGAATTCGGTCAACTGATGGTTTGAAGGTTCAAGGAAGATCTCACCTCCGTTGAAGCGCACAAAAAATGCAGCCATGGCAAGTCCAAGGCCTGTTCCTCGTTCACCTTTGGTTCCTTCAGTGGAAATCATTTGGTACGTAAAAAGGTTAGAGCGTTGACTTTCAGGGATTGGAGTTCCTGCATTACTAATTCTCAGAATGATTGTCTCTTCATTCTGGAAACCCTGAATCACGATTTCGGTTTTAGGTGTAGCAAATTTTATAGCATTCGAGATCAGGCTTCGAACGGCTATGCGTATCATTTCTTCATCTGCATAAACAACCAAGTTCGGCTCGATTTTCAGTTTAATATTGAGTTCCTTTTCCAATGCCGAAGGTTGAAAGAGCTTCACCAAATCTTCAAGGTGCTTTACCAGATTTACTGATTTTTGTTGCGATACAAAACCCTCCATTTGTGAGCGTGACCACCTTACCAATCCATGCAACAAGCCGGTGACGTTGTGAAGTTGATCTCCAATTTGAGTTAAGAATGGTCGAAACTCGTCTTCCGAAATATGTCCCTTGGCCTGCCAGTGAAGTAATCCTGAAAGGGTATTAAGAGGTGATGCCACATCGTGCGAAAGGATAGAAATGATTTTATTTTTTTGGTTGTTCAGTTCTTCCACCAATCGCTTTTGCTCAGTTAGTTCGCTGAACTGTAAAAAACTCTTTCGCCTGCGATACTCCAAAACCACACTGACGAACGAGAAATAGATGAACGAGACGATGAGATGCGGATATTGAGTAAAGTAATATGGATTCCTGCTAAAAAATTGTGAGTAAACGAGGAAGACAATTAAGAGAGACAGGTTGAGCTTCAAGGCATGCCGCAAGTTGAGGCCACTCGCAGCCATCACCAAAACCCAGATTAGAAACAAGAGGTTAGTCAGAGAGAAGCCGGGCATCCGTGCATAGGTGTTCATGATCAAGGCCGCGCCAAAATTGATAAAGCCGATAATCACAATCCCCCACGGCAAGACATTCGGATTGAGCGGCTTTTTAAAAGTAAAAGCCATTAGACCTGAGGCAATGGATAGAACCAGGATTCTGGAAAGCAGCACTAGGCTAAAATCAACATCCCTGAAAAAATCAATCACCAGGAAGGTGGACATGCCAAACAAAGTGATGAATGTAACCAGGCGGAGTGAAAGTAAATTGGAAGGCAGAACAAATTGGTTGTACGCCAACTCCTGTTCCTTGGGGAACCTCCAGATGAAAGAATATCGCGAAAAAAATTGCAAGTTTGCGGGGTTATTAGATCAAAGCCAGTCTGACAAAGTAATAAAAATCTATACATATAATATGCAATTCGGAACGAAAGCCATACATGCAGGTGTAGAACCAGATCCTTCAACCGGAGCGATCATGACACCGATCTATCAAACCTCCACTTATGTGCAGGAGTCACCAGCAAAACACAAGGGGTATGCGTACGCTCGCGGAGCGAACCCTACTCGTAATTCCTTACAGAAAAGTATTGCCGCACTTGAAAACGGAAAATTTGGTTTGTGTTTCTCATCGGGTATGGGTGCTACAGATGCGGCCATTAGACTGCTGAGCCCTGGCGATGAAGTGATCACGAGCAACGATCTTTATGGTGGTTCGTATCGCATGTTCACGAAAGTGTATGAACGCTTCGGAATCAAATTTCATTTTATTGATCTTACCGATGCCAAGAATGCAGAACCGCACATCAACTCGAAGACGAAAATGTTTTGGTTGGAGACTCCCTCCAATCCATTGATGCGCATTATCGATATCGATGCCTGCGTAAAACTTGCCAAGAAGAACAATTGTCTTGTGGCCGTAGACAACACGTTTGCATCTCCTTATTTGCAGAATCCACTCGATCTTGGTGCCGACATAGTGATGCACTCGGTGACGAAATATCTTGGCGGTCACAGCGATGTGATCATGGGTGCGCTGGTGGTAAACGATGAAAAATTATATCAGGATCTTGCTTTCATCGCCAATTCTTGTGGTGCGGTGCCTGGCCCTCAAGATTCATTTTTGGTTTTGCGCGGAATAAAAACGTTGCATTTGCGCATGGAGCGTCATTGTCAAAACGGAAAGAAGATTGCAGAATTCTTGAGGAACCATCCGAAAGTTGGAAAAGTGTACTGGCCCGGATTTACTGATCACCCAAATCATCTCATCGCCAAAAAGCAGATGCGCGATTTCGGAGGAATGCTGTCGTTCAGTCTTAAAAACGATAACGTTGATGACGCAAAGAAGCTGATGGAGAACGTAGAGCTGTTTTCTTTGGCGGAATCATTGGGCGGAGTTGAATCTTTGATCAATCATCCGGCATCCATGACTCACGCGAGCATTCCCCGGGAAGAACGCATGAAAAACGGACTTAGCGATTCTTTGATCCGCCTGAGCGTGGGCGTGGAAGATGCCGAAGACCTGCTTGCAGACCTCGAACAGGCACTTTCTAAAGTATAATTGGAAAATTTTTGGGCAGCGGTTGGCTATTATTTGCCAATCTGCTAATATTGCACTCCCAAATTCACCTTGGCTCAGCTGGTTAGAGTACCGCACATGCGGGATTAATCAAGGAATCAAGGTTTTTGGAATATATTCTCCCTTAGCTCAGCTGGTTAGAGCATCTGACTGTTAATCAGAGGGTCCTTGGTTCAAGTCCAAGAGGGAGAGCAAAGCCTCGCAATGCGGGGCTTTTTTTATGTATTACCGCGCCCAAAACACTCAAATCACGAAATGGCGTCAATTGCCATCCATGCAACAAAAGTTAGTAACGCATGAAAACCCAAATCTTCCTTTTCCTATTTCTCTTAACATCTTTTACCCCCGGCATCGCGAAGGCGGACGAAGGCATGTGGCTTGGAGAACAAGTACATAACGATATGATGAGTATCCTCATGGGCACCCTCTTTGCTTTACTCATTATTATAATAGTCTATGGAGTTCGATATGCTTGGCGTGCATTGCCGATCATCAGTGGCTATGGAGCCAAACACGTTGGCTCATGCGTGTTTGTAGGAGGCCGCGATTTACAAAGCGTAATCGATAACGAGATAAACAGTATTTCCCCATTGAAGCTCGGAACATTCGTTGTTAATTATGAAGATTCATCGGCAACAGGTAGTGTGTTCGGATTAGCCAAGAAAAAAGTTGTGTTCCGCGAGGGGCTTGGTTGCACACTAGTGGCAGAAATGTGCGAAGAAGAATTACGTAGTCAGAAAAAGAATTTGTATCAGCCTTACAAGATTAACCCGGATACCATTGACTGGCCGCAAGGCGACAAATTACCGGACACCATTTCAAATAAGATTAACAAGGAAAAACTGCAAACCGCGATTGCCAATGCGTTTGTTGAAACTGATACGGTTAAATCTCACCAACTGAGAACGCGCGCCATCGTTGTTTTGCACGATGGAAATCTTGTCGGTGAAAAATACAGTACGGGATTCGATAAGGACTCAAAACTGATCGGTTGGTCTATGACCAAAAGTATCATCAACGCACTCGTTGGTATTTTAGTAAAACAAGGAAAATTAATATTGGAAGAAGCCGCACCCATTCAGGAATGGAAGGCGGATGATCGTAAAAACATAACCCTGGCAGACCTCATGCAGATGAGCAGCGGACTTCAGTGGAAAGAAAACTATGGTGCCCCGGGAAGAGCACTTAACATGTTCTTCAAAAAGAAAGACATGGGTGTTTACGCTGCCGAATCCAAACGCAAATCCAAGCCGGGTGAGGTTTTTAATTATTCGAGTGGCACTACCAACATCCTCTCACAAATTGTAAGGGACAAGGTAGGCGATGAGAATTATTATCAGTTTCCATATAAAGAGCTATTCAGTAAAATCGGTATGAACAGCATTGTGCTTGAGCCCGATGCCGGAGGCACGTTTGTTGGATCTTCCTATTCCTATGCGACCGCCCGCGACTTCGCCCGGTTCGGCTTGTTATATTATAACGATGGCGTTTGGAATGGCGAACGAATTCTTCCGGAAGGATGGGTGAAGTTCACTGCGACTCCGACTAGTGGAGCAAAACAAGGAGAGTACGGTGCACATTGGTATACCAATGCAGGTGAAAAAAATAATCCTGCTAACCGGCCCTATCCCAATATTCCTGTTGATGCTTACAGCGCTCAAGGCCACCAGGGGCAGTATATTTTCGTTGTTCCTTCAAAGAAACTGGTGGTTGTTCGACTTGGCCTTTCTCCGGTTGGCTTTGATTTTGATATGAATAAGTTGGTTTCAGAAGTGATCAATAGCTTAGAATAGGCCCGAATCATAAGGAAAAATGGTGGTCTCCTACGTTTAAGGCTCAACCGAGTGTTATCAATGTGGCTGTCTAGCTCAGCCATTCTTTCAATTTCAAAATACCCTCTGCCGGTCAAAGCAAACCGTTGCACAATGTAATAACTCAGTGTCTTTTGCCCGTTTCGATCCAAGACGAGCGAACCACCCATCAAAAAATCCATTGCATGCAGAATTTGTTCAAAATTGTGTGATTCCTTTGCCGAAAATACTCTTTAGGCTTAACCAATCGATTATTCCCGTCCATGAGATATCTGCTCCCAATCCTTATATTCTTTATTTCAGCAACAGTACTCGCTCAGAAAAGCAATGTTTTTGGCATAGTGATCGATTCACTCACGCAAAAACCAGTGGAATTTGCTGCTGTTGCGCTAGTCTATCATTCCACCAACAGACCCATTAATGGAGCTGTATGTGATGAGAGTGGAAAATTCATAATCGACAAAATTGACAATGGAAATTATCAAGTGGTTGTTTCTTTTGTGGGTTACAACACTAAGAAGGTTGATCTCAATATTTCAGGGAAAGGCACCGAAACCAATCTTGGAACAATAATCATTGGCCCCTCCGTAAAAATGTTGCACGAAGTGGTGGTGCAGGGGCAAAAAACATTGGTTGAAGAAAAAGTGGATCGCACAATCTACAATGCCGAGCAAGATGCCACCACTAAAGGAGGCGATGCTACTGATGTTCTCAAACGAGTTCCTATGCTCACAGTAGATGTTGATGGTAATGTATCTCTTCGAGGAAGTGCCAACGTAAAAGTGTTGATCAACAATAAGCCCTCCACTATTTCAGCGAATAGTGTTTCAGATGCCCTCAAGCAAATTCCGGCAGACATGATCAAGACCGTTGAGGTGATCACTTCACCCTCGTCAAAGTATGATGCCGAAGGTTCTGCCGGAATTATCAATATTGTTTTGAAGAAAAATACGTTGGAGGGAGCTTTCTTTAACTCGGATGTCACAGTAGGTTCTCGCGGATCGAACCTGGGTGCAAATGGAGCTTATCGGAAAGGTAAAATGGGTTTTTCGCTAGGAGGATTTATCAGGCCAACGTATAATGTCATTGGAGATTTCTCCAATCAGCAGACAACCTATGTTCGCGATTTATCATCGGGCAATAAAACTGACTCTGCGTATAACGCACAAAGTGCGCACCTGAGAAATGATGGATTACAGGGAACTTATACGTTCGTATGGGACTATGATATCAATAAAAATAATTCACTTAGTACTTCTTTGCGCTACGGACAGCGAAATCAAAATTCATATCAGGATCAATTGCTCACCGATAGGATTTATCAGGGTGTACTAACAAGTACACTTCAAAATATTAAATCAACCAATGTGGGCAACAATATTGACGCGTCACTCACCTACACCAAAAAGTTTGAAAAGAAGGATCGTGAGTTTAATTTTCTCGGCATCTATAGCCGAAGTAATCAAACCATCGGTTATGTGAATACGACTGTTCAACAATCAGATCAATCTATCGTGACAAGAAGTAAAAATGACAACCCTGGTTACACGCAAGAGATGATCTTTCAAGCCGATTATCAGGAGCCAGTTAAAGAAAATCAGCTGCTTGAGTTTGGCGGAAAAACAACGATCCGAAATGTGCAGAGTGAATACTCCTATTATGTAGCCAATGGCGCCAACGGATCTTACACGGTTGATACTGGCCATCCTTCCACCAGCCTCAATTACAATCAATCTATTTCTGCGGGTTATGTTTCATATTCAGTCACCGCTGATGCTTACACCTTAAAAGGAGGAGGCCGTTATGAGTACACCGATATACAAGCGAATTTTAGCGGAAAATCGAATATTCAAATTCCATCTTATGGAGTGCTGGTACCGAGCGTAAACTTGTCGCGCAAATTAAAGGATGGCAAAATGATCAAGATGTCGTACAACAAGCGCATCCAGCGGCCTGGACTGCGTGATCTTAATCCAAACTTACAGGCATCGAATCCAAAAAGCGCAACACAGGGCAATCCATATTTGAAACCAGAGTACACACACCTTGTAGAAATTGCATACAAAACGAATATCAAAAACGCTACGATCAATCTCTCTACGTTCATGCGCTATAACACAAATGATATTCAGTCGGTAAGAATCATCAAGGGTGACACCATTATTTCTAAGAGTGAAAATGTCGGAACAGAGGCTAACTATGGAATTTCAATTTTTGTTAGTGTTCCTATCTCTGATCGGTTTACAATCAATGGTGGTACGGATACTTTCTATCGCATCTTGAAAAACAATTCGCCAGACCCCATTCTCAATGCTACCAGGCAGGGACTCACTCCCAATTTCAGAATGTTCGGCAATTACAATTTCTCTAATGGATGGAGCTTTCAATTCTTTGGTTCCTATCAAGGAAGGTCTTACAATTTGCAAGGCTACCGCACGAGTCCAATCAATCACAGCATAAGTGTTAAGAAAAGTATTTTGGGCAAGAATGGATCGGTAAGTTTTGGAGTAGATAATTTTGTAACCCCATCTTACCAGGTTCGGTCGCAATTAAATTCACCTTACCTGGTTCAGAATACAACGAACACGCTTCATAATTTCGTGGTGAAGGCAAGCTTTAGCTATAAAATCGGAAGAGTGGCACAAGAGAAGAAAAAACAGCTAGAAGAGGACGATTCGAAGGAGAATTAATCGCCCTTTTTAAAGCAAATATTAAGTTTGGTAAGCAGTTGATCCTGGAAACAAATATTGCCGAAAAATACCTGTAGAAATTCACTACCTTGTGAACATGAATATTGTACGAAGCTGGCGTGAGCAAAAAGTGATGTTGAAGAGAAGATTCCCCATCCTGAGTGATGAAGATTTCTCGCTGGAAAAAGACGGAAGGGAGACTATGCTGAAGAAACTCGAGGCCAAGCTCAATAAATCAAGGGCTGAATTGGATTCTCTCTTTGCAGAATTGCAGCTCTATTAATTCTCAAACCCTATCTCGTCTCTCGCTCCATTCAATTGAATGGTAAAGTTGTTTAAAGTGGCTTTCCGTTAGAACTCGCTCTATACTCTGATGTAAGTTCATTTACAATTTCGCTCATCGGGCGGATTTTGTGAACGTGTTCGATTGCCGGACCAGCACACCAAACTGTTTTATAAGTAGCACTAAAAGCAGCTTTCTCTACCGCTTTCATCCCTCGCCAGGCAATGATCATCTTGGCATATTTCTTTAATGTCTTATTATGATTCAAAATCCATTCTAAAAAATTGGCTTTTGTTCCGAGTTGCTGAACATACGGGGTATTGATTACAGTGAGTGCCGAGCCGGATAGCTTTGTACTTCGCACAATATCCTTTTCTCCATAGTCGACCATGGCTTGTTTATACTCGGGTGAAATATCTGCTTCAGTACAGGCAATAAAAATAGTACCTACAGAAACTCCTGCGGCTCCCCAGTTCAATGCTTGCTGAATGTCTTTTCCATGTGCCACGCCTCCTGCCGAAATAACGGGGATAGAACAATTTGCTCTCAGCTCTTCAATTAAATTTTGAGGAGAGATATTTCCGGCATGACCTCCTGCCCTGTTGTTCACCGCTATCACCGCATCGGCCCCGAGTTTTTCTACCACCTTGGCATATTTTAAATCTACCACATCACAAAAAACTTTTATACCTAAGGGCTTACACATCTCAATCGTTTCGCGCGGACTACCCAACGAAGTGATAATGTAACTTACCCCAACCTTGGCAAGTGTTTTGAGTTGCGGCTTATATTTTGGATTCGATTTGTTTACAATCAGGTTAACACCAAAAGGCTTATTGGTTGCAGATTTAATATCAGCAATGGCCGCACGCAGTTCGGCATCAGTTCTATAATTAAGCGCAGGAAAAGCGGCAGTCACTCCATTCGCTAATGCTGCTTTAATCATTTTGGTATTCGATATCAAAAACATAGGAGCCACCAAAATTGGATAATCGATGCCCAGCATTTTGTCTAAGGTGATGGGAGGTGTGCTCATGTTTTTGATAAATTTATTAGCACATTAAATATACATGCTTATGATGCAATAACTATGAAATAAAAAAACGGATTCAATGAGTGCATTGAATCCGTCTATTTAAGCTCACTAAGAATTAGATGCTCACCAGATCTTAATTCGATCTTCAGGTTTTTTATAAAGTTTGTTGTCAGGCTGAACATTGAATGCCTTATACCAGGCATCCATATTGATAGGCGCACCTATTGCTCTGTATTCGCCAGGCGAATGTGGATCAACCAAGATTAATTGGGCAGCTCGTTCGGGAAGTGTTTTGCTTCGCCACACTTGTGCCCAAGCCAGAAAAAAGCGCTGATCCGGTGTAAAGCCATCAATCTTCTTATTTGATTTTCCTTGATCTGTCATTTTAAATGCTTCATAAGCTGCATTCAGTCCACCGAGGTCGCCAATGTTTTCGCCAAGAGTAAGTTTACCATTTACATGAAGCGTATCAAGAACTGTAAAGGCATCAAATTGCTGCTGCAGGAGCTTAGCTCGCTCATCAAATCGTTTGCGATCATCGGTTGTCCACCAGTTGTGCAGCGATCCATCTTTATCATATTGACTACCCGAATCATCAAATCCGTGAGAAATTTCATGACCAATAACTGACCCAATGGCTCCATAATTAAACGCATCGTCTGCATCCGGATGAAAGAAGGGATATTGTAGAATGCCTGCAGGAAAAACAATTTCATTCAACAGCGGATTGTAATAGGCATTCACGGTAGGAGGCGACATTCCCCAACGCGTACGGTCAACAGGCTTACCTAACTGACTAATATTATCATTGAAATTCCAGTGGTTTGCATTGCGTACATTTTGGAGCAATGTTTTATTTGTTATCTCCAATCCGGAATAGGTCTTGAATTTGTCGGGATAAGCAATTTTCGGCTTGAATGCTTTAAGCTTATCCAGTGCTTTTTGCTTGGTGACATCACTCATCCAATCCAATTTCTTAATTCTTATTTCATAAGCCTTTACCAGGTTGTCAATCATCTTTTGCATGCGAGCCTTGGCTTCGGGTTTGAAATATTTTTCAACATAAAGCTGTCCCAGCAGCTCTCCTACATTTCCATCGGTAAGGTTCGAAGCCTTTTGCCAGCGTGGTGTTTGCTCCTTTTGGCCCGTGATCACCTGACTAAATGCAAATTCAGCATCAACAAAATTCTTGCTTAAATAAGGCGCTGCCGATTTCAATATATTCCATTGCAGATAGGCCTGCCAATCGGAAATGCTCGCATTCTTAACAATGCTGTCAGCTATTGGGAAAAACTTAGGAACATTAACAAGAATACTATCCTGACCAGTAATATTGATTTGTTTGAGTAATGATGTCCAATCAATGGAAGGAGTCTTTTTTGTAAAATCAGAAATGGCAAACTTGTTATAAGTCTTTTGAGGGTCTCTCATTTCGGTGCGACTCATCTGAGCTTTGGCCAATTTCTGCTCCAAAGAAAATATAACCTCTGCATTTTTCTTTGCCACTTCTTCGCCTGCTCCCGACATTGTGAAAAGTGAAACAATGTAACTGTTAAATGCTCCTTGGATCTTTTTCGTTCGTGGATCTGACTTCAAATAATAATCGCGATCCGGAAGAGAAAGTCCACCTTGACTTAACTGCACGACCATCCGATCAGGGTGCTTTCGGTCTTGTCCCACAAAAAGTCCGAATAACGGAGAACCAATTCCGTGAGATCTTTGGTAGATGATCTCACTTAATAATTGATCAGTGCTGTTAAGCTGACTTATCCTTTTTATGTCTGCCATCACAGGCTGCGCTTTTAATTGCTCCAATGTGGCAGAGTCCATCACTGAGGTATAGAAATCTCCTACTCTTTTCTTAACTGACCCTGGTGATGCATTTTTATCGTTTGCAGCATTCACCAAGATTTCCCGCAATGCCTTATCATTAAACTCTCTTAAAATATTGAAGCTTCCCCAGCGTGTTTCTTTAGCAGGAATAGAATTCTTTTTTAACCACGTGCCTCCGGCATACTCCACAAAATTATCTCCGGGCTTTACAAGAATATCCATATTTGCCGGATCTAGAAATTTTGCTTTAGCAGGATCTTGTGCATAAGCACAACTGAAACCAAGGGTAAATGAAAATACAAGGAATTTAAATTTCATAATTGCCATTGACTGTATTTTGCTTGATTGCGCCATAAGTTTAATTTTTTTAACGGCTTAAATATTATTAAAGTAATCCTAATATTCCTATACTCTTTTTCCAGAGTGAAGATATTGAAGAAGTAAGGTTTATTATTTGTTTGAATTTTTCTTAACGCCAATGCTTACAAGGATTTCACCACTTCCTCCGTATGTTCACCCAAATGTGGCGGAGGCAGTAATCCAGAATCCAGAGAAAAGAGTCCAGAATCTTTGGCAATAAAACTTTTTACTCCAATCAATCCATCTTGTTCAATCAAAACCTCTTTGGCTTGCGGCATTTCAAAAACGTCTTTCATGTTTTGAATGAAACCTGCAGGTATTTTTCTGTCGCGCAATTGTTTGATTAATTCAGAAGATTGAATGTGCATGATTTTCTCTGACAGAATTTTATTCAACTCTCTGCGATGCACTACTCGGTCTAGATTCTTTACAAAGTCTCCTAAGTCCTGAGATCTAAGTCCTAACACTTGAATCAACTCGTCAAACTGTTTATCACTTCCCACCGCTAATAGAATTCGCTTACTGTCTTGCGTCATAAACGAATCACCGTAAGGAGCAATATTCGGATGAGCAGAACCTTGGCGCACAGGAAGTTTTTTTCCGACCAACCAATTCGTGGCCTGGTTGACAAGTGAGGCAACTGCTGCCTGCACCAAACTCACCTCCACAAAATCTCCCTGGGCTGTTCGTTCGCGCTTCAACAATGCAAGCAGTAATCCTTCCTTTAAATGATGAGCAGCAAGAACATCAATTAATGCCACTGGCATCTTGATCGGGTGTCCATCTTTTTCGCCATTCAAATCCATGAAACCAGCTTCAGCTTGAATCACTGCATCGTAACCTACACGATCGTCATCTGAGCCATAGCCTGTAATCTGTCCGTAAATTAGTTGCTCGTTGTTCGCTCTTAGTTGTTCGTAGGAAACTCCGAGTTTTTTTGCATCACCAGGCTTGTAGCTCGCTATAATAATATCAGCGCGAGTTGACAATTTTTTAACAACCTCAAGATCTTTTTTAAACGTAAGGTCAAGGGCCACGGATTTCTTTCCCCAATTGCAAGAACAGAAATAAGCCGAGCGATCATCGGTCTCTTCGCCCGCAGATTTCCAGCTTCTGGTAACATCTCCACCCGTTTTCGGATTCTCTACTTTTATGACCTCTGCCCCTAGTTCTGCAAAAAACTGACCCACACTGGGGCCCGCCAAAACTGAGGCTAATTCCAATACACGTAATCCCGTGAACATTTCTTTATTTTGCACCGTTTTATCAGTTCATCAAACTTAAATGTAATGCGATTTTTACTGATCCTCATTTCATTCGCAATCTTTTCATGCACTAAACCGGCAGAATTGAAAACCGGTACGTGGCGTGGCGTAATCGATTGCCAGGGTCATGACCTTCCCTTTACATTTGACGTGACTAAAAAGAATGACAGCCTATTAGTCTATATTAATAATGGAGTTGAGAAAATTCTCCTCGATGAAGTCTCAGTATTTGGCGATTCGGTAAAAATGGTTCTGCATATTTTCGATGCCGAACTGCGTGCTAAAATTGAGGGCGATAGACTCTCGGGCACGTTCGTGAAAAATTATGCGCCTGAAGCTAACCAATCTTTCTCTGCCACTTTTGGAGACAATTATCGCTTCGCTAAAAATACAAGTGAAAGCACCATTGATTTTTCAGGGAAGTATCAAGTCGAGTTTAAAACATCTCAAGGGAAAATTATTCCTTCCGTTGGAATAGTAGAGCAAACCGGCAATCGTTTAACCGGAAGTTTCCTCACGCCTACAGGAGATTACCGTTACCTCGAAGGAAATGTAGTTGATGAAAAATTGATGCTCAGCACTTTTGATGGTAATCATGCTTATGTTTTCATCGCATCAAAATCCGGAGACTCTTTGAAAGGCGATTATTATTCGGGCAAACTTTCATACGAATCTTTCAAAGGAGTAAAAAATGTAAATGCTAAAATGCCTGATGCCGAATCGCTCACGTATTTAAAAGAAGGTTATGATAAAATCGATTTTAAATTTCCTGACCTGAACCATAACTTAATCAGTCCATCGGATGAGAAATTTAAAAATAAAGTCCTCATCCTTCAGATTTTTGGAACATGGTGCCCTAACTGTATGGACGAAACAAAATTCTTAGTGCCTTGGTACAATGAAAACCATAAAAGAGGAGTTGAGATTCTTGGCCTGGCGTACGAGCGCAAAGATGATTTCACTTATGCCAGTGAGCGTGTGAAGAAAGCGAAACAGAAGATGAACATTCCTTACGACTTTGTGATCGCAGGCGTTTATGATGCGGAGAAAGCTTCGCAATCATTACCAATGCTGAGTAAAGTACTGGGCTGGCCCACCACTATTATTATCGGCAAAGACGGAAAAGTGAAATACATCCATACCGGTTTTGAAGGGCCTGGCACCGGAATTTATTACGAGCAGTTTAAAGAACGATTCAATCAAATTATAAATGAACTTTTAGCCGAGAATTTGGCTTTGAAGAAATAAGCAAGCCTTAACCTTGCCAATTCGCATGAAAAGAGTAGTAGTAGGTCTGTCGGGCGGTGTAGATTCAAGCGTAACCGCTTATTTATTAAAGGAGCAAGGTTACGAAGTGATCGGCATGTTCATGAAAAATTGGCATGACGATACAGTAACGATAAGCAACGAATGCCCCTGGCTTGATGACAGTAATGATGCGATGATTGTTGCGCAGCATCTGGGCATTCCATTTCAAGCCATCGACCTTAGCAAAGAATACAAAGAACGAATTGTGGATTACATGTTTGCCGAATACAAAGCCGGCCGAACTCCTAATCCTGATATTCTATGCAACCGCGAAATCAAATTTGATATTTTCTTACAGGCCGCTGTGAAGCTGGGCGCTGATTATGTTGCTACGGGTCATTACGCAAGAAAAGGCGAAACTGAAGTTGCTGGAAAAAAAGTTTATCAACTTCTGGCGGGAAAAGATCCGAACAAAGACCAAAGCTATTTTTTATGTCAGCTTACGCAAGCTCAACTTTCTAAAGCTTTATTTCCTATCGGTGAATTATTGAAACCCGAAGTACGTGCAATTGCAAAAAAAGCTGGGCTCGCCACGGCCGAGAAAAAAGATTCGCAAGGATTGTGCTTTATCGGCAAAGTTCACCTGCCAGAATTTTTACAGCAACGCCTCGAACCTAAAAAAGGGAAAGTGATAGAAGTATCGGCAAGTTCTTCTGTTTTTAATAGCGGAGTTCCCAAAGATGAACTTGTTGCCGAAACAGAATCATATCATTTCTCTGCTACCGATGGCAAAGTTGTAGGAGAGCACAACGGTGCGCATTTTTATACCATTGGTCAACGCAGAGGCTTGAATCTCGGTGGCTTTGAAAAACCGTTGTTTGTGATCGGCACTGACACAGATAAAAATATTATTTATACCGGCATGGGCGAAGATCATCCTGGCTTGTATCGCAAAGGATTGTTCATTCCATCCGTTGATGAACATTGGGTGCGAGAAGATTTAAAATTGAATGTAGGCGAATCAAAAAAATATTTGGCACGCATTCGCTATCGTCAACCGCTGGAAGAATGTACGCTTCACCAAAAAGAAGACGGACTCTATGTTATCTTCACACGCGCTCAACGCGGAGTTACTCCGGGGCAATTCACCGCCTGGTATGAAAATGAAGAATTGATTGGATCGGGAGTGATCAGTTAAAATTATTCCAGCAGAGCAGTGCGATCTTCAGCGGGTCTTGGCTTCAGATTATATTCTTCAATAATTCTTACGCACGTATTCCATCGTAAAGTCGGGTCATCGTTAGCCGAAGCTTTATTAACGGCATCGGCTTTTTCATATAACTCCATAGCTTCTCTGTACCATTCGTAGGCATCAAACTCTGCTCCTGGCAGACCTGAAGCAAGTGCTGTTGAGCCCTGTCGTTCATGCACAATACCCGCATAGTAGAGACGGGAATATTCATCTTTCAATTTATTGGTAAGGTTCAAGGCTTCCTTTCTTGCCTTGGAAGAAGATTGACCAAATTGATCGGTTAACGCCAGCAGCAAGATTGTGGCTGCCCGTTGATTGTCGGGATCAATTTTTTGCACATCCAGGCAAATGCTTTCTGCCATTTTTGGATGATTCAATAAGCGGTAGTGCTCGGCTTTAGATAATGCTGCCTCCACTCCTTCCTTTGAAAGCGGTTTCAGCTCAAACTTGACGTCCTCCATGGTGATGGTATTTTGCATAGTATTAAGTTAATTCTTTTTTATTGAACATTCTCCAGTTTTGAGTTATCAATTTCACAACTCGAAAATTTATTGATTCCACAGTATAAAAGCGGATATCCCAGTAATCACAATCGAAGCCCCATAACAAAATACTGAAATCAGTTTATCATACGATTTAAGCTGGAGCCCCTCATGCAGTGTAAAGCGAAAACGATGCGCCCAATGAAACATGGATAGCGAAATAATCGCCAGAATTAGCAAGCGGCTATACCAGGGATCGATAAGGTCTTTCAAACTCGCTTGCGAAGTCTCTATCCATCC
Organism: uncultured bacterium; assembly: GCA_967789005.1. Classification (GTDB taxonomy): domain Bacteria; phylum Bacteroidota; class Bacteroidia; order Cytophagales; family Cyclobacteriaceae; genus ELB16-189. The sequence goes on along the minus strand of CBRFFM010000007.1, from coordinate 138,657 downwards.
AAGCGGAAAGGCGAGCCCAGTGAAAAAAAGCAATACCGGAAGGAAGAGTGCCGAGATCGCTCCACCTGCTCCGAATAAACTCCACCACATCGGTTCAATATGTTTTTTCATAGGAGTCAACTTTTAAATCTTATTAGTTGAAGTCAATAGCCAAATCAATACAAGAGAAATCACTGCCCATCCTGCATAATTTGCTAACGCTATTAAAATGCCCGGAATTTTTTTATCGCCTATTTTAACAACCATCGCTTTAGGTGCTAGGTTAAACCACGTCACACTGTGAAATATCAAAGCCAACAATGCAGCAGAGTGTAATGAAATCATCAAAGGAGATTTTAATAACGAAGAAATCTTTTCAAATTCTTCGGGCCCCTGCAATACTGATCGTACATAGAATAGAAATAGGATAACATAACCCGCCACAAAAACACTGGTGAGTTCACGACTTATGAATTTAATGTGGTACCATCGTGAGGCCCACCAGAAAATAGTCATCTTCTTTTTGTAAGTCGGTTCGGTCATTTATTTTGGATTAGTTCTTTTTCCAAAAGGTAATAGCATTGACTTCCACCAGTCGGCTGCACCGGCAACTTTATAGCGTTGAATGGCCTCGGCCGGATCAACACCTTTGGGGCAAACAGCAGAGCACTCACCTACGAAAGTGCAGTTCCAAATTCCTTCATCGGTGCTGAGTTCTTCCATTCGTTGTTCTTGGCCCTGATCGCGGTTATCTAAATTGTATCTCTGGGCAAGAGCAATTGCGGCTGGTCCTAAAAAATTCGGCTCCAATCCATAAACCGGACAAGCAGAATAACACAACATGCAATTAATGCACATGCTGTACTGCTTGAAGTCTGCAAGCTGTGATGGTGTTTGAATATATTCACCTTCTTCTATCGGTTTCTCGTCATCGCGAATGATCCAAGGTTTTACCGACTTCAGCTTGTTCATGAAGTCTGACATCTCAATTACCAAGTCTCTAACTACGGGGAAGTTGTTCAACGGTTCAACGCGTATCGGGCCCGGAGCAAATTTTTCAAGAAATGTAGCGCAAGTAAGAACGGGTGTGCCGTTCACCATCATACCACAACTTCCACACACACCCATCCGGCACGACCATCGATAAGACAACGTTCCATCAATTTGGTCTTTGATATAATTCAGTGCATCGAGAATGACCCAATCTTTTCGTAGAGGCACTTCGTACTCCTGAAACACCGGTTCCGATTCCTCCTCGGGGCGATACCGGAAAACTTCGAGTTTGATGTTGTTCATGTCTTCTCAGTTAGCTGTTACATCATCTTCACTATTTACATCTCATCCTATGTCTTATGTCTTTTGTCTAACGTCTTGCTTCTCCCTCATCTTCCATAAACTCTTTCTCCCGGAGGCCAGCGTGTGATCGTCACGGGAAAATATTTTATCTCGGGCGTTTCTCCTTTTTTCTTAAACACTAAGGAATGAGCCAGAAAATTTTGATCATCGCGTTTCGGAAAATCTGTTCGCTGGTGTGAGCCGCGCGATTCCTTCCGAGTAATAGCACATTGTACAATCGCTTCTGCAATGTCCAGCAAGTACGATAACTCGATCGCTGAAATTACTTCTGTGTTAAACCTCTTACTCTGATCTGTAATGGAAACGTTTTTTATCCGCTCTTGCAAAGAACGAATCACTTCCTGAGATTTCTTCAATGTCGCTTCACTGCGGTAGATGCCCGCTCCTTCTTCCATGCATTGGTGCATCGCTTTTCGTATGTCAACGATTCGTTCGTTTCCATTTGTCTTTTTAAGGAATCGTTCTTCCAATTTTTTGATTGCTTCTTCACTGATCAGTGCATGCGACTTTCCGTTGCTCTGTTGCAATGCAAACTGTGCCGCACTTATTCCTGCCCTATTTCCGAATACCAAAAGTTCTGTGAGCGAATTTGATCCTAATCGATTAGCTCCATTGATGCTTACACACGCTGCTTCACCGGCAGCGTATAATCCTTTGAGAGGAGTAGCACCATGAATATCGGTGTGAATGCCGCCCATCATGTAGTGCACCACGGGCCGAACGGGAATCATCTCTTTGATCGGATCAATATTTTCATACTTCAGACATAACTCGCGCACAAAGGGGAGTTTGGTGTTAATAATTTTTTCTCCGAGATGGCGGATATCCAAATGAACGTAATGCCCATAAGGTCCTTCAAGAGTTCTTCCCTTTTCTAATTCTTTAACAAACGCTTGCGAAAGCCGGTCGCGTGGGCCAAGTTCCATCGAGCGCAATACAGGTTTTGATTGCGGCTTGCCCAGATCATAATCTTGTAAATAACGGTAGCCATCTTTGTTCAACATGTATCCGCCCTCAGCACGCGTTGCTTCCGTTATTAAAATCCCGGTGAATGGCAAGCCCGTGGGATGATACTGGACAAACTCCATGTCCTTCAGTGGAACACCCGCCCGATACGCGAGTGCCATGCCATCTCCGGTTTTGATATTAGCATTCGTGGTGTAAGGAAAAACTTTTCCGCATCCACCTGTGCAAATGATCACAGCTTTGGCAATGATGGAATGAATTTCTCCGGTCGCAATCTCGATTGCAACAGCGCCAACACATTTATCATCATCCACCAATAGTTGCGTCACAAACCATTCATCAAAGCGCATGATCTGATCGTACTTCAGTGAAGTTTGGAAGAGCGCATGAAGCATGTGAAACCCCGTCTTGTCTGCGGCAAACCAGGTGCGTTCATTTTTCATTCCCCCAAATGGCCGTACTGCAATCTTACCATCGTCTTGTCGGCTCCAGGGGCAACCCCAATGTTCGAGGCGGAGCATTTCTTTTGGTGCCTCATTCACAAAAGCTTCTACGGCATCCTGGTCACTCATCCAATCGCCACCGGAAATCGTGTCGTACGCATGGTGATCAAAACTGTCGTTCGATTTTATGACAGCAGCCGCACCACCTTCGGCAGATACGGTATGACTGCGCATGGGATAAACTTTTGAAATGACCCCAACAGTAAGTTTGGTGTTTGTTTCAGCAGCAGCAATTGCAGCACGAAGGCCTGCACCTCCTGCTCCAATGATGAGTACATCGCAATGATGACGTGTGTGAGCCATGAGAAAATTTTTTGATCGGCCTTGCAACCGATCATGAACCCTTCTTCACGCTGTTCATTACAATATACAAAAATCCAAAAAACTTTTTCGGTCTAAACTTTTTAACGTGCAATGTTTTATTAGGCTTCAGGTAGGTAAAACTGGAGTAGTGCCTTGAGGAAGGTTGGGGATATCAATAGAAAAAACGCTGCCTTTATTTTTTTGCGAGGTCACGCGGATTTTTCCGCTCATCTTTTCGAGCGTTTCCTTGACAATATAGAGACCTAATCCCGACCCGGTAGAATTAGCCGTACCCCGATAAAACATGTCAAATATTTTCTCGATGTGTTCGTCATCAATGCCAAGTCCATTGTCGCACACCAGCAAGCTGCCATGTTGGGGTGTAATGAGTACTTCCACCTTTATGAATGGATGTTGCTCATCCGGATTATGATAGTTAATGGCATTCGAGATCAGGTTATTAAATATGATTTGAATCCTTTTCTTATCTCCGTAAAAAGACACCGGTGCCTGAACTTGAATTCGCTTTTCAATCTTATCGGCCGATGGCAAATATTTAAAGTGCTGAAAACTCTCTTCAATCAGTTCATCAAAATGGATCAATTCAGAAGCGATGTCAAGGCGTGAGTTGCGTGAGTAGTCGATGATGTCGTCAATGAAGTGGTCGAGTTTATAAATACTTTTTCGCATGCGTTCAAGGTGAGGCAAAATATCTTGCTCTGGTTCTAACTCAAGCAACTGCACTAAACCAAGCAACGACCTCAGTGGTGCGCGTAAATCGTGCGATGCGCTGTAAACGAACCGGTCAAGTTCGGCATTGGTTTTTTTTAAGAGTTCATTGGCTTTTCGCAGGTTTGCTTCATTTCGTTTTTGGTGAGAGATATCAATGATGGAACCATCGAAATAAGAACTGCCGCTGCCATCCGTTGACAGAATGGTGCTCATCATTCCCCAGAAAGGAACTCCATTTTTTCTTTTGAATAGAACCTCTTCTCCCTTGATAGAACCGCCACTTGATTCAAATTTTTCGCTCAGTTTTTTTCTGGTCTCCGGATCGGCATAAAAATTTCCGCTTGGCGTATTCAGCACTTCCTCTTCCGAATCATATCCAAACAGGTCAACGTAGGCTTGATTGACATAAACTAATCCCCCTTCTGTATGGCTTCGGTAAACAGCCTCACGCAGATTTTTATTGATCGTATTTAGAATCTGATCTTTGGTGTGGATCACCTCTTCAGCAAGGAGTTTGAATTTCAATTCCTCACGCAGCTTCTGATTTACATCGGTTAGTTCGGTTGAGCTAAGTTCCATGGCGCGCTCTAAAAGAAAATGATCACGGTCATAGTACGAATAGGATTCACTGATGGCATCCAGAAAAAAACTCATCTCCGGAGAAACGTATTTTCCGTACCAGTATTTCCGCAACTGTCTTTCCAATAAGGGATGCCAATCTTTCATACTTCTTGATAGGCCGTGATAGTCATGGTCTGATTATGCAATTCACATTTTGCCGACTGAACGAGCGGGGAAATTTCTCCATACGAATAAAATCCCACGATGGCGGCTCCTTCGCCCAATATTCTTTTTGCTTCTTCTACTTCTTCCTCCGTTCGATGGCTAAGCACCAGTTTGCGTCCAACACAACTGATCAGAATGGCCAGCTCTGGTGCGAACGAATTGAGCGAGCTTAAGCTATTGTTAGCAGCCGCTACTGCCCCATCGATGAGCCGGTCAAAGTTCGCTCTCATCAATTGCACTCGTGATCCTTCAGGGATGTCGCCTGCAAAGACCATACATTGTTTTTCCTCATCTACCGAAAGTACGGTGCGCACCAGCACCTCACTGCTTTGTTGAAGTTTTAATGCCAGTGGAAAGAGCAGCGCAGACAAAGGCAGCTCTTGAGCATAGTGGCCAAGGTATTTCTTATACAATCCCAGCGCAGATTGATTGTCGACTTCATAGAGCACATTGCTCTCTGACCGTGTCACTATTCTTTCTGGACCAAAAGGATCCCAGCCACCCTTAGAACCATGACCCACTTTCAAATTCTTTCCATAAAAGCCTACCGCCACAACTTTTCCTTCGCTTGGTGGTTCGTTTAACCCTACCAATGTTTTTTGAAAGAGACTGCCATCACCGGCCAGCCCGCCCGTGATAGGAATTGGTTGCGTGAGAGAATCGCTCAACCCCTTGACGAGTTCACTACCATTCACCAGGTGACCATCAGAAAGTACAAACAAGTGACTGAGGTCTTTCGCTTCAAGTTGCTCTAAAAGTTTTTTTCCTTGCTCATAACTATCCTTCATGTTGGCGATGGTAGTCTGAGCCACCTTCAAAGAAGTTCTTTCAAAATAGATAGCGGTAACAACAATTGAGTTGTCATAGACATGCGAGCCGAGGATTTCACCGGAGGTGGAGGAGCAAAGAATATTTGCAGTAGGGTAAAATTTTCGCAACTCCTGATATCGCTCCGGGTTAGTGAGTGCCTCACGACTGCCGAATGCCAGCACCAGTTGTGCAGTATCCTGAAGGTGTTTATCAGAAATCGAAAACCAACCGGACTGCATGCGCCAAAGTCGTTGTTCTGTTTTCATGGCGAGCGTATACTACAATTTAAGAAATCTTTTCCTACTGAGTGCGACTATGGGTTTTTGTGCTTGCAAAGCTTCTAATTGTTAGGAGACGAGTAATATATAATCCAAGACAATCTTTTTTGTCATTGTTAAAAGGTAGCTTTATAAAGTCTGCCAAGTTGAATCTTTAAGAAATCTCTTCATCATTTGTATTTATCCCTTCATTATCTCTCATCATGTTTTGAAGGTGAGATTGTTGAGCCCGCGATAATACCTTAGTTAGTATCGTAAATCGTTTTATATGAAGGCAATCCTGATTGGGATATTAGTGCTTACTCTCCTGATTGGGGCCGGTTGGCTATACAGAGACTTTTATATCAAGCGCGAAGTACGAAAGCTGGCTTTCAAAAAATACGAAATCATCGAACCTGTCATAAAAAAGCTAGCCTCAAAAGAACACGTGTCGGAAACTGAAATCATGATCCTGGCTAAAAATCCATCCTTGCGCAATGGTGTATTCCGTGCGTTGGATACTTATGAGAGGAAAGATCTTTTCCCTTCAGAATATTCTACACATGAAAAAGCTGCTGAAAGTTTTCTCGTCAACTGGCTGGAATTCCCAACGGAATTGGGTTCAGCGCCCGATGAAATAGAGTTCCTTGAAAAAATTACCTTGAGCGATGCCGCAGAATCAGACTACTATGTCTTTAAGTACTTTACGAAAGCAAGGCCGAATTGGATGATTGGAGTATCCGGACCTTATGTGAAAGAATCAATTTTGTATGTGCCTCCCCTCCGCGTCTTTAGCAGGTTTAATATTTTGAATAGCGTCACTCCTGAAAATGAAGCGAAGTGGGTACATGAAAATATTAATCCAAATATATGATTACGGCTGCAACGGTTGACGTCCTAGTTGCTTCAATAATTTTGCGTGACTATTCAGTGCTCCCATAAAGGTTTTGACGCTCTTATAAGGCAGGCCAAATTCAAGGGCCGTTTCTTTAACAATTCTTGAAATCTTTCTGTAGTGTACGTGGCAGATCGTGGGGAACAAATGATGCTCGATCTGAAAATTCAAGCCACCTACATACCAAGTGAACCATCGGCTGTTATTTCCAAAGTTGGTGGTTGTTAATAGCTGATGAACAGCCCAGTTGTTTTCCAGCATTCTGTTTTTGTCCAGAAGAGGAAACTCAGATCCTTCGATAACATGAGCTGGCTGAAAAATTATAGCCAACATAAAACCTGCAAGGTAATGCATCATAAAAATGCCGATCAGAATTTGCCACCAGGCAAGTGGTGTAAAAATCACAGGGATGATAAAAATATATCCTACGTAAAATATTTTCGTGACAATAAGAATAACCCATTCCCTAACGATGCTCGCCTTGTGTTTCTTGGCGAGCCCGTTTTTGTGATAACGAACTAGACGCATAAAATCTTTGGCCACCATCCACACAATGGTCATCAATCCATACAAAAGCCACGCATAAATAAATTGATAGCGGTGAATACCTATCCACTTGGAATGGGGAGACATGCGCAAGGCACCTCTCGGGCTGATATCTTCATCTTCTTCGTGCACATTAGTATAAGAGTGATGAAGTACGTTATGCTGTATTTTCCAGTTAAACACATTTGCGCCAACAAAATTGAGTGAGTAACCAATTACTGTATTCACCCAAGCTTTTTCAGAATACGCTCCATGATTGGCATCATGCATTACTGATAGACCAATCCCGGCAAGGCCAAACCCCATAATAACCACTAACCCGATGAGGCCGGCAATGTTAGTTACAGTGGTCGTCACAATCAGAAGATAAGGTATAATATAGAGTATGAACATGACGATGGTTTTGATAACCATCTCCGGGTTGGCATGTCGGCTAATATTATGATCAGTGAAATACCCGTTAACGCGCTTATTGAGTGTGGCAACAAAGTCACGATAAGTCGTTGCAAATTTTATAGTTTGAGGGATGACCATAACGAATATAGTTATAAGTTTAAAATCAGAACAATAGAAGCAGTTACTTAGCGCCTTGTCAATTTAAAAAAATCCTGGTGGAGGTGGTAGAACAGAAGGGATTCGATGCTTTCAGCAGGACTAATGCAGAATTGATGTCTCAAAGGTAGTCATTTTACAGGCCAGATAAAAGAGAAGATTACAGCAGATTCAGTTCTTTTATTACATTCAATTCTTCGGAATACTAACTTTAAATGTTGTTCCCTCACCTAAAGTTGTCTTCACTTCTATTTTTCCGTTCAGTGCCTCTACTTGAGTCTTTACCAAATAAAGTCCCAGGCCCTTGCCGGGAATATGTTGATGCAGTCGTTTGTATAAATTGAATATCTCATTCAATCGTGTTTCAGATAAATCAATTCCCATTCCATTGTCTATAACTTCGAAAACCACATTTCCAATTTCTTCATAGGCATGAATATGAACAGTCAGTCTTCGTTCCTGCGACCTGTACTTAATTGCGTTCGAAAGGAGATTGTAGAGAATACTTTGAATATAACTCTTTACAGATACGAAGTCGCCAACATTAATGGAAGTAGTAATGATAACCTTTGCTTTGCGTATTTCGTCATCAAGATCTCTTTGGCTATGCCTGAGTATACTTGCAATGTCAATTTCATCTACCATTGTTTCCAAGCCCTTACGAATAGCAATGATATCGCTGAGGTCATGAATGATTTGATCCAGGCCCAAGGCTGACTCTTTCAGATATAGATAGATCTGTTCTTGTTCCTCTTCATCCACGCCTTCCATTTTCATCAAATCCAAAAGGCCCAGAATCCTTACCAAAGGTGCGCGCAAATTGTGTGAAACGATATAGGAAAATTGTTGCAGATCATGATTGTGCTTGATTAATCGCTTCACAGTTTCCTCCAGTTCCATAGTTCGTTGGTGAACTTTCTGCTCCAGACTTTGATTGATGTTTTCGATGTCTTTGTTTTTATTCTCAACTACTTGTCGCTGTCGCTCAAGCATTTCATGAGTTGTACTTAATTCTTCATGTTGTTGCTTAAGTTCTTCATTCTGCGCTTCTATCTCATAGTTCTTATCCATTAGTTCCTGTGTGCGCAGTTTTACATTTTCTTCCAGCCAGCTTTTCTGTTGCTCTATCAGCTGAATTTTCTCATTGCGCTCCAGTTCACGTTCTACTCGCACCAGGTTAATCCGGTCAGCTAATGCGGCCGAAATCAATAACACCTCAAATAATAACCCAAAGACAGTAGCATTGTAGGTAAAACCGGTAACAGGAAACCACCCCATCAGGGTTAAGCCTAGAATAATGATACCCAAAAAGAAGAAGGTCCATCCGATAACGTAGAATCTGGCTTGCTTCACTTTATGCCGATATGCATACAGGCCTAATAGGAATAAGAACAGGATCACGATATACCCCACATAAATTCCGGCCACAGCACTGAAGGTGTATAAGCCTGTCAGATTAAGAATAATATTTAGTCCAGGAAGTACAATTAACCAAAGTCCAGCACGGTACCATGCATATGAGAGTTTTTGAACATCAAGAAACGCCAGTGAGAACAGGATGAAGGAAATATTAGAAATTCCTGCTATTCCTGAGACATGAGGGCTAAGAAAGAACAACTCGTTTCCAAATAAACTGAACAGGTATCCTTTCAGTATTCCATTGATGAGTATCTGAGTGATAAGATGAAAACTATAAAAGAGATAGATCTTCTCTTTGAAATAAAGAAAGAAGAAGATGTTCAAGGCCGCAATAAAAACAATGCATCCAAAATAAAGACCAAAAAGAAAATCTGTTTTATGGTGTGCTTTGATCGAAGAATCGAGATCCGTTATCTGTAAAGGAATAATGACCCTGCGTGAATCAATGACACGAATATAAACCGTATTTGCCCGATGATAGGCCGATGGCAATTCCAATAGCCACACATTGAGCTTAAATGTTTCAGAAGAATTCCGTCCCTTCACGCCTGTTTGCAGGTACTTAATTATTTTTCCATTGTCAACAACAAAGAAATCAATCTTATTAAGGATAGCATTTCCTATTTCTAAAAAATGTGATAACGAATCTCTATTGGTATATTCAAAACGAATCCAGCATGCACCGGCCGTTGGGCCAAAGTTGAATGTACTCTCGCTCGATTTTAAGAATGGATACCTAGAAGTGTTCTCCAGAATATCTTTTAAAGAAACGGTCGTTGACTTATCGAGGAAGTAGGTAGTCTGCAACCCGATGGTTTGTCGTGCATTAGATGGAATAACAATCGGTTCACGATCCTGCGCACGAGCAGGTAGTGATGAGAGTAGAATTAGTATTAGAATTAATCTAGAACAAAAGAGCACTTCAACTGGAGTAAGTTCTTAATAATTTAAACAAATAATCTGATTTTTGATGAACTCTTAAGTTAGGGAAGAAAGACCAATCCTGTCAAGTTAAATTACGTATTGAATGTAAAGTTTTATCGCCTTTAAAAGAAACTGGAACATAGAAGTTCCAGTTTCTTATTCACCTGATGACCTAAATACTATAAGTTGACCACGGAGGATATTGCAATGGTCGCATTTCCATTTACTGAAATATAATCCGATAGCGATCCGTTCACACTAGTCTGGGCACTCAACATACTTTGAAATATAAGTCTGCCAGTGTTTGAATCTCTCGTGTATGAGGCGAAGTGTACTTCATAGTCACCGGCCTCAAGGTAAGCAAGCTTATAATACATCGAAGTGAACCCTTTAACTTCCGTGCTACTTACTGCATTTTTAAAATAGATTGCATCTTCGCCTTGAGCTTGTGTTTCCAAAGATTCATTGAACGTACCTTTCTTGTAAGCATAAACAATAATCTTGTCTGAATTGCTGCTGGTTTGCTCCGCATAAGTTCCGTTTAAAGTACCGGCCTGCATTTTATCTACCACGCGAATGGAGGCTTTCAAATTATCAGCACTTACAAAGGCATATTTAATGTTACTGTCCGATGACCACTTAATGGATTTGCGAATATCAAAGTCTGCAATGATCGTTGCAGTAGAGTTGGCAGCAACGTTCCATGCTTTTGAGATCGTGATCTCCATGGTTCCGGAAGTACCAAGTTTGTACTTGGCATTGTCGATGGTTTGCACATAACAGCCAGGTACATTTCCACTGGCATCATGATCTACATCAAGCACAAAAGTCAATTGACCGTGCGCTCCTGCAGACAGCGCTGTGGTACCTAGCGACTTCACGTTTCCTGCTTGATATGCTTTCAAGTCGATGGTCTGTTTTGCAAAACCAGAAATCGCCTTACCGTCTACGCGAACTTCAGTGATGGTAACAAAAACACTTCGTATTGATTCATCATCACAAGGCGCATCCGTCACTTGAATTTCTGCTTGGCCCACACCAGGCGATTCATCTTTACTGCACGCGGCAAGCAGAATAATCATTAAGACAAAAACCACACTACTCCATTTTCTCATTTTCGTTTTCATAACTAATTGTTTTGAATTTGTTTGTACCAGTTATACGGTACAGATGAACCTTGTAACATAATTAAACCTCAAATGGGCGGTAAGCGATCGCAAAGAAACTTTTAAAGGTCAGAAATTAACGTCCAACGAACAGGTACGTTTTAGTAATGTTTGTAGTGAAAAATAGTACAAAGACGAGTTAACGATGCCTCGCAAAATTTATAAAACCACCGCCAAGATGTTATTGCTGACATCCAAGTAAATAGAAAAACCCGGACGAGCCCGGGTTTTTAGTTAGACTTTTGTGCTAAACAAATGATCGTGACTATTTACCATCAATCCTGATTTAACTTTTTAATTTTTTCTGGTACGCGGCTGAGCAAAGTCCACCATTCACTTTTGTTGCCGCTGGCCTCTTCACGAAAGGTTCGGATGGCTCCGGCCCTCACCAATATTCTTCGTAGTTCGTTTTGGTCATCATCCCATCCGCCCAGATGTTTCTTCAGAGTTTCAAAAGAGCGGTCGGTGTAGCCTTTGTGTTTTAAAAAATGCTTGGCAGCACGCTCGGCCATGGTATCTCTTTTGTAAGCCATCAGTTGCTGATGAAAAACCAAATATGAGATGATAGCTGATAAAACAGAAGGAATTACGGCAATGAGCAACACTTGAATAAAGGTCATACTTTCAGGATGCATGGAGTGAAAAATTTAGACGATGAAAATTACATCCTTAATGCTTTAAGTACAACATTGGAATCGACAGTACTTAGGCTGGAGAGGGTGATGGTAAGGATGATCGCGATACAGAGAGGTGAGAACACTTTGATGTGAGTCTTTAGTAAAGGAAATCTCATTTCTGACTTATACTATATTAGTATAGTCTGTTAAATACGCTGAGTTGAACACTCAACTATTAATAGCCGTGAATTAAAAGGCTATTGCTTAGGAGGACCACAAACAAAATGATGAATAAAAGCGCAAACAGCGTGATGGCTATTTCTTGCCTGCTCACGTGGTCGTCCGGGTGAATCGCCAACACTTTTCGGACGAGGTTTTTAATGATCGATTTCATAACACAAACCTAGTCGGTCCATGACTTTGGATCAACGGGGTTTTTCCGCAAGTCAATACCGTATTTTCCACGTATGTGTCCGTACTCTTAACCTAGTACAATGGCCTAAAGACTCTGTCATTGGTTCTAGTAAGTTTTGGTATTTTTGCGGCCGGCTAAAAATCATGAATACAAACCACACCCGATTCTCACTCCTAACAAAGTATGCCTTCGTCAACCTGTTTTTTGTTGGTTGTTCGTTTGCTGCGACTGCACAAGTAAATCAGCTTATCGGAATTTTTGCCACCAAGGCGTTGGTTGGCGCTTTCTCCAAAGAAATTATTCCATTGTATTCTGTATTTGATGTCCCAAAATTAACTCACCAGGATATCAAGCGCCTGAAAGCTGAATACAACTCAGTATCCAAAGAGATTGGAAGAAATCCGAAGAACACAGACTTGTACATTACGCGCGGGATCATTCTTGACACATTAGCCTTGCACGAAAAAGCTTATCAGGATTTTAGAAAAGCCTATGACATGGGCGATCGAAGAAGAAAGGTATTTATGGAGTTGGGAATCATCAATTATAGAATGAGCTCAAGAAAAGAATCCTTTTCTTATTTTAAGCGAATCATTGATAAGGATTCGCTTGATGCAGACGCTCACCTTCACGGAGGCATTGCCTTACTTTACACCGCAAATCGATCGACTTTAAAAATCTCAGACCGCGCGAAAGAAGCAATACCTTATTTTGAAAAATGTGCCAAAATTAAACCTGACAGTAAAGAGGCTCACCTCCTGCTTGGGTACTGTTACTCTTTGCAGAAAAAAAAGGAAGATGCTATCAAGCAGTATCAACAAGCGATTACCCTAAGACCAAAAAGTTTCTCGTCCTATCTTTTACTTGGCCAGATTTATCTAGAGGATAAAGATTACACAAACGCCTGCCTTGTTTTTGAAAAAGCGAAGAGTCAGGAAATAATAATCCCTGATAAGTACATAAAAAAAGCTTGCAAGAAGTAGCGCAAATGAAAGTGAAACTCAAACCTCTCTATAGAACGAACATTAATATATAGAGTGATGGCTTCGACCTGAGCTGTCCAATTTCTAAACAAACTTCTAAATGCGTCTTAGTTTCTAAACACATGCTTCACCTTCCACCATAAACTGTGATGAGTCATTGCAATAGCGCCCCCCAGAACGAGCGTTTGACAAGCTATTGGTGTTTCCCGATTTAAGTATATGTCTACAATTGGATTACCCGGCTTAACAGTTATCACCTGGGTTTTAAATCCTCGTACCAAAACCTCCAGATGTTCTTCGGGTTTTACTCCCGGCATGATCAATTGAAATTTCCCTTCAGCATCCGTTACTGTTTGTTCAGTGTAACCTTTGCGTCTAATGATCACTCCATGTATCGGGGCCTTAAATGTTGAATCGCGCACCGTGCCCATCACCGTAAGACTCACATAAACTGTAGTGGTTTGAGAACTGATTTTTTTGGGTTCATCTACTTGCTCTTGCATCACTGGCTTTCCCATCGTTTGTGCAACCGATTGACGAATAAACCACAATAAAAAAAATGCAAACATAGCAGCTAACTTCCAACGGTATTGTTTGGGAGGAGTGTGCACATAAATCTTTAGTTGGCTCGTGTTAAGTCTTCCGCACACAGTCTCTTTCTTCTCCAGAAAGTAATTCTTGATTTCTTCATCGCCCATAGCGGTGAAGTCGATCACTACTTTTTGACATGAACCACAGAAGCGGCCTTTGTCTGCGGGTGTAAACTCTTCCCATTTTTCATGGCAAGGTGCGGGTATGGCAAGGGAAAATGTTTTCTTCATAGTAAACGATTTTATACCCTAGATGCAAGGAGTATGCCGTTTCCATAAAAGTTTGATTTATTTTCCTGAATTGGGCAAGCCGCTAACCTTAACACTAAACGCTACCTGTATCTTCTCTTGAAAGGATTTTTTGGGAATTTGTCTTTATCATATAACGCGTAAGCGGCCTGAGCAATTGAGTAACTCAAGATGAGCAATACAAACAGAGAAAGAAATTTTGCCGCAATGAGCATATCAATTAAAGTCAAAACCTTAGAACAAAGAACTATAATACTAATATTTAAAAAAGTATATGAGTACATTACATAGAAGAAACTCCTATACAAAACAAAAGCATCAAATACATGCATGCGTTTTTTTTCGTGCTTGTCATTTTTGTCTTAGGAATTGAAGGCAAAGCTTCATTATCTTGAAGCCTTCAGAAACATTTTTCATTAACAAAGCTATCGTGAAGAAAGAGATTAAAATAGTATTAGTAGATGATCATCGTTTGGTGCAAGAAGGGATTGCCTCTCTTCTGGAACAAACCGAAGGTATTGCCATTTGTGGAAAATGTGCCAGCGGAGAAGAGGCCATTGATCTTGTTCGCTCCCTGAATCCAGATGTAGTGCTTATGGATATCATGATGAAGGGAATGACGGGAATCGAGGCTACCCGATGGATTAAAGAGCAAAACAGTACAACTAAAGTAATTCTTTGCTCCACCGAGGTAAAAAAAGAATTTGTATCAGCGGGCATCAAATCCGGTATTGATGGATATATTCCTAAAGATGCTTCCAAAGAAACACTGCTCGAGGCTATTCAGAAAGTATGCGAGGGTGAACGTTACTTTACGGAGGCGATCACTAAGTTGATCTTTGAAGATTTCTATTTAGCCGAGAAGGGCGAAAAAAAACGCGAACGCAAATTCGCTGAAGGGCTCACTGACCGCGAAAGCGAAATTCTGAAGTTGGTTGCTGAAGGTGTTGGTAACAAAGAAATTGGGGAGCGTCTTTTCATTAGCGTGCGCACCGTAGAAACACACAAGACCCACATCTTAGATAAGCTCGGATTAAAAAACGCTACAGAACTAATTAAGTACGCTATCAAGAATAATATCATTTCGATCGATTAGGCCCTTTCGTATCGCAAGCCCGAAATCTTTTTCAGGCTTTCATCTTCCTTCACTCTTATTAAAGTCTCCGTGTTTTACATTTCGATGTACGTGAATCACGTACTCCGAATCTCACATCTGACGCTGAAATCAAAGTAAGCTCGAGTTGGTTGTGCCGTTCAATGGCATATTAAAGTCTTCTTTTTCGTGCTTCCCTGATTATTCAAAATCAGTTTCTCCCTGATGTTTGGCCGCTATGACTCGCTGCACCTTTGTCTCAACAAAACACAAAAAGCCATGACCACACACAGATACAATGACAACAGCTTCAAGGGTGCAGTTCTTGTCTGCCTTTTTACAGTCCTCATCTTAAAATCTTGCATCCTTGATGCACAGTCATTAAGAGATGCGGTTGATCAACCGGTCTTCAGAAAAGTAAATGCCTGGGAGGATAGTATTAAAAAATTAAACCCCAGAAAATTCCCGAAATACTTTGGCGGTGAACTTTCATTGACTCATCCTCAATACATACTCAAAAGTAAAATCAGCCAACTCTCTAATCTGCCTGTCGCATTCCTCGGTACCAACATAGGCTGTGTATGGGCTAACCCGATGGGAAAAGTAAAGGCTAATGCAGGGATGTATTACTCAGATGCCTCAGTTGCTTATTCCCTGGAAATGCTTCAGGCCGGTCTTTCCACCAGCATTTATTTCCTACGACTGAAGCAAGTGAAGTATCATACGTTCGAACCTTACGCTTCGATTGGCATGACCTTTCAAAGAAATACTTATTACGGAAACTATCTTACTACAGACCAGAAAAACAATCCTGTTCAGACAAGTTACAGCAGCTCCGATGCACCGCTTTTGGGAAGAACAGGGCACGGTTTAATGAACATGGCTCTAGGTGTTGAATATCAACTTGAAAGCCAAAGCAATTTCTTCATTCATCTTTTTGCTGAAGTAGGATACGGTGTTGCACTGGCATCCAATGCATCAAGACATGAATTTAAGGGCACTGCACTTACTAGCCTCTCCAGCATTTCTTTCGGAATCAATTGTGGAATTATAAAATAATCTGATACCAAAATCTAAATCTAAAGTTATGTCAACTCTCATCCTTACATCCACCAGAGACTTAGAGTTTAAGAAAAAGTTAGAAACTCAGTTTAGACTCAACAGTTTATTGATTGCATCGAATTTTATATTCTGGATTGCTACCATCTTCTTGGTCACCGGCTACAAGCCTGCAGCAGACTCTATGCTTCAATTTACAACGCGTGTGGCCACTCCACACAATGTCACGATCGACATCAGACCTCACTATTAAACAAACAAGAAAAATAAACGATCAAAATAAATCACACAGTTATGAAAACTAAAATCAAACATGAACTCAGCCTGACAACTTGGTTGATTCTATCAATTTCGTTTGTAACGAATTTGAGTTCACTAAATGCAAACGCGTTCTTTAAGAATGCCGCAGCCGACACTGTCATTTGGGCTGGAACAAATACCCAATGTTCAAATGCCGGCAACTGGAGCAACGGAACACCCTGCAGCACCGCAGATGTAAAAATTCCTGCTGGCCTAGCACACTATCCTACCCTTGGCTCAGGTGAAACGATGGTGGCAAAAAGCATCACCATCGCCAAGGGTGCCTCTCTTACTTTAAGTGATGCAACTTCCACCCTTAGCGTAAAAGGCAATTTTAAAAATGACGGAGATTTTAATTCGAACCGCAGCACGGTGAGCTTCGATGGAACTTCCATTCAATATATATCTGGCAGTTCAAAGACTGCATTTGATAACATTGTTGTAACCAATACTGCTTCTCCGGTTTCAGTAAGTGTAGAGTCCAATCAAAATCTTTTTGGTGTTCTGCAGTTAAGTGCAAACGCAGTCTTTGATGCGGATGGCTCAAACGGAACATCTGATTTCGCGCTGATCTCTAACTCAGACGTGCCTACAGCTGATGCAAACATTGGTCCTCTTCCTTCGGGAGCTCAAGTAATCGGTAAAGTCACAGCCTTGCGTTATATGAGCAAATCGGGAGTAGCTGACTATCAATATCAAGTTTGGAGAAATATTTCTGCACCCGTAAACACCACAGTGCTTGATCTGCAAAACTCACTTCCTGTAACAGGCCCATTTACAAATCACAGCATCCTTACAGCCAATGGTGTGGCTGATCCTTATGTGGATTATAGTTATTCTTCTATGTTTTCTTATAACGAAGGAGCAACATCTGATAATAGTGGAGACGGTCTAGTTAATCTTGATGATGGTTGGACTCAATTTCCAGCTCCCACAGGAAACAGCGCTTCCACATATTTTAACAGAGGCCAGGGATATTCCATCTTTATTTTTGGAAGCAATGACCCTGTGCTTAATTCCGATGTTGCCTCGTGGGCTTTGAAAGGCCCCATCTGGAGTGGCTCTTTTAACATGCCTGTTACTTATTCAGTTAGAGATGCATCCGATGCTAATAACAACGGTTGGAATTTAATTGGCAATCCTTATCCTTCTACTATTGACTGGGATTCTCCGAATTGGACAAAAGTAAATTTGGATGGTGCCGTTTATTTTGATGATTACAGAACTGCCAACCCTGTTGTGGCTTCTTACAATAATGGAGTTTCAACTAATGGTGGCACAAACCTCATCGCCATGGGGCAAGGATTTTGGGTAAAGGCAGTTGATACACCCACGCTGACAATAACCGAAGGTGTAAAAGCTGCCGGTCAATCAACTACTTTTTTCCGTACAGCTCCTCCGGCTAATATGATACGCGTTACTTTATCGGATGGAACTGAAAGTGATGAGACCGTAGTCTATTTTTCAAATTCATCAACAGGCGGGTTTGATAAAAACTATGACGCTCGCAAATTCAGAAACCCTTATTGGTACTTGAATCTATCGTCTCTCTCCTCAGAGAATGAAAAGTATGCCATCAATGCGCAGCCTTTCTCCAATTGCAGTCACTCGGTAGCTCTTGATGTCAGTGATGTTTCCAGCGGCACTTACAGTTTATCCTTTAGCGAATTCGAATCTTTTTATAAAGACATGTCGATCAAACTAAAGGACAACCATACAAACACTGTTATTGATGTAAGACAAAATCAAAACTACTCCTTTGCTGTTGACGGAGATGAAGCGGCAACATATGGCTCTGATCGATTCAGTTTAGTATTTGACTACATCGCTCCTGCTGCAACAATTTCAGCGCAGTCGCCTGCAGTGTGTGATTCTACCCAGGCAAAAATCACAATCAGTAACACCTCAACAGATTATACCTACTCCATCTTGTCTTCCGTTGATGGATCGGTCTTCTTATCTTCAATAAATGGTATCGGAAGCGATATCACCATTGCTCTTCCTGGTTCTTTGATTACTGAGGGAACAAATCAATTTGTGATCGAAGGAGTCAATGCATTTTGCTCAAGCATCACCTCAAAAACAAATGTAGCTGTTACCTATGCTGCGAAGCCCTCTGCTCCTATTGCAAACCCAACTTCTATCTGCGGACAAGGATCAGTAGCGCTTTCAGCATCAGGTGTTCCGACAGGTGGTCATTATAATTGGTATGAATCTGCAGATGCTACCACCGTATTGACCACACAAAGTGCACTCTTCACAACACCTGTTTTGTCTAAGAACACAACGTACTATGTTTCAACTTCCAACGCGTTGGGATGTGAAGGCAGCAAGACTGCAGTCTCAGCAACGGTGATCAACTTAGAGCCTGCGTCAATCGCAGTAACTGATACGCAAACATTGGAGTCGAACTACGAATCCGGCAACCAGTGGTACTTAAATGATCAATTGATCAATGGAGCTTCGGGCAAGAGTTTGAACGTAACTCAATCGGGTGTATACAAATTAGTAGTTAGCTCGCAAGGTTGCACAGTGAGCGTAGAGAAAACATTTGTTGTGATGACTTCTCAGCCTATTCCAACTCCTACTCCAACTCCTACTCCTGATCCTACTCCCGTTCCTGCTCCTGTTCCTGTTCCTGATTCAGTTGCTATACCTACTTCACCTGTCGATACTGTTGTAACAAATCCCTCACCAGCTGAGCTTACTATTACAGGTGTCGAGCCCGCATCTATCAGCATCTCCGCTTATCCCAATCCAGTTAAAGAAACCCTGACTATCGAAACGTCAGGAGAAAATAAAGCAAATGCTTTGTTGTTCAACGCGATGGGCGAAAATCTTTCTCAGCTCTCCTTTACAAATGAAGGTCAGAAGCAATTCGCTCGATACAACTTCGACAAAGAAGCCAGTGGCGTCTACTTCATCCGGGTTATTCAGGAAGGCCAGGTGACCGTGGTACGTGTAGTTAAAGATTAAAAGCTAATAAATAATCAAACCTCTGAACGAAACGATTATGAAAACGAGCTCAAAATATCACATCAACCAGCTTGCATGGTTGTATATGTTCAGCATGGTTCTAACAGTGTTGACTGGTGCGCCAGCAAGTGCACAACATAGAGACTTGTACTTTGGAATTGAGTCAACTATGGGCAATCGTAAATATAGTCTGCACAGTGATCTTCCAGATTTGAAAGGCGTTAGCTTAGTTCAAAGCGGCCGCACGTATGGAGTTATTTTTGGAAGTAGTTTAGCTATGGCCAAAATTAAGATTGGAAATTTCAGCTCACAAAAGAATGACAACCCAATCCACTCAAGTTCATTTGAACTGTCATTAAATATTAGTCCGCTGCAATTAATTTCAAAAATGGACCGGAAGATTGAGCCTTACCTGGTAACATCCATTGAAACAACG
Source organism: uncultured bacterium (assembly GCA_967789005.1). Lineage (GTDB taxonomy): Bacteria > Bacteroidota > Bacteroidia > Cytophagales > Cyclobacteriaceae > ELB16-189. Next base: position 118,745 of record CBRFFM010000007.1, on the reverse strand, counting down.
AATGTCTATTCAAGTGGAACGTATACCCAATCAACGGTATTTCAAAAGAATACTAATGTGCCTCCCCCTTGTAGTTGCACGTGCGATTCCACAAACACGAATGGTTCTGGTTCACCCATTCAACACATCGATCCAAGAGGTACAACATCACCGGATAACGCGCCAGCTCCCTATTCAGGAACCTTCGGATCAACCCGTTTGAATTTGGGCGTAGGCATAAATGTTCATCTTTCTAAAGGAAGTTTATTTCTCAATTTTTTCGCTGAAATGAAATATGGCTTGGCTGTGGGCACAACGTCATCTACTCAAGCGTTGTTATACACCTATGCTTTGAATCAAGTGGTGGTGAATAGTGGAGTCTCAATAGGTGTTTCAAAAAACAGATCGCAAGGTCGCTTACGCAGAAATCGCTTTAGATAATTCAGATAAGTAAAACATACATCCTCATTTTAAGGAGGATGTATGCGGTAAAGGTGGTTTTACACATGGAATAAAATACGATCTGGTTTTATGGCAATGATTCTAACTTATATTTTGCTCGATTGGAATGGTAACCGTAAATGTTGTTCCTTTTCCTACTTCACTGCTCGTGTGAATTGCTCCGCTCAAAAGTTCAATTGATCTTTTTACAATGGATAGTCCCAACCCGGTGCCCTCAATTGAGGCAACCGTCCTGCCCCGAAGAAATGGTTCAAAGACCTTATTGATTTCGTCTTCGGGAATGCCGATACCTTCATCGCGAACAGTAATTATAAGCCGACCACCAGAACCTCTCGCAGTAAAGTAGACCCACTCCTTGCCGGGAGAAAATTTGACGGCATTGGTGAGCAGATTAATTAATATGCTTCGCAGAAGCTTCACGTCTGAGGTAATTACTTCCGGAATAAGTGCGTATTCAGTCTTGATGGCGTGGGTTCCTTTCCTGATATAATGCCCCACCTCTTCCATCGTTTTATTTAAAAAATCGACTAGCACAATTGAAGTGAGGTCTAATTCAATTTTGTGAGCTTCATTCTTGCTATAAGCAAGAATGTCGTCTAGCAAAACACTCATGTGTTGGGTTTGTTTCTCAATGGAGTCTAGTCTTCTCTCCAAATCATTACTGCTGATTTGCTCTTTGTTTTGTTTAATATAATTAGCCTGGAATTGAATGGAGGACAAAGGAGACCGAAATTCATGCGAAGCAATGGAAACAAAACGGCTCTTCATTTCAACCACTTCCTTTTCCTTTTGAAGAGCCCGTTTAAGCTCGCGGGTTCGTTCTTCCACTTTCATTTCAAGAGACATTCGGTATTCGGCAAGCTCCGTTACATCTTGCCCTACCAAGGTCCACCCAACAATCTGATTAGCGTCTGAGAGCCTGGGGGTGCAACTGAGTAATAAGGTAATAAGTTTTCCCTTTTGAGAGCGAATCATCAGTTCTTTGCTCACAGTTAATTCATTTTTAAGCATCCCTGCCAAAATCTCATCAAATTTCCCGTGGTCAACGTTCTTCAACAAAACGTCAATAAATTTTTGAGCATACACATCATCCTTCGAAAACCCTGTAATTTTTTCGCAATGTTCATTCCAGTCAATCACATACCCCCCCGTGTCGAGCCCGATAATGATGGCGCTTGATTTTTCGATCAAACTTTTAACATTCGAAGCTTGCGTAGTAAGTTTTTTTTCGAATATTTTTTGATCGGTGAGATCGCGAATAAATAAATTGATGTGAGTCGCAACTCCTTCTTCATTGATGATGGGCACATAATGAAATTCAACAGAAACGCTAGTCCCGTTTTGATTTACAAATTCCTCAAAATGCCTTTCGGGTATTTTTTTTTGTTGAATTCCTTCAATAGTTTCTCTAATAATTGAGCTTGTTTCAGGGTCGGTTAAATCGCTGAAGTAGAGCCCCGGCTTAAAAGTCTTATGGAATATTGCCTGACTTAGTTTTGAAGCTGCCTCATTGAATAGAAGGATTTTCCCTTGGTTATCCAATATGATCAGCGCTTCGTCAAGATTATTAAGCAAAGAATTTAGGACGTCCATCGCAAACAGGATAGCATAGAATTATCTCACCATATTGGGCAAAGTAATTTCCACCCTTGTCCATTCTCCCAAGGATGAAGTAATCTCAATAGCGCCTTTTAGTTTTTCGATCACCTCTTTCACTACATATAAGCCCAGGCCGGCACCATCGCTCGCCTCATTGGTTCGCACGAACATATCAAAGACACTGGGTAATCGATCGGATTGAATACCGACACCATTGTCTAAAATATTCAGCGTGACTTCCCCTGGAGAAATCGATGCGTTAACATGGATGAATTGCTTGTCCTTTCGATCATCCCTGAACCTGATCGAATTAGATAAAAGATGGAATAGAGCTATTCCCAACCGATAATTGTCAGAAAAGAAGGGAGCACCGTTAACAATATTATACTGCTTATCTATTTTATCTGAGCCTGGAATGTTTCGCAACCGGCTTGAACTTTCCTCGCACAACTTCTGCAAATCAACCTCAGAAACTTTCAAGTCTGTTCGTAAGTTTTCTGAAAAGTCCAGTATTTCTTTGAGGGTCTCATCCAATCTTAAAGTGCTCTTTTTAATCATATCAAAATAGTGAGCCACTATTTCCTCGCCCTTCTTGTAATCTAACTGAGCAACATTGACTAGCCCGATGACCGATGCAAGAGGGGAACGGAGGTTATGAGATATATTATACACAAATGAATCCAATTCTCTATTGATCTTAAGCAGCTCAAGGTTTTGTCGCTGCAAAACTTCATCCTGCTCCTTGCGGATTCTTTTGTTTTGGCGATCATTAATAGAATACTTTATTGCCAATGGCAGCCGCGAAAGATTGGATTTCAGAACATAATCATCAACTCCTTTTTTAATACAGCTCACAGCAAACTCCTCTGAAACAGATCCTGTAACAATGATGAAGGGTATATCTGATTTGCTCTCCTGAACAATTTTTAAGGCCTCAATGGAATTGAATTGCGGAAGCGCGTGATCTGACAAAATCAGATCGGGGTTAAACGTATCCAGTGCTTCAATGAATTCCTCTCTTGTATCAACCCTAAGGCGGCTATACATAATTTTTTCTTTTGAAAGCACACGATCCAACAGTCCTGCATCTTCCTCCAGATCTTCCAACATCAAAATTTTAAGTACATGCGACATCCTTGCTTCCATTGCTATAAAATCTTATCAGTTAGGGCCAACTCTTGTTCAGTTTCTAAAATACCCAGGTCTAACCCGTTCGTAAGGCATGATCTAGGAGTAACTCCCATAAGTTCGCTTTACCTGATCTTAAATAATTTAGGTTTATTGAAATACATCCTTGATCACGACATAAAAATATGCCACATGACTACTGCTCTTGATGATGAAGTAGAAATATTAATTGTAGAAGACAACCAGGAAGACGCTGAGCTTACGATGCGGGCGCTGAAAAAAAATCACTTAGCGAACAAAATCGTACACTTATTAGATGGAGCTGAGGCCCTTGACTTTATCTATGGACAGGGTAATTACACAGGACGGAATATCAACCAGGTTCCTAAAGTCATACTTGTTGATTTGAAAATGCCGAAAGTAAGTGGGCTTGAGGTTTTAAGAGCGCTTAAGACTGATCCACGAATAAAATCCATACCTGTAGTTATTCTAACCTCTTCTGCTGAAGATCCGGATATAAAAGAAGCCTACGAGTTAGGAGCCAATAGTTACATCGTTAAGCCTGTTGACTTTAATGTTTTTTTTAAAACTGTTGCAGAATTAGGATTGTATTGGCTGGTCGTTAACAAAGTTTAGCGCTTGAAAACTATAGTCACCATCCCTCTTGTTTTTTGAATTGGTAAAAATTTTAATGATTTGAATTCTCTACATCCAACTCACCAGCAAAGTGTCTTTCGTGAATGGCACTTTTTTCTTTTGCTTTCAGTAACTCTTTCTTTGATTACGAGTCCGGCTTTCGCTCAAGCGCCATCAGACTCACTTACCCTTAAGAAACTAAAGAAGTTGAGCATGGAAGAACTCATGAATGTTGAAGTTACTTCTATAACCATGAGACCGGAGAAATTGACAGAAGTAGCTTCCGCGGTTCAAGTGATTACAGGAGAGGATATTCATCGATCGGGTGCTACCAGGCTTCCCGAGGCTTTGAGGCTAGTTTCAAATCTTCAGATGTCGCAGGCAAACTCCCATGACTGGGCCGTTACCGCAAGGGGATTTAATGGACTGCCTTCAGCAGGCGGTGTACTCGCCAATAAATTACTGGCAATGATTGACGGTAGAATTATTTACAACCCACTTTATGGTGGGGTTTTTTGGGATGCACAAAATGTTATGCTTGAAGACGTAGATCGCATTGAAGTGGTGAGCGGACCAGGTGGTACACTTTGGGGCGCAAACGCAGTAAATGGAGTTATCAATGTAGTAACGAAAAGTGCAAAGGAAACTCAGGGACTGTATGCATCCGGATCAGGGGGCTCGCTGTTGCAGAATTTTGGAGGAATGCGATTAGGTGGTCGAAGCCAAATTGATTCGAATCTTTATTTTAGAATCTATACGCAACGTTTTGATCAAAAGAGCACCAACTTAGAAAATGGCAAAGATGCCAAAGATGGTTGGAACATGACGCAGGGAGGTTTTCGAATGGATTATTATCCATCGAAAGCTAATACACTGACGTTGCAAGGAGATTTCTATGGTGGCATTGTAAACGACTCAGTCAAACGTGCCAATGTAGATGGACAAAACGTGCTTGCCCGGTTTACACATTCTTTTTCCGATCAATCCAGCCTGGTTGTTCGAGCATATTATGATCGGACCTGGAGAAAAACACCAAACTCATCGCAGCCTTTCTTTTACGAACTTAATACCTACGATTTCGATGTTCAGCACAGGTTTTCTATCGGACAAAAACATAGCGTGCTTTGGGGCGGTGCTTATAGGCTACAGAAGGATAGAACAGCCGGTTCTTTTAATCCGCCCAGGACTGCTCCATCTTTTAATCCGGTGAACCGGGATATGCCGCTTTATAGTGGTTTTGTGCAGGATGAAATTGCGCTTGTTCCCGATAAGATCAAACTTACCATTGGAAGTAAATTTCTGAGCAATGTTTTTTCTGGTTTTGAAATTCAACCTAGTGCTCGTGTGGCATGGATACTTGATAATAAACAAACTATTTGGATGGCCGTGTCGCGTGCCGTGCGAATACCCACGCGCTTCGATTCAGATATTACTGGCGGAACATCAAAAAAGTTTGGCTCAGAAAAAATTACTGCCTGCGAAGTGGGCTATCGCATACGGCCGTTAGAACAGCTAGCGCTTTCATTCGCCACTTTTTATAATCAATACCATGACCTGCGCAGCATTGATACGCTTTCCAGTGGACCTCCACCTGTTCTTGTACTGGCAAACTCTCAGCGTGCCGAATCCTGGGGGTTTGAGTTTTCAGGAAATTTTCAAGCGACCAATTGGTGGCGCCTGCGCGGGGGGTACACCTACTTTGACAAGAATATTTCGGTCACGAGCCCTAAGGTTCTGCCGGCCAGCAATGCGTTTGAAGGTGTGGATCCGAAAAACATATTCATGTTTCAATCAATTATGGATTTGAGGAAGAGCGTGCAATTCGATTTGGTTGGCCGCTATACAGACGTATTGCCTTCCATCGCAGCGAGTCTTCCCAAAGTTCCGCCTTACTTTACTTTCGATGCACGTTTAGCCTGGCACTGTAAATCTTTTGAGATTTCTGTGGTAGGTCAAAACTTGTGGGAGGATCGGCATTCAGAAGTTGGTACTTCAAAAATTCCGCGAACCATTTACGGAAAGGTTACATGCCGGTTTTAGAAAAAATACCACTCCAGTGCCTCAAGGGATTGCTACTTATCACTTGTATACTACTGTGCAGTGCTCAAAAGCAAATCGCCAGTGAATATCAAATCAAAGCTGTCTTTCTTTTCAATTTCGCCCAATTTGTAGAATGGCCTGCCAAGTCTTTTCAGGAAACGAATTCCATAGGCATCGGAATTTTGGGCGATGATCCTTTCGGGGATTTTCTAGATGAAACTATTCGTGGTGAAGAAGTAAATGGTCACCCATTGGTGGTTCACCGGTACCAACATGTAGCTGACGTAAAGGTGTGCCACATTCTTTTTATTAATGTAGTTGATGCCAATCAGCTAACACAAATCATCACCAGTTTAAAATCGAAAAGCATTCTCACCGTAAGTGATGCCGACAGCTTTACCAAGCGCGGTGGTATGATTCGGTTTTTTACCGAGAACAAAAAAACTCGCCTGCGAATCAATTTGAATGCGGCTAAAGAAGCTGAGCTAACCATCAGTTCAAAATTGCTCAGGCTGGCGGAGGTTGTTAATCAACAAAAAAATTAGCCGATGCCATTCAAAGGCAGCTCCATACAGAAAAAGCTTATGAGGGTCATCATGCTGACCTGTGGGGCAGTGCTGCTACTGACATGTGCTTCTTATTTTGCCTATGAGTTTTTTACGTTTCGCCAGGCTATGGTTAGGCAACTGACCATTCTAGGTGAGACGATTGCTGCCAACAGCACAGCGGCCCTAGCATTTGAGAGTAGCGATGATGCTGATGAAATACTTAGTGCGCTCAGATCAGACAAACATATTGTGGCTGCATGTCTTTATGATGAAAAAGGTAAGTTGTTCGCAACGTATCCGCAGAACTTACCCGACAGCATTTTTCCTGCTTCACCAACAGAGGAAAATTATCATTTTGAAAATTCGCACCTCGCAGGATTTCAGGCTGTCATTCAAGGTAACAAACGTCTTGGCACACTATACCTGAAGTCGGACCTTGGTGCAATGTATGCCAGGTTTCGCCTTTATGGAGCCATCGCTGTTTTGGTAATCGTATTATCGCTACTGTTGTCTTACCTACTTTCTAAGCGTTTACAACAGAGAATTTCGAGGCCGATTCTTGCTTTGACTGAAACGGCCCAAGCAATCTCTAGCCGTGGCGACTATTCCGTTCGCGCTATCAAACTTGGCGAAGATGAATTAGGTGTGCTCACTGATGCTATCAATCAAATGCTGACGCAAATCGAAAAACAAAACCAAGAAATCACCTCCCTCAATCAAAATCTTGAACAAAAGGTGAAGGAACGAACTGACGAGCTAGAAAATAATATTAAGCAGCTAAACGAAAGTCAGGAGCAGTTAAGAAAAACCACTGATCTCTTCTCTAAACTCTTTAATTACAATCCTGGCGCCATCGCGATCACACGACTGGACGATGCCAAAATAATAAATGTGAATGACGCCTTTCTTTCCTTCTTTGGGTTTGATGACATGCAGGAAGTGATTGGCAAGACAGCTAAAGAGTTGAATATCGTGGGCACACTTGAGCAAAGGGAAGAAATTGCACAACTCCTTCAAGAGAATAATATAGTCAAGGACTTTGAAATCAAGACTTCCACAAAACAAGGCAAAGAGTTTTGGGTTTCAACCTCCATTCTTATCATCGAAATTGAAAACATCCAGTGCCTTTTTTCGATCTCAGTAGATATCACCAATCGTAAAGAAACCGAAGAACAAGTTCGGGCAGCTAACAAAGAATTAGAGGCATTCTCGTATTCTGTCTCTCATGATTTAAGAGCACCTCTTCGCTCCATTCACAGCTACATCAATATTTTATACGAAGAGTATGCCGAAAAATTTGATGACGAAGCAAGAAGATTAATAAACATCGTGATCAACAATAGCAAAAAGATGGGCCAACTCATCGATGACCTTCTTGCTTTTTCCAGGCTTGGAAGACGAGAGCTGATGAAAGTGACCGTTGATATGGGATCGTTGGTCGCGGGAATATGTGATGAGCAGTTAAAGCTTCAAGAAAGAAATAACGTGAAACTAGTTTTGGCAAAGCTTCCTGTTGCCAATGCCGACAGCACAGCAATCGCACAAGTTTGGACCAATTTGATTTCGAACGCAATCAAATACTCACGCAACAAAGAAAATCCAATTGTTGAAATAGGACATCTGAATAAAGAAGGAACTTCGGTTTACTACATTCGCGATAACGGAGCTGGTTTTGACATGAAATATTATGATAAACTTTTTGGAGTCTTTCAACGGCTTCATTCATCCAAGGAATTTGAAGGAACGGGTGTTGGTTTAGCGATTGTGCAAAGAATTGTTTCTAAACATGGCGGCTCTGTTTGGGCGGAATCAAAAGTGCAAGAAGGAACTACATTCTACTTTTCAATCAATGGGGCAGATGACTCAAATTAATAGCCTCTTGGCAATGATTCCTTATTCACATCTCTCCTAAAATATCACTAGGTTTTTCTTCATCCCTTCATCCAAAAAAGTTAACTTCATCACCCTAATCCCCATCCTTATGACTCTCCGAATAAACGGCAAAGAGCACGCTGTTGATGCCGAACCTTCCATGCCGCTGCTTTGGGTGCTGCGTGATTTGTTGAACATGACGGGCACCAAATATGGTTGTGGTGTTGGTGCCTGTGGCGCGTGCACGGTACATCTCAATGATGTGGCCATGCGATCGTGTATGCTTCCGGTTTCGGCTGCGGAAGGAAAAGAAATCAAGACCATCGAAGGCGTTGGAGAAATTGAATTGTCGGCAGTGCAAAGAGCTTGGATCGAACACCAGGTGCCGCAATGTGGGTATTGCCAATCAGGAATAATTATGGCTGTGGAAGATTTATTGAATGATAATCTCAAACCCACGGAGGAAGATATCAAATTACGAATCACCAACATCTGCCGGTGTGGCACTTATCAACGAATAAAAGAAGCTGTTTACACAGCTGCACAATATCGAAGGGAAGCAAAGGAACCCAAAGACGTAAAAGAAGTGAGTAATGCTTAACAACCAAAAAACAACAAGGCTATGAAGCGCAGAACATTTTTAATTGCCGGGGGTGTGGTAGGTGGTGGGTTGTTGGTGGGCATTGGTGGCTTTAATTATTATGTCAATAAAAGAATAAAACAATACAGCGGTATGGGCATGGGCGAAGGAGAATCGCTCAACGCTTATGTACGCATTCATCCCGACAACACGATTGCGCTAGCTGTGCCACGAACAGAAATGGGCCAGGGTGTCTACACCGCATTGCCTCAGTTAATTGCCGAAGAACTCGAAGCCGATTTTTCGAAAGTACAAGTAGTCTTCCCGCAAGGCGAGAGTCCGTATGCAAATTTTTTTATTGCTGAGATGAAGCCGGCAGATTTCAAAAACGGCCTCACGATGATGCAAAAGATTTTCGCACTCATTCCCAACATCATCACCGGTGGAAGTACATCGGTGCGCGATGCTTATGACAACTACAGGCGCATGGGTGCCATGGCACGTGAGATGCTGATTGCAGCAGCAGCAAAAGAATGGAAAGTAAGTGTGGAAGATTGTTATGCTGAAAAAAGTATCGTGTTCAACAAAAAGAACGGGCAACAAAAAACGTTCGGTCAACTGGCGGCCAATGCAGCAAAAGAAAAAGCAAATGAGTTTCCTGCCCTGAAGGATAAATCAACATTCAAGCTCATTGGCAAACCAATCAATCGTCTCGACATCCCCGAGAAAGTGACAGGCAAAGCCATCTTTGGCTTAGATGTGCGATTGCCCAACATGAAATATGCCGTGATCAGGCACCCAATGTATGTAGGAGGAAAAATTACCGGCATCAAAAACATAGATAAAGTTCAAGCGATGGCTGGAGTGGTCAAAGTGGTAACAATTGAAGAAGGTGTTGCCGTGGTAGCGAATGACACTTGGCACGCAAAGACTGCAGCTGCAGCTCTCGAACTGGATGAAGAACGCAACAAAGAATTAGGACACCTCGATGCGATCCCTACCTTGAAGAAAGCAATGAGCGGTGAGCCCGGAAAAGTTTGGGAAGATGTTGGCAACATCAATGAGGTCTTAGGAAAAGCACCTAAAGTCATTGATGCCGAATATGAAGTTCCCTACCTCGCGCATGCTTGCATGGAGCCTTTGAACTGTACTGTGCTCGTCACCGGAGATAAAGCCGAAGCGTGGACAGGCAATCAATCGACTACGTTTGTGATCAACGGGGTATCTGACGGATCAGGTGTTGATAAATCAAAAGTCAAAACCAACATCACCTATCTCGGTGGCGGCTTCGGCAGGCGAGGTGAAACAGACTTTGTGCTAAGAGCTGCAAAAATTGCGAAGCAACTTCCCGGCACACCGGTACAGTTGGTCTACACAAGAGAAGAAGACATGAAGAACGACTACTACCGCCCAGCGGTGATCACGCAATTGAAAGCAGGACTTAACGACAAAACAATTTTGGGGTGGAAGAAAAAAGTTGCAACGCAAGGAGCATTGTCACAGCTTTTCAAAAGAAACATACCCCAAAACAAAGTCGACCCCGAAGATGATCAGTCGACAACAGAAGGAATGAGGGATTTGCCTTATCACATGAGCGCAGCTTACACTGATGTGACGTGTGTGGAGTTGCCTGTGCCAGTTGGCACATGGAGAAGTGTAGGGCACTCGCATAATGCATTTTTCTCCGAAAGTTTTATGGATGAATGCGCTGTTACGCTTAATCGCGATCCTTATGAACTTAGAAAAGAATTATTGAAAGACTCCCCTCGCTATTTAGCAGTTCTGAATAAGGTAGCAGAGATGAGCAAGTGGAGCGAAAAAACAGAAGGCAAATTCAGAGGCATTGCTATTCACGAAGCGTTTGGCTCTATTGTAGGCGAAGTGGCTGAGATTAGTCTTACCGACATGAATCTGAAAGTGGAAAAAGTTTTCTGCGTGATTGATTGTGGTAAGATTGTTAATCCACGAATCATTGAAAGTCAAATGGAGAGTGGAATCGTTTACGGACTTACAGCCGCACTTTATGGCGAGATTACAGTAAAAGATGGAAAAATTGGACAGAGCAATTTTCCGAGCTACCCGATGGTAACGATGAGAACAATGCCCCACATTGAAGTGCACATCATGGATAGTGATGAAGCGCCCGGTGGCGTAGGTGAGCCCGGCACTCCTCCTATTGCTCCGGCAGTGGCCAATGCCATTTTTGCAGCGAGCGGAAAACGGATTCGGTCACTGCCGCTAAGCAAACATGGATTTGAGTTTGCGTGAATTAATAAATTACATTTTCAATCAACTTGCTTCTTTAGCTAATGTCATTAACATCATTAAATAAAGTTGACCATCGTTATTTGATATATCATATATCTATGTATATTTGATTTATGTTTTCAAAAGAGCTATTAAAAGGAACCCTATCTGCCATTATTTTAAAACTATTAGCAGAAAAAGGAAGAATGTACGGTTACGAAATGGTACAGCATGTACACCAGTTGTCGGGCAAAAAAATTCTCATTAAGGATGGCTCGCTCTATCCGGCTTTGCAAAAATTAACAGAAGACGGTCTGTTGACTTTCAAAGAAGAAACGGTGAGCGGCCGGATAAGAAAATACTATTACCTCACTCCTAAAGGAAAAAAAGAAACCATTGTTTTAATGAATGAACTGGAGGTTTTTCTGGATACCATCAAACAAGTTGTCTTCTCCAAATCAAATCTCAAACCCATATGAACCTGACTGACGAGAATATCCTGGCGATAAAAAAGACGATCGATGAAAGCCCCATCAGTAGGTCTTCCATGCGTGAAAATATTATAGACCATCTGTGCTGTGCCATCGAATTTAAGATGACCCACGGTTGGGATTTTGAAGAAGCCTTAACTGAAGCGCTTTTTGATTTAGCGCCTAATGGGCTCCGCGAAATTGAACATGAAACTTATTTATTATTAAACCTTAAAAACATTACTATGAAAAAAGTAAAGTATTTGTCCGGCTTAGTTTTCTGTATCGCTGCCAGCGTTGGCCTTTCCTTCAAAATTCAGAAATGGCCAGGCGCAAACGAACTTCTGATTTTAGGATTGGGTGGTTTGGCGCTGATTTTTGTTCCATTGTCACTCTTTGTTAGCAACCGAGTTGCGTTACAGCCACTCGATCGGGCTAAAGAAAGACTTGCTTTGATAAGCATGGCTTTGATTTCTATCGGAGGCGTTCTTAAAGTACTACACACAGCGGCTGCCAATGAAGCATTGTTGCTTGGCACAGCTGTGTTCGCCCTCGGTTTTCTCCCCACTTTTTTCCTGAAGATGTACCGAGAATCGGTAGCAGGCTAATTTCATTCCTTTAAATAAAAAATCCGCTGCGGGTGTAGGCTCCAGCGGATTTTTTCATGCGCTTAGAATGCGCAATAAGTCGGAAGAAATTTAGTCTTTATATTCTCCCTCCCACTTCGCCACAACAACTGTAGCCAAGCAATTGCCAAGTACGTTGGTACCGGTGCGTGCCATATCCATAATAGCATCCACACCAAGAACTACGAATGCTTTGTGAGGATCGATGCCCATATCTGCAACGGTAGCAACTAAGATTAGAAATGTAGCGCCACGCACACCCGCCACACCTTTACTGGTGAGCATGAGAATCAATACCATTTTTATTTGTTCACCAATGGAAAGATCCATGCCTGCCAACTGTGCTACAAATACAGAAGCGAGGGAAAGATAAAGCGTACTTCCATCGAGGTTAAAACTATAACCGGTAGGAAGCACAAATGAAACTACTTTGCGAGGGATGCCCATCGCCTCCAGGTTCTCCATCGCTTTCGGTAATGCAGATTCACTGGTAGCCGTAGAGAAAGCAATGGTCACCGGCTCGGTAACTGCTGCGATGAATTTTTTGAAATTCAATTTGATAATGAAACCTATAGGAACCAAAACGCATAAAATAAAAACGAGGAGTGCAGCATAAAGTGTTGCTACCAGCATAACAAGGTTTTTGATTACATCAAAACCAAAAGAAGCAATGGAATACGCCAGCGCACCACAAACGGCAAAAGGTGCAAAGTACATGACGATGTGTGTAAACTTAAACATTACTTCAGAAAGACTCTCAGCAAAATGAAGCATGGGCTTTCTCTTTTCTTCACTCACCATCGCAAGCCCGGCAGCAAATAAGATGGTGAACACTACTACCTGAAGAACTTGTCCGTCTGCAATTGCCTTAGCAATGTTTTCGGGAAAAATATCGAGGATCACATTGTGTGATTCTTTTTGCGCCAGCAGCTTCTCCGCTTTCATGGCCTGCGATTGTTGTATTTCAATCTTCGCGCCCTCACCTGCTTTAGAAATGTTGATGGCGGCCAGACCAATGAAAAGTGCAAGTGTTGTTACCACTTCAAAATAGATGATGGCTTTTAATCCCATCCTTCCCACTTGCTTCAAATTAGAGTGAGCAGCAATACCAACCACGAGGGTTGAAAAAATGAGTGGAGCAATAATGGTCTTGATCAGCCGAAGGAAAATACCGCTGAATATATCCATGTGAATGGCCATCTTCGGAAACGAAAATCCGATTTCGCAACCCAGCATCATGGCAATCACGATCCAAGTGGTCAGTGATTTTCTTTGAATAGCGAGATAAATCATTGAAACCCAAACCAACCACCGGCTGACGGAAAGAATAGATTCATTGATACTTACCGTGTAATGGTCAACAACGCCCAACAGGATTGCAATGGAGGCAAAAAGAAATATGAGGAGGTAGAGGGTCTTCTGTTTCACTTTAAAAAATTAAGAACCGCGAAGATAATAGTTAATGCCTAATAGTTGTTAGTCTCCTCAATTTACCCTGCCCATGAACTTAATTTGCGTAATTTTGTTGGCTTAACAAAAGAATCTTATGCTTAAGGCTGCTCCTAAAACCATCCATATTTACCTAGAAAGTAACCCCAACCCCAATTCGCTCAAGTTTGTGGTCAACGAAATGCTTGTTCCTGAGGGCATGAGCTTTGATTTCCCAACTCCGGCTGAGGCTGAGGATGCTCCTTTGGCACAAGAGCTTTTTATGTATCCGTTTGTAGACCGGGTATTTTACATGAGCAATTTCGTTACCGTCACTAAAAAAGAAGATGTGGAGTGGCTCGAAATTCAGGATACCTTAAAAGAACACATCAAAACATTCCTGGAGTCAGGCAAACTCATTCTTGATAAAAAGGAAATCCCCATCCCTCAGCAAGAGGAAACAGAGACGATCAAGAAAATAAAAACCATTTTGGATGAATACATTCGCCCCGCGGTGGAGCAGGATGGCGGTGCAATCACTTTTCATTCATATGAAAACAAGCGCGTGAGAGTTGCTTTGCAAGGTTCTTGCAGCGGCTGTCCTTCTTCTACTATTACTTTGAAAGCCGGCATTGAAAATCTTTTCAAGAAAATGATGCCTGACGAAGTGGAAGAAGTAGAGGCGTTGGGTTAATCCCAAACAAATTTCCAGGTTCCGTCTTTTTGTTTCTTCCACACGGTGTGAAAGTATCCCTTTACTTCATTCACCTTGCCGGTCGAATCTTTTACTGAAAAAGTAAACTTACCATAGGTATATCCTAAATCCCCTGACGCATCGGCAAAATCGGGCGACCAGGTGAGCTCACTCTGGTCTTTTTGCTTTTCATAGAAGGCTTTAATTGCTTCCTTGCCCTTGATTACACCGGGGCCTCTTCTAATCACAGCGCTGTCATCGGCAAAAGCGTAAAACGCATTGGCAATTCCTTTTTCCTTAGCCGCTTGAGCAAAATCTTTTTCAACCTGAATAATTTCAGCTTTCGATTTCTCCTTGGGATCTCTTGCTGAATTGCAAGAAATGAGAATTACAATTGGAAGGATTAGAATTTTCTTCATCGGGATCAAATTATGAGTCGCGAAGAAAGTCGAACCACGAGGTCTTTGCAAATAAACTACTTGCGGTTAGCTAAAAATACCCCACCTAAGATGAGAGCCATTCCAATAAAGTGACCCAATAATAAGGTCTCTCCATCGATCAACCCCCACATCACTGAAACAATCGGCATTACATAAGTCACGGAACTTGCAAAGAGAGGGGAAGAAATCTTTAACAGCTTATAGAAAAGTAAATTAGCTACGGCCGTACTCATCAACGCTAAAATGATTACAAAGCCGAATGCTTTCCACGCGCCTTCTACATTTACCATTCTATAGGTGAAGTCGGTAAAGCCGAATAAGTAAACGTAAGCCAATGGCGCGATCAGCAACAGCGACACACTGATGATGGTCATGGGCTGAAGGTAGTTCACTTTGAACTTTAAGAAATTGAGATTGATACCATAGCATGCACAAGCCAACACGATCAGAAGTGCATAAACATTAAAAGCTCCGAGGCCACCGCCTGGCCTTGCCATCGCAAGAATGATGCATCCACCGAAACTGATAATGATTCCGAAGACGGCCCATCCGCGAAAGCGCTGACTAAAAAACATAGCCCCGAGGATCATGGTCCAAATGGGTGAAAGTGTATTTAAAATTCCCGCCAGCGAACTATTCAGATGAGTTTGAGCGATGGCGAATAAAAAAGCAGGAATGAAAACGGCCAGCATACCCGAAATGAAAAGCTTTGGGTAATCGGATGACTTCAGTTCTTTTAAATGCTGAATTGCCATAGGAAGCATAAAAATAAAAGCTGCAGCCACCCGCAGCGCACCCAGCTGGTCAGGCGAAAAAACTTTCAGACCCTGCTTGATAAGTATAAACGATGTACCCCAAATGAGTGAAAGGGTAATGAGTAAAATGACGGCAGTGAGTTTTTTATTGTCTGGCATGTCTTATAAATGAGCAGTAAAGATTAGAAATCGACTATGGATTGCAAATACGTTTTCTTGCGGTGTTTGGTTAAATATAATTTAGCTCTAAGCGATTGTATTAGGGTTTAGTTCCCCAACTGGAAACTTTACTCAATACAAAAATTATTCATAACTTGAATTGAATACCACAAACCCAATGAAGCAATTTAAGTTCTACGCTTTTGTCTCGTTTCTTGCTTTAATCTCTTTTAATCTTCTCGCCCAAGATAATCCAGTACCAAAATCCAATTATGTAACTATTGGTGTGTTCCGCATTCTCGATAATGCTGTTCGCTTTACCGAAAATGCCAATAAGAATGGGTTCACAGCGCAATATGCAATTAGTCCCCAAAGCAAATTGTATTATGTGTACCTCATGAGCAATGATGATAAGATGACAGCTTACATTTTCATGTCGAAGATTAGAAAGGAAACTGACTATAAGGATGCATGGATTTTTGTGGGTAGTCTCGGTGAAGAGCAAAATGTGGTAAAGACAGGGCCAAAAGTAGAAGAGCCAAAAGTCGAACCCAAACCAGAGCCCAAGGTTGAGCCTAAGCCCGAACCTAAAGTAGAACCAAAGCCTGAACCAAAGGTTGAGCCGAAAGTCGAACCCAAACCAGAGCCAATAGTTGAACCGGTAAAAGAACCAGTAGTTGTTACGCCTTCGGTTGATACTACAAATACCATTACTCCTGTTATTGATTCATCTGCTCTGAAAAAAGAAATTCCAGCAGTTGTAAAAAAACCAAAAGGCAAACCATTCTATTTTAAAGTAGTCAGTAAAGATGATGGCAAAGAATTGTTTGGCAATATTCAATTGGCAGAGGCTGTTGGTGCAACACAGTATCGCCTTATCAAAAGTGGAGAAATCACCTATCTCGAAGCTCCCGCAAACAAGAATAGCGCCTACGGAATCGTAACGCAAATTCCCGGATACAAAGAGAGTCTCTTATCTTTTAATTATGCCGATCCGCAAGGAGAGAAAGGATCTCAAAATGAGGAGATCATCACACTCACACTTGAAAAAGCAAGCAAGGGTGATTACATCGATTTCAACAATGTTCATTTCTTTAAGAACACATCAATCATGCAACCTCAATCTCAAAACGAACTCGATGCGCTCGTGAGGATAATGAAGGATAACCCGAAGTACAAAATCAAAATTTACGGATACGTCAACGGCAAAAAATCTCGCGAGACCGCAACGATGGGCACCAGTACTAAATTCTTTGCCTTCGACAAAGGCAACAAAAAGGGAACGCTTTCAGCAAAGGAATTATCGCTTGCCTGTGCAGAAACGGTGAAGGCATACTTGGTTCAAGAAGGCATTGAAGCCAATCGGATGAGCACCAAAGGCGAAGGAGGAGCTGTACCAATCTATCCTGAAACCGGTAATCTCAGCCATCTCAATGATCGGGTGGAGGTTGAGTTTGTTAAGAATAAGTAAATCTGAAACATTTATTTTCCCGTTCAGTTTAAGCTGGAAAAACTATTTTTATGAAAATAATTTCAGCGCTGCTGTTTGCAGTTGTAAGTTTTGTTGCGACTGCACAAACCGATGAGGAAGATGTGAAGCAAGTAATCACCAACGCTTACATCGAAGGCATTCATAACAACGGACCAATCGAAAGCATACGTAAAGGGTTTCACTCATCATTCAATATGCTCCGGCTGATGGAGAATGAAGTAAAGCCTTTGTCGATAGACGAATGGATTAAGAATATTGAAAAGAACCGGAGTGGGGGTATCAACGCCAATCAGGCAAAAGTGGAAGGAAAATTTATAAGCGTCTCCGTGGCAGGAACATCTGCAAGTGTAGTGCTAGAGCTCAATCGCTCTGGTAAAAAGATTTTCACAGACCATTTGTTGTTGTACAAATTCACTGAAGGCTGGCGTATTGTAAGTAAGACGTTTTACCGGTATCCTTAGAAGTAAGGGATCAGCTGAGACAAGAAATACGTTGCTTGTCGACAAAAAAAGGCGCTAAAGAAAATTCTTTAGCGCCTTTTTGGTGACCCCGGCAGGAATCGAACCTGCATCTTCAGAATCGGAATCTGAAATACTATCCATTGTACTACGGAGCCAAAGGAGGGAAAAATTGAATGATTCCCATTAAATTCGATGCAAAAATAAGATAAAGGATTGACACACTTAAAATAATTTTCGCCCATGAAAATTCCAGCTCTTCACAAAGAACTATTGAATGAAATCATCAAAAACTCAGGGCAACCAACGAAACAGACCTTTCTCGATAATTATTTAGGTAATACCAATAAGCGTTATGCCATCAGTATGCCCAAGCTCAGGAGCGTGGGCAAAAATTGGTGCAACCCTCAAACCCTAACGCCTAAAGATTTTTTTCAATTAATCACCTTACTAATCAAAGCGCCCTCATCAACGGAGAAAATGCTCGGGGGAATTTTCCTCGACTTCAACCGCAAGAATTTGGAGCAATTTGATCCGAAGATTTTAGATCAGTGGTTGAATCACCTTCAAGGTTGGGCGGAAATTGATACGCTGTGTTACGGGCACTTCAAAGTCGATCATGTTTTGGAAAATTGGACTTCATGGAAAAAAGTATTGATCAAGTTGAACAAAAGCAAAAACATCAATAAGCGAAGAGCATCACTCGTGTTGCTCTGTAAACCTCTTACTCGATCGGATGATAAAAGATTATCAACCCAGGCTTTTCAAATGATCGATTCACTGAAACATGAAAAAGAAATACTGATTACCAAAGCCATTTCGTGGTTACTCCGCAGCATGGTGAAACTTCATAGAACCGATCTCAAAAGCTACATCGATAAAAACAAAACCTCTCTGCCAGCCATTGCGGTTCGTGAAACTCTTACAAAACTGAAAACCGGTAGAAAGAACGGCTAATCTAATTACTGAAAAGGATCAACATCAGTAAAATGGCAATCGAAAACAAAAAAAACAAATAGTTTGTTACTCATTTTGGCGACCATGGCTTTGGGGCTTAACTCAACGAAATTGGTAACTTTATAAATGCAGCGCCTCACATAATTGTGTGGTAAGCCTATTATGACAGAACCTCAAGAAAAAATAATTGTTTTTCGCGCTTATGATACGGTGGTTGAGGCCAACTTAGCTCAAACCAAATTAGATGCCCACGGTATTCCCTGTTTCCTGACGGATGAACATTTAACAAACCTTTACCCGATCAGAAATGCAATTTTTCCGGGCGTACGTCTCCATATTTTTGAAAAAGATTATGACGAAGTAAAATCCATTCTGGAAGAAAATCAAGCTGACGAAGGATCTTCAATGCGCCTTGCATAATTCAGGTTTAACAAAAACCACCTAAGGATTTTACCTGATTTTATTTCCAGAACCCAAACCCATAAGATTGATACATCGCCTGAGGGTCGTATAGGTTTCCGTTTTTCATCACCATTTCTACTTTGCGAATATCGCTCATGTCTTTAAGCGGATCGCCACTGACTAAAATCAAATTTCCTTTTTTACCAACTTGCACAGAACCAAATTCCTTTTCTTTCCCAGCAACTTGTGCCGAAATTAAAGTGGCACTTTGTAAAACCTTTGCATTAGGAATTCCTGCTTTAGAATAAAGTTCCAACTCCCTGTGCAAAGCAAACCCCGGAAAATCATCTGTGCCCGGAACAAAAGTTATTTTATTGTCATTCAAAAGTTTGAGCATCTTCAACATGGAATCAAATGATTGATTGTAATCACTCTCATGCCCCTTGCGCGTAGGAAGTCCACCAGTGTAAAGACTTCTCCGATATTCAACGGGCAACTGGTCCTTGGTATTTTCATAGCCATGAGCCAGTTTTCCTTCATCATTGGTAAACATCCCTTCAAAAATTGCCAATGTAGGATCAACAACTATTTTTCTTGTTTTCAAAAGCTGAATGAAATCTTTTACCGCTTTACTATTAATGTCGATGTTTTTTGCGCGCGCTGCTACTTTAATAAATCTTCCCATGGAACGAGTGTCGAGGGTATCTCCCATGAAATTGAGCATAACCATATTCATGTGAATGATTTGATCATAACCATCATTCACTGCGCGCGCGGCTGTCATAAACGAAGGAATGTGACCGCAAACCTTTAAGCCTCTCTTATGCGCCTGAGCTGATAAAGGTTTCACCCAGTCAACCGGAATGGAACTGTATAATTTTACTTGTTGATAGCCACGATCGGCATAGAAATTAACTGCATCAATTCCCTCATCCAATGTCTTCACAATCTTCCCCGTTGGTCCGGCAAAAGGCCCGGCAAAATCAATGAAGCCAGACATGATCGAAATTTCCGGACCAAGCAATTCATCTTTATCTAACCTCTGCTTTGTTTCGGGCAGATCAAAACCATTCGCCATATCTTTGATGTTAGTTACACCCCCCGCTAAATGATATAACCCTTGGGTTGGATCGTAATGGGCATGATTATCCCACAGGCCCGGCATTAGCACCTTTCCCGTTCCGTCTATTACTTTTGAGTTGGCTGGGATCTTTATTGACTTCGATTTTCCAACTGCGGTGATCTTACCGTTCTCTACAATTACATGTTGACTACCTAAATATTTTCCTTTCACTGCATCAAAAACAGTAACGTTAGAAAACACAATAGGCACACTGAATTTTTGTGTAAACTTATTGGCTTGAAATCCAAAATAATCCCGCTCAGCTTTCTTTTGAGCTTGATAGAGTTCATCTGCAAAATTTTCATAACCCTTGGCTATAATTGCATTCCATCCGCTGACGACTGCAAAGAATTTATTTTTAGGAGTAAACCAAGCGTGCGAAGGCGCACCACCAGCACCAGTAAATTCATACAATGCAAACTCCTCTTTAAATCCATTAACCGGAAGGACGTGGTTCTTAATATGATTTGCCTGGAGGAACCCCGATGGCAACACGTCAATCTTGTGTTCCGGGTTTTTAAGCATTGCTGCTAAAGCCCATTCAATCTCAGCCGGGGTAGTATTAAGTGCTGAGTAAATAGCTTCTGATGAAAGTTTCTTTTCGCCTTGCTCAATATTATTTTTCCAATGCCCAATTCCATCCTTAATTTCAAAAGTCTCTTTTACCTGAGCCTTGAAGTAATCCACGCCAGTCAATTCGCGGTAAATAGGTAATCCTTTAGCGTCCGTCTTTAAAATAACATTTTGTTTTGGCCCTCGTCCGCGGTCATTGAACTCATAAAACAATTGATAAGAATTGGGTTCACTAGAATATACCCAATGGCTTCCCACTTTTTTCCCTGATGAAACAATGGAGAATTGAATCGTGTCCTGGGCGCACAATAAACCAGGCAACCCCACAAAATAGAGCAAGCAGAATAATCTCATTTGGATAATTAAAATGATGGAACCGAAATCAATGTTTAAATTTTCAGGATGGTAAACTCTACCCTTCGGTTGTTGGCACGGCCGTCATCGGTTTCGTTGGTATCGATGGGTTTCGTTTCGCCATAACCATGCGCTTGCAATCTTGTATTATCAATCCCCTGACTTACCAGGTAGTCAACTACTGATTGAGACCGCCCCTGTGATAAGTTGAGGTTGTATTCATCCGATCCTTTGCTGTCCGTATGGCCTGAAATCTCTATCGATACGTGTGAATTCTGTTTTAAGAAATCCACCACTTTATTCAACTCCACATAGGATTCTGATTTTAAAGTAGTCTTGTCAAAATCGAAATAAATATTCTTTAATCGCACCGTGATCCCCACTTCGATTGGAGTCATGATAATGTTCTTAATCACTGGAATCGTATTCTCATCAATGATTTGTACACTATCCGTTGCATTGAGGTATCCTTCTGCTGTTACATTAAAAACATACCAGCCAAACCCCGCAACGTCTTGTTTGTAACTGCCACCATCTGCCACCGGTGACATTGTGGATGAATTGCCTTTTTGAACCAGTGAAATTTTTGGTGCCGGCACTTTGTTGTTCGTCTTTTTATCAAGCACATCGCCAGCTAAAGACAATTGCTTGGCTAACGGAGTCAAATAAATATCAACATGCAAAGTGGTATCGCGGTTAAGCTTCGGTACTTTATGATCACTTGCTGCGGGAAGATACCCTGACGCATTCGCAGCGATATTATAATTATCCACTTCGGGAATTCGCGTTTCAAATTTTCCCGTAGCCGCTGATTTTAAACTAATGGGCTGCTTCAACTCTTTCAATTTCACATCCACATTGGCGCCAGCAATAGGTTGTTTTGTTTTCTGATTGTATGTCGTTCCCGTCAGCGTGATGTTAATGTTGCGTGGCCTCAGAATTAGCAAATCATAATTTCCTCCATCGACTTTTGCTCCTGCACGAGCAGTGAAAATATTTCCTTTTGAATCGATGGAAAAATAAGCGTCATCGGCACCCGTATTGACAGCACGACCGAGGTTAACGGGCTCGCTCCAATTCTGCCAAGAGTCATCTAGTCGGGTGGTCTTATAAACGTCAGTCCCACCTACCCGATCCTTGGCAAAGCGGTTGCTCGCATAGTACAGCGTTTTCTGATCGGGCGCAATGAATGGCGAGAAATCATCTCCGGTTGAGCTGAGCTTCATTTTCACTGGCTTCGAAAAATGTCCATCGGGTTGCATACTGCTCAGATACAAGTCGCTGAATTTATCTTTTGGCCTCTCAGAAAAATAAATGATCATTTGCTTCCCATCAGCCGAAAGGGTGGCTCCATAAAAAATACCTTTATTCATTTTATCAAAATCGGTAACCTTGAGCTCCTTCAGGCTGCCTGAGGTGCTAGCAATTGAAAATCCAACTTCGTTTTTGGAGCGGCCGCCACGAATAAACTGTGAGCCATCGGGAAGAAAATTAAAAACCGCGTTATATTGATTCTGATTAAAAGGTGAACCGAGATGTTTTGCCTTCGCCCATTCTCCTTTGTCATCAAGCGTTGTTACCCAAACATCTTGCGAATTTTCCTTGCCATAGTTGTTCTCCGGATGATCTGCCACCACAAAGTAGAGGCTCTTTCCGTCAGGCGAAATCACCGGTGAAACTTCATTGTAGCGCGTATTCACTTGATCGTTCATTTTCACCAATTCATACCGTGGACTGATTTCTTGAGCGGAGGTGAATAGCCAAGACAGACAAAGTAAGAGCAATAGGGGGCTTCGCATTGGGGTTTTTCTTTTAAAGATAAATGATTTTAGGCGGATAGAGAATGTAGTTCGACCACAATCTTACTCAATTCATGAATTCTATTGCTTGGTATAAACCAGCACGAAATCGGGGTTCACTTCGTAACATAACTCTACTTTCGTCTCTGTATTCTTTTCAGAAATTATTCCGATCAGATTTCCTTCTTCTTGCAATAGAAATGGTGTTACGTTGAGTTGATTGCTAAAATGCAATCCACCGATGCCGTGGATTTTGAACATAGTCTCTTTTGCACACCAATACACACAATGCTTGATGATGTCGCTGCCTGCATCTTTCAATTCAGCAGAGGACATAATTCTTGGAGCAATATTCAACAGCTTTTGGCGGGGTTGTTCAAGGTCAATCCCCACCGGATGATCGTAATCCACCTGAGCAGCCACGAACGGAAATGAATGTGAGAGTGAAAGGTGATGAGGGTATTTTTCAAGAAACGGTTTCCCGAATTCATCTTTCCGAAGGCCAAAAAACCGAAGGCCCAGATGATTACAAAGCGTTAAAATCAGTTGACGGCTCGCTAACCATTCCAGTCGTTTCTTTTCATTTACAATTTCTTCAGGGGCGCTGCCAATGATTCCATTGGATAATTGAGATTCGCTTTCTGTGATGTGCCAAACTGCCCAGCCACTTTGCATTCCTATTTGATGAAATTCTCTGAGAGGCATTGGCAATCGGTTTTATTCACTCAATTTTGTCAAAAATATTCTTTTCAGAATCTTGAGCAAAGTCCAAGTCAATAAACTTCACGCCTTCACCGGTCATCGCGATAGTGTTTACACATTGCAACAGGCCAACGAATCGCACTTGTTTTTTTCGGGGGCAGGCGATGGAATGGTGGCCTTATGGAACTTGAAAGATAAAGATGATGGTGAACTGATTGCCCAGCTTCCAAACTCAGTTTATGCCTTGCATTATTTAAACAACAGAAAATTACTTGTAATTGGGCAAAATTATTCGGGGATCCATTTGATCGATTGCCAAACTAAAAAAGAAGTCGCTTCTCTTCAACTGACCTCCGCTGCGATTTTTGATATCCAATCTTTTGAAAACTACTTGATCATTGGCACCGGTGATGGAATCGTAACGATTGTGGATTTAGAAAAATGGATTGTCAAAAAGAGAATTGCTCCAAGCGAAAAAAGCGCACGTGCCATCGCCATCAATAAATCATCAGGTGAAATAGCGGTGGGCTTCAGTGATCATTTCATTCGCATTTTCAGTTTACAGGATTATCAACTTAAACATGAGTTCAAAGCTCACAACAATTCGGTTTTTGCGTTGACCTATGAGCCCAGTGAGAAGTTTTTACTCAGCGGAGCACGTGACGCAAGACTAAAAGCCTGGGAAGTTCGTTCGAATTATAACCAAGCTGAAGAAGTTGTAGCCCACATGTATGCCATTAATCACCTAGCGTTCTCGCCAGGCGGAAAACATTTCGCCACCTGTAGCATGGATAAGTCAATTAAGATTTGGGATACGGCTGATTTGAAGCTTCTCAAAGTAATCGACAAGGGCAGGCATGCCGGGCATGGCACCTCGGTAAATAAACTCCTTTGGACAGCGTTTAATAACCAATTGGTAAGTGCCAGCGATGACCGTTCCATTTCTGTCTGGGATTTACTATTTTTGTAACGTGTTCTAATACAGACTTTTATTTTAATCCCTCCGAAGGGAATTTTTTAAACTGAGTTGAATTATTTTTTAAACTAAAAATTTTAAAGCATTATGAAGATCACGCCAATTGAAATCCGTCAAAGATCTTTTGAACGTACGCTTCGCGGATACGACAAAGATGAAGTCAACGCATTTCTGCAGTCTCTTTCACAAGAGTGGGAACGCACCATTGATGAATGCAAAGAATTGCGGATCAAACTCGAAGCCACTGAGAAAGAAGTAAATAAGCTACGTGAAGTAGAGAGCTCACTATTTAAAACATTGAAAACGGCCGAAGACACCGGGGCTAATACAATTGAACAAGCCATCAAAACGGCCGAGCTGATATTGCGCGAAAACCAGTTGAATGCCGATGCCATGATCAATGAGGCAAAGAACAGGGCCAAAAATACGATCGAAGAAGCCGAAGCGCTTTCAAAACAAATGTTGGCTGAAATGGAAGAACGCCTCAAATCACTGGGACAGCACTATAAAAACCTTGAGTTACACAAAGAAAACTTGCTTGGTGATTTGAAACGAATTGCCAATGAAACTATCGATCGGGTAGAACGTGCAAAGATTCATGAATTTGATCCGGATCAACATTTGGCCATGGCCAAACGAGAGACTAAAAAATCTCTTTTCCCAAATGCTGAGGTAGAAGCCGAATTAAAAAAAACAGAATCAGCTGCAACCCCGGCACCGGCACCCATTCCTCAGCCTGAACCTGCAAAGCCTTCTATGGCCGAGGTCATGAAAACGCAGCGCTCCTTCTTTGACGAAATTCAATGACCGGGAAAATTTCGCTGGAAGGGCTTGAGTTTCATGCTTATCACGGAGTCTATCCGCACGAGCGATCCTCAGGTAATAAGTTTGAAGTAGACGTAATCGTTGAAACAGAAATTCAAGATTCTGCTTTTCAGGATGACCTGCGTGGCACCATCAACTACGAAGATTTGTATGCATTGGTGAAAGCCGAGATGGAAAGACCTTCGAAGTTACTCGAAACCGTTGCCCACACCATGGCAGAAACAATTCTCAACAAGTTTGCCAGTGCAAAAAATGCCGAAGTAAAAATATCAAAGTTCAATCCTCCGATCGGTGGAGTGTGTAAAAAGGCGAGCGTAGTAGTAGAGAGACATAAGATGTAAGTATTAAGACGTAAGAAAATACAGCAAGAACAAGGGCTAACTCTTTACTACTCAAATCTTGATACTTACGTCTGTTTATTTGCGTCCGTTTTATGCCAGCCTCCCCTCTCTATAGCTTCTTGCTCGATGAAAATAAACCCTCTTGCATCGGCTCCTTCATAAAAATCCACAGCCTTACCGATGAGATACATGGTATGTTTCTTATCAATGAAAACATTAATTCCTTCTACTTCATAAGAAAGATCAAATTCCTTTCGTTTATCAAAACCGATGATGAACGAAACACCACCACAACCGTGCCCACCACGCACCCCTATGCGCAGACCATATCCCTCTGGAATATTCTTGGTCTGCATGATCTTCCGGGCTTCGGTTGCGGCAAGAGGTGTAAGTGCTACTGGCTTGAGATTATCAAACATGTATATTTGAAGTCTGGGAGAAAACAAACATCCTCATAAAATAGTTAATTTTCTAGTAAATATTTTTTATGGAAGCTCTTATCGAATTTATTAAAATCCTTGTGCCTGCCTCAGTGGTATTGTATGCAGTGTATCTGACTGTGCGTGCTTTTATCACCAGGGAAATTGAAATGAGAAAATTGGAAGTGCGTACCCGAAGCATCGAGACCATTTTACCGGCTCGACTTCAGGCGTATGAACGCATCACACTTTTTCTGGAACGCATTTCGCCCCAGAATCTCCTCATTCGACTTAACAACCCAGCTTATACCGCTAAAGATTTTCAAAAGGTATTGCTCGATGAAATTCGGAACGAATACAATCACAACGTATCGCAACAAGTTTACATGACTGAAGAAGTCTGGAATCAAGTTCGCAATGCTAAAGAAGATTTGATTGTGTTGATCAATGAATCGGCCGGGCTGATGACCAACGAATCAACAGGTATTGATCTCGCCAAAAAGATTTTCGAGCATGTAATGGACCGAAAGATGGACCCGATTGGCCATGCTCTCAGTGAACTGAAAAAGGAAATTCAGCAAACGTTTTAGCCAATGAAAACCGCTTTGGTGGCCGGAAGTACCGGCTTGATTGGCGGGCAATTACTAGAATTGCTTTTAAAGGATGATGGCTATTCTAAAATCATTGCGATCAGTCGGAAAAACTTGACGATTGCCCATCCGAAGCTTATCAATGTTGTTTGTAAACTAAGTGAGTTATCCAATCATCGTGACGAATTAAAGGCAGATGATGTTTTCTGTTGTCTTGGTACGACAATGAAAGTGGCAAAATCAAAAGAAGCATTTCGCGCGGTGGATTTCGATGCGCCATTGGCATTGGCGAAAATCTCAAATGAGAATGGCGCAAGGAATTTCTTATTCATCTCAGCTCTGGGCGCTAATAAAAACTCCTCTATTTTTTACAATCAAATAAAGGGTGAAGCCGAGCAATCAATTCAGCAAATTGGATTTAATACTTGTCACATCTTCCGCCCCTCGTTATTGATGGGGCCTCGAAAGGAACAACGCAGTGGCGAAGAAGCCGCTATCATATTTTACAAAATCTTCAGTTGGCTCATTCCTAAAAAATACCTGGCGATTGAATCAATTAAGGTAGCCAGAGCGATGCTGTCATTTGCTAAACGTGAGCAATCAGGCTTTTTTATTCATGAATCCAACGAGATTCAAAATTTCTAATTAATGATCGCTGTCATCCAACGCGTTTCAGAGGCTTCCGTCACGATCGATGCAAAAGTAAAATCCAAAATAGAAAAAGGATTATTGGTGCTCTTGGGAATTGAAGATGCGGATAACAATGAAGATATCGAGTGGCTTGCGGGGAAAATTATTAACCTTCGCATTTTCGATGATGCCGAGGGCGTGATGAACGTAAGTGTAAAAGATGATGGAGGCGATATTATCGTGGTTAGTCAATTCACCTTACATGCCAGCACCAAAAAAGGAAACCGGCCTAGTTACATCAAAGCATCAAAGCCAGAAATTGCCATTCCACTTTACGAGAAATTTGTAACAGAAATTTCAAATCAGCTTGGCAAGGCTGTGCAAACCGGTGAGTTTGGCGCTGACATGAAAGTGCAATTATTAAATGACGGGCCGGTCACGATTGTGATCGATACGAAAAATAAAGTCTAGTTACTCGCCAATCGCTATCCCGACTAAAATTATATTGGCAAGAAAATAAGTGACTCCAATAACCCAGGCGCCAATTTTATTGACGCGCATGCAAAGCTCATTTTTTCCCATCTCTTGAAGTTTCAAGCACGTAGCCGAAACAACAAGTATGGCAAAAATGGTGAAGAACGTGATCGCATGAAGCGAATCTACCAATGTGAATGTAGTTGACTCGGGCAAAACAGAATCGATAATGTATTTATTACCGACAGCTGCAAAGAGCCCACCCACGGGCAATCCAAATCTTGGCTCAAGCTCACCAGGATGTGGAGCAAAACTTATCATCGCAATCAGAAATGCAATGTACATTCCCACAAAAATTTTGAGGAACAAGCCCCACGCGTTACGTGCAATGTCCATTTGAATTATGAAAGCCGAAAACACCTGATTGCTTTTATCTGGCCGGTCATCGCCAAAGCCAGTTTCATACGCATTTTCTATTACACTCACCCGAAAGTTGCGGATATCCCACCCTGCAAGGGTTTCGTCAGAGTCGAATTTGCTTCCTTTCACATCGGGCCTAAATACAAGATCGTTCTTATCAAATAAGGTGTTTTCAATCTGAATTTTTAAATGCTGTTGATCGAAAGGAAAATCCTCCACATTCCAGTTCTCCTTCATCGTGCATTTCATTTTGAGCATGGAATATATTTTTCCCTGCAGACTATCTTGAAGTAGCTGGGGCTCATCAATCGATTTCGCATTGGTGATGTCAAGCTGCCTTAGAAAATTGAAATTTTCATTGTTATATAGAAACCATAGCCAAAAGCGCGCGGTATACTCCTTATCGTGAAAGTTGATATCATGCACGCTCATTACATAAGCTCCCACATTTACAGTGTCCGGCTGAGCTTGAGCAAAACGAAAGACGATTACCAAAAATAAAATAAGAATTCGTTTCATATTCCTTTCAAAGTAAACAACAACCCAGCATTTCCCCAATTTTATTTAGACTTCGCGCCTTGGTTTTGTTTAACCTTAAAGTTGTAATTTTCCGAAAAATTAAACCTATGCATTCATTCATTTTAGTTCTTCACTCAGTTAATCGCTTTATTCTACTTGCTTTATTGCTTACAGTTATTGTACGTGCTTTCATGGCAATGCAGAGCAAATCAGCATTCGGCACCACCGACAATAAACTAAGCCTTTTCCTTTTTATTTCAACCCACACTCAATTGTTACTAGGACTGATTTTGTATTTTGTTAGCCCTGTTGTGATTTTCAGCGGTGAGTCAATGAAGAATAGCATTGCCCGTTATTGGCTAGTAGAACACCTTTTGGGAATGATCATCGCGGTGGTATTGATTACTATGGCGAGGATCACCATGAAAAAACTTACGGATGACACTGCGAAGCATAAACGCATGTTTACTTTCAACACCATTGCACTGGTGATAATCATTGCCATGGTTATGCAAAGTCAACGCGGATTTTTTGGAATGAGTTGGTAACAGTAAAAGGCTGAAACTCTCCATGGATATCGCCTCGTTATACGGGGCGATATTTTTTTATGGAAGATTGACTCATTAGCGATTATTTGAACCACTTCTCCTGAATCACCTGGAGCATTTGTTCGTGAATATTTCCTGTGGCGCAGAGTTCGCCTCCGTATAAGAAATTATTTCCTCCTTTAAAATCAGAGACTTTCCCTCCCGCTTGTTGTAAAATAAATGCTCCTCCGGCCACATCCCATGCCTTGAGATCATATTCAAAAAAACCTTCAAGACGACCGCAAGCCACATAGGCTAGATCAATAGCTGCACTGCCAAGCCTGCGTATCCCATGTGTCTTCTCTAAAAATGCCTTAATGATTTCGAGATACTGATCTTTTTTCTCTGTGTGATAATAAGGAAAACCGGTGGCTAACAAACTTTCATCCAGCGATGAAATCTGTGAGACTCGTATTTCTTTTTCGTTGCAGTAAGCTTTGCCATTTTCAATCGCATGAAAACATTCATCATGGCTCACTTCATACACTACACCAAGTACAGGTACATCATTTCGCATCAACGCTATGCTGATGGCAAAAATTGGAACACCATGTAAAAAATTAGTTGTACCGTCCAAGGGATCGATGATCCACAAATACTGGTTTTCACTTTTGGCATCAGAGCCTTCTTCTGCCAGAAATCCGGCACCCGGAAGGATTTTCTTAAGAGAGGTAACTATTTTGCGCTCAGATTCTTTGTCTACGTAAGATACCAGGTTGGTAAATGTGCCTTTTTGTTCAATGCGCGAATGATCGAATGTCAGCCTCTCATTGCGAATGAAGCTGGCCACTTCACTGCTTAACTCAATAACATTTTTCTCGATATCCTGTAGATCCATTGAATTTGAAGGCAATTACATATAACGTCTCAAAATAATTTCTGTTCAACTTAAAAGACTAATCCTCCTCTTTTGTCGCATTTCTTTCCTTGCCTTTGACAATCAGTACAATTTCACCCTTTACTTCTTTTGCCGTAAAATGGGCGATCACCTCTTCTACGTTTCCGGTATATGTCTCTTCGTGCATTTTGGTAAGCTCTCGAGAGACCGAAACTATTCTTTCATTTCCAAAAAATTCCTTGATTTGCTCCAACGTCTTCACCAACCTGTGTGGAGATTCATAAAAAACAATTGTGCGCTCCTCCTCGGCCAATTGCTTCAGCAGTGTCTGGCGTCCTTTTTTATGAGGCAAAAATCCTTCAAACACAAACCTATCCGTAGGAAACCCTGATTTCACCAGTGCAGGAACAAATGCTGTTGCGCCCGGCAAACATTCTACTGGCAAGTTATTTTTCACACATTCCCTGACCAGCAAAAATCCTGGATCAGAAATACCCGGAGTGCCTGCATCACTCACCAGAGCCATTATTTCTCCGTTTTTTAATTTGGTAATTACTGATGCCAGCGCCTTATGTTCATTGAAAATATGAAAACTTTGAAGAGGCTTGTCTATACTATAATGCCTTAGCAAGTTTCCAGAAGTTCGTGTGTCCTCCGCGAGTATCAAATTCACTGATTTTAGAACTTCCAGAGCCCGCAAGGTAATGTCGCCAAGATTGCCAATAGGTGTTGGCACTACATAAAGTGAAATTTTTTCCTTCTCCATCAAACGAGCTGATCAATCGCTTTGGCAAGTTTGCGGTCTTTGTCCGTTACAATATCTCCGGCATCATGAGTCGAGAGCTCAATGTTCACTGTGTTGTACACATTCGTCCAAAAAGGATGGTGATCCATTTTCTCAGCAATCAGGGCAACACGTGTCATGAATGCGAAGGCTTCAGAGAAATCTTTGAACTTAAAATTCTTTTTCAGCCGGTTGTTTTGCTCTGTCCATTCCATACCCAATGACTTTAGTTATCATTAGAAATATAGGGGAAACTTTAAGAAAACAGAAACGAGATTCTAATCGAGTTAATGACGGAGGTGATTACAGGGCAATAATTCCTTTGATGCCAGCAACTTTTTCATATACATCGATAACAGAATCACTGTTGGGCATCATCATGTTTAAGGTGACGCTGGTATAATTTCCATTCTTTGACTGGCGCTCACTTGCCTCATGATTTGGAAAAAGGCTTTTCACCTCTTCTTCTTTTCCCTTGGGCACAATGAACTTAAAAGTATAGAGGGATGGCCAGATGTAATGCTGGTCCAATTTTTCACGTAGCGATTCGCTCCAATTGGGTTCCATTTTTTTAAAGAAATAAAAAAGTCGGCCGGATGTGAGTCCAGCCGACTTTGTTAATGATTCCGATTAATAAAACTTATAACGTCTGTCAACAATGTTTGAGCCCGTCTTGATTGCTTCTGAAATAGCAAATCCAGCTTTATTGCTAAGATTTCTAACTAATTCATCTTTTAACGCCACATAATTTCCACTTTCGGGGGCAATTGTTTTGTTCTGAAGTTCAAGAACAATAACTCCATTCTCTCCGGCAAATGGCGCTGAACGCTTTCCATTTTCTAAAGAGAATACTCTACCTACAGCCGTAGGATCAAGTCCTGCAGCAGGCATCGAGTTAGAAGAAAGTTTGATATCGCTAGATGAATTAATTACAGCATCGTTTCCATAAGACTTAGCCATCTCTTCCAACGTTCCTTTTTCTCCGCTTAACTTGGTGATGATCATTTTTCCCTTAAGGATATTACGAACTGCTGGAGTGATCTCCTCTTTTACCTTGTCAAAAGGGCGATATCCTTCTTCAGCTTCACCAGTCATCACCGCTACCACGTAATTAGCATCTACATCAAATACTTCTGAAACTTTCCCTTCAATGCCATCGCGGAACAGCCATGATACCATTTTGCGTGCATCGTTTAGATTGTTAACTCTTTGATCTGTTGTATTAAGATCATTGGCTTGTAAAACATTCATCTTTTCTTTCTCTGCTTTTGCTTTGAATACATCTACACTCGACACTCCGGCAGCAAAAGTCTGGGCCTTCAAATAAGCCGCATTGTGTGTGTCGTCACTTGGTGCAATTTTCAGCTCCACAATGGCAACTGTATAGGAAGAGTTATCCTTAAGAGCAGTTACTTCAATGATGTGATAGCCATACTGGGTCTCGACCACCTCACCAAGTAACCCTGTTTTCTTGGCAGCGAAAACCGCATTTTGGAAAGGCTTCACCATTTGACTAGATGTAAAATAGCCAAGGTCACCGCCACGCGATGCGGTTCCATCTGTACCAAACTCGCGTGCTTTTGCAGCAAAAGCAGCACCTGCTTTTATTTCTCCTAGTATCTTCTTTGCCTTGTCTTTAGCAATCTTTTTCTTCTCGGCTGTTTCATCATCCCATTTAATCAAAATGTGTGAAGCCTTAGCCGTATAAATGGTATCAGATCCAACTTTAACCACTTTAATCACTTTGTAAGAATCGCCTTCAAGGAAGGGGCCGATCACATTTCCTTTAACCAATTTATCCTTAGAAAGGGTTGAAGGAAGATTCGCGATGGTATATTTTGAATACGCATTTTGTCCTTCGGTATTGGTTACTGCAAAGACTGAATCATCAGCAACGGTCTTAAAATCATTCGCAATCTTTTCAGCGTCTTTTCTCACTTTGGCCGAGTCTTCTGCTGAAGCTGCCACAGGGAAAGTCACGTAACTGAGACTACGTGTGAATTTCGACTTGTATTTTTCTTTGTTCTTGTTGTAGTAATCTTTCAAATCGCTGTCACTCACTTTCACACTTGAATCGCTTAAAGCGAAATAGGGAACAAACAGTATTTTTGATTCTGCCACATCGTTTTGGTCATGGTAATTACGTTCAGCCTCAGCTGTTGTAACGTAATTCGTTTTAATCAACAAATTTTCATATTTGATACGCTCACGGCCGATGCCGAGGTTTTTCTGAAATGAATTCCAGCGATACTTGCTCTCGGCCCACTGCGCATACATCTGCGGGCTAGTAGGTGCTGGCATGCTCAGACTCTTGATATATTGAACCGCACGTGCACGATCAAAATTTCCAGCTGAATCGGTAAATGATTGCTTCACATTAGGGTCAACATTTTTTCCCTGAACCATGTCCCACACTTCATCAGTTGTTACTTTCACACCTGTTTTCTCAAACTGGTTGCGAATAGCGTGTTGCACGATGAGTAGTTCCCAAGCTTGTTGCTGCAAGAATGAACGCTCGCGCTCACCTGGCTGCTTGCCATAAGAAAGCTGGTAATCGTTTTCTCGCTCTTGCACCGCATTTTGAAATTCTTCACGAGAAATGCTAGTACCCGCAATTTCACCAACATCGTTTTGGCTTCCGCCAAATATGGAACGAGGTCCACTACCAAATAAGTCGCTTCCCACAATAAAAGCTCCCATAGCAAGAGCAACAAAGCCTACTACAAACTTTGTCATCTTCGTTCTGAGCGTTCCAATTAATGCCATAAATCCTTAGTATAAATTAAAATTATTTTTAAGCTGTTTTATTTCGTCTTATAGAACCGGTCAAACTCCCCGCCCTCATTTGGATTACCCGAAAAAAGGAGTGCAAATTTAAACCGATATTGCTATTCGCCAAAGGGGCGATCGAATATTAACTCACTGCAATACTGATAGTTAGAAAATGAGTGATTACGAGTGCCCCATGTCTTTGTCCCAGATCACTTTTACAGTGTCAATTCTCCTCTTATCAGTCTTGAGGATTACAAAGGTGAAGGGAATGATGGTGATCGTGTCGCCCTGCTTGGGGAAGTCTTCGGTATATGACAGAATCAATCCACCCAGGGTCTCATATTCACCCAAAGGCAGGTTTAATCCAAAATTATCATTAAGATAATCTACTTCGAGGCGCGCACTGAATACAAATGTGTGGTCATCCACTTTCATTTCGACCAAGTCATCGCTGTCATGTTCATCTTCGATCTCGCCAAAAATCTCCTCCATCAAATCTTCCATACTCACCATGCCCGAAGTACCACCAAATTCATCCACAACTACAGCAATGCTCTTCCTGTCCTTGATTAATTGAACCAGTAGCTCATTGGCCATGGCTGTTTCTTGCGTGATGATTACGGGCGTCATGATCTCCTCAATGCGAGAAGGTTTTTTGAACAGTGCTGCCGAATGACAGTAGCCGATCAAATCATCGATCGTTTCTTTATAAATCAAAATCTTAGAGTGGCCACTTTCCACGAAGGCATTCCGCAGCGTTTCAATTCCTTCATCAATACCAACAGAAGCAATCTCCATTCGGGGAATCATACAGTCGCGCACCTTCACCGTCTTGAATTCAAGTGCATTGTGAAATATCTTCTTATCAAGCTCAATCTCCTCGTCTTCGTGCTTCACTTTCATCATGTTTTTAAGATAGTTGTTCAGATCAGTAAGACCGAACACAGGTCGAGCTTCCGAATAGTCGAAGCCCATGATTTTGGTGATGACAAACTTGGATAGCCCTACAATTGAAAACGAGAGAGGGTACAATATCCAATAACAAATATTAAACGGTACAGCCAGAGTTGCTAAAACTAAATTGGGATTGATAAGAAATAAGCTCTTCGGTAAGAATTCAGCGGTAAATAAAATGAAGAACGTAGAAACAGTTGTTTCAATAGTCAATCGGATTACTTCGTCATTAGAATTTTCGGGGAGAAAATCGAGCAAGGGATCTATGAACTGAGCCATTAAGATACCAAAGAGCACCAAGGCTACGGTATTGCCAATAAGTGTTGTTCCAATAAATGTGGAGGGATCTTTTAAGAATCTTGACATGATCACACCCCAGGTCTTGCCTTGCTTACCTTGAAGTTCGATCTGCAGTTTATTGGCTGAAAGAAAAGCAATCTCTATTCCAGCAAAAAAAAAGGAGAATACTAGAGTAGTGAGAATGAGCGGAATTAAACTGGTATCCATGTTTATTTCTTCTTGCGATAGACGTAAAGAAAAAAGAGAGCTATAGAAAGCATAATCGCCCAATAGCCCTGGCTCACTCCAACGGCCATCATTTCATAAATTCCAATGATTAGGAAAGCAACCGCTAACGAGAGTAAAATTGAATTAATCAGGTTCATGAAACGGCAAAGATAATATAATTAGGGATTAGCCTCAGGCATTCGACATTTAGACATTAGGCAAAAGCATTGGAAATGAGTCTTTTTGACTAATACTTAGTACCTAGTGACCTATTCATTCACATGCACGTTACCGGATGTATTTTTAAGGGAGTAATTGGACAAATCCTGATCGGCCTTCAAGCCAGTACCGTAGATCACGTCTTCCTTATCGGTAATGGTTACAAATTTATCCGTGAAGATTTTTCTCGTATCGGGTTTCCAGAAAAGTTCTTCTGAGTTGAGTTGTTGCTGCTTTTCAATATTTACTACTTCTACTTTACCCCTACCCCGCCATTTATTTTCTTCCTTGAAAAAATAAGCTGTATTGGCTCGAAGGGTGGAGGTCATTTTGCCGGTCTTGTCATAAAACTCGATGTAAACTCCTTCCGGAAATTCACGGTCTCCATTCTGAAACTCATTTAATTTCTTGGCCTGCAGAATGGTTTTTAAGATTTCCTTTTCAGTATAGAATACTTTAATGCTGTCTGCTTGGCGAAGCGGTCCTTCATATAGCACCAACTTGGCCGCTTCTTTTGAAGAGCATGAAGCCAAAAGCACTATTGCGCACAGAAAGATCGAAAAGGGCAAGTAATTCCTTAAACTCATATTCAAATAAACAAAGAAGGCCAGCGAATAGCCAGCCTTCTGCAACTATCGTGCTATTCGTTTTATTCCTTGCGAACTTTTAGTGTTACGTTTTCATCAATCCAACAAGCTATCTTCTTAGCTTCTCCATTTTTCCAGCCTGCTTTTTGCAAGTCAGTGGCAGTTGGCAATTGATTGTAGGTTTGTTCAATTTTCTCTTTAACGAGTGCCTTCTTATACAATTCGTATGCAGCAATGTATACCAATTTGCTCTCTGCTGATCCTGGCGCTTTTACACATTCTCCTACTGATGAGATGTAAAGGTCACCCCAATGCTCATAGCAATCCTTTCCGGCCGGATCGATTACTGAAGCCTGCTTATAAAGATCACGCGCACCTGTTTTATTTCCTTTCTGAAACTCCATATCACCCTTCAAAATTTCAATCCAAGCCTTTTCCGCTGGCGTTGCAGCTTTACCCTGCAATTCGGTCAGCAGAGGGCTAGCTTTATCAAAATTTTTGCTTTGAATATAAGCTGAGCAAAGTTCTTTGGTTACCGCAAAATCAGGTGAAACACTGTGTAACAATTCAGCTGCCTGAAACCATACGGGGTCACTTGAACATTTGTCATTCAGCATCACCTGATAAATTTTCTTGGCAAGCATTACATCATTCGGATTGGCTTTGAATTTAGCTTCAAAGTTTTTCTTGACGAATGCACAATTCATTTTCACCACTTTGTTAAGTTTCGAATCGATGCTTGCAGTCACTTTTTTGTACTTCTCAATGTCGTTCGATTTATTTTGTTCTTGTGCTTTCTTCACCTTTGCCTCTACTACATCCATCAACTTATTGTAGCGCTGCATTACTTGGTCTTCGTTAAGGTTTTTAAGCAACTCAACGTTATTTTTAATAGCGCCCATGTAGAAATCCAGGTTGTTATCGTAAACATTGTTACCGCTTACTTCATAGGTTTTATCAAAAATAGCTAGTACTTCTGAGGCCTTATCTTTGTTCTGGCCATTATACTTATAGGCAGAAATCGCCTTACGGTTGAGTACGTTCATCTCATCGCCACAGCTTTTTACTCGCAAATCATAAACTATCATCAATGAATCGATGTAGTTCTGTTTTGTGGCCGGATCAAGTTCCTGGCTAGCCAATTTATCATAGGTTTCAATTGCTGCTACGTATAAATCGGAGTGCCATTGAGGAACATTGCTTAACATCCAATTGATGCCGGCAGTTGCTCCTTTATAATTTTGTTCTTTCATGGCCGTCCTGAAAGATTCTACTTGCTTTTCTGCTTTCGCGATATCAGATGGCCATTTGTACTCTGAACATTGAGCCCATACGTTTGATACCCCGATTAAAAAAGCCAGCACAAGCAATAACATTTTACTTTTCATAGAAATAAATTTTCAATCAAATTTTCTTTTTATAAACCAATAACGATCGTTAAACGTCACACCAAAATAAATACGAAAATAATTTTCTTCCAGTAAATTCTGAGTGACAACACCTCTCTTACCAATTTTTATACCAATATCCAGTGTAGAAATTTGATTCACTGGAAATGAAAAACCAAAAGTGCCTCCAATGTCAATTAGCGGTTTGTTATTTACAAGCACAGGTGATCGCTCATAGCTTGCACCGATGCGATAAGTCACCCTATTAAGGTAATTAGTGAAGTCTTCTGCTTTGGGCGTGATTTCCGCTCCAAAACCAGATCTGTAACCAAAAGTGGTTTTACCTAGATATTGTCTTGTCCGGTCATTTGTTTTGTAATCAAATGACCGGTAATCGAGCGAAGTAAAATCAAAACCAACCAACCAATTATCAGATCGACCAAATGAAACTCCAACTCCAAAATTGCGAGGAAGAGTCAACTTACCATACTGCTTATTAAACGTTACTGAATCAAGTATCACCCCACCATTGAGCGTGGATACATATTTACTTTGATGTTGAGCGTTCATGTCTGAGCCCAAACTTCCAATCAAACCAACTCTAAGTCTATAATCCTTTTTTTTCAGCAGAGAGTCCATGTGAAAAGAAAGGCCGCCTCCCAGATTAAGGCCACTAAATGCATCGGTTGTATTGATCGAACTATTAGCATAGGAAACTGTGCTAAAAGAAAGGTTTTGGGAAACCACTGACCCGAAAAGATAAGAAGCTTTGATACCAGCCGACAAGTATTTGTTTATTGAAACTCCATTAGACCAATAAAACTGATTAAGTCCTCCCTTGCCTGTCTGCTGATACGTTATTAACTGGTAACTTCCTGAAGCATAATCTTGATAGCTGAAATTATAATTGACGCTTGAATACGGTGTCAAACCAATAGAGGTGGTCCATCGGTTAGCCAAGACAGGGAACGCCAGCGCCAGGTAATTTAAGTTTCCGTTTTGAAACTTTTGAGAGCTTGCACCATCTGTAAGGGTATTCTTATCAATCTGCATACCTCCTTGAAAGACGGTAACATGATTATGTACTAGCAATGCAGGATTTATATTGTTGATATACCAATTGCTTCCGTTGCTAATACCTATGCCACCCATTCCCTGGTTTTGTGCTATACCATTGGATTGCAAGTTGCCGATTCCATATTCTGAAAATGGACTTGAAGCAATCTGCCCTTGTGCGCCAAGCGCTACAAAAAGGAAGATTATGAATAAAGGGAGAGTTTCTTTACAACGCTGCATTATAGGCCAAAATCCAGTTCAAACCATTTAAAACGAGATCGGGGGCTGCAAATATGGTAGGTTTCAAGTTGTTTTCAAAAAATTGGGTATCGCCCCCGCACAAAACCACCCGCAAGTCGGGATATTTCATTCTATAATTATTTATAAATCCCTCTGCTTCATTTAGAACTCCATTCATTACCCCACTTCGCATACTACTTTCGGTGCTGTCTCCAATTAGTTTTTCTGGAGCCGCTGAAATTAACGGCAATCGCTTTGTAAAAGTATGCATGGCTTCAAATCGCATGTTGATGCCGGGAGAAATTGCGCCTCCATAATAATTCTTGTTTTTGTCAATGATATCGTAAGTAATGCAAGTGCCTGCATCGATAACCAAACAATCTGAGTTTGGAAATTGACCAC
Organism: uncultured bacterium; assembly: GCA_967789005.1. Lineage (GTDB taxonomy): Bacteria > Bacteroidota > Bacteroidia > Cytophagales > Cyclobacteriaceae > ELB16-189. The sequence goes on along the minus strand of CBRFFM010000007.1, from coordinate 79,694 downwards.
TAGCTCCACACACCGCTGCAATTCGATCAACACCTAAGGTTTCAGGAGTTTTGTATAAAATTTTTATTGGCACTGGCAGTGAATGGGTTAGTAAGAATTTTTTCTCGGCCCTCACCCAATCTGAGATTTCCTCCTGAGTGCCAACCGAACTAATAATGCAATGAGTAAAGTGGTTCTCATTCAAGAAGCTTTTCAGCTCCGTGACTGATTGAAAGGTGTATTTCTGCTCAAGATTATCTCTTGAAAATATTGCCACTTTAATACGGGTGTTGCCATGGTCAATCACCAAGTTCATTGCAATGATTATTTTCGTTGCTCAATTAGAAGTTTGCGAAAATATGAAAAGAGGGACGATTAATAAATACCATGTTATTGGCCTGATGTCCGGCACCTCCATGGATGGCCTTGATATTGCATTCTGTCATTTTGAATTGGGGAAAAAACAATGGCATTTTTCAATTGAGGCGGCAGAAACTTTCCCTTATTCGGTGAGTTGGAAAAACAAACTTTCAAACGCACATCTTCTTTCCGGAGAAAAACTTAATCAGCTACATTCCGAATATGGAAGATTTTTGGGGGAGCAATGTAATCGATTCATCAAAAAACTTAAGGTGAAAAAAGTTGATTTGATCGCTTCTCATGGTCATACCATTTTTCATCAACCAAATAATAAATTCACTTTTCAGTTAGGCGATGGAAATGCACTTTATTCCTTTACAGGAACTCGGATTGCATTTGATTTTCGAAGTTTGGATGTTGCTTTGGGTGGACAAGGAGCGCCTCTCGTTCCGATTGGTGATCGGCATCTTTTTCCAGAGTTTGATGTTTGCCTCAACCTTGGTGGTATCGCCAATCTGTCGATGGAAATCCAAAGAAAAAGAGTCGCCTTTGATATCTGTTTCTGTAACATGGCATTGAACTTTTTATCTACAAAAAAGGGAAAAGAGTTTGATGAAAATGGAAGCTTAGCTTCACTTGGTAGGGTGAATGGACAGCTTTTAAATAACCTTAATACTCTTTATTCCATCGGTCGCAAAAAAAGACCATCGCTTGCGCGCGAAGGCTTCGAAAATGAATTTCGGCCACTGATTGGAAATGAGTCCCTTGAAATAAATGACAGGCTGAGGACCGTTTGCGAATCGATTGTGAATGAAATCGAAAATGCAATTCCTCCTTCCAGAAAGAAATTAAAAATACTAGTTACTGGTGGCGGGGCACATAATCGTTTTTTGATTGGGTTGATTCGGGAAAAATTGGGCTCGCATGCTGAGATTGTAGTACCCGATAAGATTATCGTTGATTTCAAAGAAGCATTGGTCTTCGCGTTTTTAGGTGTGTTGCGGCTTAGAGGAGAGTCAAACGTTTTAAGAAGTGTGACGGGGGCATCCAGCGATTCAAGCTCCGGTGTACTTATTGGCGCCTAGCATAGGATGTTGTCTATTGGGTTTTATATTTGCGCCTCCCAATCGTAAATCAAGAATATGAAAGACCTTCTTCAAAAATTTGAAAACAAAAGACCCGAAATCGTTTTTGAATGGAAAGACAATGAAACTGAAGCTGAAGGCTGGGTAGTGATCAATTCTCTGCGCGGTGGGGCTGCTGGTGGAGGCACGCGTATGCGCAAAGGTCTTGACAAACGGGAAGTGGAGTCATTGGCAAAAACAATGGAAGTGAAATTTACGGTCTCGGGACCGCCCATTGGTGGAGCAAAGTCAGGGATCAATTTTGATCCTAATGATCCGCGCAAGGAAGGAGTGCTTCATCGTTGGTATTTAGCGGTAATGCCCCTACTTAAGTATTACTATGGCACCGGTGGTGATTTGAATGTCGATGAAATTCATGAAGTAATTCCGCACACCGAAGATGTAGGTATCTGGCACCCACAAGAAGGCGTCTTTACCGGCCATTTTAAACCTACTGAACCACAAAAAGTAAATCGCATTGGTCAGCTCAGGCAAGGCGTTGTTAAAATCATTGAAGACAAAAAATTCACTCCATCATTGGAGAAAAAATATACAGTGGCCGACATGTGTACCGGCTACGGAGTGGCACAGGCCGTGAGACACTACTATGAATTATGGGGTGGTGAATTGAAAGGTAAACGAGTCATAGTACAAGGGTGGGGAAATGTTGGTGCCGCTGCCGGATTTTATCTTAGCCAAATGGGCGTGAAAGTGGTGGGCATACTCACTCGTGATGGAGGTCTAATCAATCAAAGTGGTTTTACACATGAAGAGATTTGCAAACTCGTAATCAATCGTGAAGCAAACCGATTAGTAAGCCCTGATCTTCTTTCATTCGAAATCGTAAATCAGAAAATCTGGGACCTTGATTTTGAAATTTTTATTCCAGCTGCTGCTTCAAGGCTGGTGACAAAACAACAGGTTGACAAAATGATTTCTTCTGGCATAGAAGTATTTTCGTGTGGGGCAAATGTGCCTTTTGCAGACCCCGAGATTTTCTTTGGCCCAACCGGGTTAGATGCGGACGAAAAAGTATCTATTATTCCTGATTTTATAGCCAACTGTGGTATGGCGCGCGTGTTTGCCTATTTTATGGAGAGCGAAGCATCGATGGAAGATGAGGCAATATTTAATGACATTTCTCAGACCATCAGAAAAGCATTGGAAAAAACTCGAAAAACCAATTCTTCAAAGACTAAAATTGCCCAAACTTCTTTTGAAATAGCCTTAAATCAGTTGATTAATAAAAGTTAAGTAAAGTAAACCTTCGTTTCATAGTTTCTGCTAAATTTGAATCGTCTGTAGTACGGTGTTTTAATCGATATTTTCGATTACTGTTTTTATAATCTTGTCTATATGAAAACGACTTTATTTCCCTCCATTATTGGGTTGTTTATACTTTTTGCTTCATTTTTTCAGACTGCGCAAGGACAAACTTGCACTGCAAGCGCCCAGGTAACTACCGACATTAACATCACGTCAATCACCTGGACCGGAAGCGGAATAAGTGCCGCGACCTGCGCGAACATAATTGCAGGAACCGATAACACAACAGTAGCTGATTTTTATACAAATGTTGCCAATGGTGTTACTATTACAATAACCAATAGTATTACCATTCATGGACTTTTTGATATCCCAAGTGGGGCTACCGGTGATAACTCTACTCTAAAAGTTGATGGTGGTGGAACTCCAATCACTTTATATGTTACGGTCGATCTAGGCGACAATACAAATAATAATATTCAGTATAATGTTGTGGCTGCTACTGATCACATTTTAGTAGACGGAACATTGTATGGCAAGAATAACAATCAATTTGTTGGTAATGGTAGTATTGGTGGAGGTACCCTGAGTGTGAAAAATGGTACAACCTGCGGAACTCCCTGTCCAGTTTCAGGTAATTTTACGAATTGCACAGACGGTGCTGGCACATTTTGCGCTGATTATGGCGTTCCAATCGTCTTATCATCATTTAGTGCTACAATAGGTGATCAGGTTGTGAAGCTAAAATGGTCCACTGATTCCGAAATTAACTTTGATCATTTCGTACTTGAGCGTTCAAGTAATGGTAGAAATTTCTCTGAGCTTGCTAAAATAAAAGGTTCAGGCTTTAGTAACACCCGCAAGGATTATTCATATGTAGACCAGAATCCTTTTATCGGCAATTCATACTATCGTCTTACTTCAGTAGATTTTGATAGTTACACCGAAGTTTTTAATAATAGTATTGTTCGTGTCACGGTCAATACCAGCAAGAGTTTCTATATCGCCCCTAACCCTATAGAGGGACTCAGTCTAAAGGCAGGAATAAATTTTGATGCTTCTACCACTCACGTGATGATCTATGACAGAATGGGAAGTGTAGTCGGACGATTCAACGTATCAGGATCAAATTTCGAATTGCAACTACCCAATCTACCCAATGGAGTTTACTTTGCTCAGCTTCAGTCTGACGGATTTACCAAATCAGTGCGATTCGCTGTAAATCAGTAATTAAGCAGCTCCAGCGAGTAAATAAAGAACGGCCATTCGTACAGCTACTCCATTTTCAACTTGATCTAAAATAATAGAATGGTGAGAATCGGCTGCGTCACTGGTTAATTCGACTCCTCGATTGATTGGCCCTGGGTGCATCAATACAATTTCCTTATCGAGGTCGTCAAGCATTTTTTTGTTGATGCCATAATATAAGGTGTACTCGCGCAATGACGGGAAATATTTAAGTTGTTGTCTTTCGAGCTGAATACGAAGGACATTGGCTACATCACACCAGTCGAGTGCCTTTTGAACCTCCAGCTCCACTTGTACACCAAGTGAAGAGATGAATTTTGGAAGTAGGGTTGGAGGACCACAGACCATCACCTCGGCTCCTAGTTTTTTCAGAGCGAAAATATTTGATAGGGCTACACGCGAGTGAAGAATATCTCCGATGATGGCAATTTTTTTTCCCTCTACACTACCAAGCTTTTCCCGAATAGAAAAGGCATCAAGTAAAGCCTGAGTTGGATGTTCGTGAGTCCCATCGCCTGCATTCACAATATTTGCTTTGATGTGTTTGGACAGAAAATGAGGCGCTCCTGCACTGGCGTGGCGCATCACCACCATATCCACCTTCATAGCAAGAATGTTATTGACAGTATCAAGTAATGTCTCTCCTTTCTTTACACTACTACCTGAAGCGGAGAAGTTAACAACATCAGCTGAAAGCCTTTTCTCGGCTAGTTCAAATGAAAGTCTGGTACGAGTTGAGTTTTCAAAAAAGATATTGGCAATCGTAACATCTCGGAGCGAAGGCACTTTTTTGATGGGGCGATTGATGACATCCTTAAAATTATCAGCTGTTTCAAAAATAAGTTCTATGTCCTGGCGGGTGATGTCTTTTATTCCGAGAAGGTGACGCTGACTTAGTTTCGACATTTCAATCTTTATTGATTAACCAGATTTTATTTTGTTTGTGACCTTGTGCTTCAAGTTCTACAAGTACGCGCTGCTCATCTTGCGTGTCAACATATTTGCCCACATAATCTGCTGCAATAGGCAAATCCCTTGTTGACTTGCGGTCAACTAGCACAAGTAATTCTACTTTTGCCGGCCGGCCGAAAGAGATCATGGCATCGAGCGCTGCCCGCACGGTACGTCCTGTGAAAAGTACATCGTCAATGAGCACCACGTCTTTGCCTTCGATTGCAAAATCAACCTTGGTTTCATAAGCTTTAGCCGGAGTATCGCGCCTGCGAAAATCATCGCGATGAAAGGTGGTATCGAGATAGCCTAACGGAACAGATACTTTTAGCGATTTTAGCCTTCGCTGGATCAATTCAGCCAGAAAAATGCCACGTGGCTGAAGGCCAAGTATGACACAATTACTAAAATCAGTGTGGTTTTCTATTAATTGCTGGCAAAGACGGCTTAGAGTGATATCGAGTTGCTTGGAGTCGAGGATCAGTTTTTTCTGCATGCCGGTGCGAAAATACTGGAAATTGGTCGATAGTCAACAGTCCGCAGACGACTGTAATTTTAGGTTCTTGCTCAAAATCGGGGCAGGGATAGCAACGATTTCTATGACCCCTGCAAACTGTGCGAATAAATTCTTTCATACTTGGTCCCTCTGTTAACAACAGCGAAAGCCCTCTGAATAAGCTTATTTCTGATCGCATTTAGGATGATCATTTTGTGCTTCCCTTCCTGAAGCTTTCTTAGCCAGTACGTCTTTAACTCTCCTTGATAGCGAATAATTGATAACGCAGCCATGTGAAAGAGTCTTTTGGTATTTTTATTTGCGAAGTGGGAGACTCTATTTCTTCCCCTTACACTTGATCCGGAAGTATGTTCAAACGGCACCACTCCTGCGTAGCAAGCATATTTTTTAGGATCGTTTATGTTTTTAAATTCATTTGTCGTTAAGATCATTTCACACGCGATTACACTTCCAATTCCATCTACAGAAGTGATTAATTCAAACAGATGACTTAAAGAGGCATCTGCCTTTATGACCTCAGTTATTTTATTTTCGACTTTCTTCAGATCAGCCTTTATAGCTTTCAGGCTTGACTGACAAGATTTTTGGATAACATCGAATACTTCTTTGGAATCAAACCTCTTGGACTCCTGAATCGGTTTATTGAGTTGAGCCACCATAAGAAGTAATCGCTCACGAACTCCTGTAAGTCTCTTTAATTGCTGAATGACGGTTCTTGGTGCTACCCAAAGCCTGGCCTTATCTTGATTACGGAAAGCGTAGAATGCAATTCGTTGAGCATCTACTTTATCCGATTTTCCTCTTTGAAGACCCGAGGATCTTTTGATCTGAATCGCTTTCTCTACCCAAATGTGGGCATCCGCAGAATGGAGGCAATGAGTGATGTGGTTGTTGTAAAGACCAGTGTACTCTAAACAAAACACAGTTTGAGAAAGCTCATAACCTTTTATCTTTTTCAGATTAAGAAGAGTAGCTTTAATTGCCCTCAACGAATTTTCGATTTTAAATACTGAAACTTCTTTTCCTTCTGTAACAACAGAAAAATCCAGCGTGTCTTTGGACACATCAATGCCGACAAAAAATTTAAATTGCATCATCGTTAAAATAGGTTTTGACTGACTTGTTTTAATTACTGAGTTAACTTTTTGAACATAACTCAATTCCTTAATAATGGGCCACGAACCCTAATTTCTATTTGAGACTTGTTCAAAAAACTGACAGGGGATTGAATCACTACTTAGGCCTTAAGCCTGGGAAAGCCCCTAACTCGCCCCTGCCAGTGTTAACTCATCAACAAAATCGTAATTATTATTCTGCAAGTCTAAAGGGATAGCCCGATGGACGCCTCGGCCAGCCCCCAAAATACATTGACCTGTAGCATCCTTCAGAAAAGATGGGGCAACAGTTTGTATAATTCCTTGTTTTCCCGATATTTGCACTCCCTTTTCAAGCAAAAGGCTCATTTAAAACGATTTATATGGCACGGGTTTGTGAAATTTCAGGCAAAAGACCTCAGGTGGGCAATAACGTATCTCACGCTAACAATAAGACCAAGCGTAGATTTTACCCTAACCTTCATACGAAGAAATTCTTCGTTCCTGAGGAAAATAAGTGGATTACGTTGAAAGTATCTACTAAAGTGATCAAGACAATCAATCTAAAAGGCATTACGGCTGTTATAAAAGAGGCTCGTGAAAAGGGCACTTTGACGGCCGCTATTTAAATTTAAAGGACCATGGCAAAGAAAGGAAACCGCATTCAGGTGATTTTAGAGTGCACAGAGCATAAAAACAGCGGCATGCCGGGCATGAGCCGTTATATCACCACCAAAAACCGCAAAAACACTACTGAGCGTATTGAATTGAAGAAATACAACTCAGTGTTGAAAAAAATGACTCTTCACAAAGAAATTAAATAATCATGGCAAAGAAAGTAGTTGCATCGCTTAAGAAAACAGACGGCAAGAACTATGCAAAAGTGATTCGTGCCGTGAAGTCGGAAAAAACTGGCGCTTACATCTTCAAAGAAGAGATTGTAGTGAGCGACCTAGTAAAGGAAACATTGGCTAAGAAAGGCTAAGCCTTTTGAAGCATTGAAATTGAAGAGTCCCCTTGTGGGACTTTTTTATTTAGGATATTGTGACAATGAACCTCAAAGGCGCTAACACGCAAAGAATAATCCCTTCAACCTGCTATGGCTTTTTTAAGTAATCTGTTTACCAAGGAAAAAAAGGAATCCCTCGATCACGGCTTGCAGAAGTCGAAAGAGAGTTTCTTTGGGAAATTAGGGAAGGCATTAGCAGGCAAATCAACAGTTGATGATGAAGTGCTTGATCACCTCGAAGAAATTCTTATTTCATCGGATGTGGGTGTTGACACCACTTTAAAAATCATCAAGCGAATTCAAGACCGGGTTGCCCGGGATAAATATCTTGGCACCAGCGAACTAGATTCTATCCTAAAAGAGGAAATTGCTTCCCTGCTGTCTGAAAACAATGCGAAAGATGTAGCTGATTTTGAAACGCCAACCGGTACCAAACCTTATGTTCTCATGGTTGTTGGTGTGAATGGCGTTGGCAAAACCACGACCATCGGAAAACTCTCTGCTCAATTCAAGAAGAAAAGTAAAAGTGTAGTACTTGGCGCGGCCGATACATTTCGTGCTGCTGCCGTGGATCAACTCAAACTTTGGGGTGAACGGAACGGAATTCCTGTAATCTCTAAGGGGATGAATACAGATCCATCGGCTGTTGCCTTTGAGACTGTGCAAAAGGGAATTGAGCTAGGTGCAGATGTAATTATTATTGATACTGCTGGGCGACTGCACACCAAAGTCAATCTGATGCAGGAGCTTTCGAAAATTAAACGTTCGATTGAAAAAGTGTTGCCGGGTGCACCTCATGATGTACTTCTAGTGTTAGATGGAAGCACAGGGCAGAATGCCGTAATTCAAGCACGCGAATTCACCAAGGCCACGGAGGTGACATGCATGGCTATAACCAAACTGGATGGCACTGCTAAGGGCGGAGTAGTCATTGGTATTTCCAATGAATTTAAAATCCCTGTTAAATACATTGGTGTTGGCGAGAAGGTGGACGATTTACAAGTATTCAACAAGACTGAGTTTGTTGACTCGCTCTTCAAGAAGATCTAGTTCGATTATTTTTTTATCACAGGTTTGTCCTTCTTCCAGGCAAATCTCCAAAACGCCTGATAATTAAATCCCCACCAGAACTGGTTTGAAACAATACCGTAGCCAGGCATATCATAAGGTGCCATCGCTGAGTTGTTGCCATTTGTAGTCGGTGAAAACTTCATGCGTGCAGTGTATCCCATCCAAAATCCTTTCCAGACTTTCACACGCAATCCTGAGGTGAGCTCAGCCCAACCTCCACTAACACTTCCATTGATTACCTGATAATTTCCTGGAGGGAACAACTGCGTTGGAGTATAATTATAATTTAATGATTCATGAAAAAGTGACTTGCCATAACGAAGGCCGAAGAAAAACATATTTTTATCCGGATCCTTTCCGAGTAAGTTGATGTCAACACCTAATCGATAATAAGTTCCTCCATTGGTGTATTCGCCATTGTTGAGAATGACATCTTTAGACCATGAACCGATATCTGCAGTTAGATAATAGTTGGCGAAATCAATATCCCCATTTACCTCCCACCCTTGAAAGGTCTTACCCACAAAAGTTTTTCCAAGATCAATTAGATCAGTGCCTACGCGAATACCGGTTGGTGTAAAATCTTTCTTAGGCTTTACAATTTTCTTAGGGGTCTCCTTAGCTTGCCCCCAACTGCAAAGAGTAGTTGTCATTACCAGACCAACAAGACTAATATAATATCTGATAGTTGAGCGCATACGAATTAAAATCTGTCGGAGAGCCTGTAGGAGCCTTAATTAAGGAGATGCTGTAGGTCTTGATATCAGTCAAATTTGTCTTCTTGATTTTTAAATCTTGATAAAAGGTATAGGCACCACAATCTTTTGAAATCACCTTACCCTGCCTTGTGTAACTTAATACGAGGCTATCAGCAACATTGGAGTTATCCGCTGGGTTAAGTCGGTTAAACACAAAAAGAGTAGTGTCGGCATTGACATCAATAGGAAGCAGAATTTCACGTACGGAAGAAGAAGGTATTAAAATCGTGTCTGTTCCTGAAACAACAATTGAATTAAATACAATGAGCGAATCGGTTTTGGTACTGGTTTTCTTTCTAAACTGAATACGCAGCTGATTCGTAGCTGTAATGAGGCAATCGCCCTCATTGAAACAGCTAGCAAAGAGCGCACAGACGAAAAATAGAAAAAGGTATTTCATCAATCCTGCAAATATACTTGTTAACTAACGCCTGCTTCAATTTTTTGTAACTTTGGGGCTTAATTTTTGAAATTGAAAACCAAAGGCTCACGTAAAAGCAAAGTCAATATTGTAACCCTCGGCTGCTCTAAAAATCTAGTAGACAGTGAAGTGTTGCTCACTCAACTTAAGGGCAACCAAATTGATGTTACCCATGAATCGAAAAATGATGACGCCAACATTGTGGTGATTAACACCTGCGGATTCATTGATAACGCCAAGCAGGAATCGATCGATACCATTTTGAGGTACGTAGATGCCAAAGAAGAAGGTATTGTAGAGAAAGTCTATGTAACCGGCTGCCTTTCGCAACGCTATAAGGATGACCTTGAGAAAGAAATACCGAAAGTAGATGCATGGTTCGGTACTCGCGATCTTTCGCGCTTACTTAAACAACTCAATGCTAACTATAAACATGAATTAGTTGGAGAGCGAATTCTTACGAACCCAAGCCACTTTGCTTATTTAAAAATTTCTGAAGGCTGCGATCGTCCATGTTCATTTTGCGCTATTCCTTTGATGCGTGGCAAACATGTGTCAAGGCCGATGGAGGAATTAGTTCTCGAAGCCAAAAACCTGGCAAAGAACGGAACTAAAGAATTGCTGCTCATTGCTCAAGACTCTACTTATTATGGCCTTGACCTTTATAAAAAAAGGAATCTTGCGGAGTTACTACAAAGGCTATCGGATGTAGAAGGTGTTGAATGGATTCGTTTACATTATGCTTTCCCTACTGGCTTCCCGATGGATGCTCTCGATGTAATGGCTGAGCGAACAAATATTTGCAAGTATCTCGATATTCCTTTGCAACACGGTTCAACCGAAATTCTTCAATTGATGAGACGTGGAACCACGCGTGAAAAAACGGAAGCATTGCTTCAAAGGATACGAGAGAAGGTGCCGAACATCGCCATTCGTACTACATTAATTGCAGGTCACCCGGGTGAAACTCAAAAACACTTTGAGGAGATGATGTCGTTTGTTGAGCGATCACGTTTTGACAGACTTGGTGTGTTCACCTATTCGCATGAAGAGAATACACACTCACATTCGATGAAAGATGATGTTCCCGATAAGGTAAAACAAGAACGAGTAGATCAGTTGATGGAATTGCAGGAAGGGATTTCATTAGAGCTTAATCAAGTGAAAATAGGAAAGACCTATAAAGTATTAGTTGATCGCAAAGAGGAAGGTGTGTTCATCGGTCGCACGGAATTTGATTCACCTGAAGTTGACAATGAAGTGATCTTAAATTCTAAGGAATATCTTAGGCTGGGCGATTTTGTAGATGCTAAAGTAACGGGGGCTACAGAATTCGATCTGACAGCAGAAGTAGTTTGATCTGCTTTCATAGGTGGAAAGTTGTGGTAGTTGTTAAAAAATACTTAAAACTCGAATTCAGTCTAGGGAAAATTTACCGATCTTACTTTTTCAAAGAACAAAGTCGCTGACATAGCCGTTATTCGCCACATGATTTACCTTATCTTTTCCTGTTGTTGATTATGCAGCTTCATAAAATCGCATTGGCCGATACGCATTCCTTCTCTTCGTTCTTTCTCGACTATATTTCTCAAAAAGATTCTCTTAAAAGCTTTTATCACCGGTTTCCTCTCACCGAAAATTTCAAAGACCAGATTCAGGAAAAGAAATCTTTTGTTCAGCAAAATCGAGACATTCTTTTTAAATCACTATCCAATCAATACGAAGGAATTAAAATTACTGAAGCTGTTAGCTCCAATCTGAATTCACTCAAAGATTCAAAAACCTTTACAGTTACTACGGGACATCAGTTAAACATTTTTACCGGCCCATTGTATTTCATTTATAAGATTGTAACGGTTATTAATGCATGCAAAAAATTAAAATCACTTTATCCTGAATACCATTTCGTGCCGGTTTACTGGATGGCCAGCGAAGATCACGACTATGAAGAGATCAAATCGTTTCGGTTGTATGGAAAAAAATATGTTTGGGAAACGGATCAGGCCGGTGCTGTAGGCAGATTCGATCCCAAGAGTTTATCTAAGTTAGTTGATCAGCTGCCGGGCGATGTTTCTATTTTTAAAAATGCTTATGCTAAAAGCAAATCACTTGCGCAGGCAACGAGGCAGTATGTAAACGACCTTTTTGGAAATGAAGGATTGATGGTAGTGGATGGAGATGATCATGATCTTAAATCGGAATTTAAAAATGTAATTCTTGACGACTTGTTTACCCACTCTTCTAAAAAATTAGTTGAAGAGAAAAACAAACAATTAGAAGAGCTGCATTATCACCCTCAAGTCTTCGCTCGTGATATTAACTTCTTCTACCTCGACAAAAATATTAGACAACGGATTGAACGAAATGGGGAGGAATTTCATGTAATTGACACCGATATCAAATTCTCATCAGCCGAGGTTAAAAAACTCATTGAAGACTCTCCAGAAAAATTCAGTCCTAATGTAATACTTAGACCCCTCTTTCAAGAAACAATCCTTCCCAATATTGCTTATATCGGTGGACCCGCTGAAGTAGTATATTGGTTACAACTCAGAGGAGTGTTTGACCATTTCAAAACTGCATTTCCTATTTTAATGCCACGCAATTTTGCAGCGATAATGGATGAGCCTTCAGGAAAAAAGTTTGAAAAGACAGGACTGGAATTAAAGGATCTATTTGAAGAGAAGAATTATTTATTCAATCATTGGATCACCAATAATTCAAATAGCAATCTCTCACTCGATAAAGAACTGAAGGAAGCAAAGAACATCTTCACCAGCGTGAAAGAACGAGCAGCACAAATAGATACTACATTACTTAAGCACGCTGATGCACAAACGCTACGATTGACAAAAGCATTAGAAGTAATTGAACAAAAAATGGTTCGCGCTGAAAAGAGGAAACATGGTGACAAGATTCGTCAAATCGAAACCATTAAGGATTTTCTTTTCCCCAGTGGAAGCCCACAAGAACGAATAGACAATTTTTTAAATTTCTATCAACAAGATCCACTGTTCATTCAAAAACTTATTCAAAGTCTTGATGCCTTCGATTTTCAGTTTAATATCATTGAGTTGTGACCAAAAAAGAAATCCGATCAAAATACTTACAACTTCGAGTTGAGCTCTCTTCAGAAAAATACGCTAGCTTAAATCAAGAACTCAGTGTTAATTTTTTTTCTGGTATCGATTTAACAAAAATTAATACGCTTCATACATTCCTTCCCATCTTACTGAGAAATGAAGTCGATACATGGCTAATCATTCATCAACTAAAGAAAGACCATCCTCAAATTAGAATTTCAATTCCTCGAGTAGAGGACAACCGATTGGTTAATTATTACTTGGAAGGAGGGAGTCAGCTAAACAAAAATCAATGGGGAATTCTCGAGCCAGCCTCGGGCGAGATAACACCAGCTGATAAAATTGATTTAGTAATCGTGCCTCTGCTTGCCTTCGATAAAAAAGGAAATCGTGTTGGTTATGGTAAAGGTTTTTACGACAGGTTTCTAATCGAATGCAGAGTTGATTGCAAAAAGATTGGGTTATCATTTTTTGAGCCTATCGAAAATATTTCCGACATCAATGCCAATGACGTAAGACTTGATGCAGTGGTCACCCCCACTCATACACTTACAATAAATTAATTACCTGAATATTTAACTTCAAAGGGCTTGTCATAATAAAAGGGAATACCTTCTTCCGTACGTCCGGAAATACGGATTCTAAATTTCCCTACATCATCCGAAGTCTTAAATATAAAATGCTCACTGTCTTTAACACTGAGTGATTTGGCCGTCCAAAATAAGCAAGATCTGAAGTCAGGCATCCTAGTATCAGAATACCCCGACCACGATGTGGGATGATTTGAGAGCATCCCCGCATAATCAATAACGTGCTTCTCTTTCACAATTTTAGAATGAAGCTTTGTCTTCACGATAATCACGCCATTGGCGCCTAATTTCCCTAGAGCGAACAACTTTTTACTGTCCTTAACTACTTTCATGGAAATTACATCTGAAGGCTTTAAGGCCAAACAGAAAGATGGATCCCTGGTAACCATTCCATCGATCACAAAAAGCGGCCCCATACGATAGGTGGTGTATTTGCCTGTAACATAAACTCGCAACACACTTCGCCCATTTATTTTTCGATACTCAACACCCTTGAGAATTTCCCGAACTACCTCTTCCATTGTTGGAAACATCAAGTAGTCATTTAGGTTAAGAACAATGTCAGCACCATTCAATTCTTCTTCAATTGCCTTATTAGGTTCATCAATTGAATCCTTTAGTACAGACTTATCGGAGAAAAAGGAAAACGACTTGCTTATGGCTTGCTTGTTGGCGCTGTAAATGGAATAGCGGTCAACAGAATTTGCATCAAACTCCCAAGGCTTAGCGGTAAAAGCAATGGAGGAGTCTGGATCAAACGTATTGATATAAATATCATCGATATCCATTCCTTTAAGAGAGGCAGTGAAGAAAAAACGGTCTCTTTGACTAATTGAAATCCACATCGGGAATGAAAATTTTCCAGCCGCATTGGCATAGGTTTCATATCCCACCAAATTTTTTTCCAGGAAAAATAACAATTGCGTAGAGTCAGGAACACGCTTTCCGGTTTTGGCGAACATAGCTTCTCCTGTTAAGTTTAGATACTCTTGCGGCTTGCGTAATACAGTTGCGTTATTTCCAATGATTTTACTCCATTCAAACCAAGGGCAAGTTTGAGTGATCAAATAATTATTAATTGTCGCCTGAGTAATTCGTTTTCCCTCCAGCAAGAACGTATTTGAAATATCACTCTGGAATGTGAGATAGTCCATGCTACTCAAGGAGCTGTCTGAAAAAAGACTATCATTTAAAATCTGGCAAGAATAAAATGTTGGCCGCAAATACATGCCACCGTCTTTGATTTTAAAATCAACATTTACCTCGGCTCGTGTTGAATAAACATCTTGAAGCTTGTCAACGAAAACTTCTTTAACGCCTGATCCAGGGAGATAAATGACTCTACTTGCTATTAAATTAAATTTTGAATCAAAAATAACTAGTTGGGTTACACCAGCTGAAAGACTATTAGGCAAATCAAATGATGCTTTCTTAGTTTCTTCAAAATTCAACCGTGAGCAAAATACCATTTTGCTATTGCTAAATCCCGCGAGAAACAGATTGTCAGTAGACGGGATGTTTACACATTCTGCTTTTACTTTGATGACTGGCAAAGTCGCATCGATTTGAATAGCGACACCTGATGCCTTAATTTGAGGAAATTCAAACCTCTTGTTTAGACCATTAATAATCTGTGCATAATATTTCACATTTGCCTTAGGTACAAACCGAAAAACATTTACACTATCTCTTACCAATCCAAATGTTGCTAACTCATTACCACCTTCACTAATAATTATTTTGGCTTCCCGGTCCTTGCCCCTATATCGAATAGCCAGGTTATTTTCAATTTCACTAATGAGCAATCCTCCTTCCGGGGAGAAAATAATAGTGTCTTGGGGCGGAGCCTCGTTTATGACATACTTTCCAGAAATCAAAAATTGCTTTTTGAAGAACAGCTCTTTATCAAAGTTTTTCATCCAATCAGTAAAGGCAACCAATACATAATTTCCAGAGGGAAAATCTCCTGGAATTACCATATCTAAGGATGACGAACCGTTAATTATGGATGCCCATTGCGTTAACACTTTTTTACCAAATTGATCAAATAAACAAATGTGAACAATTTGCTTTCCGGTTATTCGCTGTAAGTTATTTGCGTAAAAGTAATTCATTCCAAAACGCACTGTATCTCCAGGAGCATACTTGGGTTGGTTAAACACTAGCTCAAGCTTAGCGCGATTGTATTTTTTAAAATAAATATCTGATTTGTCTCTTACAATACGAATCGTTTCATCCTCCGCTGAAAAACTCGCTGCAACAACAATGAATATCAAAAAAAAGAAAAGTCTGCTCATTGAATTACCAAAAAGGTGGTTTTGTGTTGGAACTTAATTTGTAGGCATCAAGGCAATTTACTTTCATCGTATCAATTGATTGTACGACATAAGGCACATCTGAGCGATTCATCACAAGCATATGCTTCTTCGAAGAACAAGCAGCAAAATATCCAATAACAGAAAGTGAATTGGGTGTGGTTACAACAATGTTACTGGTAGTTCGGGGCGGAGGGGTTTGAAAAAAATCACTGCTATTCTTCTTTTGCACTTTTACTATTTTCCAGAAATCATAAACGGTCTGGGATACGCTTAATTGCTCGACCTCAAGATAGTACTTGTCATAAAACGTCCTGATGTTTGCCTCAACAAACCCAACGTTGAGATTATTCATTTTTCCGTTGTTGATTAATTTAGGGTCTGAAATAATTGGCACCTGATTGTGTTGAGTTACCCAACAAGTACAACAAGTGCATGAAGAACCGGGGACCCAATAAATACGACTACCAACAACAATATATCCGCTACAGGGCGGAGGATCTGGAACAGTAACTATTGATCGTCCGCGTTCAACCTGTTTCGTCCTTAGGCTAGGATAAGTGAATATTTCAAAAGTACCATTCAATCTCCACCACACTCGCCCTTCTTGTTCTGGAAGCACATCGCTATCTAAATAAATTTTAAATCCATTGGTAGAGGTGATCTGCCTATTCGCATTGGGCTCTTCATTTTGCACAAACTCGTACCGAAGATTAGTGAAGTCTCCCACAGGCAAAAGTTTCTCAGGCTTTGATTGATAAATAGCACCTTCGGATGTAGTTATGGTTATCGAGTAAGATCTTCCAATCAACCCCTGAAATGTCTGCGTATAATAATTACCTGAAGATTTTTCTATCAACGATTCACTATTTCCCAAATCATCTCGAATTATTACCGATGCGTGAGAAACTAAGCTTGTTTTATAGAATTGCTCATTGAGTGGTACAGTCTTAGAGATTTTAACAAGGTAGGGGCCTGGTTGGTCTGTGATCATACCTTCAACCACCATCTGTTCGAAAAATATAGTATTGACCTCGTACGGTGTAACGCAAGAGCACAGAAGTAAAAAAATGTATATCGTTAATTGC
Organism: uncultured bacterium; assembly: GCA_967789005.1. Lineage (GTDB taxonomy): Bacteria > Bacteroidota > Bacteroidia > Cytophagales > Cyclobacteriaceae > ELB16-189. Next base: position 62,820 of record CBRFFM010000007.1, on the reverse strand, counting down.
GAGCGTTTCATTTCTTTAAAATTTGAACCGCAACAAACGTCAGGAAAATGGCCGGCCTATTCATTGGATTACCAAAAAAGTGGTTTTGCGTTAGAGCTTAATTTATAGGCATCAATACAACTTATCTTCAAAGTATCAATTGGTTGCATTTCATAGGGCACATCTGTTCGGTTCATTACCAAGACATGCTTCTTTGATGAGACAGCAGCAAAATATCCAATTACCGAAGGGGAGTTAGGAGTGAGTGAGACAATATTGGTTGCAGTTGCAGGAGGAGGAGTCTGAAACAAATTACTGCTGTTTTGTTTTTGAGTTTTAATTATTTTCCAGAAATCGTAAACAGCTTGGGAAACACTTAATTGCTCAACTTCGAGATAGTACTTATCATAAAATATTCTGATGTTCGCTTCCACAAATCCAACATTGAAATTATTTATTTCATTGTTGAATATCAGACTTGGATCTGAAATCACTGGGACTTGATTATACTGAGTTACCCAACAAGTACAGCAATAACATTTTGAGCCGGGGAGAAAATAAATACCATCACCAACACGAATATACCCGCTGCATCCGGGAGGATCAGGTACAGTAACCCATTGGTTCCCCCTCAATTCCTGCTTTGTCCTTAGTCTAGGATAGGTAAAAATTTCAAATGTGCCTGTCAATCTCCACCATACTCTTCCTTCTTGCTCTGGCAAAACATGGCTATTTAAATAAATTTTAAACCCATTCTTTGAGGTGATCTGCCTATTCGAGTTTGGCGATTCATTTTGCACAAATTCATAGCGCAGGTTATCAAAGTCTCCTACCGGTAAGAGTTTCTCGGGCTTTGATTGGTAAATACCGCCCTCAGCTGTGGTTATCTTGATACTATAAGATCTGCCAATCACACCTTGAGTAGAATAGGTATAATAATTTCCTGAAGACCCTTCATACAATGCTTCACTATTTCCCTGATCATCTTGAATCACTACCGATGCATGACTTATCGGACTTGTTTTATAAAATTGTTGATTGATTGGCACCGTCTTCGAAATCTTAACAAGGTAGGGTCCTGGCTGATCTGTGATCTGCCCTTCTACAACCAACTGCTCGACAAATACAGTATTGACTTCGTAAGGTGTAACGCAAGAGCATAGAAATAAAAAAATGGCTATCGTTAATTTTGAAAGTCTCATTTTTTTAAAATTTAAATCGATAGGATAGCGAAGGCAACATGGTACCTATGATCGACAACTGATAAGGCGCCTGAACGTTTCCATTGTCCTTATAAAAAACCGAGTAAACATTTTTTCGCGCATAAACATTATAAAAAGACAGAATCCATGATCCGTCAATGATCTTCTTGCGTCTATGGTTGCCTTCAATTACCAAAGCAATATCCAGTCGATGATAATCGGGGATGCGCTGCATATTCCTATCTGAATAGTTAACGATAGGAATATTATTAACTACTGCGTAGGAATAAGGCAACGTAATTGGTCGACCGGAGCGGTAGGTGAAATTGCCCGTGAATGAAAATCTTCTGGAGATAGCGTAGCGCCATGTGAGGTTTACTACATTAGGCTGATCATAGTTTGATGGATACCAATTTCCGCTGTTGATGCTCTCTCCTGCATAAGGGCTTATTACTTTTCTTAGCGATCTGGCATAAGTATAATTTACTGAGCCCTGCAAACGGCCAGCATTCTTATTTGCCGAAAATTCAATGCCATACGCTTTTCCTGTTCCACTAAGCAAAGCATTCTCCAAGTTAGGATTCAGAATAATATTGGATCCATCCTTAAAATCGAGAACATTAGACAAGTTTTTTGAAAATCCTTCCACTGAGAAATCATATTTGCCACTTTTTGAACTTCTGAAATATCCCGCTGAATATTGGTCTCCAATTTGTGGCTTGAAATAATAATTACTGGATTGCCATATATCAATGGGCGTGATTGAAACCGAATTTGAGATCAAGTGGATGTATTGATAAATGCGGTTGTAACCCAACTTAATTGAAGAAAAAGGGGATAGCTTATATACCATAGAAAATCTTGGTTCGAAGCCCATATAATTTTTGATGGCCTTCCCACTCGGATAAGAAACGGAATCGACTATAGTAGAATTATTGATGGGTTGGTTGGGTTGGTATAAAAAGACCTTGCCCGGTCCCATCGATGTAAACGAGGAAATTCTTATGCCTCCATCCACGCGAAGCTTTTCCGTAATTTCAAATTCATCGCTTACAAAAAGTGCATTCTCCAGCGCTTGTTCTTTAGCCATTGTTTGAGGCTTAACACCTGACTGTGCCGAAGCAGGAACAATTGTGCCTGGAGTTATACCATACCAAATGCTTCCAAGACCTGTGTTGATCCTGTGCTTACCGACATGATAATTATAATCAGCTTTAATTGTTGGATAAGATATACCGTATTTGAGATTGTAGGCCGAATTCGCTCCTTTATCCTTCACTTCATAGCCATACTCACCAAATCCAATGGTAAATGTGGAGAATGCCCGTTCACTAAATTGATGATCATAATGAACAGAGGCAATCCTGTTTTGCCACCAGAATGTGGTATCGGAAGGCAAGCCAAATTTATCCTGACTTGCATAAGCCGATAAGGTCAATTTATCGCGATCGCTAAACTTGTGAGCCAATTTCAGTGATGCATCATAAAACCAAACCGAGCTCTTGTTAATACTTTGATTCGGGATTGTCTTCATCACCCAGTCAGAGTAAGAAGAACGGAAGGATCCAAACAGAGACGTCTTCTCTTTATTGATTGGGCCATTAAAAGCAATATTGCTGGAGATGGGCCCTATGCCACCTGCCGCATTCCATTTTTTGTAATCGCCTTCCTTTGAAGTGATGTTCAGTACTGAAGAAACTCTCCCTCCAAACTCGGCCGGAATACCTCCTTTATAAAAGGATGCGTTTCTGACCGCTTCAGAATTAAATGAGGAGAAGAAACCAAAAACATGAGAGTTATTGAAAATCTGAATTCCGTCATAAAGCACTAAATTCTGATCGACTCCTCCCCCACGCACATTAAATCCGGAGGACATCTCTCCCACCGAAGTAACTCCGGGTAAAATTTGAATCTGTTTAATAATGTCTACCTCGCCTAAAAACACCGGAAGTTTTTTAAACTGCGATATCTTCAAATCAGTCCGTCCTACATTACTGGTTACTGCATTAGATTGACGACCTGTAACAATTACCTCTTCAAGAACTTTAGGAGTCTCCGTCAATTCTACATTTAACTCACCCGATTCATACGCATTCATGCTAATTATTTTCTCTTCATAATTTGCATAATGGAATACAAGAAAATATTCACCAGCAGGCAACTGCAACGAGAAAGCACCTAGGTTAGTCGTTGTTGCAGATCGGTTTGCTCCTTCAGCATAAACCGTTGCTCCTTGCAATGGATCTAAAGTTTTTCCATCCTTAATCAAACCCGACAATTGCACAATAGTGCCTGGTTTTATCTTATCTTTTGACCCAAAAGATTTGGTCTCCACTTTTTTCTTTTCAGTCTTTAAAGATTCCAAAAACTTCATTTTCTCCAATGTGCGATTGGGATCCTTAGCAAACACAATTGCATAATTATTGAATGAAGTGTAGGAGATATCCGTGCCCTGAAGAACTTTCTTTAAAGCATCCTCGAGCATCATTCCTTCATATCCTTCATCAAACTGAATGGATTCAAACCATTGGTCCAGAAAAAAGAATTTATTGCCACTATTCTTTTCTATTTCTCGCAAATAGGTTGCCAGTGGCTTTCCAAATTCATTTCTATCTATTCTATGCCGAAGAACAGTTTGCGATAACGCAGACCATGAAAGCAGAAGCATCAAACAAGTTACAGGAAGTCTCAACGTCTTTTTGTTTAAAAATTGCCAGGGATCAACTCTGGTTCTTGCTGGCTCAAGCAATGGAAGGATCCAAGTCCCCAAATGATGTCAGTCGAATCAAGTCCGACAACCTTTCTTGCAGGAAAATATTTCTGAAGTGTTGACAAGGCGAGCTCGTCATTTGCATCTCTGAATGTAGGTACCACAACGTAATTGTTCGATATATAAAAGTTAGCGTACGATGCCGGTAATCTTTGGTCTTCATAAACCACAGCAGAAGGCATCGGGAGTGTAACTATACTTAATGATTTCCCATTTTCCAATCGCATTTTCTCCAAGGCCTCCAAGTTTTCCTTCAACGGTTTATAGTTGTCATCTCCTTTGACATCTTCTATCGCGGTAACCACTGTTTCTTCATCTACAAAACGTGTGATATCATCGATGTGACCATCTGTATCATCGCCAACAATTCCATCGCCTAGCCAAAGCACATTTTCCGCACCATAATAATTCCTCAGATAGTTTTCTATTTCACCTTGAGTAAGATGAGGATTCCGGTTGGGATTGAGCAGACAAGAAGTAGTTGTTAACACAGTTCCTTTTCCGTTAAATTCAACTGAGCCACCTTCCATCACGATTCCCGGTTTGGCGAGTGGTAAATCATAATGCTTTGCTATTGAAATTGGGACTTCATTATCTAAATCGAAAGGAGGATATTTTCCACCCCAGGCGTTGTAATTCCACTTCACTACCATTTTCTTCTTCTCATTAGGATTGATCAGAAATGCCGGGCCATGATCTCGGCACCATGCATCGTTGGTGGGATGAAAGAAAAATTGAATGTTTTTGAGGTCCGCATTTGCTTTTTGAAGATGGCTGATAGCACTCTGTTTCATCTTTTCATCAGCCACATTGATATTTACTTTTTCGCCTTCAGCAACGAGTTTCACAAACTCCGAGTACACAGGATAAATGGCTTCGATCTTACCAGGCCATGATGCTTCTTTATGCGGCCAACTCAACCAGGTGGCTGAATGTCTGGCAAACTCTGCCGGGAAAAAATATCCCTGTTCTTTGGGTGTTGGGTGTGAACTACTCATAAATTTCAAAAACGGACTCGCAAAGTACAACTTTCATCGCTCGTACAAAAAAGAAAAAGCCAGAACTAAGTCTGGCTTTAAACAAAAATGGTGCGATCAGTTTATCCTTTAATCGCGAATGCTACTTGAGTGTTTTCCCAACGAATAACTACCTTATTTCCCTCCACTGCAATATTAAATTGCTCAACAAGTTTATCCGTTTTCCCCGGCTTAACAGTTACACGCAAAGCATCATCTGCCTCTTTGTAATCATAAGCTCCCCATTGATTTGAAGTTTTATTGAAGATAATCGTCCACTCATTTTCGCCAGGGATGGTAAAGAGTGCGTATTTTCCTTTTGGCAGTTCTTTGCCCTCTACCTTTATATTTTTGTCGATATCAAAAGTAGTGGCCTCGTTTGCACCGGTACGCCAAACTTTTCCATATGACTCAAGACCACCGAAGATTTTTCTTCCTTTAACAAAAGGTGTGCTGTATTCAATTACAATTTTTGCTCCATCGACTGCGCCTTCAGTTTTTGCTGGCGGGCTCGGGCGACTGGCTTTATCTTTTTGAGCAAAAGTCGTCACAGAAAAGATCGCGACCAACATGACAACGAGTAAGGAAATTTTCTTTTTCATATGTATAGATTATTTGGTTAGTGTCCTGACAAAACTGAAAGCGTCCCGCAGATTGCGGGGCGCTTTCATTCTTAAATACTCAAGTCAAACCCGTAAACCAATTTCTATAACGGCTAATCAAATTTTGGGTTTGCTAACGAATTGTTAATTCTGGATAAGGATTTACAAGATTTAGAGGATTGTCGGATTTTTCTAAGATTTTTTTCGCTTCACGCCTCGCACTGCTTCAGCTGTCCACGGATCTTCAGGCCAATGATGTCTTGGATAACGCATCCGCAGTTCTTTGCGCACTTCGTGATAGGTTGTGTTCCAAAAACTTTTTAGATCTTGAGTCACCTGCACAGGTTTGTAGCCTGGTGAAAGCAAATGCAGAATAATTTTCGTTCGGCCTTCATTTACAGTGGGTGTATCAAGCAAGCCAAAAACCTCTTGTAATCGAACTTTCATAATTGGAGAATCACCCTCTTTTGAATATTCAATTTTAATCATTGATCCGCTTGGCACATTCAATTTTTCTGGAGCAAGCTTTATAAATTGTTGCTGCAAATCCCAGGGAAGTAAACCTGAAAGAATAGAATTCAAATCGAGTCTTTGAAAATCCATTCTATTATTAACATTTATTAAATAAGGAGCAAGCCATTCTTCAGCTGCATTCAGTAAGCCTTCATCACTTACATCAGGCCAATGTTGATCGGGTCTCCATTTTCTTAAACTTAAAATTCGTGCTTGCCATTGTTGATGGGGTTCATCCCAATTCAAAAGCTTTAGTCCTTCATCGCGCAAAGCATTGCAAAGTGTTTGGATACGAAGTGACTCTTCAATCTTTGATAATGGCTTGGAAGTAAGTGCGAGCGCTCCGATTTGTTTTTCTGCACGAGCTACAATGATTCCACGATCACTATCCCATTCTACTTTTTGTATTTCTTTTGCAAGCGAAGTCAAATCCGTTTCGTTCAAAGGTGCTGCAGAAAATATTTTTCCTTCATTGGAACCGAAGTCAACTGAGGCAACAGATAGCCATGTTTTTTGAATCAGCGGATCATGGTCCTGAAGTTTTGCAATTCGTCCATTGGCCAATTTGTAACGATTACTAAATTTTTCTGTTTGTTTTGCAATTCTTTCCGGATAAGCTTCAATCAATAATTTTCCTACATCGGTATCTGCTAAAGTGGAGTTATCAGCTTCAAGATTAAATATCCTTCGCCAGTTTGATGCAAGCTTTTCAATTCGCTCAAGAATATTTCTGTCGGCATTGACTCGCTCGCCCTTTCGCCACTTTCTTAGTAATTCAATTCGAAGAGCAATGTCTGCTCCTGTTTCTTTTGGTAATGGATCACGCTCTTCAATTAATGATGCAAGATCAGTGGCTAATGACTTTTCTTTCGCGCCAATGGCACTTAAAAGCAAATGCGCTATTCGCGGATGCGTTGGTAATCGCAGCATCTCTTTTCCGCGAGCAGTAATTTTATTTTGTTCAATTGCTCCTAACTGCATGAGCAAATCGATAGCTTGATTTACAGCGCCTGTTGGTGGCGGTGTAATCCATTTCAATTCATTGACATCCGAACCCCAATTAAAAAGTTCGAGCATGAGTGGCGCAAGATCCGCATCTAAGATTTCCGGCTGACGTGCCGGTGCCAAGAACTGATGCGTTGCCTTCGCCCAAAGTCTATAGCAAACTCCAGGGCCAAGTCTTCCAGCTCGGCCTGCACGCTGATCGGCTGCATCTTGAGTTACTTTCACCGTTTCCAATTTTGTAAGACCAGAACGAGGATCAAACTTAGGAACACGAGAAAGTCCGCTGTCAATTACTGTGGTGATACCTTCTATCGTCAATGAAGTTTCGGCTATAGAAGTAGCAAGTACTACTTTTCGGATTCCATTTGAATTGGGTAAAATCGCTTCGCGCTGTTTTTGAAAAGGGAGATCGCCATACAAGGGAAAAATTTCTGCTCCAATATTTTCAGTTTCAAGAATTTCTTGTGCTCTTCTTATCTCACCAGTGCCTGGAAGAAAAACAAGAATATCTCCTGATTGTTCTTTTAAGACTCTCTTCACCAAACGCGAAACAGAAATGGCAATCGGTTCATTCTTCTCTACTGATTCATATTTTAATTCGACAGGAAATTGCCTGCCCAAACTTTGTACAACAGGTGCATTTAAAACCGAAGAAATCTTTTCACTCTCAATGGTGGCCGACATTAAAAGAATGCGCAAATCATTTCGAATCAGTTGCTGCGATTGCAAGCACAGTGCTAAAGCTAAATCGGCATGGAGGCTTCGCTCATGAAATTCATCAAAGATGACAAGGCCCACTCCTTCCAATGCATTATCTGTTTGGAGCATTCGCGTGAGAATGCCTTCTGTTACAACTTCTATTCTCGTTTCTTTGCTTACCACATTTTCAAATCGAATTCGATAGCCAACAGTTGAACCGATTTTTTCATTTAGCAATTCAGCCATCCGTGCAGCCACCGATCTCGCAGCAAGCCTTCGCGGCTGAAGCATGATGATTTTTTTACTCGCAAGCCACTGTTCGTTTAAAATTTCGATAGGAACAATCGTTGACTTACCCGCACCGGGTGGCGCCTGAAGAATCACGGTTCCCGTTTGTGTTAACTTTCCCTTCAACTCTTCAATTATATCAGAAACAGGATATTGGTGCATCGTGCAAAAATATTCAATTTTCCTTCCCTCAATTTTTCATTATATTCATTGGAGCTTCCTTCCATGATTTTCTTTAAGACGCTAAAAGGTTTTAGAGTAGCCTCTCTTGAGGTTCTGGTCTTTTGCGCATTGATAATTTCATACCCAGTTGTTGCCCAGAATGCTGTGGGCGTTGCAACTTCAATTCAGTATAAAGCAACCTCGTGGGGCACTCATGATGGGCTTCCCAATACACTAATTACATTGTGTTTAACCAAGAATGAATTCCTGTGGACCGGAGGTTATGATGGACTTTTTCGATTTGACGGCAACAAGTTTGACGTCTTTAATAAATTCAATACGAAAGCTATAAAGTCGAATAGAATTACTGCTTTGGAGGAGGACAGTGACGAGAACTTATGGATAGGCACAGGACTTGGATTAGTGATTTACAAGCGAGGTCAGTTCATCAATTGCGCGGGTAAATTTGATTTCTACATTGAGAGTCTGTGCATCGATAAAAGTAATCGTCACTTATGGATAGGCACTCGTGGTGATGGCCTGTTCGAATACGACATTGAACACGATCGTTATAAAAAAATAGAAAAATTTCCCAGCGACTTAATTAATTCCATCGTTCGCGATTCGCTTGAAGGAATTTGGGTGGGAAGTGATAAATATGGATTGGCTCATATCAAAAATCAAGACTTGAAATATTATGGCAAGTCGGAAGGCTTGTCAAGTACTGAAATTTTGTACCTCAATACTGACGCTACGGGAACTCTCTATGTATGCACATCTTCAGGTTTGTTTAAAAAGCAAGGAGATAAGTTTATCGCGTACCCGGAGTTCAACGGTTTGCGTGTGAAAAATGCGAAGAAAGATTTCAACGGAAATTTGTGGGTGGCTACCACATCGGGTGTGTACAAACAAAACGCTGATGGCACATGGAGTCACTTCACGACTCGGGAGGGACTGTCTAACAATGATGTTCAGGATATTTGCTTCGATAGTGAGGGAAGCATTTGGCTGTCTACGTACCGAGGTGGTTTGAATCAGTTGCGGGCAACCCAGTTCAATACCATTTCGCAAAACCAGGGATTGGTGACAGAAGGTGTTGGAGATATTCACGAAGTTTCGAAAAACAAATTCATCATTGGCACAACGGATGGAAAGCTCTATCGCATTGATGACGGATTGGTAAAACCATTCGTTGTTAAAACAAAATTTACAGAGCGGGTCTACGATATTCTCCGGGATGACAAAAGCAATTTATGGATTGCATCTTATGGCGGGCTTCTGCTCATCACTCCGGATGGAAGAGAAAGACTCTTTACAGAGAGAGACGGACTACCGACTAAACAACTAAGGATCATTTACCAGGACCGCCAGCGCAGATACTGGATTGGCACACGAAATAGGGGGCTAATAAAAATGGAGATTAAAGGCTCGCCCCTCAACGCACGGTTTGATCTATTTAAGTACGATGAACTTAATCGGTTGCACTCCACTTTCATCATGTCGATGGAAGAAGATGCAAAAGGTAACTTCTTAATCGGATCAGATACCGGAGGGATGTTGGTGATTGAGGCTGACGGAACGATTCATCATTATGGCAAAGAGGAAGGTAATGTAAACACCGTTACGCTGAGCGCTCATTTTGATAATGACGGAATTATTTGGATGGCTACCACAGAAGGCATTTGCATGATGACCAATGGCACCTTCTTTAACTTCGATCAGGATGATGGCCTTTATGCCGGAAACATTTTTGACATTGTAGCAGATGATCAAGGTTATTTCTGGTTGACTTCTGCCCGAGAAATTATCCGCGTTAAAAAGCAGCAACTGATTGATTATAGAAATAAGAAAATCAATCACATCGACTGGAAAATTTATGATAGCAACAATGAACTGGAAAATTCTTTCAGCACAGCTCCATCGCACATCTTAAAGGCGACAGACGGGTCGATATGGTTTCCTATGAAGCGAGGCGTGGTGGTGGCTAACACCAATTCAATAATTGCCAACACAAAAAAACCAACCGTCTACATCGAGAAAGTAAATATCGATGACAAAGAATTTATTAGCAGTGAAAGATTAGTAATCCCTGCAGGAAACCAACGGGTTGTATTTAGCTACACCGCGATTAGTTTGCATTACCCAAACACCGCAAAGTATAAATACCAGCTTCAGCCGTTTGATCACGATTGGAATGATGCAAGTAAAGGTCGACAAGCGATTTACACGAACTTACCAACAGGCAATTACACCTTTAAGGTAATTGCTTGCAATAACGATGGCATGTGGAATACGACAGGAGCATCGATTTCAATTTTTAAAGAACCGTACTTTTATGAGACGTGGTGGTTTTCCGGCTTAGTAGTGGCTTCATTTATTTTTAGTACTATTATGCTTGTTCGTTGGCGAACCAAGGAAGCCAAGGCGAAAGCAATCAAGCTTGAAAAAGAAGTTGATAAACGAACTCTTCAATTAAAGGAAGAAAGCAGAGAAAAAACTGCAATGATCAATATTGTGGCGCATGACCTGAAAGCACCCCTTAGTAAAATCAAAGGATTGGTTGGCTTGATGAAAATGACGAGCACATTTTCTAAGGAACAGCAAGAATACGTAAGTTACATTGACCAAAGTATTCTTCAGGGAGATCAATTAATACGCGACTTACTGGATATCCATTCATTTGAACATGAAGATTCCAAACTTGAACTTGGTGAAATCAATTTGCGTCAAGTATTGAACCAATGGCAACAAACCATTAATGGGCAATTGCATCAGAAAAATCAAATTCTTGAAAGCACTATTGAAGTGACCGAGAGTCTTACCATTTTTACTGACCATCATAAGTTGGTTAGGATCCTTGACAATCTTTTGACTAACGCGTCAAAATTTTCTGAAAAAGAAAAAAACATCCACTTCAAAGTTTGGCAAACCGGAGAGTTTATAAATTATTCCATTCGCGATGAAGGTCCAGGGATAAGTGAAGAAGATCAAAAGAAACTATTTAAACGTTTTCAAAAATTGACTGCGAGGCCAACAGCCGGAGAAAACTCAAGCGGATTGGGACTTTCAATTATTAAAGTGCTTGTAGAAAAATTGCGTGGCTCAATTTCCGTGAACAGTAAATTAGGAGAAGGCGCTGAGTTTATAGTGAGTTTGCCTATCAATCCATTAGAAATAAAGAAATAGTTTCCCTACATTGATTTAATGATTTTCTTGTTGGCTTCAACATCTTACCAGATTGGATTTCTTTGGTATGCCCGTTAGCACAGTCAAGACTTATTTTGTTTTCTTTTTGGCATCGATTGCCGTAAGCTCAGCTCCAGCTCAGAGTAAAAGTGGGACTGATTCCATACAATACAAAATAACTTCGTGGGGATCGGATGACGGGCTTCCTAACAGACTAATTTCCTTATATCAAGATCAGCAGGAATATTTATGGATCGGAAGCTACGATGGACTCTTTCGTTTTGATGGAACCAAGTTTACAAGTTACAATCGATTCAATACTCCGGGCCTGAGTTCGGATCATATTAAAACACTGGTTGGCGATCGCAACGGAAATTTATGGATCGGCACCGGGAAGGGATTAGTCGTCTGCACCAAGGGCAAGTTCACCAACCTGGCGGGTGAAAACAGTTTCTTCATTGAGAGTCTCAGGCTGGATGAGGCCAACAACAAATTATGGGTAGGCACACGGCACAACGGGTTATTCGAGTACGATATTAGTAAACGGAGTTACAAAAAAGTAAATGAGTTTGCGAATGACTTAGTTAGTGCCATTGCTTTAGATCCTTCGGGCGGTGTTTGGGTTGGCAGTGAAAAAAATGGTTTGTCCTACTTAAAAAATTCCGTGTTGACCCACTATGGCAAACAGAATGGATTACTTAGTTCTGAAATTCTCTCTCTCTACTTTGATTCATTAGAACAGCTTTACGTTTGCACCTCATCCGGTTTGTTTCAAAAGAAAAAAACTGAGGAGACTTTTCTCAATCATAAAATAGTTGACGGTGTAAGAGTAGAAGCTGCCAAAAAAGATCAAGAAGGAAACTTGTGGGTGGCCACAGCCATTGGAGCTTATAAACAAAGTAGCGACAACTCATGGACGCACTTAACAACAAAGAATGGTTTATCTACAAACGAAATAAGCGACATCTGTTTTATCCCTGAGGGCAGCATTTGGCTTGCTACTTCGCGTGGTGGCCTGGATCAATTGCGCGAAGCGAAGTTCATCACCATTTCTGCCAATCAAGGTTTGAACATAGATGGAACTGGCGCCATTCAGGAAATTTCAAAAAATAAATTTCTTGCCGGATCTACAAACGGAAAACTCTATACTATCGAAAACAGAGTTGCGAAACCTTATCAACTTCAAACCAAGTTGAAGCAGAGAATCCATGCAATCCTTCGCGATTCAAAAAACAATTTATGGATCGGTAATTATGACGGCCTTTTGGTAGTCACCCCTAATGGGCAAGAAAAATTGTTTACCGAAAAAGACGGATTGCCCACTCGCCAAATCAGAATCATTTATCAGGATAAAAAGAATAATTATTGGATCGGCACCAGAAATAAAGGGCTGATAAAAATGAGCATTGAATCATCCGTCTTAAATCCAAAGTTTGAAATTTTCAAGTACGATGAATTGAACCAAATGAATTCAACGTTCATCATGTCTATTGAAGAAAATGATAAAAATGAATTTTTGATTGGATCAAATACTGGTGGACTTCTGAAGCTTTCACCCGAAAACAACTTCACACATTACAGCAAAGAGAACGGACTTGACGTTACAAATACATTGAGTGCGCGCTACGACAAAGCCGGAATCATCTGGATCGCAACATCGGAAGGTTTACTGATGATGGAGAATAACAAGTTTTTTAGCTGGACACCAAACAATGGTCTGCCCGCATCCAATATTTTTGACGTAATGGAAGATGACCAGGGATATCTCTGGATGCCGTCAGCTAAAGGAATTATCAGAGTACAAAAGCACCAGCTCCTCGATTATAAAGTCAAAAAGATTACGAGCATCGACTGGAAGATATATACCCGCAACAACGAACTTGAACATTCGGATTGCACTAGTCCGTCACAAATATTAAAAGCATCAGACGGCTCTTTATGGTTTTCGATGACAGGCGGGATAGTTGTTGTTGATACAAAATCAATCAGCCCTAACGACAGAAAACCAAATGTCTACATAGAAAAGGTGACGGTGAATGAGAAAGAATTTAGTTCCACTGAAAAATTAGTTATCCCAGCAGGAAACCAACGCGTTGTGTTCAATTATGCTGCGCTTTGTTTGCACTATCCCAACTCAGCAAAATATAAATATCAACTTCAGCCCTTTGACAAAGACTGGATTGATGCGGGAACTGATCGACAAGCGGTGTACACTAGTTTGCCGGGCGGTGATTATACGTTCAGTGTGATCGCTTGCAATAACGATGGTGTTTGGAATACGACAGGAGCGTCTATTTCATTTGTTAAGCAGCCTTACTTCTATCAAACTTGGTGGTTCTATCTCTCTGCTTTCGGTTTGCTCGCGCTGGCAGTACTCGCATACATCCAACGGACGATTAGCGGATCAAAAGAGAAAGCTGTGAGGCTGGAGCGCGAAGTTGAAAGAAGAACTCGTCAGCTAAAACAAAAAACGGAAGCACTGGAAGACCAGGGTCGAGAGAAAACAGGAATGATAAATATTGTGGCTCACGATTTAAAAGCACCTCTTAACAAGATCAAAGGACTGATGGGTTTACTGAAAATGACCAGCACATTTTCTACTGAGCAACAAGAATACGTGAGTTACATCGACCGAAGCATTACTCAAGGCGATCAGTTAATCAGAGATTTGCTTGACATCCATTCTTTCGAACACGAAAACTCAAAACTTGAACTTAGTGAAATTGATTTAGTTAAAACGCTAAACGAATGGCAACAATCTATTAGCGGGCAACTGCATCAGAAAAATCAAACCTTGGAAAGTAATATTGAATTGAACAAGAGCTTTATCATTTCAACGGATCATCATAAGCTGATTCGAATTCTGGATAATCTTGTGACAAACGCGTCCAAGTTTTCCGAAAGAGGCAAGACGATCCATTTTAAAGTTTGGCAAACCGAAGAGCACGTAAATTTTTCCTTTCGCGATGAGGGACCTGGCATCAGTGAAGCAGACCAAAAGAAATTATTCAAACGTTTTCAGAAACTAACTGCACGGCCTACAGCAGGCGAAAACTCAAGCGGCCTGGGGCTTTCAATTATCAAGGTGTTGGTCGAGAAATTGCAAGGCACAATTTCGGTGAACAGTAAGCTGGGGGAAGGCACACAGTTTACCGTTACCTTACCACGAATTTCAAGCAATAATCCGACTCTGTAAGAAACCTCAAGATTTATTGATCAATACCTCTGCAGCCGCGAAATCTTCCTGCGTATTAATATTAGTGAAAAGTAAATTCAGATTGAGCCCGCTATCCTCCATGGATACAAGCCTATGATTAGATTCTTCAATGAATGAAATCAATTTCAGTTTTTTTTCTTGTATGGAATTCATTATTCGAGGAATACAGGATTGTGAATAAATGCCAAACAAGGGTTGGATTACTCCGCGATACGTTGGTACAACGCTATCACTTGTATCCGCAAACTTTTTAATGTATTCTATTGCGTCTGTAAATATGAACGGCATATCACAACTGACGAAAAAATTAGAATGAGTACCGCTGACGCTCAGTCCGCTAAGAATTCCTCCCAACGGTCCGGCTTCGCTCACAATATCAGGAATTACCTTACAATCAAATCGCTTGTACTCTTCATTATTGGAAACAATTGTCACTTCTTCAACAGATAGCCCAAGAGCGTCAATAACATACTGCACAATCGCTTTTCCCTCTAAAAGCTTGAGCCCCTTATCTTCTTTCATGCGAGCGCTCTTCCCTCCTGCTAATATAAACCCGTTCATTTTTTTCATTCAAAAACTAAGTCGATGGCAAATGTTTCTTGATGGTAATAACAACTGTCTTTGATGTCGGTGTATTGCTCTTTTCTGCGGTGCTATCAATAGGCACCAACACATTGGTTTCAGGAAAATAGGTAGCAGTGCATTGACGAGGGATGTTAAAAGAAACAACCACAAACTTTCGAGCTACTCTTTCCACTTGGCTGTGATGATTATATAAATCGACAACGTCACCCTCTTTTAAACCCTCCTTAGCAATATCCTCGCGATTCATAAAAATAACTCTGCGTTCATTAAACACTCCACGATAACGGTCATTCAATCCATAGATGGTTGTATTAAATTGATCATGACTTCGAACCGTCATCATCACGTATTCATTATCGGCTAATACAAAACTTGTAGGCTCTGAAACAGTAAAGTGGGCTTTGCCCGACAGCGTATTGTACTTGCCGGCTCTTGCAGCATTAGGCAAATAAAATCCTCCGGGCTTTCGTACCTGTTCATTGTAGTTTTCAAATCCAGGAATCGTTTTCGCAATATCCTCGCGGATAGCATCGTAATGATTTTCATAACGACTCCAATCG
Source organism: uncultured bacterium (assembly GCA_967789005.1). Lineage (GTDB taxonomy): Bacteria > Bacteroidota > Bacteroidia > Cytophagales > Cyclobacteriaceae > ELB16-189. The sequence goes on along the minus strand of CBRFFM010000007.1, from coordinate 47,036 downwards.
ATCACGGACTTGCTACCCAACGTAGCTTTGGCCAATCGACAAACAATGGTTGGTTCACTCAACAAATTATCCGAAACAGGTTTTAGTTTTCCCTTTGACATTTGAACCACGCCCATTGAATTCTCACAAGAAATAAATTGCTCTTCTTCATTCAAGACATCTCTATCGCTGCGACCAAGGCATGGCAAAATAATTGCCTCTTCACCGGTCACTAAATGACTACGATTTAGTTTTGTTGAAACTTGAACGGTCAGCAAACATTTGCGCAGAGCCTGAGCTGTGTACGTTGTATCGGGTGTGGCCGAGAGGAAATTTCCGCCCATAGCCAAAAAGACCTTCGCCTCCTTCTGATGCATGGCATGAATACTCTCAACAGTATCGTAGCCAATTTCACGAGGTGGTTCAAATTGAAATACATCTTGGAGCTTATCCAGAAATTGCGGAGAAGGTTTTTCGTAAATGCCCATCGTGCGATCACCTTGCACGTTGCTATGTCCACGTACCGGGCAAGTGCCTGCGCCTTCCTTTCCAATGCTTCCTTTGAGTAACAAAAGATTTACAACTTCTTTAATCGTATCTACAGCATTCTTATGTTGAGTGAGGCCCATCGCCCAACATGCAATTATTCTCTTCTTATTTTTTAAAAGCTCGACCGTCTGAGTTATTTGCTCGAGACTTATCCCAGCCTGTTGGCTAAGCTCTTCAATCGATTTCTTTTCCAGATTTGCTTTAAACTCTCCAAAACCTTCGGTCTGACTATCTATAAATTCTTGATCAAGGATTTGTCCTTCATGCTTTGCCTCTTCTTGCAAGAGCATTGACTCAATAGCCTGAAGCAATGCCATGTCTCCATTTATTTTTACTTGCAAGAAAATATCGGTAAGGGTTGCTGCCATTCCCAATGCTCCCTTAAACGTTTGCGGATTGCTGAAACCAATTAAACCTGTTTCCGGTAACGGATTAATGGAAATAATCTTTGCACCATTCTTCTTGGCTTTCTGCAGAGCTGTTAGCATGCGCGGATGATTCGTCCCAGGATTCTGACCAAGAATAATAATCACCTCTGCTTTGTTAAAGTCTTCAAGCGTAACAGATCCTTTTCCAATACCCAATGTTTCATTCAAAGCAACACCACTTGATTCGTGGCACATGTTTGAGCAATCGGGTAAATTGTTAGTACCAAATTGGCGAACGAACAATTGATAAAGGAAAGCTGCTTCGTTACCGGTTCTGCCTGAGGTATAAAAGATTGCTTCGTCAGGGGAACTCAATGCGTTGAGATGATGCGCTATTTTTTTAAAGGCGTCATCCCACGTGATGGGTTGATAGTGACTCCCACCTTTGGGCAAATACATCGGTTCGGTAAGCCTGCCTTTCTTTCCTATTTCATAATCATTCAACTCCGCAAGCTCTTTCACCGAGTGTTTCGCAAAAAACTCTGTAGTGATTCTCTTAGATGTAGCTTCCTCTGCAATGGCCTTCGCACCATTCTCACAAAATTCTCCTAACGAAGATCGTTCATCATCCGGATCGGGCCAGGCACAACCGGGGCAATCATATCCATCCTTTTGGTTCAATGCTTTGAGTGCTGAAATCGCACGGGGGATATTCATCTCATCCAACACATGTTTTATACTACTAATCACCGCAGGTATTCCTGCAGCCGTAGTCTTGGGCTCATCAATTCGTAACCCAATTAATTTTTCCGGGTTCTCTGCGCTGGGAGTTTGTGAAAAATCTTCGTTCATACTAAACTGTTATCCGGTGGCTACCTGAATACACATTGCACTTATTGTTTTTCAGGAAGCCAATTAGAGTCATATTATTTTCTTCTGCCATTTGCACTGCTAAACTTGACGGAGCCCCGACAGCGGCTATTACTTTTATCCCTGCCATAAATGCTTTTTGCACTAACTCAAAACTTATCCTTCCGCTCAACAGTAGCAATGTATTTCGTAATGGCAATTTATTTTCTAACAGCATCGCACCAATTACTTTATCAAGGGCATTGTGTCTGCCCACATCTTCCTGAACTACCAACAAATTGCCATCAACAGTAAATAAAGCAGAAGCATGGAGACCACCAGTTTGCGCAAACATCTCTTGTTGTTTTAACAATAAGTCAGGCAATTTATAAATCGTATCAATGGGAATTTTCAAATTATCCGCTTCACTTGGAAACGGTGCATTGACTTTGATAGACTCCAATGAAGCCTTGCCGCACACACCACAACTGGAGGTAGTATAAAAATTGCGTTCCAAATTTTTGATTGATGGAACCACATCAGGATGAAGTTCTATTTCTATCTGGTTGTCATCCGAACCTGATTCATTAATCCCTGATACTTCTTGCTTATTCTTTATGATACCCTCTGTAAAAAGAAATCCTAATGCCAGATTAACATCCTTACCAGGAGTGCGCATGGTAATCGAAATATTCTTAGATACCCTTCCTCCTTCCAAAAAATACGCAATCCGAATCTCCAACGGTTCTTCCATTGCCAGCACGTCCAACTCTTCTTGTTGTGATGTCATGGCAATCTTCTTTATCTTCAAATGCTTTATACCTGCACTTTCCATTTCATAAATTTAGGTTTAATTCACGTGAAAGAATTGCACTAAAAGACAAAATGGGAATAACTTTGACTACTCGTAGTGAAACAGACTAAAATCTAATGGTAGACATTACACATAAATCAAACACCTTACGAACAGCAATCGCACAAGCTGTTGTCAGTGTAAGTTCAGCGGAAACCATTGAGGCCGTCAAACAAAAGCGAGTACCTAAAGGTGACGTTTTTGAAATGGCTAAGGCCGCGGGTCTGTTTGCAGCTAAAAGAACAAGTGATGTGATTCCCGATTGCCATCCTTTACCTATTGAGCGAACATCAATCAGTTATGAAATCAATGAGTTGGATATTCGTATAGAAGTAGAAGTAAGCACCATTTATAAGACTGGTGTAGAAGTCGAAGCAATGCATGCAGCGTGTATCGTAGCGCTCACTATTTACGACATGCTCAAACCAATCGATAAAGGAATTGAGATTAAGAATATTAAACTAAAGGAGAAAAAAGGTGGAAAGTCTGATTACTCCAACAAGTTGCAGACAACACTTCGAGCTGCGGTGATTGTTTCTTCAGATACCATTTCTAAAGGCGACAAGGAAGACAAGGCCGGAAAGGCGGTGAAAGAAAAGCTGAAGAAATTAGGTGTTTCTCTTTTTGATTATGTCATTGTACCGGATGAGACGGAGCAAATCCAACAGAAGGTAAAATCATTTGTTGATGCAAAATGTAACATCATAATTATTGCGGGTGGCACAGGTCTATCTAAACGCGATGTTACGCCTGAAGCGATTAGTCCATTACTGGATAGAGAGATCCCTGGCATAGCTGAAGCAATTCGTTCTTACGGTCAACAACGCACTCCTTATTCAATGCTTTCGCGAAGTGTGGCTGGAATGATTGGTGATACCTTAGTGCTTGCATTACCCGGTTCAACTCGGGGCGCTGAAGAATCGATGGACGCTATCTTCCCTTCCATCCTTCATATATTCAAAGTGAAGGGAATGTAGAACTACTTCACTTGGAATTTCACTTTGCCCACTCCTTCACCAGTAAAATTGCTTTATCAATTTCTTCCTCTGAATTGAAAATGTGGGTACAATGCCTCACTCCAAATACATCGCCTTGCGAACGTGGACGCATCTTTGCTTTTTCCCAGTAGGCCTCTTGCAACTTTGCTCCTGTCCAGCCCTCAATATTATAAAGTGTAATTCCCGCGCACATGCCTTCATCGCTTGGTGAATAGAATTTCACTTTCGGAATGGTACTCAATCCGGTGCGCAATCGTTTGCCCAAAAATTCGATACGCTCATAAACCCGATCAGGGCCTAGTTCAAAATGAAAATCAAGAGCAGCATCTAGTCCTTTCAGCACCGGAAAATTTCCTGTACCTCTTTGTGTGAATCGAAACCCCTCATCGGCATGATCATCCCATCGATAACTCGCCACGGTAGCCCAAAGATTTTTCATGTGCTCTGCTCTGACAAACATAAAACCAGTTCCAGGCGGAGCTCCAATCCATTTGTGAAAACAACCTACGTAGGCATCGCAACCAATATCTTTTACATCTACTTTAATGTGACCAATAGTTTGTGCTCCATCCAACACCGTAAAAATTCCCCGCTTCCTCGCTTCAACACAAAGTTCTTTTACTGGCATAATTGCACCACTTCCGGATATCATATGCGAAAGCATGAGTACTTTGGTTTTTGGAGTGATGGCTTTCACGATTTTATCATAAACCTCCGATGAGTTCATAATTGGCTTGCCTATACCGACCGTTTTAAACACAGCTCCAAATCTTTTCTCTTTTACCTTCCATGACGACTGGCCTCCGCCATGTTCTTGATCAGTGGTAAGAATTTCATCACCAGGTAGCAGTGTAATTCCATTGGCGATGTAGCTCATTCCATTCGTTACGTTATCAGTCATGGCAATTTCTGCTGCCTCCGCATTGATCAGTCGGCCAACTTTAGTGCGGATACTCATTAAATTATTATAGCCACTGATGTATTCTTCTTTATTGTCGTCTTTGTACGCCCAATCAGCAAGGCCAGAGGCAATGTATTTCAAATGCTCAGTCATTTTCTCAACTACTATTTTTGGCATAGCGCCAACAGTGCCGGGGTTGAAAAAAACTTTGTCGCGATCAAGCATAAACTGGTCGCGCACTTTCTTCCAAAACTCAGGATCACCATCAATCGGCATTACATCTTTTCGATTTTCTTTCAGCGCATTCGCGAAAGTCCATGTGGGAAGAGTAAGTGCGGAGAGGCCAAGCGACTTGAGCAGGTGTCTTCGGGAAAGCATAAAACTTTTTCGTTTAAGGAAAGATAAATATTTTAACTTTAGAGATCATATTTTTCACCCTAACCCTGATCGATGCAAAAACTTGTCATTAATGGATTCTCCGAATTTCAGACTTACATCGGCAAGGAACTTGGAGTTTCAGAATACCTGAAAGTAACTCAACAACAGATCAATCTTTTTGCCGATGCCACACTTGACCATCAATGGATTCATACCGATCCGGTGAGGGCGGCATCCGGCCCTTTTAAAAATACAATTGCCCACGGGTATTTGGTACTTTCACTGGTTCCCTATTTATGGGAGCAAATTGCTGAAATCCAAAACGTAAAAATGTTGGTCAACTACGGCATCGAAAAAATGAAGTTCAATCAGCCGCTAGTGGTTGATCATGAGGTACGCTTGCGCGTCACGCTTAAATCACTCAATGACCTGCGTGGAATTTGCAAGGCCGAGATGGACATTACAATGGAGATCAAAGACAATCCTAAGCCGGCTTTTACTGCAACTATTATTTTCTTATACCATTTTAATAAGTAAACCATAATGAAACTGATTTGCATTATTGACGATGACCTCGCTCACCGCAAGACATTAGAATACACCCTTACGAGTCAAAATTATCAAGTACTTCCGTTCTCTAAAGGTTCTGATTTCTTAAAACACACTTTCTCAGAACCTCCATTTGCCATTATTCTCGATCACCATCTGAGCGAGGACAAAACAGGCCTTGAATATTTAAAAGACATCCGAAAAAAGATTCCTAATGTGCCAGTGGTGTATATGACAAGTCAAACCGACATGGAATTGATCAATGAAATAAAGGCGGCAAAGGTGAGTGGCTATATTGCCAAAGACCCCGCTTCTTTAGTTCGCCTCCGTACGTTACTCGATGAGATCGGTGAAAAATCGAAAGGAAATTGGCTTACTAAGATTTTAAAAAAGTAACCCCTAATAACCGTTAGCTTAATCTTTTTTGAATGCCTAATTTTGGCTTTCAAAAGTAGATTTCATGAGCACATCAGTTGTCACCAAAGCCGAGAAGAAGCCTAACCTTGCTGGCCACGCACCTGCAGAACCTTATAAACCAAAAAACAAAGTTCGCATTGTAACTGCAGCGAGCTTGTTTGATGGCCACGATGCCGCCATCAACATCATGCGCAGGATCATTCAAGGAACAGGCTGTGAAGTAATCCATTTAGGGCACGACCGCAGTGTGGAAGAAGTGGTGAACACCGCTATTCAGGAAGATGCTCAGGCTATTGCGATGACCAGCTATCAAGGTGGACATAATGAGTATTTCAAGTACATGTATGACTTGCTCAAGGAAAAAGGTGCAAGCCATATTAAAATCTTTGGAGGAGGCGGTGGCGTAATCTTACCTGAAGAAATAAAAGAGTTGATGGATTACGGAGTGACCCGAATCTATTCTCCCGATGATGGACGTTCCATGGGTTTGCAAGGAATGATCAATGACCTAATCCAACAAAGCGATTACCCAACAGGAGAAGAACTCACTGCCAACGAACAACTAACAACCTCCAATCATCTAAGAATCGCCCAACTCATCTCAGCAGCTGAAAATTATTTTGATAAGCACGCTAAGATTTTTCAAGACATTAAAAAGAAAGCTGATATTTCTAAAACTCCTGTACTCGGAATTACGGGGACGGGTGGAGCAGGTAAATCTTCCATGGTAGATGAAATTGTTAGAAGATTTCTCATCGACTTTAAGGATAAGAATATTGGAATCATTTCGGTAGATCCTTCCAAGCGCAAAACAGGCGGAGCATTATTAGGAGATCGTATCCGCATGAATGCCATCAACAATTCGCGTGTATACATGCGTTCATTGGCTACACGTCAAAGTAATTTGGCTTTGTCGGCTTATGTAAAGGAAGCTGTTCAAATTTTGAAGGCAGCTAATTTTGATTTGATCGTCCTCGAAACTTCGGGCATTGGCCAAAGTGATACAGAAATTCTTGATCATAGCGATGTAGCTCTTTACGTAATGACCCCTGAATATGGAGCAGCTACTCAATTAGAAAAAATTGATATGCTTGATTTTGCCGATGTAATTGCACTCAACAAATTTGATAAACGAGGTGCCCTTGATGCTTTGCGCGATGTGAAAAAACAATACCAACGCAATCATCAACTTTGGGATAAGAAGCCCGAAGACATGCCGGTGTATGGAACGATTGCTTCGCAATTCAACGATCCGGGTACAAACCAACTTTACAAACACCTCATTGATAAGATCGCAGAAAAAACAGGAGCTGAATTGAAATCTAATTTTCACATCACCAGAGAGATGAGCGAGAAGATTTTTGTGATTCCTCCTCACCGTACTCGTTACTTAAGTGAAATCTCAGAAAGCAATCGCGGATATGATCAGTGGGCAAATGCGCAAGCTGAACTCGCACAGAAATTATATGCTGTTAATTTGTTGTCTTCTTCCAATAGCGATTCAGTTAAAAAAGAATTAGCAGGCGAATCAGAGAAGATCAAACTTAATCTCGATCCTAAGAATATCAAATTGATTGAGTCATGGCCATCGCAAGTAAAAAAGTATAAGGAGCCACTCTTCAAATTTAAAGTACGTGATAAGGAGATCGGAATTCAGACACACACCGAGTCACTTTCTCATTTGCAAATACCAAAAGTGGCACTTCCTAAATATGAAGCCTGGGGTGATCTGTTGAAATGGATGTTGCAAGAAAACGTACCTGGCGAATTTCCGTACACATCCGGCATCTATCCCTTCAAACGCGAAGGAGAAGATCCTACACGCATGTTTGCTGGAGAAGGCGGACCTGAGCGCACCAACCGCAGATTTCATTATGTGAGCTTAGCGATGCCAGCGAAAAGGCTATCAACAGCATTTGATTCTGTAACGCTTTATGGAAATGATCCTGATTACCGTCCAGACATTTATGGAAAGATTGGAAACTCTGGTGTGAGCGTGTGCTGCCTTGATGATGCAAAGAAATTATACAGTGGCTTTAATCTGTCAGATCCAAAGACTTCCGTATCCATGACGATTAATGGCCCTGCACCTATGTTGCTCGGTTATTTTCTAAATGCGGCCATCGATCAGCAATGCGAAATCTACATCAGTAAGAATGGATTGGAAGAAGAAGTAAAAAAGAAAATTGAAGACATCTTCAAAAATAGAAAGGAAGAGCGCCCCGCCTATCAAGGTTTTTTACCAAAAGGAAATGATGCACTTGGATTGATGCTGCTTGGCGTTACAGGAGATCAGGTGTTGCCAAAAGATATTTATGACAAGATAAAAGCGGAAACACTTTCTCAAGTGCGCGGTACTGTTCAAGCTGATATTCTAAAAGAAGACCAGGCTCAGAATACTTGCATATTTTCAACTGAGTTTGCATTGCGATTAATGGGCGATGTACAGGAATATTTCATCACGAAAAACGTACGCAATTTTTATTCGGTTTCAATTTCTGGTTACCACATTGCCGAAGCAGGCGCCAATCCAATTACCCAATTGGCATTTACATTAAGTAATGGTTTCACTTACGTGGAATATTACTTGAGTCGTGGCATGGACATCAACGAATTTGCTCCCAACCTTTCATTCTTCTTCTCTAATGGAGTTGATCCAGAGTATTCTGTAATTGGAAGAGTTGCTCGTAGAATTTGGGCGAAAGCGATGAAAAACAAATATGGCGCTAATGCACGCTCTCAAATGTTGAAGTACCACATCCAGACTTCAGGTCGTTCATTGCATGCGCAAGAAATTGATTTCAACGACATCCGAACAACTTTGCAAGCGTTGTATGCGATCTATGACAACTGTAACTCCCTACACACTAATGCTTACGATGAAGCGATTACCACTCCAACTGAAGAATCGGTGCGTAGGGCGATGGCCATTCAATTGATCATCAATAAAGAGTTAGGTCTTGCCAAGAATGAAAACTCACTGCAAGGATCATTCATCATTGAAGAGTTAACTGATTTGGTAGAAGAAGCTGTTCTTTCTGAGTTTGATAAAATCACTGAGCGTGGTGGTGTACTGGGATCTATGGAGACCATGTACCAACGTGGCAAGATTCAAGAGGAGAGCATGTACTATGAAACATTGAAACACACCGGTGAATATCCTATCATCGGAGTGAATACATTCTTAAGTTCAAAAGGTTCGCCTACCATTGTGCCTCAAGAAGTAATTCGCGCCACAACGGAGGAAAAAGAATATCAGATCACCATGCTGAGGAATCTTCATAAAACACATAATGATAAATCTACTTCATTACTTGATCGTGTTCAGCAGGCTGCCGTTCAAAACAAAAATATCTTTGAAGAGCTGATGGAAGCCTGTAAAGTTTGTTCACTCGGTCAAATCACTAAATCATTATTTGAAGTAGGGGGGCAATACAGAAGGAATATGTAAAAAAACAGAGAGCCTTCATTTTAAAAAAGACTCTCTATTTAAGGAGATTAAAAATTAGCATATTTCTTTAGTTCACCGTCTTTGTCCCAAACTTCGATAGTAAAAGATTTTACACCCTTTAGATTGTATATCTGTGCAAATTCTTTATTGATGGATTGAATTTCATTATGGATTAGATTTCCATTTTCATCAAAAATATAGATAAAGACATCCTCAGGCTTGGGTGATGCAATACTAATTAAATACTTATCATTTTCTGTGAGCTTAGCTATCCGAATTAATTTTTCGACCTTCTCGTTTTTGTAATTGACCTTTTCCACCGCCTGTCCCGCCTCATCTTCTACAACAATGGTATACTGTCCTTCGGGAAGTCCCTTAAAATTGTAGGGGCGTATAAAAGCATCAACTTTATGAATCGTTTCTTTATAAATAGTTTCGTTTCGTCCATTCTTAATGGAGACTTTAACTGTCCCTACTTTTTCAGACTGATAGTAAAGTTTAAATAATGTTGAACCGGTTGAGTTAGTTACTGCTACCGAAGAAGTTGTTGTTGAATTCTTCGTTCCATGAGCGAACACTTGTGTACATAATAGTACACTTACCAAAAGTGAATAAATCCTTTTCATAATCTTTTTTACAGTCAAGACGCTGATCATTCAATGTTAGTTGTAACAATGTTCTTATTTATTTCTTAAATATTTTCCAGTGAGCTGTAACCTTTCACCACATACTTAAAATTGGATGATGAAATTCTATTTCAATCGCTCGAGAAATCATCCAATTTGTCATCTCAAGTATTGCTGAGAGTTCAGCTAAACTGGTAAATCGTATCGGGAATATCTTTTAAGAACTCATTGAACATTGTAAAATTAATTTGTCCTATTAATCAACAGATGAGTAGCAATACGAAGAGTGGAGTAGGTGAAAACTATTAAGTCTATATGTTGTCACTATAAAAAAAGGTAAATTACATATACCAACTTTTTACTTTTGCGCCATCTCTTTTCCATTGGACTACTGGGTGCTTTGCTTGTTCTGGCAAATCCCAACAAAGCGTATTCACAGACCGCTCCCACTAATTTTTCCGATTCATTATTTGTTCTCGATTTACTTAGTCCTCGTCCTTTGGACGAGTTGATCAAATTAAATGATCATGCTACAACTGAAGGTGAAAAACTAAATTTACTGCTGAAGATTTGCTTGTCGAGTTACGCAGATTTTAATCAAATCAGGAGGTATACTAAAGAGGCATACACGCTGGCAAAAAAAAGAAACTCAAAGCGGGAGATAGGGTTATGTTATGTTGCAGGAATCAGCCACGTTTTGACGAAAGAAGAAGTGGATAGCTGTGCAACACATGCTCAAAAACTATTTGAAGAAACGGGAAGCGCGAGTTTATATTATTTAACAAAGCTTAACACGGCCAGCACCTTGTATCGATACAGTTCGGATTACGTAGAGTCATTTCGCCTCTTAGAGGCATTCATCAACAACTACAAAATCAAAGGTGATCGGTACTCAATGGCACGCGCTTACAACATTAAAGGCGAGATCTATCGCACATTACAAAATTATGCTGAGGCATTAAAGGCGTACAAAATCTCTTTCAATTACACCTATCCAGAAGGAATACTTCTTTACCCATCACCCCTGATCAATATGGGCACCATTTGCCTGGAGATGGGAAATTATGACTCAGCGCTTTATTACTATGATCGTGTTCTAGATACGTACGACAAAGGTCGCATAAGTACGCATGCTTATTTGATCAATCGAAAAGCACAGGTCAATTTGTTCAAGAAGAATTACCCGGAGGCCATCGCGTTAGCAACCGAAAGCCTAAAATTATACAAAGAGGTTTTTAATGGAGATGGAATTGTTTTAGCGAGTAGTAATCTTACCCGGATTTATTTTAATATGGGTAAGATTGACAGTTGTATCCGCTGGGGAGAACAAACATATCAGGCGTCATTAAAAGACAATTATTTCCCTTCAGAAGCGCAAGAGGCATTACGACTCACCTCCATTGCATTCAACACTCGAAAAAATTATGCTAAGGCATATCAATTTCAACAAGTGTATATTGAGAAGTATCAAAAGTTTTTTGGACAACAAGTAAATCTCGATTTATTTAATGAACAACTCAGGATGGATCATGAAAACCAATTACTAGAAAAAAAACTTCTTCTCGAAAAACAGCGTCAAACCGAAGAGCTCGTTGTCAGTCATCGGAAGTTCAATTTTATTTTTATTGCGGCACTCATCATATCAATTGTTGGGTCGGTTATCCTTTTAAGAAAGAATAGCACGATCAGAAAACTGAATCATGACCTGACTGATAAACAAAACGAAATATTAGCTCAGTCAGAGGAACTCAAGGCAACGAATGATGAAGTGGAGGCGATCAACTCTAACCTGGAGCGACTAGTTGCAGAGCGAAGTCAAAAAGTAGTCGATCAAAATAAGACCCTAACAGAATATGCTTTTTTCAATGCACACAAAGTGCGTGGCCCATTAGCTCGAATTCTTGGGCTGATCAATGTGTTTGAAAAAGAATTGGCTAATCAATCTTTACAAGATTACTCGGATATGCTAAAGCAAGCCGGGAAGGATCTGGACGAAAGTATCCGCGAGATTAATAAGATCCTTGAAAAGGATGCCTGATCCATCCAGTTAGTTCAAATGAAATACGTCTTTAGATCGCTCTGCCTGATGAAGGAGTTCTGTTTGATAGCGAAGGTGTGCCAACAAGAACTTTTCTTTTTGATCGTCATCATACTTAACAAAGCGGAGCCGCTCTTCAAAGTCCAAACCAAGTTCATTGGCAATTGAATAAATGGTGGGGATCATCTCGTTATTACGAATTTGAAGGCGAGATAGGAATTCCTTAAAAGCTTCGTGTAATTTTTCACTGACCAGCACTGAAATATCCACATTCCAAAAACTTACTTCGCCACCGGGATAGGCCTTATCGCGATAAGCGCGATATAACATATTCATGGAAAATAAGTCGACACACTTTACAATGATATCAGATTCTCCATTTGCGTAGCGCTTGATCACACTTTCCAATTTTACCAGCGATCCGATTTTTTCCAGGTTGGAAACATGATTAAAAAATATTCCAAATGAAATATCTTTAGTCTCTGCATCATGCAGTAGTTGTTTGTAGCGAGGCTCAAAAATATGAAGAGGCACCATTTCTCCCGGCAAAGGAAAAATGGAAAGAGGGAACATCGGTATTTTTACAAACCCAGCCATTCCCTGAATAAACAGAAATTCGCCTGATAATGTTGCAACTTAAAACTTAGCAATGTAATGAGGCTTGATTCCAAAATTTTTGAATAACACCTGCTCACCAGGTAAAAAAGATAAGTTGATAATAAATGAATAACCTGCAACGATGCCACCCAAGCGCTGTACCATGTGACCAGCTGCAGTTGCGGTTCCACCAGTGGCGAGCAGATCATCGTGTAACAAAACACGCGTGCCTTTAGCAAATGCATCTTCGTGCATTTCAATTGTAGCCTCTCCGTATTCTAATGAATATTCTTCAGTTATTTTTTTATATGGAAGCTTTCCTGCTTTACGAATCGGAATGAAGGGAACATTTAACTCTTGAGCGATAAGGGAACCGAAAATAAATCCGCGAGCCTCAACAGCAGCCAAAGCCTGAATATTTTCCGATGAAAAATGCTGAGCCACCGTTTCAACTACTTTTTTTCTTGCAGTAGGATCGCTAAGTAATGGCGTAATGTCTTTGAATAGAACCCCTGGCTTCGGGAAATCAGGTACATCGCGCAAGAGCGGTTTTAAGGTTTCTTCGAGAAGCATTAGTTTATGAGTTGGCCATTTAAAATTACTCGATCAACAAAATTATTTCCAAAGTGATAAGGCAAATAAGCAATGGATGGAGAAGGTTTGGTTATAAAGACGTTTGCCACCTTCCCTCGCGTAATTGATCCATGCGAATGCGAAAGCTCTAATGCAAAAGCTGTGTTTATCGTTGTCGCATTGAAAACCTCTTCGGGTGTCATTTTCATTTTGATGCACGCCAAGGAGAGCATTGTTTGCATATTGCCAGATGGTGAGCTACCAGGATTATAATCACTTGCTATAGCTAATGGCAGTCCCTCGTCAATCATTTTTCTTGCGGGGGGCATGGGCAAGTTGAGAAAAAATGCAGCACATGGAAGCGTTGTGGGCATCGTGCGTGATTTTTTTAGTAATCGTATTTCCTCATCGCCCATATTCTCCAAATGATCAACGCTTAATGCACCCGTCTTCACTCCCACTTGAACCCCACCCGAATTGTGTAATTGATTCGCATGAATGCGCGGCTTCATTCCAAATTTTTTCCCCTCCTCAACTATTTGCTCTGTTTCATCTACTGTGAAGAAACCTTCCTCACAAAAGACATCAATGTAGTCGGCTAGTTTTTCTTGGGCCACAGCGGGGATCATCTCTTCGATCACAAGTTTCAGATAATCTTGTTTCTTCATTTCAGAAGGAACCGCATGCGCCCCTAAGAATGTGGTCTTTACAGTAAGCGGAGTTTCTTTGCCTATACGTTTTGCTACGCGCAACATCTTCAGTTCATCTTTCACTGTAAGCCCGTAACCGCTTTTGATTTCCACTGCACCAGTACCAAGACTGATAATTTCGTGAGCTCGCTCCAGGGTTTTCTCAAACAATTCTTCTTCACTGGTAGCTCTCAATTTCTTTGCCGAATTAAGAATGCCTCCCCCTTTGGCTGCAATCTCAGCATAGGTTGCTCCTTTAATCTTCATCACAAATTCTTCTTCTCTACTCGCAGCAAATACTAAATGGGTATGAGAATCAACAAAGCTTGGAAATACAAAGCAGCCAGAAGCATCGATCGTTTGACCTTGAACTACCGGCATGTCCTCCATTTTTCCGAAATCGGAAATCAGCCCTTTTGAAATATGCAAATAAGAATTGGAGATTACAGGAAGTTCACTCATGGCAGAACCTCGCAAGCAATCAATGCCTGTTTCTCTTACCTGGGCAAGGCCTTTGATATGAGTGATGAGAATATCATTGGCCATCGGAGCAAATTTATTTGCCGAATGATTCTACTTTATAATCGAGGTTGGTACTGTAAAGCGGGAAGGCAATTTTGAACATGGCGAAGAAGCCCATGCCTGCTAAACTGGGGCGATAACCGAATTCACCTCCGTATGACCAGCCCATCGTGCGGTTGAATTTTCCATCTATACCCGCACGAAATCCAAAGGAATTAGTTTTCAAGGCCATGGTAGAATACTTGTCAGTATTTGAAGTTGTTGGATCAGTGTAGGTAACAGGATCAAGCACGTAGGATGGAGCAAACATGATGTCAAAAAACAAAGTCATCATTCCATCATCAACGCCATCATCATATTTATCAAAACTTACAGCCACATTTCTAATCCAGGTCATCGAGCCACCAACATATATGTCGGTAGAATGAACGTTGCCAAAAACATTCAGATTCTTGGTTTGTCCATTGTATGAATAGGATTTCGGCAAATAAAGAGAAGGGTTGGTGGTGGATTTGAGATCATTATTAGTGAGGTGTTGCTTACTTAGTGCGCGACTCAAATCAGTAGTACTATTCCACACAATTACTCCAAGGCGAGCTCCGTAAATCTTCCTCACCTTACATGGCACTTCCGCGTGAAGCGGAACAGTAGCTGCCCATCGATCACCCTTCAAGCTCTTCTTGTAAAGGATCATTTTAGTCTTGGAGTTTTGATCAAAATCTTTGATGTGATACGTGCCACCTACTTCATAATAATTATAAACCTGGGGCTTATCTGAAACAGAACCTCCGGCCATTGAATAACTATCTTGGTTTTTTACAGCAGCGTTCCTGTTGTAATCAAAAAATTCACTGCTATAGGTCTTTCTGAAATGTACCTTAATATCAAATTTATCCTTTTGAAAATAGCTCCCTTCAAAACCAAAGCCAGCATTAACATTGGTGGCAAAGACCTCTCCATATAAAGGCTGAAATCCTATAAATAGTTTGTTTATAGAATAGGGCTCATCATACAATTCTTCAAACGTAACGTTTGGTTTGTCTTTCTGTGCTTGCGCCCAAATCAGTGAAGGAAGTATCAGTAATATTAGGAGTAAGCGAAGGTTCATCTTGCGTTTATCCTTGTAGCTCTCAAAAAGAAACTTCATCGTATGAAAAAAATGGTTTCAATCTGCAAGTTAACTAAAACAATTAACATCCTGACCTTATGGCTTGTTAATTGCCCCCAGCTTTCCGTGCGAAAATGATATAAAAGGCACGCGACCGTTGTCATGTATTGGCTGCATTTGGTAGCCCGAAGTCAAGGCGCCCGGCACTCCCTCTTGCAGTAAGCCATTTTGAAAATGCACTCCGTATTTTTTCAATGCCCGTCCCATCACCATGGTAAACTCAAATCCTTTTTGCACATAAGGGCTTGGCAAGAGCCCATGTACTTGAAGATACTTTCTTCTGAATTCAAGATATGAATTGGAGTTGACTTCTGAAAAGTTAGGAGCCGCAAAGGCAATCTTGATCTTTTCAAATTTGCCAAGATCAACTGAATTATCTTCGAGCCAATTTTCATGGCCAACCACGAGCACCGAATCACCACGAGTCTCGATACTGTTGATCACTTTGGTATAAATCAACGGATCATCGGATGCTACAAATACGCTTCCGATACTATCCAGTTTTAATTTGAATTGCTTGGGGTTTTTCCATTCATCGTACTCGGTGGCCGTGGCTAAGCGCTCCAGAATTCTACCGGATGTCTCTCCGCGCACTTCTTCAGCATAGACAATTTTCACACCTAGGCTGATTGCTGTTTTCATGAAACTGAATGCCATCACCGAATCCTTGGGGCTCTCACCAAAGAAAACAAAGCAATTCTTATTAGCGACTTTGGAAGCCACCATCTCTGCCGATTTTTCTCCTATGGTTTTATAAGATGGTTGAAAAAGCATTGCAAAAGGATTTTTCGCAGTCAAATCAATGTTAAATGAAAGCGGATTAACCACCAGGTTAATTTTATTCGTTTCAGAAAATTCTTGAATGGGTTTTGAATCTTCTGCAAACAATGGTCCTACCATCAAATCAGCGCTCTTGAGCTCTTCCTCTTTCAACAATTTCTTGATTGCCTCAACATCATGATCGGTATCATAAGCCAGCAAATCCAATTTTATTCCTTCACCATTGAGGGAATCAGCTGCCTGCTTCATGCCTTCATAAAAATCAAGAACGAATTGGCTTCTTTTCTTCGTGGGGCTGGGATCAAGAGAGCTTGTGCGAAACGGCAGGAGCAGTGAGACACGATATTTGCTTTTAAACAACGGGGGATCTACCACTGTAATAAAATCTTTTTTGTTCCATCTTAATTGACGAGCGATGGAATCAAGTAAAAATGTATCAATGGGAGTTGACCTTTTTCCTAATGCGTAGGCTAATGTTCGGATGACCTCATAATCGGTTGGGTTTTCCTCCCACAATAATTTCAAAGTTTCTATATCGTCCACCCTCGAAAGAGCATCGCGTTTCATCGCGTCAATTTCTTTAAGCAATGAATTGTTTTTGATTTCTTTAGATAGTTTCAGTGCGTGGAAGTACTCACGTTGATCAAGGTAAATCTTATAAAGCCAGTAATTCACTTCGCTGAGTTGCTCCCATTCCGGATAGATGGTTTTGATTTGTAAAAACATTTCCTTGGCAATGGTGGTGAAACCTAATCGCTGCGCAGACAACGCATAATAAAAGCTCGCATATTCGGGATAAGGATTCTCTCGATCGTAAATGGTTAGCGGCCTGAAACCTTCCATTGCCGCACTATAATTCTCGGAGGAAAAAAGTTCTTTCGCCTGCTTGAATTGCTTCTTGTATTCTTGTGAGAACCCAAGTGTGCAAATAAAAAAACAGGCTAGGAATAGACCATAGTCCATGGACCATAGTCCATTGCTAATGCCATTCAAACTATTGACTATTGACCATCGACTATTTACTAATTTCATTCCCATTCGATCGTAGCTGGAGGTTTAGAACTGATATCGTATACCACTCGATTAATGCCTTTCACTTTATTAATAATGTCTGATGAGACTTCACTGAGAAATTCATGCGGCAGATGTGACCAATCAGCAGTCATACCATCTACGCTAACCACAGCACGAAGTGCAACGACTTGTTCATAAGTACGCTCATCACCCATTACGCCCACCGAATAAACCGGCAGCAATATCGCTCCTGCCTGCCAGACTTTCTCATAGAGATCGTGTTTACGCAAAGCAGAGATATAAATCTGATCTGCTTCCTGCAGTATCTTTACTTTGCTCTCTGTAATATCTCCAAGTATTCTGATGCCCAAGCCAGGTCCTGGGAATGGATGCCTGCCTAATATGGTTGGGTCAATGCCTAAAGTTTTGCCAACCAAGCGCACTTCATCTTTAAATAAAGTATTGAGAGGCTCCACTACTTTCAGTTTCATTTTTGCCGGAAGCCCACCAACATTATGGTGTGACTTAATAGTTGCCGATGGGCCTTTGATTGAAACCGATTCAATTACATCGGGGTAAATGGTACCTTGACCAAGCCACTTCACATCTTCAATTTTATGCGACTCTTCATCAAATACATCAATGAAAGCCTTGCCAATGGCTTTTCGTTTAGCTTCAGGATCGGATAAATTTTTTAAGGCCGAATAGAATTTCTCTTTAGCATCGATGCCCTTTATATTCAAGCCCATGCCTTTATATGAAGTCAGTACTTGGTTGAATTCATCCTTTCTTAACAACCCATTGTCTACAAAAATGCAATAGAGGTTTTTGCCAATGGCCTTATGGATAAGGGTGGCAGCGACTGTTGAATCTACACCGCCTGAAAGCGCCATCACCACTTTATCGTTACCCAGTTTTTTCTTTAAGTCGGCAATGGTAGTTTCTACGAACTGATCAGGAGTCCAATCTTGTGCACAACCACAAATGTGGACAACGAAATTCCGTAACAGATTCTTCCCCTCAAGGGTATGAGTTACTTCCGGATGGAATTGAATACCGTAAATTTTTTCATTCTTAACTTTGAAGGCTGCTACCTTCACGGATGCCGTACTTGCAGTAATATCAAAACTATCCGGTACAGAAATAATCGTATCTGCGTGCGACATCCATACTTGTGAGTCGAGCGAGATTTCCTTCAGTAATTCATTGTGATGATCTACCGTTGACAGCCTGGCTCTTCCATATTCGCGATGTTGAGAGGCTTGCACTGTGCCGCCACTTTTATGCGCTATAAGCTGTGCGCCATAACAGACGCCAAGTACAGGCAGGTGCCCGAATTGCTTTAAGTCTACATCGGGGTGGTCGGCATCCCGTACTGAACAAGGGCTTCCGGAAAGGATAACGCCTTTAATTCCGGGGTGGAGTTCTGGAATATGATTGAAAGGATGAATTTCGCAGTAAACGTTCAGTTCACGAACCCTACGGGCAATTAACTGAGTGAATTGTGAACCGAAATCGAGGATGAGGATTTGCTCTGGCATTCGCAAAAATAAAAGGTTCAGGCCAGAGAACAATAGAAAATTACCAAGCCATTTTTACAATCCCGATTTGCCAGCCATAGTTGAGAAAATTTTTGTAGCCGAATTCGGTATTCTTATTGGAGGCATAATCGTAATGAACTGCGGCTTTAATCCTCCACGAAGAGTTTTCCTTGAAGCCAACTAAAACTCCAGCTTCGGGCCTGAGTTGGAGACCCCAAGAATTTGCATTGGAACCGAAAATATTATAGAACTGCGCGTACTTATTGTAGGCTAGCCCAACACCAAAACCCACAAGCGGGGTTATCTTTTTTTCCATTGGCACAAAAAAGTAGTCAATATGCGCTGTCAGACTATAGTTGTAGGTGTAGTCATATAAATCTGTACTTACGGATTTAGTTCCGAATGTATAAGTCTGATAAGGGAAGTATTGTTTGTAAACTGCCCAGCTAAAATCAGCGCCAGCCCATAATCTATCTATATCGTTAAGGCGCTTTCGAAACCCTAGCTTAGTGCCTAGATTACTTGCATTCCCAATGTATTCAGTATTCGATAGCGGGGTATTATTATCCCATGAAAGAAAATAAAAGGTATCAAAATCGCGTCCGGTTTTGGGCTCTTGCACATTCGTTTTGTCAGGGTTCTTTGAGCGGTCGTAATAATATTGTGCATTCAAAGACGAACAACCCAATCCCAAGAAGACGAACAAGAATACTTTTTTCATTCTATTTTCTTAAATAAGATGATTGCTTAAAGGCTTGCCCCAGAGCTCTTATGAAGGTACTTGCCGAGGAAAGCGAAGCCATATCACCCAGATCACCGTACCAAATCAGCGAGGGCTTACCCTGGCTAGTTAATTTTTTCAAATCAAAAATTTCAATGTAGAGATCTGCTTGATCTGAGATGCTTACAGATGGATAGTAGCCCCCGTAATTATATCCGTAACCATAACCGTAGCCATATCCATAGCCATAAGGATTATAAGAAAAGCTCTGGTAGATATTAAGAGTTTCAACTTCAAAAATATACACTCTAAGGTCGGGTGATGAGGTTTTACTTACTGGCAAATAACCTCTGGCCTTTAGTGAATCATTCACCGTATTGGTTACATAATTTACAAAATCACCTGAGCCCAAGCTTCTCCAAAGCGTGTCTGATGCCGACTGATTTGTATTGCTAAAATAGCTGATGGTATCAAGCAATAGATAATAGGTTGAATATTTTGTGAAATCTACTGTCTTATCATAATCGGTAATGACTACCAGATTCCTTAGCAGCTCACTATCGCTCGGCTTAGGTTGACAGCCTACTAAAACGGTTAAGGCTATTGCACTTGCACCAAAAAATATTTTCATCGGCTGAATTTTCCTATAAAGTTAATTCTTTAATCATCGTCTGCCATGGCCTCCACCACCAACATGTCCACCACCACTATTATGACCACCACTAAATCCACCTCCGCCTGATCGACTGCCTCCATTAAAAGAGCTGCCTCTCACATTTCCCCAACTCTGATGATGAAACTGGTTAGAATGAAAGTTAGAATAGTTTTGATGATTGAAATTATTGGGTTGATTAATCGAGTTTCTAAAGTGAGTTCGATTCATATCCGAATTGCCTCGAGAGTTGTGGTTAAAATTTCCATTGTTAGATGAACTGTTGACCCTTCTGTTATTAACATTTCGATTAACATTCACATTATTAATTCTGTTGCGGCTGATTCTCGAGAAGTGATTGTTCACTGTTGTGTTAAATCCTCGATACACACTGATGTTGTTTACAAACGTGCGATGAGCTGTATAGTAGTTGTTGCAATATCCGTAGTAGCGGGGATATCTGCGGTATCCATAATTGAAAAACCAACTTGAATACATTCGCGATGGCAACCCAATCACAACAATACTTCCGCCACCACCATAATAAAATCCGGTATAATAATAGAGCGGCATTGGATACCACATTGGGTAAGAATACCAATAAGGATAACCAAACCAATAAGGATATGGATACTGACTATAATTAGAACTATAATAATTGTTTATTACTGTAGGCTGACTTGGATCATCTCCTTTTGCGTTCGCAAAATCCTCGGCAGACTTCTTCATTTCTTCCTGCATTTTCGGATCACTCGCTACTTTGCTTTTGTATTCAGCCAGATCTTTTTGATTTTGTTCGTTAAGCTGTGCACTTAGCTGATCTAATTTTTCTTTAATTCCCTTCGGATCATTTTTATACGCTTCCCCTAAACTTACCACCAGGTCAATCCTCTCCGTAAGTAAATTCATCACATCGGGCTTAGCAACAATTTTTTTGAAATCTGCCTGAACATCATTTGGCAAATCTTCGGTGATTTTATGTAATGCCTTTTGCGATGACTGATATGTTTTATCCATCGATTGTAAATCAGCAAGATGCATTGGGTACAAATAGCTCACCGCATCAACCACCGCACTTGGGTAATTGCTCAACGCAGGTCTGACTTGCTCTAAAGTCTTAGGCGGGCCATCCACTAATTCATGCACCAAATCAGGGTAGCGACTAATTTCATAATACTTCATCTGTTCCTCACGGGAATAATTCGAAACTAAGTCTTGAAACTGCTGACTGGCGCGTGCCTGTATGCGCTCAATCTTTACGATCTGTTGCGGATACTGAGAGATGTTGAGAATGGCATCGCGTACATCGGGTGGATAAGGAGCAATTGACGAAATAATGTCGTCATCGTCTTTCTTGAGGCTGTCTTGATATGACTGAGAATACGTGAGAATTGATTGCACTGTAAATAAAACAAGACAAAGACCTCGCTTCACATTCATTATTGCTTTCATATTTGATTATGCGTTTTAGCATCACTTGTTTAGACACATAAACGATGCCAAAAGTTTAATTGTTGTTTGAAGCGCTTAATCTGTCGATTTACAGCGCGAATTTGACGCTCAGTGCAGCTTTGTTCGCTTTTGCACGCGCTTCTTCTATTGAATTTGCTTTCGCGAGCGCAACACCCATTCTGCGCTCGCCATTCACTTCAGGCTTGCCGAATAGTCTAATTTGAGTATCCGGCTCTGTCAATGCATCTTCAATTCCGGTAAATACAACACTCTGTGATTTTCCCTTCACTAAAATTACACTGGATGCAGAAGGTCCGAACTGCCTGATCACCGGAATGGGCAGTCCTAAAATTGCTCGCACGTGCAGAGCGAATTCGGATAAATCCTGTGAGATCATTGTTACCATACCTGTATCATGCGGGCGAGGAGAAAGCTCACTGAAATAAACATCATCGCCTTTTACAAAGAACTCTACGCCAAAAATTCCTGCACCACCTAATTCATTCACCACTTTCCTTGCAATGTCTTGCGATGCTTCAAGGGCCTTGGGTGTCATCGGGTGCGGTTGCCAAGACTCTTGGTAATCGCCATGCTCTTGGCGGTGACCAATCGGGTCGCAAAAAGAAACACCATCTTTATGTTTGATGGTGAGTAACGTGATCTCAAAATCAAAATCAATAAAACCTTCCACTATAACTCTGCCTCCTCCACTTCTAGATCCTTCTTGTGAATACGTCCATGCATGATCAATGTCAGCTTGAGACTTGATTACACTTTGTCCTTTTCCAGAAGAGCTCATAATCGGTTTTATGACGCAGGGAATTCCAATTTGCATCACCGCCTTTTCAAATTCTTCTTTAGTGCCGGCAAACTTGTAGGGAGAAGTTTTCAATTGAAGTTTCTCGGCTGCAAGTGTGCGAATGCCTTCGCGGTTCATGGTAAGGCGTGTTGCATTTGCTGTGGGGATAATTCGAAATCCTTCTTTCTCCAAATCAACCAGTGTATCTGTAGCAATGGCTTCTACTTCTGGCACAATGAAATTCGGTTTCTCTTTGTAAATCACATCGCGCAAAGCTTTTCCGTCTAACATCGAAATAGTATAACTACGATGAGCTACTTGCATAGCCGGTGCATTCTCATATCGGTCAACTGCGATTACTTCTACTCCGTAACGCTGAAATTCGATAACCACTTCCTTGCCCAATTCTCCTGAGCCAAGAAGCATAACTTTAATAGCAGATGATGTGAGAGGTGTGCCAATAGAAATACCAGTTGCGTTTTTCATTTGAATAAATTATATGATAAGCTCTAATTTTCATCGTCTTCCCAAACCACCGCATTGATTTTCCAACCATTGGCAGTCTTCACGAATTGAAAAATTTTATTTCCTTGTTGCTTAAAGTCTTGGCCTTTGAAGGAACCCTTTTTTTCATACTTAGAAAAACGCTGAGCAATTCTTCCTATGATTTTAGTTTCTTCGGCAACCTCTCTTTCCTCAAAAGAGGTAAGCGTTCCATCAGTTAAAATCTTTTGACGGGGCTCAATAAACGTCTGAAGATGGTAAACTTCATCTTTCTGAATTGATTTCTTGATAATTATAGTCTCATACAAACACAGATCAAAGATTACGCTTAGGTTGACCGATTGATTATCCAGATTGGTGAAAATGTTAAAAAACGATTTCGTCAGCTGATCAATTAAAAACTTATCTAGTAGAATTGAGTATAGAAGAAGCTCCTCATTGTCGGCAACAATTTGTTTATCAAACTGGAACCCCAGTTTCTTTAAAAGTGCAATGGAGCTTGCATTATCTTTTACCGTTGTGGCCACAATTTTCGAATACAAATTCTCTTTTGCTAAATTCTGCAAAAGTGAAGTTGCTGCCTCCTGCGCATATCCTTGTCCTGAATGCTGTGGAAGAAAGGCAAACCCAATGTCGTGATGATCCAGGTAGTCGCGTTTAATGAATGATACAATACCAATTGGACGAAGCTGTTCTCGAACTCGCACAATCCAATAATTAATATTAGGATTACTTATTATTTTTTGGATGAGCAATCGCGCGTCTTCCTTTGTCTTTACATTCCGATCGCCAATAAACTTTAGCCATCCGGGCGAATTCACTAATTCATAAATGAAATCAACATCCTCTGGTGAAAGCTTAGCAAGCAAAAGTCGATTTGATGTGATTATAGTTTGCATTCAATCCGTTTATGAATTAAAAACTTCAAATATAACCATTGAAGGAATTCTATCTATCACCAATCAAACGAGTTTGTATCTTTAGTTAATGATCAATGAAAAGTTAACCGAGCGAGTACGTGAAGCTTTGGCCGAGGTACCCAAAGTAAAAGAGAAGAAGATGTTTCGCGGCATCACATTTATGGTGAATGGTAAAATGTGCATTAGTGTAGGTGACGAAGAAATCATGTGTCGAATTGATCCTGAACTATTTGAAGAGGCATTGGAGAAGAATGGAGCCCGGCCCATGATTCATGGCGATCGTACCATGAGGGGTTTTGTATTTGTTCATCAATCGGCCATCACTCGAAAAAAAGATTTCGACTATTGGATCAATTTATGTTTGGTATTCAATAAAAATACAAAAGCATCAATGAAGAAAAAGTAAATGACACCCCCTATGAAGAAAAATGTATCCAGCCTCTTAAAAATTATTTTAGTAGCAATTCCATTTTTGATTAGCTCATCAATCCTTGCACAACCTTCTGAGAACGCAAAGAAGTTCATCACCTTTCAGCAAGAATCGTTTGCCATTACGAATGTAACCGTAATCGATGGCAAAGGCACAGCGCCTCAGCAAACGATGACAGTACTAGTAAAGAGTGGAAAGATTGTAGATGTTGGCTCTTCGAATAAAATTACAATCCCTGCTGGCACCAACATCATCAATGCCAAAGGCAAAACATTGCTTCCGGGATTCGTTATGCTTCACGAACACATTTTCTACACCAAGATTTTTGAGAATGAATTCAACGTGGTGAACATGACCAACACCTTTCCTCGCATGTATTTGGCAGGTGGTGTCACGACCATGCGCACAGCCGGAAGCGTTTCTCCTCACACCGACTTAAACATTAACCGACTAATTAAAGACGGGAAAATGGTTGGGCCTAAAATGGATGTTACCGGGCCATTCATTGAGCGCGGTTCTGATTTCAGAATTCCTCAACTCCCCATTCTTCCTAAAGATCAGCAAGCGGGAACAACGGTAGACTATTGGGCAGACCAAGGCAGCACTTCTTTCAAAGTATATATGCACGTAACAAAAAATGATTTGACACAAGTAGTTCAACGCGCGCATGCACACGCCATGAAAGTGACAGGCCATTTATGTTCAGTTACCTATGCTGAAGCAGGTGAAATTGGTATCGATAATCTTGAACATGGATTTATGGCCAGCAGTGATTTTGTTGTAGGCAAACAGAGTGATCTGTGCGATGCATTTAAACAGAGATCAAGCCTGTTGGCATTAAACAAAGATGATGAACGAATGACTGCCTTGATGAAATTATTGATTCAGAAAGGAGTTACAATTACCACTACCCCTGCTGTATTTGCTCCGTCAACTAATTACGAAATGGTTTTAGGTGGTGGTGAAGAAGCTCTTCATCCTGACATCCAAAAAGAATTAAAGGCGCGATATGATCGTAATGTTGGAAAAGACTCTTCACAACAAAAGCTCTTCGAAAAGGAATTGTACTGGATCAAGAAATTCTATGACATGGGAGGAAAACTCGTAGTAGGAACAGATCCTACCGGTGCCGGTCGTACCATTGCTGGTTATTCTAATCTCTGGTCTCTTGAAATTTTAGTTAAAGCAGGATTCAACTTACCAGAAGCCGTAATGCTTTGCACTTTGAAAGGAGCTGAGTATTTGAAACGAGACAAGGAAGTTGGTAGCATTGAAAAAGGAAAAGCCGCAGACTTTATTCTAATAGATGGTGATCTCATTGCTGATGTGAAGAACATTAGAAAAATTCAATGGGTATTTAAAGACGGAGTCGGCTATGACTCCAAAACTATTTTTGAATCCGTGAAAGGCAAAGTGGGACTGTATTGATTAAAGTCCCCAAGCTTTTTTTAGTGTCTTTATTACAGGCTCAATTTCGTTTAGGTCCAATCCACCAAAGCCAAAGAATATTGCCGATTTCCATTTAGGGTCTTTGGCAAAACACTCTTCCGCACCCACTACTCGGATACCCTGTACTAAAGCAAGTTTTGCAAGAGCTGCTTCTTGCAGACGAGATTTGACATGCAACACCAGGTACAACCCCGCATGCGAATGATGAAACGATACCTTCTCGCCTAAATTCTTTTTTATTGAATGTACCGTATGGTAATATTTTTTACTGTAAACCTTCCTCATTCTGCGTAAGTGCCGCTCCCAATGACCGTGTTCAAAAAACAAGGCGAGCGTCTTCTGGGTGAGGTAAGAAACACTGAGGGATAAATATTCCAAAGCGGGATCCTTCCATTTTAAACTCTTAGGCAAAACAATGTAGGCTACACGCAATGACGGCATCAGGGATTTAGATAAAGTGCCTGTATATATTACCCGATCACTTTGATCAATCGCTTGCAAGGATGGAATCGGTTTTCCTTTGTATCTGAACTCACTATCGTAGTCGTCTTCGATGATATATGAATTGGTCTTCACTGCCCATTGAATCAATTTGATACGCTGCTGCACCGGCATCACTGCTCCAGTTGGATAATGATGTGAAGGAATAACATAGACGAGATTAGAATTGCTGAATGGGAGCTGCTTCAAGTCAATTCCTTGACGAGTCATTTGGATAGGCAAAATCCGAAAACCATTTTTTGAAAAAACATTGCGCACTTCATTATAACCCGGCTCTTCAAAGATCAGTTGCTTATGTGTATCCTTGAAAAGAATACTTAAAAATACTGCAACGTTATTGGTGCCTGAACAAATGACAATTTGATTAGGATCGCTCTTAACTCCTCTCGACTTGTAAAGGTAATTTGCGAGCTGCTCTTTAAACCCAGCCTCATCTTCATAAAAGTGTATCTGACATCGTAGGCTATCGAGCGCCATCTGTGACATCTTGCGCCAGGCCTTGATCGGAAAATTCTTTTGATCAACCTGAGCATGACTCAAGTTGTATTTGAATTTGAGCAGAGTCTGTTTTTGTGAACTGTTTATCTCTGCTTCATGCACATGCAATTTCTCAAGCTTTTCAATGAACAACCCTCTTCTGGGTTCATTTCTTAAATAGCCTTCCTGAAGCAATTGATCATAGGCTTTAATAATAGTGTTATTGCTTACATCAAGGTCAGTGGCCAATTGGCGAACCGATGGTAATCGTGTACCACTTTTTAAATTCCTTTCAAGAATCTCCTTTCGATAAAAATCATAAACCTGCTCATACAATGGTTGGGACGTTGATTTTTTAATCAGCGGAAGCATAAATTACTGTATCCTTTGTTTTGGCCGAATCTGTATCCCATTAAGGTAACAAAAAAGGTGAACATTTGCCCTCCAAAAGCAAATCAAAACATGAAGTCGATAATGATTCACTTAAGCTGGGTGACTGGGTTACTCATCTTTGGGTTGTATGTAAATGCGAAAGAGAAAGACTCCAGCCTGACAGCGGATCTGGCAGAACTAAAGGCAACGAACGCTAAATTCATTCACAACTTTGTGACTAATGACACGGCATCTCACAGCAAAATAATTCATTCCTCTTTTACTTTGATTACACCACGTGGAGGAAAAGTGGGCCGCAAGGAATATCTTCTGGAATGGGCACACGGATTTGATGTAACAAAATATTATTACTGGGACTATCGTGATGAAAGCATCAGTATCTACGGAACATTTGCCCTGGTTCGCTCAGTAACAAAATACATAAAGCAAGTGGACGGAAAAGAAACGACAGTAATGACGCGATATACCGACACTTATATTAAGGAAAATGGGAAGTGGCAATGCGTGCAGGCGCAGCTCACCCCGGTGTCGCCTGAAAATTTTCCTAAGGATGATACAATCGTAAAAAAATACATAAATGGTGTAATTCAAACCACTGTGAGTCCCTCCCCAAAGGATTCGACTCATGGCCTCTATTAATTAAAAATAAACAACACATGAAAATAAAAACAATTCTTATGGTGGCTTTAAGCCTTGCTGCTATCCACTCTTACGCGCAAAGTGGCGAAGATGAAGTCATTCAAATGGACAAGAAGTTGAACAAGCTGATCATGGAAAACAATTCAGCAGAAGCTGCAGGAATTTATACCGAAGACTTTCTCTTAGTCACTTCTGGCGGAAATGGTAAGAGTAAGAAGGATGTTGTTACTGAGATCAGTTCACCTGAATTAAAAATTCAAACGAACGAGACTCTTAAAGTCAAGGTGCGTGTGCATGAAAACACAGCTGTACTTACTGGGGTCCTGATTCAAAAGGGATCTTATAAAGGAAAAGAATTCGATGTGAAGCTATTAGTTACTGATACCTGGATAAAAACAGAATCAGGCTGGAAGTTATTATCGGGTCATGCCAGTAAGGCTCCAGAATCGATCCTCTAAAATTGTTCAGAGCTATCAAAGGTCACTTTCTTTTTTCAGAAAGTGACCTTTTTATTTCACTCTATTAACATCAACATTTAGTTCAGTCCTTTTTATAAAGTCTAAGTGCGGTATAAAAAATCCACGCGAAGTAAAAAAAGAATACAAGTCTTTGTCCAACCGCAGGAATGTTCCGGAATACAAATGGCCATGCTCCAAATAAAATCGTTAACCAGGTAAATATCAATGTCGGTGTAACAGATGGCGCCCAATATTCTGTTCTTTTCATTTGTCTTGGATATGTAAATGCTCCCATCAAGAAAAAAATGTAGCTCCCGAAACTTCCTATCGCGTGAAATAGCATTGTTGTTGATTGTCTATTTTCAAAATCGCCAGGAAATATCCCGGAAAGCGACATAAACAATCCACTCAAAACAAAACTGATTAAAGGCAATTTATTTCCATGGCCATTTGATATCGACTTAAATAGTCCGAACGAATAAATTGAAATTAATAAGCCCGTAAGAATATATCCGATACTATTCCATATCCATTTATTGGGAGCATCCAGCGAACCAAGTTCACTTACAGCTTTGGTGAGGAAACTATATTCTGGTCTAAGGGTCGACATAATTAAATATGTCACCAAGAATAACATCGGACTCAATAATCCAAGAATTGCAAATTGCCTTTGTATCATTTTCAACATCTTACTTTTACTTAACTGGATACTCCTTCGTCAAAAAGTCAACTATCTCATCAAAGTGTTTGAGTGGTTGAAGGTGACCTCCTTCAATAGCCAAATGCTTCGAGGTAAATGGAAAATTGTTTTTCTTCAAGCGCTGCATAACTTGCTCCGACATTTCTGTAGACGGCCACATTTCATCTTTCTTTGCCGACACTAATAGAATCGGGCCTTTGATATTTTCAACTTTGATGATTGCTTTTTGCACAGCTTCTTCGTCTTCAAGCATGATTTCAAAAGCTCTTCGCAAATCTCCTTTTATTGCGGCAGGTACTGCCGACCAAGGCATCGGTACGTAGGGGACTTCTTTCCCTTTAAAGGTCCATGAAGAAGTCGATGCCGTTAACGTAAGTGCGGGAAAAGTAGCGTGGCTCCCAACAATAGAAACAACACAAGTAATTGAAGGATAGTAACTCGCCATTAACAGAGCGAGCTCCGCTCCTTTCGAGCCTCCAATCATTGCAACACCCCGATCTCTTACTAGCGGGTGCTTCAATGTTTCCTGAATCGCGTTGTAAATATTTCCAATGTCAATTCGGTCAAGTTGCTTGGGTGTTTCCTTCGCACCAAAATAGCCGACAGCTAAAAAAGCATATCCTTGCGCAAGGAATTTATCTCGTGTTGCTTTCCAGCGATCGCTTGTCCAGGCGTTGCCACCCTCAGAGCCACCAAGACCAACAACCAATGGTTGATCATTTCCTTTGCTTAGATATAAGACTGTTTCGACCTGATTTCCATTAGCCAACAAAGTAGTCTGGTGAGAGATCAGCGACACGAGGAAAAGAGCCGTCAGAACAGCTCCCCATTTTAGTTTCATCATAATGTGTTTGTTTATTTATGACGCAAACCTCTGTTTAGAATGCACTAAAAGCGTTCAAACCATTAGGCCTGAACCTCTTTTTAGAAGAATTTTCAAGAATTCACTTGCCCGCTGACTTCAGATATTTTGAGGGGGGCTCTCCTGTCAGTTTTTTAAAGACTGTGTTAAAGGATGATTTTGAGTTAAAGCCCGACTCCAGGGCCAAAGCGAGCAAAGTCAAATGCGAAAAGCGCTCGTCTTTCATTTTTACCTTCACTTCCTCTACGCGATAGCTGTTTACAAAGTCAAAGAAATTCTGGTGCTGCTCTTGATTCAGTATTTGAGAAAGATGGTTGACAGAAATCCTCAACAGCTCTGCCAATTCCGCAGCGTTGAGGTCACCATTTAAGTAAGGTTTCTTTTGCTCCATTAAAGTAAGCAGGCGCTGATGATATGATTTCGCATCCGCGGAAGACAAGCCCGAACGTTCATATTTTCCTGTTTCCTTTAGCGCGGGTGATTTCAATTCTAAATTGGAAAAGACACTCGTTTGTTTGAACCCATAATAACCTACCACAAAAAAGAAAAACACATTAGCAACTTCCATTGCCAATTTCAAAGTAGTATTTGAAAATCCGGTCCGCCCAACGGTAAGCGAACTTAGTGGCACAAGTACTACCGCAATTAGAAGCCACATGTAAAAAAGTAGATTGAGCCAATCGAGGTGAATCTTTTCCTTATTTGAAGTAGAAGTGTTCAGCTTGTTTTTATAATCGCGAAGAAGAATATAAAACCAAAAAAGATAAATAGGGTTGATTGTAAGGAAGAGAACCACAAACACAAACCACGGCACCGAAAGCGCCCCATTGACAAACATGAGTCCATCGCGAATTTCAATTTTGCTCGAAGAAAAAATAAAGAGCGAATAGTAAAAGTAATTCAAGCAGTACAACACCACCGGCAAAAACACGATTAGGTACAACCACCGTGGTACGATGGGACCTTTCGTTAAAGCATAGACATATAAAAAAAACAAAGGTGCGCCAAGTAAAAACGTTCCTTTGAAGAGAAGCATCAAGGGGTTTTTGTTAAGAAGCCCGGTCAGCTCAATATATTGATAAACCTGGTTAAGTGCAGAGAAAAAAAGATAAATGATTAGAAACCGGTCAGCATACAGTTTATTGCTTTTGCTGATGATGAGGCTCAACAGCATTGTAATCAGTACCAGGCTAACGGCCACTAATGAATTCATCTTCTAAGATCTTGTTTGCCGCCAAATTAGAAAAAATGGTCTGCAACATCGCCAGTTTGTCGAATTCAATGAAAAAGAAAATCTAATCTTGACTAGCATTGCCGAGTAGACCGCAAAAAACTTTTTAACTTCGTAGTATGAACCGCATCGATAGGCTAACGGCAATACTCATTCACTTACAGACAAAGCGTGTGGTAAGAGCAGAAGAAATTGCTTCACGCTTCGGCATGAGCCTGCGAACAGTTTATCGCGATGTGAAAGCCTTAATGGAAGCAGGAGTGCCTATCGGTTCAGAGGCGGGCAAAGGTTATTTTATCGTTGATGGTTTTCATCTTCCACCGGTGATGTTTACCCAAGATGAGGCGAACTCCATGTTGCTTGCAGGAAAGCTGGTGGACAAGATGGCCGACAAATCGGTGAGAATAGCTTTTGATTCTGCGTTGCACAAGATCAAAGCAGTACTCAGTGATCCTGAAAAAGATCACCTTGAAAATTTAGATTCTCATATCGGAGTTTTTTTACGCACACGTTACGAGCATCGCGAGCAATCCGATTTTCCGGATGATTTTCTTACGGAAATTCAACGTGCCATTGCGCAGCGGAGCGTACTGAGTATGGAGTATGTAAACATAGACGAAGCTCTCACTCAACGCCACATTGAGCCCATCGGGATTTTTTATTACAGCATGGCATGGCACCTCATTGCCTGGTGCCGTTTGAGAGATAGTTACCGGAATTTCAGGGCCGACAGAATCAAGTCGTTAAAAAATACTGGAGATACTTTCGACAAGCGAAGTGATATTTCGCTTCAAGAATATTTTCGAACGATGTATCAAACCAATCAAAACCTAATTCGAGTAGTGGTAACATTTGAAAAATCTGCTTTGAGAGGAAGGCCATTGTACGGAAGCTTGTCACAAGAGGATTTAGGAACACGCATTCGTTCGGAGTTTATGATGGACAGCATCGATTACATGGCACATTGGTTGCTGAATTTCGGGCCCAATGTCGAAATAGAACAGCCAGAAGAATTGAAAACCAAAATGGCCGAAATCACCGAAGCGCTCTTTAAGCACCATTCATTAACTGGCCAACCCGCCTAATCTCACACGTTTGGGGTTACTGCTGACATACTATTGTCAGTCCTTTCAAAAAATAATTAAGAAAATCTTTTTACTGCTGTCATAGGGTTGACATACTGCTAGCGTTGATTAGCATAAAATTTAATAACCCAAATGAACATGACACCAGAAATAAAAGAAGTTGAGCCGGTAAACTTTCTTTACTATAGAACTGAAACAACGATGAGTGAGTTGACCAAGCATTCAGGCGTTAGTCAGAAAATCATTAATGAAGCTGTGAAGTACGATTTGCCAATTACAGGTGCAACTCACTGGCACTATTTCGGATTGGATGGCGATTTCGCTAAACCATTTACACTTGAAGTCGCGGTGCCTGTTGGCAAAATTATCGATAACTATAAAGGAGAGTTTCATTTTAAAAGAACAGAGCCATTCAAATGCGTACGTCTCACGCATGAGGGATCCTGGCAAGAGCTCAGCAACAGTTACTCTTCAATCATGAAGTTTATTGGTGAAAATAAACTCACGCCCTCTTCGGCTGTGCGCGAGATCTATGTGAATTCCGATTTTGAAAACCCTGAAGCAAATGTTACCGAAATACAATTTGGAATACAATAAGAGCAGGCTAAGCATTGTTTTTTTATTGGCTGGAATTCTAGTGGCTTGTATTGTAATTTATTTAATAATAATCCAAAATGGAAGTATTGGTTTTTAAAACGTCTGTAGCTGATCAGCTTAGTGTGAAGACACTCAAGCCTGAGTTGGATCGGTTGGCAGGAAGAGGCAAATGGAATTTCGACCTCGCTGATTGTGACAACATTCTCCGAATTGCGTCTGAGCAGGTGCATCCAGAGAAGGCAATTCAACTACTCGATTACTTCGGGTTTGCTTGCGCGGAACTAGAGGATTAAAAGCTTCGAGTCGCTAGCCACGAGCTTGTAACTCGAAGCTGAAAGCTCGTAACTAAAACATTATGCGAAAAGTTATTTTGAGTGTTGCCGTAAGTTTAGATGGATTCATTGAAGGACCAAAAGGCGAATACGATTGGTGTCCTCCACCTTCGAAGCAAGAGATGGGTGAATTCCTCCAAAGCATCGATACCATTTTCATGGGACGAAAGAGTTATGAATTAGCTGGTGTTAAAAGTTTCCCCGGCAAAGAGCACTACGTATTTTCAGACACGCTGAATGGAAATGCAAAGGGCGTTAACATCATTCGTAGGAATATGCTCAAGACCGTGAACTTGATGTTGTTAGAGAAAGGAAAAAACATCTGGTTATTCGGTGGAGCTAATCTCATCACCACTTTTATTAATGAAAATCTGGTAGACGAAATGTGGTTGGCTTTTGTTCCCATTATCTTGGGCGGAGGCACACCCCTCTTTCAAAACATATACGAACGCAAAAAATATAAACTCACCGAATCAAAAGTAGCAGGTGAGTATCTCTCTGTAAGACTTGAAAAAAACAACAACTTAAAACACAAAAAATGACAACGACCAACATTGTATGCACCGTGTCTGTAGAAATCAAAGCTCCTATTTCAAAAGTGTGGAGAGCACTAACTGAACCAGAACAAATCAAAAAGTATTTGTTTGGAACAGATACCGTTAGCGACTGGAAAGTAGGCAGCGCAATCAAATTCTCGGGAGTGTGGGATGGTAAACCTTACGAAGACAAAGGAACTATTCTTGCGATCGAACCAGAAAAATTACTGACCTACACCTACTGGAGTAACTTTTCAGGAAAACCGGATTTACAGGAAAATTATCAGGTGATCACTTACAAAGTGAGAAGTGAAAAAGACAAAACCATTTTCGATCTCATTCAGGAAAACTGTCCATCGGAGGAAGCCAAAGAGCATTCGGCAGGGAATTGGAACATAGTGCTTAGTTCATTAAAAGAAATGCTGGAAGAAAAATAAGGGTTAACTTGAATTTCTCTTCTTACTTATGGCTAAAGTGACTTCTGAAAAAACGCTGAATGAATTTCTAAAAGGAAAATCAGAACTAACGATATCGCTGTTCAATCATTTTGTTGACGAGTATAAGCGAATAGGAAAGATTACCGTTCAGCCTGCCAAAACAATGATTGGCATTGCAACCGAACGAAAGCGGATTGTATACATCACTCAATTGGGAAAGAACTTCATTCATGTCGTCTTTCCCTTTGAGAAACCTTATCCTGATAATCTGTGCTTTCAAAAAATTGCACAAGTTCCCGGTGATGACAAACAATTCAATCATCATTTTAGAATGCTAGCCAAAGAAGACATAAATAAGGAAGTGATCTCGTTTATGAAGTTGGCTTTTAAACTAGGAAGTTTATAATGACTGAGCTCTAACAAAAAAAGACTAAACCAATTCTGAGGGTGCGCATAACAAGATCACATCCATGCGACAAGCTAAATTCTAGCACTAACAAAAAAAGAAGAACACCAGAGCGAAGAATCCCCACAACGGATTTTGTCTTACTCAGGTTGAGACTCCGGCCCGGGGGATCCTTCGTTGCACTCAGGATTGGATTCGAGGTTGGAGGTTAGGATGTGATAAGGAAGCTGACTTAGTGCACAAACTTCCACAAGTACATCTGGTATGGGTACTTCTCATAGATCGCGTTGTCTTCATTAATGGTGTATCCGGCTTCAAAATCTGCTTTCGCTTCTTTCCAAAGTTTTGCAACTTCTTCACCTCTACTTAGTCTGCCCAACGCGATACCTTTATAATACTTCGCATCTGAAAAGTGACTGTAAATCTTAATCGCTTTGTCAAATTCAGCAATGGCTTCTTCCCACTTCTGCAATTCAAGCTTCACAATACCTAAATAAAAAAAGGTCATATAGTGATTGCCATCCGCTCCAAATTGCTCCTTCTCTTTCCTGATTTCGTTTACTAACAAGTCCTCAGCTTTTTTAAATTCATTAAGCTGCAAAAGACTAATGGCAATATAAAAGTCATAACTATGGTCCATCACGTAACGGCCAGGAAAAGACTTCTTGCATTGTTCAAAGTCGCGGATGGCTGCGCGGTAATCTTTGGTAAAGATGCAATTCATGAAACCACGGTACCCCAGCCATTTATCAGCATCGAACTTTACCGCTTTATCCAGGTATTTCACCCCCGCCTGGTATTTCATCTGCTTGTACAGAGGCATGGCCTTCTGTTGCCAGAGATATGCAATCGTAGAATCCAGTTTCAAGCCTTCATCAATTTTTTGTTGCCATTCATGAGTAAAGTAAGGATACTTCCAAGCACCATTTTTTAAATACTTTTCGATGATCTCTTCTTGTGAAAGTTTTTTGTCTTGGGCGCCTAGCGTGAACGAGTAGTTAAACAAGAACATTAAAATCGAAAACCTTAGCGCTCCATTTAGAAATTTGGTCATGTGATGATCGGATTGTTTATGTGAGTGAATACCCAATTACGGATTTACGTCAAGAATGGTTTTCCATTTTCCTGATTCTGCAAATTCCTTAATGATATTGTTCCTTTCGGTGAAAAGCTTAGTTAGATAATTCGTCAGGATAATCTTATTAGCGATGCTTCCTAAAATTCCCAATGGAGATTCAAAGTTGAAAATGTCTTTCATCAGGACATCATCCCCTCGTTGTTCAAAATAATGGTCATGTAAAATCGATTTGAATGCGCCTTTGATCTGTTCATCTCTGAAATGATACGGCCGATTGAAAGCCGTGATCCTTGAGGTAAGATTTTGCCTGACACCAAAATGAGTTGCCTCCCACGTCACTGTCTCTCCAAGATTGATTAAACCAGTCATTTTTCCCGCAACGGCCTTCTCATTAGAGTGAGCCATTGATACTTTGTGAAGATCAATACTGCGTGAGAGATCGAAGCAGATTTCGATTTTTGATTTTATTAAAGTCTCGAGATGGATTTTGGGCATAGAGGTGTAATCGAACGCAAAATAGAAAAAGCCATAAACATTCGCTCCAACCCCACCACTTCAAAAATCAATTCTGAGCGGCAGACGTAACGAGATTAATTACGTGCATCAAACTAAATCCTAGCTCAACACACAAAACGGAGAACACTAGAGCGAAGAATCCCCCACCACGGAGATCGCGTTACTCAAGTACAGACTCCCGTTCGGGAGATCCTTCGTTGCACTCAGGATTGGATTCGCGTTTGATGGTTCGCCTTTTAATTTGAAATCAATTTCAATTCACGCTCGTAGTCAGCCTGAATATCTTCGGGCAGTTTAGCTAATGCAGCTTCAATTTTTTTGATCTGCTGTTGATAGAGATTGGAAAGCACTGTGCTAATATGAAGAGGGACTTTTGCTTCCTTCACTTTCATACAAAAGAAAATACGCACTTCCAATTCCGTTTGTTCGATGCCTGAATATTTGACATGCTTATTGACAAAGCGCAAAATCTTGCGAAGAGATTTTTTAATCAAGTAAACATTAGAAGCAGGAACGGTTTTAAAGAGCTCCTGAATTTCTTCTTTCACATTTTCAACATACGCCTGTTCGTTGTGCGCTTCAAAAAGCAAATAGTTCAGCAGCTCCTTGTTTTCTTTTTTGTATTTCACCAAACGCACACACAACTCTTGCAACGAATCAGCATCATGCGAGCGCAGTTCTTTTTTAATTTCCTGGATGGAGGCGGTGGTCATTTACTCAACGAGATTAATTCTGGTTAATGTTGGTCGCTAACCAACATGGTAACCTAAAAATAATCTAAAGGATTAACAAACTACTGTTGCTAGTCAGTGACACACCAACAACGAAAGACGCCAAGTACGACTAGGGCGACTGAACCCCACCTCTTCAAAAATCAATTCTGAGCGAGTACGCATAACAAGATTACATCCATGCCACGAAATATGTTCAAGCACAGCAAGCAAACAGAGGAAGGCAAGAGCGAAGAATCCCCCACCACGTTGTCTTACTCAGATCACAGGCTCCGGCTCGGGGAGATCCTTCGTTGCACTCAGGATCTGAGTAAGCCTGTTAGGGTTCACGCCAAGGCAGAAAGGATAGGCTTGCTATTATTGCCCACCAAAGAGGTAACAATTTTACCTTTCCCTTATTCGTGAATCTTTCTACCTGCTATCTTGTTGTCATCTTTATATTTCGCAAAACCAAAATGAAAATACTTTACAGCTACTTAAAAAATTACAAGGGGCTCATCTTCACTGCCTTGGTATTGGCTGCTACCAGCCAGGTGTTCTCCCTTCTCGATCCCCACATCACCGGTTTGATTGTCGATAATTTTATTGAAAAGAAGAGCGCCCTTTCCCGCACTGATTTTATAAAGGGAATTCTTTACCTGGTTGGCCTCGGCATTGGTGCCGCCATGGTATCGCGCATTGCAAAAAACCTTCAGGATTATTTCACCAGCATCGTAGTGCAGAAATTAGGCGCCAGCATGTATGCCGATGGACTAAAGCATTCGCTGGAACTTCCTTACCAGACTTTTGAAGACCAGCGCAGCGGAGAGACACTGGGTATTCTCCAGAAAGTACGCACCGACTCAGAAAAATTTATCACTTCTTT
Source organism: uncultured bacterium (assembly GCA_967789005.1). Classification (GTDB taxonomy): domain Bacteria; phylum Bacteroidota; class Bacteroidia; order Cytophagales; family Cyclobacteriaceae; genus ELB16-189. Next base: position 9,425 of record CBRFFM010000007.1, on the reverse strand, counting down.
CATCAGCATATTATTTGCAGCCCTAGTGGGCATGATCTTCGTGATCGTTTACTCGCTCACGGTAAGTTATAAAGTTACGTTGGTGTACTTTGCAGCCATCCCCATCATCGCTTTTACCAGTTGGCTGCTGAGCAAAAAAATTAAAGTAGTTCAAAAAAGTATTGTGAAAGAGACCACGGCATTGGCCGGCTCCACAACAGAATCACTGCGCAATATTGAACTGGTGAAAAGCCTGGGATTGGCCAACCAGGAAATTAATCGACTGAATAATACTACTTATAAAATCCTTGGTCTGGAGTTAAAGAAAGTAAAATTCGTGCGAGGCATGAGTTTTCTGCAGGGAACCACTGTAAACTTTATCCGTAGTGTGATGGTGGTCATTTTACTCATCCTTATTTTCGATAATGAATTATCGGCCGGTAAATATTTTACGTTTCTCTTTTATTCATTCTTTTTGTTTAACCCGCTGCAAGAACTTGGCAATGTCATCATCGCTTACCGTGAGGCAGAGGTATCCCTTTTAAATTTCGACCGGATATTAAAACTTCCTAAAGAACAGAAGCCGTTGCATCCAGAACCCGTGGGCACGGTGACCAGTTTGGAATTTAATAATGTGAGTTTCAAACATCAGTCTGCCGGCAGCAACGCCCTGAACGAAATTTCATTTGCTACCTCCAGTGGAGAGACCATTGCTTTTGTAGGGCCTTCCGGCTCAGGCAAAACCACGCTTGTCAAATTACTGGTAGGCTTATATCCTCCGAAGCAGGGCGAGATTTTATACAACAACATTTCAAGCTTAAAAGTGGATTTGAATGAGTTGCGTGAAAAAATAGGATTCGTGACGCAGGATACCCAACTCTTTTCAGGAACCATCCGCGAGAACCTTCTCTTCGTGCGACCCAATGCTACTGACGAAGAATGTTTGAACGTACTTGAAAAAGCAGCTTGCCAAAGTCTGCTGGCACGAGCCAACAATGGATTGAACACGCTGATAGGAGAAGGTGGCGTGAAAGTTTCAGGAGGAGAGAAGCAGCGACTTTCTATCGCACGCGCCCTGCTTCGCCAGCCCGATATTTTAGTGTTTGATGAAGCCACTTCATCGCTCGATTCTCTTACCGAAGAAGAGATAACAGAAACCATACGCGAAGTGTCTGTGCTAAAAGATCATATCACCATCCTGATTGCTCACCGGCTGTCTACGATCATGCATGCCGATAAAATATTTGTACTGGAGCGCGGCCGCATTATTGAATCCGGAAAGCATGAGCAACTACTGAATGAAAAGGGATTGTACTACGCTATGTGGCGACAGCAGATTGGGGAGAAGAGTGTGGAGGTGGAGATGGCGTAAGCTAAGTTTCTTCTGAGCGGCAGACGAAACAAGGTCACGTCTATGCTACAAACTGCATTCTAGCACAACACCCAAACCGAGCAACACTAGAGCGAAGAATCCCCCACCACGGAGATTGTCTTACTCAGAGAGCAGGCTCCGGCCCAGGGGATCCTTCGTTGCACTCAGGATTGGATTCGCTTGGAGGGTTTGTACGATGCCTGAACAACGAAAGAGACCAACTACAACTTAGGGTCACCAAGTATCACGGCAAGTATGCAGCGTTTAGAACGCTGTTGGAAGAAATAAAATGGCCGCTCACCTGACACACCCGATGTAAGTTTTGGTTGCCTTAAGATTCTGATTATCTTCCGCTCCAAACCAATAATCCTATGAACGTTAGACCTTACTTTGCCGCCATCGTGGGTGGAATTTTCAATTCTCTGGCCGTTTGGGCGACCTTCGGATTTTTATTAGTTGATTTCTATTTGATCAACACTTTTCATTATGAAGGCCTGATGAAACTGCCCAAGCCTGACCTGATTTTTGTTTTTCTGAGCGGGTTATCGCTTTCGATCCTGATGACAATCATATTCACCCGGTGGGCGGGGGTCTCCACTTTCAGGAGTGGGTTTAGAAACGGCATGATCATTACCTTCTTCTACATTTGCGCAGTTGACTTAGGGTTGTTTGGCTTCTATAACCTGATGAATATATCACTAACAGCCGTTGACATTGTGATCCAAACAGTTTTTGGTGGTTTGATGGGTGGGATTATTGGATGGATTTTGGGATTCAGGAAGTAGCGCATGAACTAAGGCGACTCAACCCCACCACTTCAAAAATCAATTCTGAGCGGCACGCGTAACTAAATTATATGCATGCTACAAACTGCATTCTAGCACAACACACAAAACAGAGTACACAAGAGCGAAGAATCCCCCACCACATTGTCTTACTCAGAGTACAGGCTCCGGCTTGGGGGATCCTTCGTTGCACTCAGGATTAGAACCGCGCTACTTTATCCTTTTAAGAACCTGCAGCAAATAAGTGATATTGTTTATCTGACTTTCCGTCCAGAAATAGTATTTCGAACCTCCTTCTTTTCCATAATTATTTAACCAGATCGAAATCCTCCTTTGTCGTTCAAGGACCTTAAAAGAAAGCTTCATCTCCTTTGACTCAAAAATATATTCCCTCGATTTTTTCTTTAGGTCGAGGTCGAGGTTGGGAATAACGTAGGACTCTATAAAGACAATCAAATCAGCGACCTCATCCAGTGCTACCCACGCTTCCGCATCTACCCACTCCGCTCCTGACTTGGTATGCATGTCCAGTTGAAGTGCGTCACGCGTTTCCTTCGACTTAAGATCCATCACCTCAATGGGGTAGAATTTAACGGATTCACCAAGACCTGAAAAGAATTCAGCAGTGATGGTCCAGTCCTTGTTGATTTGTAAAGCGCTGGCTTTGTCGATGAAGTCCCGGGTTGAAGATTGATTCTGCGCAAACAGGGATACCGGTAGGACAAGGAAGGCGGCTGCGATTAACTGTTTCATAGGGCAGGTTTCTGATGTTTTCTATAAGTTACTCTTAACGAACGGCAATAGCCAACACCCTGGGTTAATGTTGGTTGCTGACCAACATTGTTACCTAAAAATAATCTTAAAGGTTTAACAAATTACTTTTGGTTGTCAGCCACACAGCAACAACTACATTAGAAATGAGTCTTCGGAGAGTCTGTTATGACAAATAATGGAATATCAACTTCAACCAGGTTGACTTAGTATCCAACGTTCTGCTTCAGCATAATCAGTAAAGATTTTAAAATTGAATCCACGAGCGCTGGCTACTTGACTCCAAACTTCACCGATGCCGAGGTTTTCTTCTCCAAGCACAACCGCTGCAGCGATAGCGTTGAAGGTCTGCATCCTGCCTTCGTAATGGCGAATAATATTAAACGCTTGGGTTTGATCCATTTCGAACCGCACATTTCTGTAATCGGCTAATACCAAATTGCAATTGGCGTTTTGAACTGCATTAAGAATCACCTTCGATCCCTCTACAAGTTCAGCGAACTCCCGCTTCACCCCTTCACCTACAATTAATAAGTATTTTTCCTTCTTTTCGATATTCATAAAAGCTAAGTAACCTAATATACCAATATTGTTTGGCTGTTACTTCATTTGCTCCAACCACTCAAATCAATTCTGAGCGGCAGATGAAACAAAGCGACAAACCACTGGTTGACATGAAAAGCCGTTAGCGCGTAGAAATTCGAGTGTGGATGTGATTATAGTGGACTGAGAACCAAAATCAATTGTCTTGAGCGACAACACCAATCGGGCAGAGCATTAAGCCGTAAGGAACAGTGTCATATTTTGTTTACATCGATCACGTCAATCATTGCATTCTCAACATCTTTTCTGTGTAAGTCAGGTCTTTCGACCTGACTTCGAAGCATTGAAAAACTTCGATAGTCTGATCACCCCCAATTGATTGCGTCAGGTCGGAAGACCTGACGGGCACAAGGACTTATATGATGGTGATGATAGACATGATCAATTCACCATCACATTAGCCAATCAGAAAAATCCGTAATCATTCATTGCTCAAATATTTTTTTTCAAAAGCCAAGCGCTAAAAAGCTTCGCCCAATAAGTACAAAAAGCAAAAGGGTGAAAGAAATGGAAAACATGGTGGCGAGCATTTCCTGGTTGCTCACCTGGTCGTCCGGGTGAATGGCCAACACTTTACGGACGAAGGGTGCGATGATCATTTTCATGAAGTAAACCTAACTCTGCCATCACTTCAGATCAACGTGGGTTTACTACGAGGGAGTACCGTATTTTCCACGTAGTCCAAGGAGACTTAAGACGCAAGACATAAGATATAAGACTGTTGAGAGTCCAGGATTAGGGGATCCTTCGTTGCACTCAGGATTGGGTTAGAGTGCTGGGGATCGTTGCACTCAGAATTGGGTTGGGGCTTGAGGCTTTGCTCCAACCCCACCCTCACAAATCAATTCTGAGCGGCACACTTGACAAGATCACATCCATGCTACAAACTACTTTTAGCACAAAACACAAACAGAGCAACACCAGAGCGAAGAATCCCCCACCACGGAGACTATCTTACTCAGGGTTCAGGCTCCGGAGAAGGGGATCCTTCGTTGCACTCAGGATTGGAGTAGAGGTTGAGGGTTTGCGCCACCCACTTCAAAAATCAATTCTGAGCGGGCCACACAACGAGATTACATCCATGCTACAAACTTCATTCTAGCACAAAACACAAACAGAGCAACACCAGAGCGAAGAATCCCCCACTCCGGAGATTGTCCTACTCAGGGTACAGTCTCCGGAGTGGGGGATCCTTCGTTGCACTCAGGATTGGAGTAGGCTTGAGGGTTTGCTCTAAAACAAAAAACCGTCCCAGTTAATGAGACGGTTTCTGTTTTCAGAGGTTCCGAGCGGATTCGAACCGCTGTAGGAGCTTTTGCAGAGCTCAGCCTAGCCACTCGGCCACGGAACCATAAGGACTTAGACCTTAGAAGTTGGAAATTTAAATAATTCCCAACACCCAAGTCCTAAGTCCTAACAAAATTTATTCAGCTTTTGGAGTTGACTTTGATGATGCCATCTTCTCCTTCAGTGCACTTAGAGCTTCAAGATCGCCAAGTGTAGATTTCTCTGACTCTTGGTTGATCTTATCGATCGTCTTGCCTTTGCTAGGCGCTGCCTTTTTCTTAGGAGCAGCTGCCGGTGCAACTTTCTCTTCTTCTGCAGACCAAGTTGCCTTTAAGCTCAACGTGATACGTCTGTCGTCTTTAGAGAATTCAAGAACTTTGAAGTCGTATGATTCACCTATTTCAGCCTTAGAATTATCTTCTTTCGCCAAGTTCTTCAATGAACAGAATCCTTCGATTCCGTATTGCAATTCAATCACAACACCTTTATCATTCTTGCTGATAATTGTGCCTTTGTGTGTTGAACCTGCAGTGAAGATGGTTTCAAAAGTATCCCAAGGATTTTCTTCAAGGTGCTTATGGCTCAATGCCAATCTGCGATTTGTAGCATCCAACTCAAGTACTTGTACTTCGATTGAATCACTCACTTTCGTGAATTCAGATGGATGTTTGATTTTCTTAGTCCAGCTCAAATCTGAAACGTGAACTAATCCGTCAATACCTTCTTCCAATTCGATGAACAAGCCGAAGTTAGTAAGGTTACGAACGATGCCTTTGTGACGTGTGCCAACTGCATATTTTGCAAGCACATCCTGACGAGTCCAAGGATCTTCAGTAAGTTGCTTAATGCCGAGGCTCATCTTGCGCTCGTTGCGATCGATAGTAAGAACAACTGCGTTAAGCTCGTCTCCTACTTTGATGAAATCTTGTGGATTGCGCAAATGCTGTGACCAGCTCATTTCTGAAACGTGGATTAAGCCTTCAACGCCAGGTTGCAATTCTAAGAACGCGCCATAGTCAGCTACGTTTACAATCTTACCTTTCACTTTCGAGCCAACAGCGATGTCAGCTGCCAATGAATCCCAAGGGTGAGCAGTCAATTGCTTCATGCCCAAAGAAATTCTCTTCTTGTCTTCATCGAAATCAAGAACAACGATCTTCACCACCTGATCAAGTTTCAACAACTCTTCAGGGTGGTTGATACGTCCCCATGAAATATCAGTGATATGCAACAATCCGTCTACACCACCAAGGTCGATGAATACACCGAAGTTGGTCATGTTCTTGATCACACCTTCCAACACTTGTCCTTTTTCAAGGTTAGTGAGGATAGCTGCTTTCTGTTGCTCAAGATCTTTCTCGATCAACACCTTATGAGATACAACTACGTTATCGTTAGTGTAGTTGATCTTCACCACTTTCACTTCGATGTTCTTATTTACATAGATATCGAAGTCACGGATTGGCTTCACGTCAATTTGTGAACCTGGCAAGAAAGCTTCGATTCCAAATACGTCTACGATCAAACCACCTTTAGTTCTGCGTTTCACAAAACCTTCGATCACCTGATCTTTATCCAAAGCTGTTTGAACATACTCCCATCCTTTAACCAACTTCGCCTTTCTGCGAGAAAGGATCAATTGACCCATTGCGTTTTCACGCTCTTCGATGAAGAGGTCAACTAAATCACCAATCTTAAGGTTAGGCATATCTTTGAATTCAGCCAACGGCACAAGTCCGTCAGACTTAAATCCGATATTCAAAATCACATCACGGTCGTTGATACCAACTACTGCGCCTTTTACTACTTCACTTTCATTTACAGAAGTGATCGCTCCACCGTAAAGTGAATCCATCTCTTTGCGTTGAACTGAAGAATAACCTTCGCCAAAACCTTTTCTGTCGAAAGCTTCCCAATCGAAGTTTTCAAGAGACACGCTTGCAGTTGATTTGCGAGCTGTTACATCGCGGATAACGCGACTGATGCCTTCTTCTTCTTCTCTTTTCTTTTGAGCTTTGAAAGCAGCCAAGTCATCTTCCTGAAGTTCGGCTTCAGCTGTCTTCACATCTACATCCGCCTCTGCGCCTTTTACTGCCAATGCCTTTTTAGGACCTTCAGTTTTTGATGCTTTTGGCGTTTTTGATTCTTTAGATGAATCTTTTTGAATTTTTGCCATACAAAATCGCCCTTTTTACATGCTACGGACGGGCTTTTCCGCAACAAATTTGGTTTTACATGCCTGTTTTTGACCAGGATAGCATTTTGAGCGCTTTTCGCCTTAGAACACTATCGTTCCTTCGAACTATGTTATGATTAACTTAATTTTCATGATTTCTGAGCAATCCTAACCTAAGGCTACTCCATCCTGTAAATCCGGCTAATCATTAACTTTTGGACGTCAGAGATAGTTTATTATCAATACGATAAGTTCTCCCAATGAGCAATCCAGGTTAAAAAACAGCCCCGCTGGTTTCAGCAGGGCTGCAAAGGTAATTATTTTTCTGAAAGTGAGCTTATTGGAAGTCCTCTGGTTTTAGGGTGCCTACAGCGTAGTCAACCAGTACTTTTTGGAACAGAAGGCGGTATTCGGCCTGGGCTTTATCTGTCTGGGCTTGAACAAAAACCCGATTGGCGTTAGCAAAATCAACAAAGTTGGTAACCCCTAAGCTATAGCGCTCAGATTCTAATTGCAATGCAACTTCAGCAGCCTTTAATTGGTCAATGGTTACTGAGTACGTTTTAGAATAAAGCCGCATATTTTGATAAGCCCTCATCACATCTGTTTTTACTTGAACCTCAATATTTTTGCGAGTCAGCTGATTGTTCAAATAAAGCACCCGCTGCTGTACATAATTAGTTCTGTTTTGAAGATTTTGATTGCCACCGAAAATCGGAATGTTAAGTGAAAGCCCATATATCTTCTTCAGGTTATCCGATTTAAACTGCACATCAAAAGGTCTAACGGCAGGATCACCATGGGCATGATTGTAGGCAGAGTAAAGAGTTCCAAAAGCACTAAGGGTTGGGGTCATTGTTGCTTTGGCAGCATGCATTCCAAATCGCGCTGCATCTTCATTCTTTTCAGCGCGTAAATAGTCTCCTCTGTTTTTTAAAGCTATATCTAACACTTGCTTGAATTCTACCTGGTCGGCCGAGACAGAGTTAACATCCCAATTGGGTTTGGCTATTTCCAATTCTTCGGTAGGATCCAGTAACAATGTTTGTGTGAGAAGCGACCTATCATTAACCAGATTAATTTCCGCTTGCAACGCTCTTAATTCGGCTGCCTTAGTTTGTGAATCCTGATTGTACTCATCTACTGGTGATCTCGCACCCAACTCCACCTGCTCTTTCACTTGCTTTAATTGATTTTTCAGCGCTTCCCAATTTTCATTAGCGATTTTTAGCAACTCAGCATCAAGCAAAACTTGCAAATACTGACCGGCCACTGTATTAATAAGGTCTTGCGCTGTGCGATTAACATAAAATGCCTGCGCATCTAAGAGATTGGAATACTGTCTCGCCCGATTCACCTGACCAAAACCGTTGAACAAATTCCAATTGGCATTGATCTGGCCATTGACTTGATCGAAAATACCGTTGACTACCTGACCTGTGTTATTGTTAAATGTATTTCCATCCACTCGAGCAGCTTGTGCTTGCGCGCTCAGGGTTGGCCCCATACCAAGAATATTGGAAGTTTTTTGGATTTGATTCAGCTCCAAATTATTCTTTTGCTGATTGAATAACACTCCGTTGCGTAATGCAATCTTCACTGCATCTTCAAAGGTCAGCGTTTTGGTTTGTGCATTAACCGCCATGACGGCCGCACAAATAATTAATGTAATGGTCAATAACTTCTTCATCATAATTCTTCGATTTCTATTTCACGATTTCATCGGCTGCAACTGCACCATCTTGTATCCGCACAATGCGTTTGCCTCTTTTTGCGTTTTCTTCCGAGTGTGTTACCTGAATGATGGTGATCCCTTCTTCATTCAGTTTTTGAAAAATGTCCATGATCTGTTTGCCCTGATCGGAATGGAGATTTCCTGTGGGCTCATCTGCCAAAAGTAACTTTGGTTCACCTACAATGGCGCGAGCGATACCTACCAATTGTTGTTGACCACCACTAAGTTGCTCTGGAAACAAATCCTTCTTGGCCACCATATTAAAACGGTCTAGCATTTCTGCCACCAAGCTCTTGCGCTGGCTTCCGTTGATACCTTTATATAACAGTGGAGTTTCTATGTTTTCATATACCGTCAATTCATCGATCAAGTGATAAGCTTGAAAAATGAAACCGATATAGTTCTTGTGCATTTCACTTTTCTGCTTCTCGCGCATCTTATGCACCGGATCATCAAAGAAGAAGTATTCTCCAGCCGATGGCTCATCGAGCATGCCGATGATATTCATCAGCGATGATTTGCCGGCACCGCTAGGTCCCATCAGTGTGAGAAATTCGCCTTGCTGAACTTCAAGGTCGATGCCTTTCAAGATGAAAGTGCGCTGAAAGCGCGAGTCGATGTATTTATCGATGTTTTGTAGTTTGATCATAAAGTTGAATCGTTATTGCCCAAAATAATGCCAGCTAAAATTTATTGAATATGACGCAGAAATAAGGT
>CBRFFM010000006.1:0-225795 GCA_967789005.1 uncultured bacterium | reverse complement strand
ACTGCACCCGCGGCTTACGAACAATTTATTTCTCAACCGCATGTCACACCCTCCTCTACGGATAGCCACCCGCGACAGTTCTCTTGCTTTATGGCAGACCAATGCTGTGATGGCAAGCCTGGAGCAGCTTGGATACCAGTGCAAGCTTATTCCGCTTAAAACTTTAGGCGATATTGACTTGGTGAATCCCCTTTACGCCATGGGTGTGCAAGGTGTGTTTACCAAAGAACTCGACACCGCTCTTCTCAGCAATCACGCAGACATCGCTGTTCATTCACTAAAAGATGTACCGACTATTTTGCCGGTAGGCTTAACGATTGCGGCAGTAATGGAACGCGCGAGCAACGAAGATATTATTGTACACAAAGCAGGTTTTGATCCTTCGAAAAAAGAAAACGCAATAATTGCTACGAGTAGTATCCGAAGAAAAAGTCAGTGGCTAAACCGATATCCAACACATGAGCTCGTGAACGTGCGAGGAAATGTTGGAACACGACTAAAGAAATTTGAAGACGAAGGTTGGGATGGGATCATTTTCGCAAAAGCGGGATTGGAGCGATTGAATTTGTTGCCAAAGAATCATACCGTTTTAGATTGGATGCTTTCCGCTCCGGCACAAGGTGCGATTGCGATTGTTTGCAGAACCGATGACGAAAGAGCTTTAAAGGCTTGTCACCAAATCAATCATGAACCAACTGAGATAAGAGTAAGTGTTGAAAGAGATTTTCTGTATCATCTTGAAGGTGGATGCTCAGTGCCTATTAGTGCATTTGCTACCATTGAAGAAGACAAAATTCACTTTCGTGGATTGATTTCAAGTCTGGATGGAAAACAGGAAATAAGAACCGAGAAAAAGGATTTAATAACCAATCGGAAAAAGATTGGCATGGAGGCCGCAGCCGAAATTCGAAGATCAGAAAAGGGGAAAGCGATATTAGAAGAATTCAGAAAACTAAACCGCTCTTCTCACCACAGGGCAGAAGATTAGGCATGAACATTCTCCTGACAAAAAAACTTCCGCAAGAAACTCTTGACTTGATCAAGTCGTGGGAATGGAAGTATGAAGTTGTTGAGACGTTGAAGATCACTCCGGTTGAAGTAAAAGAGATGCCTCTGAATGCTGAAGCATGGATTGTTTCAAGCAGGAATTCATTAGATGCTGTTGAGAAGTTTATGTCGAGTGCGCCAGAATACGTTTTTTGTGTTGGCGATTGGATAAAAAAAGAAATTGAAAAGACAGGCGCGAAGACTACGGTGAAGAGTTTTGAAAATATGAAGTCGCTGGCGTCAGATTTGTCTAAACAAAATCTTCAAGATGTTGTTTACTTCTGCGGAGACGAACACCGGCAAGAATTGGAAGAAGGATTGAAGAATACGAATACAAAGATTTCGAAAGTGATCACGCATCAAAGTGAAATGACATTTCCTGTGCTGAAGAAAGCTTTTGAGGCTGTATTTGTTTTTAGTCCGCGCTCGGCTGAAAGCTTGTTGAAGAACAATCAGTTTACAGTGAAAACTGTTTTTGCTTGCATTGGCTCGACAACAGCTGATTATTTACGCAGTCGCGGAGTGGTAAATATTTTTGTTTCGTCTTATCCCGACAGTAAAATATTGATTGAAGAATTTTATACAAAGCCGCGCAAAGTGGCTAAAAACTAATTTTGAACCTTAAACTTTGAACTTTGAACTCAATTAAGAACGATCTATTACTCAGAACACTTCGCAAAGAAAAGACCGAACGCATTCCCGTATGGTTCATGCGTCAGGCGGGACGATACTTGCCAGATTATATTAAGCTTCGCGAGAAATATTCTTTCTTCGAGCGAGTACGCAATCCTGAATTGGCGGCAGAGATCACGGTGATGCCGGTGAAGCAGGTGGGCGTGGATGCGGCAATTTTGTTTTCCGACATTCTTGTGATCGCGCAAGCACTTGGTGTTGATGTAGAAATCTTAGAAGGCAAAGGACCAATCATCGCTGATCCCATTCGTACAAAAGAACAAGTTGAAAAACTAAATCCTGCAAATACTGCAGAAGTTCTTTCATACGCTTTGCCAACAACAAAGGCAGTGAAAGATGCTTTAAGTAATGAGGTGCCATTGATTGGTTTCTGCGGCTCACCATGGACATTGCTATGCTACATGGTAGAAGGAAAAGGATCGAAAGATTTCGCGAAAGCAAAACAATTCTGTTATCAGCATCCTGACCTTGCAGCAAAACTACTTGACAAAATCACCGAAGCGAGCATCATCTACCTGAACATGCAAGTTCAAGCAGGTGTTGACACAGTTCAAATCTTTGATTCGTGGGGCGGACTTTTGTCTCCATCGGATTACAGAAAGTTTTCACTTCCCTACATGGATAAAATATCCAAAGCCATTCAGCCAAAAGTGCCAGTGATACTTTACGCAAAAGGAGCCTGGTTTGCTTTGCCTGAGTTGGAAAAAACAGGTGCTTCTTGTCTTGGACTGGACTGGAATATCGAACCAGCTATTGGAAGAAAGATGGCGGGCAACGCTGTGGTTCAGGGAAATCTTGATCCAATTACGTTGCTTGGTCCTGCAAAAAATGTGGAACAAGAAACGATAACGATGCTTAAAAACTTCGGTGTCGGAAATTACATCGCCAACCTTGGCCACGGTGTACTTCCTCAAACACCATTTGAGAATGCAAAAGTGTTTGTAGATACAGTTAAGAATTTTAGAGGGTAATGATGTGAGGTGTCCTACACCTCTTTGCTTTGATATATAGGTGTAGGACACCAGAACATTGTTTAGAATTTAGAGGATAATAATGATGGATGGGGTGTCCTACACCTATAAGCTGCGACAAACAGGTGTAGGACACCTCATCACCAGAAATTTAATTATGGACCTAACACAAGGCGAAATATATCACTTGTTCAATCGTGGCAATAACAAGCAACGAATATTCTTTTCGCCTGAAAACTATTTGTATTTTCTTGAAAGAGTTCAAAAATACTTAAAACCCGAGTGTGACTTGCTTGCTTGGTGCTTAATGCCAAATCATTTTCACTTTCTGATTCACGCAAATACTCAGTCGGTTCAAATCATAAAAGACGGAAGTTTTGAGAGACAGCGATTCTCTCAAGGAGTTAAAATGTTGCTGAGCTCTTATAGCAAAGCTGTCAATAAACGAGAAAGCAGGACAGGTAATCTATTCCAGCAAAAAACGAAAGCTGTTTGTGTATCTGAATCAAAAAATCATGATGCTCAAACTGTTTTTCATTACATTCATCAGAATCCCATGAAGGCAGGCCTTGTAGATAAAATGGAAGATTGGGAATTCAGTTCTTTCAAAGATTATTTAGGACTTAGAGAAGGAACGTTATGTAATCGAGAGTTGGCAAAACAATATCTTGATTTGGATTTTGATAGGTTATATCAAGATTCGTATAGTGTAATTAATTTTGAGATTGAAGTTTAAAAAAGGTGTCCTACACCTGTTTGCTCTGGCTTATAGGTGTAGGACACCTTCCGTATAAAGATGAAAGAGAAATTCGAAAAGTTTATTGCTGACCTTCAGAATTCGATTTGCCAATCTATTGAACAAATGGATGGCAAAGAGAAATTCAAAGAAGATGTATGGACTCGCGATGGTGGAGGAGGCGGAGTAACTCGCGTTATTTCGAATGGATCTGTTTTTGAAAAAGGTGGAGTGAATCGCTCAGCCGTATTTGGAGAAGTAACTCCCGCACTTACCGCCCAGCTCAAAACGAATGGATCAAGTTTTTTTGCAACCGGCATTTCGTTGGTTATTCATCCATTGAATCCGATGGTGCCAACCGTTCACGCTAACTTTCGCTATTTCGAATTGTACGATCAAAGCAAAAATAAAATCGATTGCTGGTTTGGTGGCGGAGCGGATCTCACACCTTATTATTTGTTTGAAGAGGACGCTATCCATTTTCATCAGACATTTAAGAACGCGTGTGATCAATCTGATAAATCGTTCTATCCAAAATTCAAGTTGCAGTGTGACGACTATTTTAACAATACTCATCGCGGTAATGAGCGCAGGGGTTTAGGAGGAATTTTTTACGACTACATGCGCCCGAATGAAGATCAAAGTGAAGAGTTTCTATTCAATTTTTCTCAAGCATGCGCCAATGCATTTATTAACGCCTACTTGCCAATCGTTGAAAAACGAAAGAACCTTTCATTCACTGACGAGCAGGTAAAATGGCAGGAACTCCGCAGAGGCAGATACGTTGAGTTTAATTTGATTCATGATCGGGGCACGATCTTCGGCTTGAAATCGAACGGAAGAACAGAAAGTATTTTGATGAGCCTTCCACCAAGAGTTCGGTTTGATTATGATGATAAACCGGTGGTTGGATCGAAGGAGGAAGAGTTGATTAAGGTGTTGAAGAATCCGAAGCAGTGGATCTAATCGTTGATGGTTGTTCGTTGTTAGTTATTCGTAAAGGAAATTTAGAATATGGAATTAAATAAAAGATACAGAAGACTTCGTACGAACAGCATTGTGCGAAACATGGTTGCAGAGACTTCACTCACAGCCGATAATTTTATTGTTCCTCTTTTTATCATGGAAGGAGCAAATAAGAAAGAAGAGATTTCTTCCATGCCGGGATATTTTCGATTCAGCCTGGATTTATTGAAGACAGAAATTCTTGAGTTGAAGAAATTAGGGTTGGGATCGGTTTTGCTTTTTGTGAAAGTGCCAGACAATCTCAAAGACAACGAAGGCAAAGAAGCACTTAACCCACAAGGCTTGATGCAACGTGCCGTTCGTTTCATTAAGGAAATTGATCCTGAAATAGTAGTTATGACAGATGTTGCGCTTGATCCTTATTCAAGTTATGGTCATGACGGAATTGTATCCGGACAAGAAATTGTAAACGATGCAACCGTGGAAGTGCTTGCAGCGATGTCCGTTTCACATGCCCAAGCGGGTGCTGATTTTGTTGCGCCTTCTGATATGATGGACGGCCGGATCAAAGCCATTCGCTCAAAACTTGATGCTGCAGGATTTACTAAAACAGGAATTCTTTCATACAGCGCCAAGTATGCTTCAAGTTTTTACGGTCCATTCCGCGATGCTCTCGACAGTGCGCCCGGTTTTGGTGACAAGAAAACATATCAAATGGATTTTAGGAACAGCACCGAGGCATTGAAAGAAACTTTACTCGATGTTGAAGAAGGTGCAGACATCGTAATGGTAAAACCTGCAGGCGCATATCTCGATATTATCAGAAGAGTAAAGGACAGCGTTCAAGTTCCGGTTGCTGCGTATCAAGTTTCAGGAGAGTATGCTATGATCAAAGCCGCTTCAGCAAATGGATGGCTCAACGAAAAACAAGCGATGATCGAATCACTCACCGCCATCCGCAGAGCAGGAGCAGATATTATTGTGAGCTACTTTGCAAAAGACTACGTCAAAGCGATTAAAGATTGAAAGATTATAAAATTGTAAAATTTGTGACTGTCTAATCTTTCAATCCGTCAATCTTCCAATCTTTAATTCAGACAACATGACCAAAAGCGATAAATTATTTGAAGAAGCACAACAGTACATCCCTGGCGGAGTAAATTCTCCTGTGCGTGCGTTCAGGCAAGTGGGTGGCAATCCAGTGTTCATGAGATCTGCCCTCGGGGCATATTTGTTTGATGTCGATGGAAATCGTTACATCGATTACATCAACTCATGGGGACCGATGATTTTAGGTCACAGTCATCCGAAAGTGGTAAAGGCATTGCAACATCAGGCGGAGTTAGCTGTTTCATTCGGTGCACCGACAGAACAAGAAACCACTCTTGCAAAATTGATCACTCAAATGGTACCCGGCATTGACTTGATTCGCTTTGTCAATTCAGGAACGGAAGCATGCATGTCGGCTTTGCGATTGGCGCGTGGGTATACCAACCGATCTAAATTCATCAAGTTCGAAGGACATTATCACGGACACAGTGATGCGTTTTTGAAAAAAGCAGGAAGTGGTTTAGCTACATTAAATATTAAAGTCAACGCAGGAATTCCTTCAGCTGTTGTTGAAGATACATTGGTTGCATCATTCAATGATTTTGAAGAAGTAGAAAAGCTGTTTCTTGAAAACAAAAATGATATCGCGGCAATCATTGTCGAGCCCGTTCCCGGCAATATGGGTTGTGTTATTCCAAAGCACGGTTACTTACAACATCTTAGAAGTCTTTGCGATAAATATGGTGCTGTGTTAATCTTTGATGAAGTAATGACAGGTTTCCGTTTATCGCGCGGTGGCGCGCAAGAGTTGTTCGATATTCAAGCTGACCTTGTCACTTTCGGAAAAGTGATTGGTGGCGGTTTGCCTGTTGGTGCATTCGGTGGTAAAAAGGAAATCATGAGTAAGGTTGCGCCCCTTGGTGATGTGTATCAAGCAGGAACATTGTCAGGTAATCCATTAGCGATGATTGCTGGTTACAGCACTCTCGCGATGTTAAATGAGAATGTTGAAATCTATAATTCACTTCATAAGAAAACGGAATACCTCGAAAAAGGCTTAAGAGAAGTTTTGAATAAGAAAGGACTTCCATTTGTAATCAACCGAATCGGTTCTATGATCAGTGTGCACTTCTGCGAAAACGAAGTGACCGATTTCAAATCAGCAACTGCCGGCAACAACGATACATTTAAAAAATTCTTTCACGGTATGTTGAAGAACGGAGTGTATCTGCCTCCATCACCATTTGAAACTTGGTTCTTGTCTGAAGCATTGACATATCAGGATCTTGATGAGACAATTGAGGCTGCCTCAAAAAGTATTTAGCGTACGATTATCTCCATATCAATTTTTGATACAAGGTCCATTCACCAAGGCTTTTGAATAGGCGTTTCACAAATTACTAGTAGTAAAACACCTTGAATTACATGAAATCGGACTGTTAAAAATTTAATAATCAGGTTTTTAGAGGCCCCTCTCAATTAATTGTATTTTTGCGCGCAATTTTAAAACCAGACCCCTTAACCTGAACTGTATGAGCAAAATACCAAAGCACGCGGGCATTATTATGGATGGCAATGGCCGATGGGCAGAAATGCAAGGCATGCAGAGATGGCAAGGGCATTTAGCGGGTTCAGAAAATCTTGAGTCAATTTTTTTTCATGCAGTAAATTGTGGTATCGAAGTATTGACTGTTTATTCTCTTTCGCTAGACAACATCGACAAGCGTCTTGACGAAGAAAAAAATCATCTGTTTCATTTATTTTTTTCAAAGCTAGATTATGCAAAAAGAAGATTTAACGAAGAGAATACTCGAATAACATTTATAGGTGATCCTTCAAAATTGCCAATTCACATTCAAGAGAAGGCAAAAGAAATCGAGGAAGCCACGAAACAAAATACGCGCGGCACACTTGTCGTAGCGATGGCGTATGGAGGTCGTGATGAAATTATCCGTGCTACTAAAAAAGCACGTGAAGCCGGAAGCGATGATTTTACCCCATATCTCGACACCCATGGTTTACCCCCACTTGACTTAATCATTCGTACTGGTGTGGAGAATCCAATCGTCACCAGGTTGTCTGACTTTCTTATATGGCAAGCTGCTTATTCAGAAATATATTCAACTGCCACTTATTGGCCGGCATTTACTCCAGATGATTTCGATACAGCTTTAGAAGTTTACTCTGAAAGTGAGAGAAAATTTGGCGCTGTTATCGCTCGCAAAGATTGGGGAGGCTTTTAAATCACAAATGCTTCAGTTGCAAATGAAGCATGTCTTTGACTCATCATTCAATCACTGTACTATTAACTATGTCGTGAGCCAAATTCTTACGACAAAAATTGAAATCCAATAAAAAAACCTGATTCTAACATGAGCATCACACGGAGAATTACTTTCCTCTTATTTATCATAGCAGCAATAGCAATTTTACCCTGGCTTGGATCTTGGATTCGTCATAACGGAGTTTTTCCGGCTGATTTTTTTAACTATCCACCTTCTACCCCTCCAGCATATACTGCTCCGTTTAGTTGGACAGTATTCATAATCACGGCTATTGTCTTTGGAGGATCTATGGGATGTCTTTATTTTTTTCCAAGTCTCTTTGGTTTTAAGAAGATGCCATTGCCTCCAAAAAAGGAGATGCCGAAAGTAAACTTGCCGATTTGGTTTTGGGCAGGACTGGTACTCTGGGGCACTACTACGTTATTGTTTCTGACAAAATCTAAAGAACCACTTTGGTTATTGCATTGGGCCGACTTACCAATTTATTGGGGCTTCGTGTTGATGATTGATGGTTGGGTCTACGTGCGCAATGGCGGGAGATCTCTAGTGAGTTTGGTGCCTCAAGAAATTATTGGGATTGGCGTGGCTTCTATTCCCGGATGGATGCTATTCGAGTATTTGAATTTTTTCGTAGATAATTATTGGTACTATCCATATGCCGGCCTCATGGGGCGTCAAGAGATTTTACTTTACGCCATTTTCACTTCTTCGGTTTTGATGCCCCTTTGTTTCGAATGGTATTGTTTGTTTAATACTTATCCTGCCTTTAAACAAAGATTTTCTTTTGGTGCTAAAATCATAATGACTGAAGGATTAAAAACAATCCTACTGATCATGGGGCTAGCATTGTTATTTGCAACAGGGTTATTTCCTGAAACAATGTTTATCACGCTTTGGGTAGCGCCACCCATTGTTTTGGCAGCAGCTTTGGATAAAATAGGAGTGTGGACCCCACTTCGATCTATCGGAAAAGGAAACTGGTCTCCTACTCTCTTGTTTGCTTTAACTTATTTGCTCGAAGGATTTCTTTTAGAGTGCCAAAATTATTTTACCGTTAATCATGGCAGTAATGCGATGGATTATGTGGTAGCTCCACTTTACTGGAAGTACTGCATTCCTTATGT
This sequence comes from uncultured bacterium, assembly GCA_967789005.1. Lineage (GTDB taxonomy): Bacteria > Bacteroidota > Bacteroidia > Cytophagales > Cyclobacteriaceae > ELB16-189. Next base: position 216,923 of record CBRFFM010000006.1, on the reverse strand, counting down.
GGATACACTTCATATTTTCGAAATGCCGATCATAGGCTTTCTCGGATATTTACCTTTCGGAGTTTACTGTTGGGTGTGGTGGATTGCTTGTGCAATTTTGCTAAACATTCCGTCAAGATTTTTTAAGGAGGATCCTCTTGAGGATAATCTTTGATTCTCTGGTTTTTATTTTGATCAAAGCAAGCGCTTAAGTAAACTGGAGATTTCTTCGGCTTTATTCAAAATCATTAAGTGCCCGCCATCGTTTATTTCAAAATCACAATTCACGAATTGGATGGGCAAGACTCTGTCTGCGCCTCCGTGAATGTGAATGACATTTTTTGGAGCGAGCAAGTTTTTCCAGTTCACAATTTTATCAATGGCCCATTTCAGAAAAACTGAATCGGTCTCAGCAAGAATCGCTTTTAACAACTTTCTATCCTCAGTTGATTTTACTCCAAAAAACCAATTCGTTAGAAAATTTGATCTCTTCAAAATGGCAGCAGGAACTATTTTATGAATTTGAAGTAGTCTCATCACTCTATAATAAATGGGAATCTCTTTTCCTGATTTGGCTGAAGAGATGAGTATTACTTTTTCTGTTTCAATATGCTTGGCAATTTCAACTGCCATCATTCCACCGAAGGAAAGACCAATCAATACCGGGCGATGAGAATGGATTTGGCTCAACAATCTTTTTGAATATTCTTCAATGGATTCTTTTGGAATAGGTTGAATCCATTTGATAAAATGAATTTGATTATCTCCAAAGCGGATGGATTTGAAAACTCGCTCATCTGCACCTAATCCACTAAGAATGTAGATATCCATTCTTGGTAATTAGAAATCCGGATCTAAACCCAATCGCTCTTTTAATTCTTTCAGCATCGGATTTTTTTCTGCGAGCAAATCGAATTTCTCTTTATTGGTGTAGGCAATTTTTTTGGCGTCTTCTTTTCTCAAAACACTTTCCACCTTGATGGATGAATTGCTCAAGCGGCCTCGCAAATAAGTGAGTAAGTCGGGTAAAATACCTTGCAGCAATGGTTCTTCTATGGAATTGGCAAGCGCCACAGTTACTGTTGGCCCTTGCACGTCAATCGTTCTGCTCAACAAATGAAATTCGGCCACTTGATTCTTTCGCTGATTAGCAAAGTCTCTCCAGGCTTCGCGCAGTTGTTCATCGGTTAGTGGCTTTACATCCACAGGCTCCACAATTTGTGGGAGCACCTCAGGTGCTATCTCTTTTGCTTTTAAAATCGCATTGAGATTGAGCGTACTCTTCGGTCGTGTTGACTTAGGGGTTTCTGTTTTTGGAAGCTCAGGTTGAGAGCTAATCTTGGGCTCTTCAATTTTTGTTGATGCTTTCTCAACAGGATTTTCGGTGGATGGGGTTTCGGTCTGCAAGGACACAGACCGAGGGGGTTGTGCGGACTTAGGTTGAGGTTCAGACTTAAGCTCAGTCTTCTGAACTTCAGACTCTAATTCAATTTTTTTTTTACTCCTGCTTCGTTGGAAGAGCCGTTGGCGGTGAGCGCAGCATTCACATACGCCATTTTCATCAGTGCGAGCTCAACAAGCAGTCGCTGGTTCTTGCTTGCTTTGTAGTTGATGTCGCAAGTGCTGGCAATGTTCAGCCATGATAGAAGAAGGGATGGAGGTGCAGCTTGGGCTTGTGACAAATATTTCTGTTTTACGCTTTCAGGAACTTCCATCAAATTCACCGTGCGCGCATCTTGTGATACCAACAGGTTTCGCAAATGCTCGCCAAGGCCCCCGATGAAATTCTGTCCGTCAAATCCTTTTTTCAAAATCTCATCAAACAACAAAAGAGGTCCCGCAGAATTTTCTGCCAGAAGCCCATCCACCATTTTGAAATAATAATCGTAATCAAGAATGTGCAAGTTGTTGAGCACATCGCTGAAAGTGACTTTGTGACTGGATGAGAACGTCACCATCAAATCAAAAATGGAAAGTCCATCGCGCAAAGCGCCATCGGCTTTCTGGGCAATCAAATGCAATGCTTCGTCTTCGGCCTGAATACCTTCTCGTACAGCAATTTTTTTCAATTGCTTAGAGATATCCGAAACCTGAATTCTGTTGAAATCAAAAATCTGGCAACGCGACAGAATCGTAGGAATAACTTTGTGCTTCTCTGTTGTGGCCAAAATAAAAATCGCATACGATGGCGGTTCTTCCAGCGTCTTCAAAAATGCATTGAAGGCTGCGTTCGAGAGCATATGAACCTCATCGATGATATAGACTTTGAATTTCCCGAACTGAGGTGGGTAGCGAACTTGATCGATAAGGCTGCGAATGTCTTCTACCGAGTTGTTGGAAGCGGCATCAAGTTCAAAAATATTAAGTGAATTGACTTCGGCTTTTTCTTCAAACCCATTGATAAGTCGGGCCACAATTCTGGCACAAGTGGTTTTACCTACACCGCGCGGACCGCAGAACAAAAGAGCCTGAGCAAGCTTGTTGTTGTCGATGGCATTTTTGAGTGTAGTTGTAATGTGCTCCTGACCAACCACTTCGTCAAAGCCAAGTGGGCGGTATTTACGGGCCGATACAACAAAATTGTCCATCGGGTGCAAGATAGTGCAATTTGAAAATTGCGCAATTTGAAAATTGAAAAATGCTACTCGACTCCAGAAGTTATATGCTTGAGTTGCATTTTGACCGTTCATCCAACGATTTAATCATTGAGGGAAAGAATTAATATTTTTAATTTCGGTAAGTAAAAAAGCTGTTATGAAATCAAAAATTCTTTTGCGGATCGCCTGTCTATTGATTTTAGTGCATTTACTTGGACATAGCCTGGGGCATCTTTCGTGGGATAAACCGAAGGATCCTAAAATGAAGGAAGTAGTCGATATGATGAAAGGATATAGCACTGAATTTATGGGCGCTTCTAAAAGCATGGCAAACTACTATGAAGGCTATAGCATCATCCTATTTTTTGTTTTTGCCATGACGATTTTAATTCTTTGGTCCGTGTCAGGTTTTGTAGACACTCATAAAGACATCGCTGTGAAAATTTTGTACCCGATCGCTATCACCTATTTGGCTTTTGGTGTAATAGAATACTTTTATTTTTTCATTTTCGCTGCAAGCATAAGTTTCCTTGCGGGAGTCTTTGTTTTTCTTGGAATAAATTCGGCTAAGTAGCTTCAATCAACCTCTACTCTTTCATGAATAAAATTTTGCTATGCCTCATTTTCTTGTCGATAAGCTTTGCTGCCAAGTCCACAGACTCTTATCCTAAAAATGAATCAATCGATATTCGTCATTATGATTTTCATCTTGAAGTAAATGACTCGACCAATATTATCTACGGAGAAGCTTCACTGACAATTCATTTTAAGAAATCGATTTCCTTTTTTTCGGTGGATCTGGCATCTAAAGAAAGTTCTGGGAAAGGAATGGAGGTAACAGAAGTTACTATGAATGGAAGTAAAATCATTTTCACTCATGCTAGCAGTAAACTCAAAATAACATTAGCACATCCTGCTAAAGCGAATGAGACTTTGATTATTAAAATCAAATACAAAGGTGAGCCGCTGGACGGATTGGTGATTGGCACTAACATATATGGAGACCGAGGGTTCTTTGGCGACAATTGGCCTGACCGGGCACATCATTGGTTGCCGGTAGTAGATCATCCATTCGATAAGTCATCGGTTGACTTTACAGTGATTGCGCCAATGCATTACTCTGTAATTGCCAATGGATTGAAAATGGAAGAGAGCTTTGTCAGTGAGAAAAGAAAGCTCACGCGCTATCACGAAGAAATACCGATTCCTGCAAAAGTAATGGTAGTGGGAATTGCCCGGTTTGCGATGGAAGTCTCCGGTCGCGTTCAAAATATTCCTGTGGAAAGTTGGGTTTACCCTCAAAATAAGGTCGAAGGTTTTTTTGATTACTCGGTCTCGTCTCGAGTACTTGATTTCTTCCACACGCACATCGGTGAATACTCATACAAGAAATTGGCTAATGTTCAATCGAAGACACGCTTTGGAGGATTGGAGAATGCAAGTGCCATTTTCTATTCTGAGAAATCGGTAACCGGGAAAGGAACAATCGAAGGACTGATTGCACATGAAACGGCACATCAGTGGTTTGGAAATTCAGCAACTGAAAAAGACTGGCACCACGTATGGCTGAGCGAAGGCTTCGCTACCTACTTTGCTAATTTATACTTGGAGCATGTGTATGGCCATGACCGATTGGTGCAGGAGGAGAAAACAGACCGAGACCAAGTGTTGAGTTATTTTGTAAAGAATCCTGCACCCGTTCTCGATACCACCATCACCGACCTGATGAAATTACTGTCGGTCAATGCTTATCAAAAAGGGGGATGGGTTTTGCATATGCTTCGCCATGAGGTAGGTGATCTCAATTTCTGGAAAGGCATCAGGCAATACTATGCCACTTACAAGAATAGCAATGCGCTGACTTCTGACTTTGAGCGGATCATAGAAGAAGCCTCGGGCAAGGAATTGTCGTGGTTTTTTAACCAGTGGATTTACCGCGGAGGCCACCCAAAAGTTAATGGTTCGTGGCATTATGATGAGGTGACTAAGACCTTATCGGTTGAACTTACCCAAAGCCAAGCGTCAGGTTTATTCAGATTTCCCCTGGATATTAGTATTGGATCAGACTTGAAGACAGTCATCTTAGATAAGAAAACCCAGTCATTTTCCTTTCCAATGGCTACAAAACCGCCTCAAATCGCTTTAGATCCCAATACTTGGCTGCTTTTTGAGGGGGGAATCGTGGAGAAATAGAATAAAGTTTCTTTAATTCAGGTTTTGGTAACATGCTATAAGATATTACCTTTGCAATCCTTTTATAAAGAGCATTATGGCAAATCATAAATCTGCAGAGAAAAGAATCCGTGCAAACGAAGTAAAGCGCGATCGTAACCGTTACCAGCACAAGAGTACACGTACTCAAGTGAAGAAATTGTTGGGAGCAACTAAGAAAGACGAAGCAACTGCTTTGTTGAAAGAAGTGACCGCAATGCTTGACAAACTTGCTAAGAAGAACATTATCCACTGGAAAAAAGCAGCTAACCAAAAGAGCCGTTTAACTAAGAAGGTAAACGCGCTGGCTTAATTCAGTGATCCAATTTTTTATTTTCCCTTCCTTGCCACGTGTGAGGGAGGGTTTTTTTATTGATACGATTTTTTGAAGAAGGGAAGAATATACTCCAACCAGTTCTGGCTTCTCTGTCTGAGTGCCTTATTATTCTTTGCCAGCTTCAACATGATCATTCCAGAGCTGCCCGAGTTTCTTACCAAACTTGGCGGGGCCGATTATAAAGGGTTAATCATTTCTCTCTTCACACTCACGGCCATGGTATCGCGGCCATTTAGCGGTAAGCTTGCTGATCGGCTAGGCCGAAAACCGGTGATTATTTTTGGCGGCATCGTGTGTTTGATCTGCAGCTTGTTTTATCCATGGCTCACAACCTTATTCGGATTTTTTCTATTGAGGATTTTTCACGGATTTTCTACCGGCTTTTCGCCTACCGGTGTTTCCGCTTATGTATCCGATATAATTCCTGCCGACCGAAGAGGGGAGGCGATGGGATTTATCGGGACTGCCGGTGCGATAGGTATGGCATGCGGCCCTGCAATTGGTGGAGGTGTTGCCAACCAATTGGGTTTGGATTGGATGTTTTATCTGTCTTCATTTTTCGCCCTGGTTGCCATTGCAATCACTTTGAGTGTGAAAGAAACGTTGAAAGAGCGTCATGAAGTTTCGTGGGCTTTACTTAAGATTCATAAGAAGGATTTGTTCGAACCGAGAGTAATTGCACCATGTCTGGTGATGGTTCTGGCCGCTTATGCTTATGGGGCAGCATATACGCTACTTCCGGATTTTGCAGAGCATCTCGGTATTCGTAATAAAGGATTGATTTTTACTTTTCTTACGGTAGCATCATTCGCGGTTCGATTGATTGCCGGTAAGGCGTCTGATATTTATGGACGTGAACCAGTACTCAAAGTAACGGTGGCATTGATAGTCGTGGGCATGGCAATCATTGGGCTTGCCAGTCAAAGTTGGATTTTGATTGTGGGTGTGAGTTTGTATGGGCTGGCGCAAGGCTCTACCTCGCCAACACTTCTTGCCTGGGCAACTGATTTGAGCCATGAAGATCATCGGGGCCGTGGAATAGCTTCTCTTTATATTTCAATGGAACTCGGCATCGGCCTCGGTGCATTTGTTTCGGGCTGGGTTTACGCCAATGCTCACGAGAACTTCATCATTTGCTTCGGCTTATGCAGCTTGTTGTCACTATTCGCGCTCATTTATCTTTTTACAAGAAAGACTGAAATCCGCCTCGCACCAAAGTAGTTTACTCAAAATTTCTGCAGATCAATAAGATTAGCAGCTAAGTAAAGTCTGTGAGCTTACTTTTACAGCTAAATTATAGAGCATGCCAATCGAAATTAAAAAGACTTCTTACTTCAAAGATTCCGTAGAAGACCCTGCTCGTTTCAGAAGCTGGGTTAAGAAATTGGAATCCGCCAATCAGCGGGCTTATCAAGAAATAGAAATTCAAACTTCGTTAGGGAAGACTCATGTCTGGGGAGTAAACACCAATTCTGATGCAGCGGAAACCATTGTTGTTTTTCCTGGCGCGCGTACCACTCCACTTTTTTGGGACTTCGACAAAGGATTAGACAATTTCAACCATCCATTAAAAATTTACTTAGTTGAAACGAATGGTTTGCCCAACCTTAGTGATGGCAAAACTCCGGATATTAAATCTTTAGGATATGGCCATTGGGCTAATGAAGTTCTAAATCAATTAAAGATTCAGAAGGCATTCATTGCAGGAGCTTCGTTTGGTGGACTGATTTGCATGAAGCTTTGTATTACAAATCCTGAAAAAGTAAAAACCACTTTCTTGTTAAATCCCGGATGCTTGCAGCCGTTTTCTTTGAGCATTAAAAATTTGTACTACAATTTGCTGCCAATATTTTCTCCTTCCGAAAAGAACATCCGGAAATTTCTTGACGCGGCTGTATTTTGTAAACCTGATCACTCGCTTTCAACAGAGGCAGAAAAACTAATCATTGAATATCAAGAGCTGGCATTAACCCGGTACAAGGACAATACGCAAAAGCCATATTATATGGGCGATCAATTAAATAATGTGAAGACCGATACCTATTTACTTGAAGGTGATAAGGATTTACTCTTTCCTTTTCAAAAATCCATCGACAATGCTCGTGCAAGACTGGCCAACTTGAAAGATGTAAAAGTCTTTAAAAATGTAGGACACGGAATAGAAACGTACAAAGATGCACTAAACTACATCGGCCAGGTAATTAAAAATCACAACGATTAAAAAAACCTGTAAAGAGGCCGGCTTGTAAATGGCGAGAACGACCAGGGTATGGAAAGAAAAATAATCAGCAGGATGATTAAATACCAGATGAACATCGTTTTGAATTTTTGGTGATCTGTTTCTCTTCTCTTTACTTTTATTGAACCGATGGTGAGTAACCCAATAGCAATGACCATCATGGTGATGTGTTCCATTCCGAAGAAACGGATCTCGCGCATGTGAACTGCTTCCATGAAATTCTTTAAAAAGTAATCGACCACCGGACTAACGAAGTACAACCATAATCCTAGCATCAATTGGATGTGAGCGATAGTAGCAGTGAGATGTCTCGTTCGATCATCCCATTTTGAGTAACTCCTGTTTGAACGCCAACCTGAATAAGAACGATAGACTGCAAAGAGGAGACTTAGCAATACCAGCCACCGCACCAAGGAATGAATAGAGAGAAGGACGGAATACATCTTTTACTTTGATAATTCGGTTTCTAGGTAATCAAAATTTTCAGGGTCAAAGCAAACAAAAATCACCTTTTCAATCTCCTGATTGGCGGATAGAAAATCTTGGACTGCTTTAACTGCGATAACTGCCGCTTCCTTTTTGGGGAATCCATAAACACCTGTACTAATGTTTGGAAAAGCAATTGTCTTGCAATGGTTGGCGATGGCAAGTTGAAGTGATTTTTTGTAGCAGCTTGCAAGTTTTACGCTCTCCTCATTTTTGCCATTACTCCAAATCGGTCCTACGGTGTGAATCACAAATCGTGCTGGTAATTTCCCTGCGGTGGTAATAACAGCTTCGCCTGTTTTACAACTTCCTTGCTTTGCAATAATCTTTCTGCATTCGTCAAGGATCTCAGGTCCACCTGTCCTGTGAATGGCGCCATCAACACCTCCACCACCCATCAGTGAAGAGTTGGCGGCATTGACAATAGCATCCACTTTAATTTTAGTAATATCCCCTTGTGTAATTTCTATTTTGCCAGACATGCCTCATTCGTTATTTGCATTTGAAATTTATGGACTCCTAAATTGTTTATTTTTAATGATATGAAAAATCATATTTATCGCTTAACGCTTGCGTTGCTATTCTTCTCTCTTGTTTGTGAAGCCCAATCTAAAGTTCAGAAATATATAGCGGATCAATCCAATCAGCACCAATGGCTGAAAGAGTATGTACAATTTCTTGCTATACCCAATGTGCTTAGCGATTCGGTAAACATTCTCCGAAATGCCAATCACATCCATACTATGCTGAAGCAGCTCGGTGTGAAGAGTGAATTGCTGTTGTCAGGCAGGCCGAATTTAGCACCAGTTGTTTTTGGAAGTGTGAATGTTCCCGGTGCAACGAATACTATTGCTTTCTATGCGCACTATGATGGACAGCCGGTGAATCCCAAACAATGGGCAGAGGGACTTCAGCCTTTTGTGCCGGTTTTGTTTTCTGATCGCCTGGATAAAGGAGGAGTAAAAATTCCTTTTCCAGCGAATCAAGAAAAGATAGAACCTCATTGGCGCTTGTATGCAAGAGGGTCTTCAGATGATAAGGCAGGAGTGTTTTCAATTATCAAGGCTTATGAAACACTTATTAAGACAGGCGCAAAGCCCTCAGTTAATATTAAATTCTTTTTTGAAGGAGAAGAGGAAGCAGGTTCGATTAATCTCGGAGAAATATTCTCAAAGTACAAAGACAAACTTGGAGCTGACCTCTGGATTATCTGTGATGGACCTCGTCACATCTCAGGTAAAAAACAAATCCTCTTCGGTGTGCGTGGTGATGTGAATGTTGATTTGAAAGTGTACGCATCAAAACGCCCGCTGCATAGTGGCAATTATGGAAACTGGGCGCCTAACCCTGCCATGCGTCTCGCTCAATTACTTTGCACTATGAAAGACAATAATGGAAATGTGTTGATCGATGAATTTTATGATGATGTACTTCCTTTAACTGAAGCAGAAAAAACCACGCTAGCTAAAATTCCAAAAGTGGAAGCCATTCTTCAAGAAGATTTGGCGCTTGGCAAACCGGATGGAAATGGAAAGAGTTTTATGGAACTGCTCCAATTGCCTACGCTCAATATCAATGGAATGCAAAGTGGCAATGTGGGTGCGATGGCAAGCAACGTCATCCCGGCAGATGCAACAGCCGTATTGGATTTACGGTTAGTATTGGGTAACGATGTAGAACGACAGATCAATAAGGTAATTAAACATGTCACTAAACAAGGCTACCAAGTGATTGATCATGAGCCGAGCGATGCTGAACGGAGACAGTTTCCTTTGCTTGCAAAAATGGCGAAACGAGCTGGCGGATATAATGCGCAGCGTACACCAATGGATTTGCCGCTGGCGCAAAAAGTTTCCGTAGCAGTTGAAACAACAATTACCGATGAAGTGATTAAAGTACCATCGCTTGGAGGAAGTTTGCCTTTATTTTTGTTTGAACAAAAGTTAGATGCAAAGCCAATCACTGTTCCGGTGGTGAACTATGATAACAACCAACACGCAGAAAACGAAAATGTGATCTTGCGTTACTTGTGGGAAGGCATTGAAACGATGGCCGCCATTATGACAATGAAATAATGAGTAAGAGTTTATTAAAAATGGAATAGTTACCTTTCTTCAAAAACAAAATGCACAAACGAAATTTCCTTTTTGTTTTCTTTTTGGTGGCTGCTGCCGAAATTATCATTCAATTATTGAATCTGCAGGAGTACAACGCGTTCATTAAGCCGCTGATTGTGCCTTCGCTCATGGCATTTTATTTTCAAAATGTAATTTCAAGAAACAAGCTCTTCGTTTTAGCGCTGTTCTTTTGTTGGGCAGGTGATGTCTTCTTGTTGTTTGATCACCTCAATGAACTTTATTTTATGGGTGGACTAGGCTCATTTTTGATTGCACACATTCTTTTAATTTTTCTTTATGGAAATTTGAAACTCAATCTTGGGAAGGGTTTTAGTGGCCCGCAAAAAGCGCGTTTCTCTTTTCCAATCATTCTTGCCGGCACGGGTTTGATTGTAATCCTATACCCAACATTAGGTGGATTGAAAATACCTGTCATCATTTACGCGCTGGCTTTGATGATCATGGTATTGCAGTCGGTGTATAGATATGGGTTTACTTCTTCACAAAGTTTTTGGAATGTTTGCATCGGAGCATTATTGTTCATGCTCTCCGATTCTATACTTGCCATCAACAAGTTTTTTCAACCGGTTACTAATGCAGGGATATTAGTAATAGCCACATACATGGCTGCACTCTATTTTATTGTGCAAGGAGTGATCGCACACAATAGAACTCAAAATTAATTCTCGCAGGGAAGAGTCAATTCAAACTCGGTGTATTGTTGAGGGTTGGGAACAATGCGCACGGTGCCGTTGAGCTTGGCTGCGCACTGCTTTACAATATACAATCCCAGCCCAATCGTTTTATGTTCAAGAGCAGCATTGGTAAACATGGTGAATAATTCATTGTCATCTGTTTTACCAATCCCGATACCATTATCAATAAATGAAACATGAACTGCTCCATTCAATCTCTTCACCGTAATAGAAATGAATTTGTTGAATTGAGTAGACTTCTTTTGAAACTTCACTGCATTTTCAAGCAAGTTGTGAAAAATTGTCTCCAGGAGAACCGGATCGGATTGAAAGTCGATGTTCTCAATTTCTTCTTTGAAAGTAATTTCGTTGAAGCCCTCTAATGTTTTCAATCGGCTTTTTACCCGACTGATCATTTCTTTGAAGTGAATTCTTTCGCTCGACAACTCGATTGAATCGATATCACTTACGGTTCTCAGTCGGTCGAAAATTTCGTTTAGGTTTTTTGCATTCTCACTCAGCTTAAGCAAATACTGCTTTGCTTTCGGATCAGAGACATCGAGCAAGGCCACATGGCATAAACCAATAAGTCTTGCCAGTGGGCCTTTAATGTCGTGCGATGATTTGTAAATGAAATTATCGAGTTCCAGATTCACTACGCTTAGTTCCTGGTTGGCCAATTCGAGTTCCTTGGTGCGCGAATCAACAGTGCTTTGAAGCTGAAGATTGTATTCTCCCAACTCTGAATTTTGCCGACTGATCACTTCATGCGCTTTCGCTAATTGTTCGTTGCTTAACTCGAGCTCTTCCTTTTGCTGACCGACTTCATTATTTTTTTGTGCGAGATCATCTTTTAATCTCCGTTCGCGATTACGACTTCGATAGAAACCGATGGCAGCAATCATAATGAGCATAGCAAAGGCAGCAACAATATAAGCTTGGTAGGTGCGTGAGTTGAGCTGCCGATCCTTTTCTCTTAGTTTCGATCTTGTCTCCTCATCTTGAATCTGCAATTGTATATCGTTGATATTGCGGGCGAGGTTTTCATTAAAGAGGGTGTCGCGCAAAGCGATGAATTTGGATTGATAGAAATAGGCGCTATCGTATTTTTTCCGAAGCAGGTAAAGCTCCGTCATGGCTTTGTAATCGGAGACTACACGCGCACGTGCGCCAATTTGCCTTGCAATGCTTAGGCTTTTATTCAAATAATATCGAGCAGAATCATACCTGCCTGACTGCGCATTAATTTTGCTGTAGAAAGCATAAATCTCAGCAATACCGCCCAGCTCATTGATCCCTTGCTTCATCTTGAATGAGATGTCAAAATGTTTTTTAGCTTCCTTTAATTGATTTCGAGCGAGGGCGATTCTACCCAAACCACTAAAAGTTGCAGATTCCCAAACAGCATTTTCCGTACGCAAACCAACTTGTTGAGCTTCTTTAAAATAAGGTTCGGCCTCGTTCAGTTTGTTCTCACTGATATAAGTGAGAGCAAAATTATTCAGTGAATAGACTAAACCATCGTCATCTTTTAAATTCTTGCTTAAGTCAATCGCTTGCTTAAAAAAATTACGTGATTTATCGAACTGCTGAAGATCGTAATAAACTAGCCCAACATTATTTAGCGTTTGCACCATGCCATACGTTTGCTTGATGCGGATTTTAAGACTGAGTGCACGCAGAAGATATTGTAAGGCTTCAGGGTAGCTGCCTAGTTTATAAAAGGCGAGTCCCAAATTATTGATGGAACTTGATATCAACGCAGTGTCGCGCGATTCTTCCGAGAGCCTCAACGCTTTGTAATTACATTTGATCGCAGAGTCGTACTTATCCTGATAATAAAACACACCACCCATTAGTCGAATAGCAGTGGCTTGAGCGCGTACGTCAACCCCTTTCGCAAAAACGACAGCTTCTTTTGCATAGATCATGGCGCTGTCGGGGTGATTGAGCCAAAGTTTTATGATGATGGCCTGGTAGATGTCAATCTTTTTTTCGACAGGTGATTTTGCCAACTCTTTCTTTAAACTATCGATGATAGACTTCTGTGCATATCCAATGCTGACTGAAAAAAGCAGAATGAGGAGAGAAACTCGGCACTTCATGATCAGGCGCTACAATTAATATACTAAGTAAATCGCTTCAAGCAAACTAAGTTTGGATGAACGATATAAATTAAACCAACGACAAGGTATAAGTTTCTGTGATTTCTTCAAGTAATGCATAGACATCAGCGGCACAAGGTGCTTCCACCAATTTTGTGCGGAACGGTTTAAAATCAGCAAGGCTTTTGAAATAATTGGAATAATGTCTTCGCATTTCAAATACTCCCAACTTGTCGCCCTTCCACCGAATAGAAAACTCAAAATGTTTACGTGCAGCTTCAACACGTTCGTTGGTCGTTGGTGCAGCATACCTTTCTCCGGTTGCCAAATAATGTTTGATCTCGCGGAAGATCCATGGATAGCCAATAGCCGCGCGACCAATCATAACGCCATCCACACCAAAACGATTTTTATAATCAATTGCTTTTTCGGGAGAATCAATATCGCCATTGCCAAAAATGGGAATGTGCATGCGCGGATTTTCTTTGATCCTGCCAATCAACTCCCAATCCGCTTCGCCTTTATACATCTGCACTCGAGTGCGCCCATGCACGGTAAGCGCTTGTATGCCGATGTCTTGCAAACGCTCAGCTACTTCAACAATATTCTTGGTTTGATCGTCCCAGCCAAGACGAGTTTTTACAGTGACCGGAAGATGAGTAGCCTTCACTACTTCTTCGGTCATCTTCACCATCTTGGGAATGTCTTGTAACAATGCCGCACCTGCACCGCGACAGGCCACTGCTTTTACGGGGCACCCATAGTTGATATCGATCAGATCCGGATTGACTTCGGTGGCAATTCGTGCCGATTCAGTCATATTGCCAATGTCGCCACCAAAAAGCTGGATGCCGATAGGGCGTTCGTATTCAAAGATGTCGAGTTTTTGCTTGCTTTTTGCTGCATGGCGAATCAATCCCTCTGATGAAATGAACTCGGTGTACATCAAATCAGCACCTCCGTCTTTACAAACGGCACGGAATGGCGGATCGCTCACATCCTCCATTGGAGCGAGTAAAAGGGGGAAATCACCCAGTTCTATGTTGCCAATCCTTGCCACGTTGGTTAATTCAGTGAAAACAGCGTTGTTTGCGACTGCAAAAATAACTGTTTTTCGCTGGATGACTGAATTAGATGTAGAATCAAAAATGCACCCGTTTACGATGGCGATTTTAACGCTCATTGTAAGTGCTTTCGGGTTTGTGATCATTGGGCCGCTTATCGGATTCTTTTTTGCCATTCCTTTCTTGGAAGGAAACATGTTAGACCAGGTGCAAAACATGACCGATCCGATCAGCCACCCGGAACTTAAGTCGGCTTTATATATTATGCAGGGGAGTGCAACATTGATCGGCCTGGGGCTGATTCCTTTGGCTTTATCTTTTGGCATTTTCAGAAAAGGACTTAAAAGTTTTTTTGCCAGCACAGAAACTCATGGACTAATGTTCATTGTAGTGTTAGCGATCACCATCACATTCATGGCTGTAAACTCTGCCTTCATCCATTGGAACGCTAACTTTCATTTTCCGGAGTTTCTTGGAGGGTTTGAATCATGGGCCCGCACTTATGAAGATCGTGCTGAGCAATTGACCGAATTCATGACTCAGTTTTCTTCGACCGGAGAATTTGCACTCGCATTTGTTGTGATTGCTATTCTGCCCGCGATCGGTGAAGAATTTGTTTTTCGTGGGATGTTGCAGCAGCAATTATTTAAAGCAACACTCAATATTCATGTAGCGATCTGGACGTCTGCTATTTTATTCAGTGCTTTTCATCTTCAGTTTTTTGGTTTTGTGCCACGCATGCTACTCGGTGCACTGTTCGGTTACTTATATTACTGGTCTGGAAACTTATGGATGCCTATGTTCGCTCATTTTGTGAACAATGGATTTTCAGTGATGATGTTATACCTCAGTCAAAAAGGAGTAGTGAATGTAGATGTTGAGTCCACTGATATAGTGGCGCCATGGCCCGCCATACTTGTGTTTACATTGATTTCGGGAGGCTTGCTTTTCTATTTCAAAAACTTCTTCGACCATAAAAAAACGTTATCCGATGGCCGATAAAAAATTCAGCAACTTAGTTCCAAGAGTAATAACGGGTGTTCTTGGCGCGGCCGGAATTATTTTTGGCGTGGTGTACAGCGAGTGGCTTTATTTCGCTGTGTTCTTTATCATCGTTCTGTTTTCCCTTTTAGAATTTTACAAACTCTCGGGTATCGATGGTCTTCATCCGCAAAAAGCATTTGGCGTGGTTTGTGGCCTCATCATTTATTGCCTTTCCTTTTTTATTGAACAAGGTTCGCTGCCAAAGAAATATTACTTTTTGTTTTTCCCGTTAGTGTGCTCATTGTTTATCATTAAGCTTTATAAACAATTCGAGCGAAAGCCGTTTACGAACATTGCCATTACCTTTCTCGGAATTTTTTACACCGCTATTCCCTTCTCTCTGTTGAACATGGCTGTTTTCGAAAACCAGGTTTACAACTTCCAAATTATTTTAGGTTGCTTACTCATTCTGTGGGCCACGGATACGGGTGCTTACTTTGCTGGCACTTTTTTCGGAAGGAGAAAATTATTTGAGCGCATCTCTCCAAAAAAATCGTGGGAAGGATTTGCTGGAGGAGCAGTGCTGGCTATGGTGTTTGCCTATGGCTCATCCATTTATTTTACTTCACTCGCACAATGGCAATGGCTGTGCATCGGTTGGATAATTATTATTGGGGGAACTTATGGAGATCTGGTCGAATCATTGCTCAAGCGAAGCATCGAAATCAAAGACAGTGGTACTAGTTTGCCTGGCCATGGGGGATTCCTCGATCGCTTCGATGGCTTGTTTATCTCCGCGCCCTTCATCGTGGCCTTTCTGGAGATTTTTTAGCTTCGATAAAACTATTTTCTTCTTCCAGCATCTTACTAAAACAAAATCGCTTTCACTAAGTCAATCCCGGCATTGACTCGATGGCAAAGCTTGCTCACGGAGTTCGTCTATTTTAAAAAAAAGTTTAGTATTTTATTGACGAAGGTTTCCGACACCTCCTATGCTTCGTTAAGTTAAGTTAAGTGTAAGACACCTCGCGCCAACTAAAAATCCAACATCTTTACATAAACCAAAAACTCATGAAAGAATTATTGACTTTAGGCCTTGCCCTTTTGGCCATCTCCACTTTTGCTCAAACCGGAGAGAAGAATTTCATCGATCAGAATTACATTGAAGTCACAGGCAAGGCAGAAATACAGGTGGCTCCTGATTTAATCTATCTCAAGATTGTATTAAATGAAAAGGATAATAAGAACAAAATTCCCGTAGCCGAGTTGGAGAAAAAAATGGCAGACGTGCTTCAAGGAATGGGAATCGATGTTAAGAAAGACCTTTCAGTAAATGATATGTTGAGTTTTTACAACAGAAAGATTTTCTCCAAAGCAGACGTTCTTCTTTCAAAAGAATATCAATTGATTGTTCACGATGCAAAAACAGCTGGCAAGGTTTTTTCTGAATTAGAGAAACTTGATATTTCAAATGTGTCAATCGAGAGATTGAATCATTCAAAAATTGAAGAATATAGAAAGGAAGTGAAAGGCAATGCCATCAAGGCGGCCAGAGAAAAAGCTGACTATTTAGCTAAGACCGTTAATCAAGGCATCGGTAGAGCCCTCCTGATACAAGAGTCGGATCGCTTTCCTCTAAATTTAACTGCAAACACCATTCATAATTACGCTGGTGAAGCGCGAACTTATGACAGTATAGGTGGGCAGGTAGATTTAGATTTCGAAAAAATCAAACTTGAATATTCAATTTTGGTTAGATTCGAATTGAAATGAATTTTTTGAAGATTCTAGCCACTACTTTTTTATTTTTCGTATCAGTCGGTGCCTTCGCTCAGAAACAATTAGTCATTCTAAAGAACGGACACGTTCAAGCGCTATTTAAGGAAGGAGAATACCTACGCATGGTTCTCAAAAAAAAACACCGTCATGCCGAGGGTCATGTCATTGAGCTTTATGATTTCTACATGATCACTTCCAATGACACCCTCCAGTTCAAAGACATTTTGAAAATCAACATAAAGAAACATCGGGGGCCGGTGCGATGGAAAAACGGCATTGGAGGGCTATTTTTTTTGGGAGGCATGCTTTATTTGGGAGTAGATCAGCTTAATGTGGCCGCTGGTATAAATGGGGCCAGTACCCCGGCTGAAGTATACATTCCGCTGGCAATATCTGGGGTGGGGGCTGCAATGGTTTTTATCCGACCAAAATATAAGCGCCTCAACGGAATTCAATTTTTGCAAACGATAGATTACAAATCTCCTTTTTATCAGCAATAAGGATTTGTTCAATTAGCTCATTTCGTTGAGGAATTGTCCACTGTCAATTGTTTAGTTACCTTCGCAAAATTTTTATTTATGACCATAGACAAGTTGAAAGACTTGATAGCCCGCACGCTGGCTTTGAGGAGGTATCTTTGACTACGATCGCAAGATTGTAGAGATTGAAGATGAAGAACGTATTTCACATCAAGCCGATTTTTGGAACAATCCAAAGCAAGCTGAAACGATTCTAAAAAGCATTCGTACCAAAAAAATCTGGACGGATGCGTACGACAAAGTCACCAAGCAATTGGATGACCTTGAAGTGCTCAACGAATTTCATGAAGCCGGTGATACCAGCGAAGAAGAGCTCGATCGTGAGTATCTTTCTACGCTGAAATCGTTGGAAGAACTCGAGTTCAAGAAAATGTTGAGCAAGGAAGAAGATCAACTTGGTGCGGTGATGGAAATCAATCCGGGTGCCGGTGGAACCGAAAGTAACGATTGGGCTGATATGCTCAACCGCATGTACATTATGTGGGGCGAGAAAAGCGGCTACAAAGTTTCGCAAATCGATTATCAGGCAGGTGAAGTGGCGGGTATCAAATCAGCAACGCTCGAATTTGAAGGACCATTTGCTTACGGAAAACTGAAATCAGAAATCGGAGTTCATCGCCTCGTTCGTATTTCTCCATTTGATTCCAATCAACGAAGACACACTTCGTTTGCATCTATTTTTGTTTACCCGAAAGTAGACGACACCATTGAAATTGAAGTTAACCCTGCCGATGTGGAGTTGCAGACTTCACGCTCGGGTGGTGCAGGCGGGCAGAACGTAAACAAAGTAGAAACGAAAGTGCAGCTTACGCACAAGCCCACTGGTATTGTCATTGTTTGCCAGGTAGAGCGGAGCCAGCACGCTAACCGCGAGCGGGCTATGCAAATGCTGAAATCAAAATTGTATCAGCGTGAAATGGACAAACGTAATGCTGCGCGCGATAAGATTGAAGCCGGCAAAATGAGAATCGATTTTGGCTCGCAGATTCGAAACTACGTTTTACATCCTTATAAATTAGTGAAAGATGCCCGAACGGGAGTTGAACGTAGCGATGCACAAAATGTATTGGATGGCGACCTCGATGATTATATCAAAGCATTTTTGTTGGAGGCACAAGAAAAATCTACGACTTAGTATCTAGCCGCCAGACCGCTCAAGTGATCAGACGGCTCACAAACTGAAACGATGGAAATAGAAGACAGCCAACCGATGAATATCAAAAGCTGGTCGCCTGAAGACCGGCCGCGCGAAAAACTTTTGTTGAAAGGAACACCGGCATTAAGTGATGCAGAGTTGATTGCTATTCTTCTTGGTTCTGGAACTGCAAAACTCAGCGCAGTAGATGTAGCGAAGAAAGTGTTGGCTCACGTTGATCATAATTTAGATAACCTTGCGAAGCTTTCTATTAAAGAATTGATGAAAGCCAAAGGTATTGGCGAAGCAAAAGCAATTACCATTGTGGCTGCTATGGAACTTGGCCGCAGGCGTAAAGAGCAAAACCCCGAAGAAAAACCAAAGTTGGAGAGTTCGAAGAGTGCATTCGATATGATCAAAGGCGATCTTCAGGATTTGCCCCACGAGGAGTTTTGGGTGTTGCTACTCAACCGTGCAAATCGGTTAGTTAAGAAAAAGCGCGTAAGTGAAGGAGGAGTAAGCGGAACTGTAGCCGATCCTAAAATTATTTTCAAGTTCGCTGTGGATGAGCTCGCCTCAGGAATTATTGTGGTGCATAACCACCCCTCAGGCAATCTCAAACCCAGCGACAGCGACATCAATCTTACCAAAAAATTAAAAGAAGCTGGAAAAGTTTTAGAGATCGCAATGCTCGATCACATTATCGTTGCTCATCACCAGTATTTCAGTTTTGCTGACGAAGGATTGATTTAAAATTTGCTACTCGCTTAGATGAAACTCATTGTTGTAATAGGGTTGATGATGGTTGCCGGACTCATTATGTTCAGCGTTTACAATGCTCCTCTTTCACAACCCAATATCAAAGCGCACGATTCTCTCAAGATAGTCAAAGCACCAATCCATAAAATAATTGTCCATCCCGATGCCAATCCATATGTAAATGGATTCCTTAAAGAATACGACAGTTTTATCAAAATGGCATTGGCTAATCGTCAGACACCGGGCGCGGCTCTGGCTGTACTGAAAGATACCAGCATCATTTTTTTGAAAGGATATGGATTGCGTGAATTTGGAAAACCCGATTCGATTAACACGAGAACTGTTTTCAGGATCGGTTCGGTTTCAAAAAGTGTGACAGCAACTTTATGCGCTGTGCTTGTCAATGAGGGAGTAATTCACTGGGATGACCCGGTAACGAAATACCTTCCTGATTTTAAACTCAAATCTGAAAACGCAACTAAGAAACTCACACTACGTCATTTGCTTTCGCACACCGAAGGATTGCCTTACCATGCGTACACCGATATGGTTGACAAGAGTGCGCCTGTTGATACGCTAATAGATTACCTGCAAGATTTGGATTTAATTGCCGAGCCCGGGAAAATTTACAGTTATCAAAATGTTGGCTTCAGCCTGATTGGCAAAGTAATAGAAGCGGCAACTAAAAAATCATTTGAAGAAGTTTTAAAAGAAAAACTTTTTCGCCCGCTGGAAATGGCTGATGCTTCGGCCTCATTTGAAGGAATATCTAAAAATAAAAATTCAGCAAAGCCTCATAAGCTTATTCAGCCGCTGAAAATTTCAAGTATCTATTACTCGGTAGGACCTGCCGGTGGAATTAATGCCAGTGCTCAGGACATGGCTCTTTGGTTGAAGGAAATAGTCACTCAAAAGTCAAATGTTGTAACTAACGATAGGCTCGAAGAGATTTTTGAGCCACAGATTCATGCCACAGTGCGCAACTTAAATTTCTTTAAATGGAAACGTGTTAGGAAATCCTTCTACGGTTTAGGCTGGCGCGTCATTTCATTCTCTGATGGAGATACACTGCTTTACCACGGAGGACTCGTCAATAATTACCGATGTGAGGTGGCCATTAATCCGAAAAAGAAAATCGCCATTGCCTTGTTGGTCAATTCGCCAAGCATACTTGCAAACCAGGGAGTCCCTCAGTTCTTTAAGATTTATGATCGCTATCTTGATTCGATAAAAAGATGGGAGTCTGCATTATGATATTTACACCGCGAAGGCGCGAAGACGCCAAGTTTTTTCTTAGCGCCTCTGCGTCTTTGCGGTTTACTAATTGTTCCTAACATGAAAACCAAAAACATTATAGTCATTGGCATAGCTGCGCTAATTGCTACGATCTTGTATTACTCTTTCTCGGGCGGAGCTTCAGATCAAAACTACATCGAGAATCTGAATGAGGAGCGTCAGGCAAAAGATGCGTCTATGAAATCAGCAGAAGACTCTCCGTTCGGAGATGAAAAGAAGAATTTTAAAAGCTTGAATTATTTTGCTCCCGACATAAAATATCGCATCAGTGCGAAATTGATTTCCATAGAAAAGAAAAAAATGGTGTTGTTGCCCACAAGCGATGGACTCGAAAGAAAATATTTGGAATATGCATTCGCTGAGTTCGAATTGAACAATACACTTTGCAAGCTCCTTATCCTTGAAATTGTAGATGACAATCAATATCAAAGCACATTGTTTCTTGCTTTCGCAGATTCTACCAGCGCCAACGAAACTTATGGAGCGGGACGTTATCTGGAACTAAAAAAGACTCCGGGGGCAACCTCCATCACTTTAGATTTTAACAAGGCATACAATCCTTACTGTGCTTACTCAGATCGGTTCTCATGCCCATTCCCTCCTAAAGAAAATATTTTGAAGACTTCTATCAAGGCAGGAGAGAAGAAGTATCACGATTGATTTTTGAATTTGAGATTATCAATGCATCAATAAGCCCACCGAGAAACCGGGCCAATGCTGGAAGCTGGCATTTCCTAACGAAGACGCGTGACTTAAAGAACTTGGCTCTAATTGATTTAGCTTATTACTCCAATACGCGTTGTAGGTAATCGCTGCAAACCAGTTAATCCCAAATGTCTTAGGGGCAATGCGCTTGCCTACCATTATTTTCAAGCGCGTAAGTAAACTGAGGTCCTTGTTGAATTCTCCACGCTTTAAACTTATATGTTGAATATCTAATCCATAACTATAAAACTTAGATTCAGTTGCTCCGAGCAGCTCCGATCGGTTGAAGAACATTTTCTTTAAACTATAACCAATTCCCCAGCCGTCATTGTGAAATGCCTGACGCGAATAGATCAGCGCATTCTCTATGTAAACATTGCGGCTATCCAATTTGATTCGCGTATTCTTTCTTGTGCCGGTAGCCAATTCGTAATTAAGACCAAATAGTTCATTCGTATAAATGGATGTGTAACCGAAGTCGCCAATATTCAAAAGCCCGATGGCGGTTCCATCTTTTGTTCCCTGCTGACTTCCCCTTTTGTAAAAATTAATTAGCCCGATTTGAGTGCCTTGTGAACGCTTCGCGAAATTGATTAACCCAACTTGAAGGCCATTCATCTTCTTGGCAAAATTGATAAGACCGAACTGAATGCCGGTTGGTGAATGATTGTCGAACGAGTTCTTGCCTTCCATTTCGCCTGCTTGGTTAAGCATCCCGATTTGCAAACCGTAAAGTCCGCCTTTGGTAAAATTGGAAAGACCGGAAATCTGCACTCCATCCATCGAATTCACCGACACATTAAAAAGACCGGCCGCCTGCACTCCGAAAGTGTAATTGTAAACAATGTTCGAGAGGGCAGAAATTTGTGTTCCCAGCAAAAGCCCTTTCACCAAATTTATTCCTCCGGTGAATTGTGCACCATAAGCGTCATTGACTACAATGTTTGTAAGCCCTGAGATTTGTGCTCCTGTCAACAAGGAAGTGAAGCCGTTTTTCAACTTCATATCTTTATCTTTTTTTGAAAGCCCGCCAAAGGCATTGGCACCAGTGAGATTAGCTAAGCCACTAATTTGTAAACCGCTGGTATGATTGGTATTCAAATTAGAGACCAGTCCAATTTCGAAAAGCCTGGTCGATGCCGAATAACCCGAAGTGAAATTGATGGAAATGTAGTTAGAGAAACTTCCAGGCTGCATTCCATTTGTTCCCAGCCCGGGCGTAACTGAAAATTGAAATCCTTTTTCTTTAATGGTAGCATCGCTTTGCGAGAAGAGAAAATCGGAATGGAAAAGCAAGAAGATTAAACCTGTAAAAAATCGCATTGCCAATAAACGGACGAGGATAGGTTTTAGTATTGGGTTTTAGATAGAACCAAAACAAATCAACTCAGTGTCCCATGATTATGCGAGTGACATGATTAAAAATCACGCAACCAAATCTGAATTGATAAATAAGAAATTGTAAATTACCCATTCAACCAAAAACTCATGTCGATTAAAATCCGAAAGCAAGATGCCCTCGATTATCACACTCAAGGACAGCCTGGCAAAATCGAAGTCACACCCACAAAAAAATTAAGCACTCAATTGGATCTCGCACTCGCCTATTCACCAGGAGTTGCCGAGCCATGCAAAGAAATTGCTGCCAACAAAGAGGATGTTTATAAATACACGAGCAAAGGAAATTTAGTAGCCGTAATTACTAATGGTACTGCAGTTTTAGGTCTTGGCAACATCGGACCGGAAGCATCGAAGCCTGTAATGGAAGGTAAGGCCGTGTTGTTCAAGAAATACGCAGGCATTGATAGCTTCGATATCGAGATCAACGAAGAAGATCCTGACAAATTTATTGCAATCGTAAAATCACTTGAGCCAACATTTGGGGGCATTAACCTGGAAGACATTAAAGCACCGGAGTGTTTCAAAATTGAGACAGAGCTTCGTGATAAGATGAACATCCCGATCATGCACGATGATCAGCATGGCACCGCTATTATCTCAAGTGCAGCTTTGTTGAATGCATTGATTGTGGCTGGAAAGAAAATCGATAAAATAGTTTTAGTAGTGAACGGAGCAGGGGCGGCAGCGGTGACTTGCACTAAGCTATACTTGTCGCTTGGTCTAAAAAAGGAAAACCTGATCATGTGCGACAGCAAAGGCGTGGTTCATAAAGATAGAGTCGGCCTCGATGCTAGCAAGCTTGAGTTTGCAACCACAAGAAAAATTACAACACTGCAAGAAGCAATAAAGGGCGCAGATGTTTTTGTGGGTTTGTCAAAAGCTGATATTCTCAAACCCGAAGACGTTTTGGCGATGGCGAAAGACCCGATTGTATTTGCGTTGGCCAATCCTAATCCGGAGATTGATTATGACCTCGCAAAGAAAACGAGACCTGACATTATCATGGGCACTGGTCGATCCGATTTTCCTAACCAGATTAATAATGTATTAGGCTTCCCGTACATTTTCCGCGGAGCACTTGATGTGCGCGCAACCGAAATTAACGAAGCAATGAAGCTGGCGGCAGTTCACGCCTTGGCTGATCTTGCAAAAGAACCCGTACCCGATTCGGTTTTCCAGGCTTATGGCGTTGACAAGATCCAATTCGGAAGAGATTATTTGATTCCCAAACCAATGGATCCTCGGTTGATCACTACGGTGTCACCGGCAGTTGCCAAAGCAGCCATGGATTCGGGTCAGGCTACTTTTCATATCACCGACTGGGGTCAATATAATAATGACCTACTCAAGCGAATTGGCATTGACCAAAAATTGACTTCACGAATCATTGACTTAGCAAGGAAAAAACCGAAACGTATTTTATTTACTGAGGCGAATCATCATAAGATTCTAAAAGCAGCGCAGATTTTGCATGATGAAAAAATTGCTCAACCTATTTTGCTGGGTAGCCGCTCAGAAATTGAACGGTTGGTAAAAGAGCATAGTTTGGAATTGGGTGACTGCAAAATCATGGACATCCGTGAAGAGAAAGAACGTGTAAATAAATTTGCAAAAGTCTTCCACGAAAGACGCGGACGAAAAGGGGTCACCTATCAAGATGCGTTGCGCCAGATGAGTGACCGCAATGCCTTCGGTGCAATGATGCTTGAGTTTGGCGAAGCCGATGCTTTGGTTTCAGGTCTTACCAAAGATTATTCAAAAACAATTTTGCCCTCGCTTCAGATCATAGGCATGGCTCCAGATGTGAAACGAGTTGCCGGCATGTACATTATCATGAATAAAAAAGGAACATTCTTTTTTGCCGACTGTACGGTGAATGTTGATCCAACTTCAGAAGAGTTGGTGAACATTATCGGGCTTACTTCAAGAGGTGTGAAGTTTTTTGATATCGAACCTCGGGTTGCCGTTCTTTCTTATTCCAATTTCGGATCAAGTAAAGGCGAGGTGCCAGAGAAAACAAAAGAGGCAGTTCGTCTTGCTAAAGAAAAATATCCCGATCTTATTTTAGATGGAGAAATTCAGGCTAACGTTGCCTTTGATACAGAACTACAGCAAGAAATTTATCCTTTCAGCAAATTAGCGCAACAAGGAGCTAATACATTGATCTTTCCTAACCTCGCTTCCGGTAACATCGCCTACAAACTGTTGATGGAGATAGGTGGTGCAGAGGCAATTGGGCCGGTGCTGTTAGGAATGAAAAAACCCGTGCATGTCTTGCAGTTAGGCAGTTCAATTCGCGATATTGTAAATATGGCCGCAATTGCTGTGGTAGATGCGCAACTGCATGAGCGGAATGAGCATCTTTAATTTGAAGATTAGTTAAAAGAATTAATTTGAGAATTGATATGACGAAATTCACACTACTCAGTTTTGCAATTGCTTTCTCTTCCATTGCCTTTTCTCAACCAAGTGAGACCGTTGTCTTCAAAGGAGGAGATGAGGGTTATAAAAATTATCGTATTCCAGCTGTAGTCAGCCTGCCTGATGGAGATATTCTTGCCTTCAGTGAAGGCCGGGTGGATAACGGAGATAATTTTGGCAACATCGATATCGTGATGAAGAGAAGCAGCGATCATGGAAAAACATGGTCCGCTTTGCAAGTAGTTGCCGACAATGAAAATCTGAAGGCAGGTAATCCGTCACCTGTTGTTGACCTCACTGATGCAGGCTTTACCAATGGAATAATTTTTCTGTTTTATAATACGAGCGACAAATCTGATGAGGAGATTCGAAAAGGCAAGGGGCTAAGTCAAGTGTGGTACAAACTTTCGCTTGATAACGGATACACCTGGAGCCCTGAAGTGAATATTACGCTGAAAGTTCACAAACCCAAGCAACCGTCAATAGATCCGGGACTTAATTTTCGTGAAGATTGGCGAGTGTATGCCACCACACCTGGTCACGCCATGCAATTTGAGCACGGCAAATACAAAGGAAGAATTTTTGTGCCGGCCCATCATTCAGCCGGCCCTCCTAAGGAAGACTTTGAAGATTATTTTGCTCACGGGTTCTACACCGATGACCACGGCAAAACTTTTCACCTTAGCGAAAACGTAAAATTCCCTGGATCAGGTGACGCCACTGCAACGGAGCTTCCGAACGATGGCTTGATGATGAATATATGTAACTTAAGAGGTACTGTTCATCAACGCGTGGTTGCTTTCAGTAAAAACGGAGGTGCCTCGTGGGATGCTTCTTCTTTCGATAAAAATCTACCTGATCCCATGTGCGAGGGCAGCATTCTTGCACTCGATGCTAAAAAAGATAAAGGCCTGATTGCTTTTTGTAACCCAGCCAACACTAAACGAAGAGATAACCTGATGTTGCGCATCAGCGATGACGAAGGCAAGACATGGAAGAAGAGTTATGTTATTTACAATACTAATTCGGAAACAGCGATTGACCCGGCAGGCTATTCAGACATAGTAGATATCCATAAAAAAAGCGCGATTGGCATTTTGTATGAAAAGGATAACTACAGCAAAATTGTTTTCACCGTGCATTCAATTCATTGACACGGGAGATGAACATTGAGAAGTACAGGAACTTTTGTGTCGCAAAAAAAGAGGTGACTGAAAGTTTTCCGTTTCCAAACCTACCCAATGTCTTGGTTTTTAAAGTTGCCGGGAAAATGTTCACCGCTACTGACGTTACGTCATTTGCCACCATCAGCATTCGATGTGATTCTGAAAAAGTGGACGAGATGCGAGCAAAGTTTCCGGCTGTAATTAAGCCAGGCTATTTTAGTGAAAGACATTGGAGCCGGGTGCTGATGGATAAATCCATTCCTGATAAAAAGATTTTCGAGTGGATTGACGCCTCCTATCAGTTAGCAATTGCTAAGCTTACAAAAAAAACAAAACTTGAATTGAAACTCAAATCCTCCAGCGATTTCTAATCTAATGCGTAAAAAGTATCTCCTTCTAATACTGTTGTGGTCACCAACTTTATTAGCTCAAAATAGTAGCATCATTCCACAACCGGTCAGCCTTTCGGTTGCTCAGGGCAATTTTCTAATCGACAAAACTGTAGGATTAAAATATGATAAGGCAAACACTGAGCTACATACTGTTGTAGAATTATTCTCGGCAGCCATAAATAAAATTTCTGGAATAGCACTGTCAACGGAAAGTAAAACCAAATCTATTTCCTTTAATATTATTCAGAGAGAGAATCTTGGAAAAGAAGGATATGAAATGAATGTAACTCCTTCCGGAATTACAATTAATGCAAACTCCTCTGCAGGAATTTTTTATGCCACTCAATCTTTGTTGCAAACGTTGCCGGCCATTCGAACCAATGCGCCTTTACAAGTTCCGTGCATTACAGTTTCTGATTATCCCCGCTTTGGTTGGCGAGGCATGCACCTGGATGTGAGCCGCCATTTTTTTTCATCGGAAGTAGTCAAGCAATACATCGATCTAATGGCCATGTATAAAATGAATACGTTCCATTGGCATTTAGTAGATGATCAGGGCTGGCGCATCGAGATAAAAAAATATCCAAAACTAACTGAGGTAGGTGCGTGGCGTGTAGATCAAACCAACATCAACTGGCGAGAGCGAAAAATTGCAAAGGGTGAAGTGCCTTCGTATGGTGGGTACTACACGCAAGAACAAATCAAAGAAATAGTAGCGTATGCTCAGCAAAGAAATATTTCCATTGTACCTGAAATAGAAATGCCGGGCCACTCGGCTGCCGCAATAGCTTCTTACCCTCAATTGAGCTGCACGCAAAAGCCGCAGCTTCCCTTAACTGGAGGTGATTATACCGATGCATCTTCCAATTTTTGTGCAGGCAACGAAGAGTCATTCGCATTTATTCAAGATGTGTTAATTGAGGTGATTGCGCTTTTTCCGTCAAGATATGTTCACATCGGTGGTGATGAAGTAGAAAAAGATCCGTGGAAAAAATGTGAGCGCTGTCAGTCAAGAATCAAAATAGAAAATTTAAAGGATGAAGATGAACTGCAGAGTTATTTTATCAAGCGGATTGAAAAATTTCTGGCAAGCAAAAACAAAAAGATGATTGGCTGGGACGAAATTCTTGAAGGTGGACTAGCACCAGAGGCAACGGTGATGAGTTGGCGCGGAGAAGCCGGAGGAATCGAGGCTGCAAAAATGAAACACGATGTTGTGATGACACCCGGAGTGCCGTGCTATTTCGATCATTATCAGGGCGACCCTGTAACTGAGCCATTCGCGATTGGTGGATTTAATACTTTGAAAAGAGTTTACGATTATGAGCCCATCCCCAAAGAACTGAATGAAGAGCAGTCAAAGTATGTGCTCGGTGCTCAAGCTAATTTATGGACTGAGTTTGTGACTACGGCTGAGCATGTCGAGTATATGATCTTGCCTCGAATGCTTGCTTTAGCAGAAATAACCTGGAGTCAGAAGTCCTCAAGAGATTGGAACGGATTTAATCAACGGCTTCAGTCGCACTTCAGAAGCTTCGAACAAAAAGGATTACACTACAGCAAAGGAAATTTTAAAGTAGAGATTAAGCCCGTTTCAAAAAATGGAAAGGTGCAAGCAATTCTGGAGGCGGAAACTTTTAATGGAGAAATTTTTTACACGACCGATGGATCAACGCCAACAACCTCTAGTAAGAAATATTCGAGTGTAATAAATATTGACTCATCACTTGTAATCAAAGCAGTTGTTGTCGTTGACGGAAAAGTGATGACCACAAAACCTGCTGAGCAATCTTTTGTAATACATAAGGCCATTGCTCGCGATGTAGTTTACACCAACCAACCCGGCAAGAATTATCAGGCCGATGGACCAAACTCATTGACTGACGGAATCAGAGGCACAACTTCGTTTGGTAAATACTGGCATGCCTTCAAGGGAAAAGATTTGATTGCGCAGATTGATTTAGGAGAAAAGAAGAATATTCATCTGATCTCGATCAGTTGTCTGCAAAGTTATCGAGACTGGATTTTTATGCCGAAGCGCGTTAAGTTTGAAGTATCACCCGATGGAAAAACTTTTAAAGAAGTTGGATTGACCACCAATATTATTTCTGTTGACGAGAAAACGCAAATGATTAAGGACTTCACGGCTTCATTCAAAGAAAGAAAAGTAAAAGTCATCAGAGTAACAGCAACAAATTTGGGTGTGTGCCCGAAAGGTCATGCTGGTGAGGGAAAGCCTGCCTGGTTGTTTGCCGATGAGATTGTTGTAAAATAGAAATAGGCTATGCCAATCACTGAAGAAATTCGCTCCGACATTTATTATGCCCTTGAAAAAACGTTGAAGAAATGCTCACCACCAATGGTGCGAAAAAGCGATGAGAAAAATCAATCCATTGAACTCATCGGGAACAAGCCTGTGCCTTATGGTCATGATAAAAAAATTATTCCCGGGATGTTTTTTGCTGCTGTTATGCAGCGTAAAGATTCAGTGGCCTTTTATTTTTTTCCGATTTACTATCACACGGATCAATTCAAAAAGGTCGCTCCCGGCTTACTGAAATACCTTAAAGGGAAAACTTGTTTCCATTTTAAAAAAGAAGAACAAGTAAACGAGAAAGAACTGGATGCTCTTTTGAAACTTGGTGTGAAAGCTTGGAGGGATGAGGGCTACATGAAATGAGCATAAACCGAACTATACCAAACAGGATGATGATTTGGGTGCGAATTCCATGTGACCTTAAAAAAAATATTAACACATGAAATAGAACCTCTAATCATCGTCTTCCATTTCCTTCTTCATATCATCAGGATCGTCAAGCTTTGGTGAGTGAAGGGCAGCTTCCCAATCAAATTTCTCATTCAGAGGCGTTAAAGCTTTAGAAGGATCAAATATTCTTTGATCTACTGGAACGGCATTGTATGGCGCGAAGTCCGGTGTTGAAGTAAAGCATTCGCGAAGACTTGTTGCTCCTTCATCATAATGATTCAAGCTTGGTACGCCAAGGATTTTCCAGAACGTTTTGAAAATGCTTCCGAAGCTGGCGTGCGTGTGATCTACATTATTCTTCTTTACATAAGGAGAAATCAGCATCAATAAACTTCGGTGCGCATCTACGTGATCTCGTCCGCCCTGCGCATCATCCTCCGTCACAACGATCAGCATGTTTTTCCAGTAAGGAGTGTGAGAAAGGAATTCAACAACTCTGCCAAGCGCCAAATCATTATCTGCCATGTAGCTGTGATGAAAACCAAAGCCGGCATGCAATCTTTCTCCGGCACCGTGGTCATTTAGAAGTTGAAGAGTAAGAACTGATGGCAATTCCGTTTTCTTGTCGAGGTAACGCTCTTTGATTTCTTGAATGAAAATATCAGCACGAAACTGATCGGGTATTGCCATATTGAATGTTGGAAATAATCTTGAGGTGCGATCGTAAAGCGGGCCGGGCACCGGATAATTTACCAAGTATCTGACACCACCATGTTTAAAAGAAGAGTCGGCAAAAGAGCCTGCATCAAATTCAACTCCGAAGCCAAAATTGTAAAACTCTTTTTTGTTGCGATAAAGATGATCCCACAACGATCCATGTTGATTATAATCCTCGGGGAAGATCGCACCAGAGGCTCCCGTTATTGCAAATTTTCCCGGAGCTTTAGATTCCTGTTTCAGATTTTTTCCTCCGCCATAAGAAGCAGGATGCTGTGTCTCAATCCATTCGTTGGGATAAGTATTCGCCAGCCACTTGTGTCCATCAGCAGAAACATCGGAGTCAACATAAAAATTGTCGCTAATGGTAAATTGCTTGGCAAGTAGAAGATGATTGGGCATTATAGTTACATCTTCAACAGCTCGTTTTTTGTCGCTGCTTACAGCCCGCACACTTTTTCCATACCGAGCCAGAGTTTCATCACCATTTCCATTTTTCAACTGACCAAATACTTCATCGTATGTTCTATTTTCCTTTGAGATGAATACGATGTATTTAATTGGTGATGATTCGTCTTTTGTTTGTGGAACAGGATTCAGTTCTTTTGTTTTTTCTATCCGAGTGAAAACAAAATTATTGTCGCTCACTTGCTGAGTTAATTTTTTCAAGTCTTCATCCGATGGAATATCGATAACTGATAAAGTTCCTTTCATAAGCGAGCCAATGTAATTGCCTTCTTCTCCCTCCACAAAATCTTTTCCCCCATTAGGGCCGCTGCCAAAACCTTTCGCATTCGTTACAAATATTTTTTTACCATCAGCGGAGCAAACAATTTTAGATGGAAACCACCCTGAAGGTATGTGACCTTTTATTTGAAGGGATGCAACATCAATTACGCCAACAGCATTTATTCCGGCTTCAGCAACAAACAACGTTTTTTTATCGGGTGAAAGAGCCAATCCAAATGGAATTATTCCCTTTTTATTTCCCAGTCGTTTGTCGAGTTGCAAATCGATCTGTTTAATGATTTTCATGTCACGAACGTCAATCACAGATATGTTGTCGTTGCTTCCATTCGAAACAAAAACATAATCGTTTGTTGCAGCTATGGAGTTTGGACTGGACCCTCCAACGGCTGCAATCTCATCTTCCATTTCACCTACAAGAATTCCTGTTTTAATTTTAGATTTTACTTCGAGCTTACTTGCAGTTCGATCGTAAGCCCAAACTGAAAACGATTCAGGAATATTGGGATCGCCAAGACCATTTACTTCCATCGAGTCATTTTTAATTCCTTCCCTCATCTCTTTTGAGTTGTAAGCGAAGGCCGGGTACTTTAATGAAGTCTCTTTTAATTTCTTCGCGTCAAGTGATTTCACATAGGAATATTCAAACATCCCCACATTGGATACGAAAAGTCTCTTTTCATCTGCCGACAACGAAATACAAAACGGATAGCGACCCGTCTTCGCGTTTTCTACAACTCGATTTGTTTTGGTGTCAATCACTACAATCCGAAATCCAATTTGATCGACAACATAAAGGGTGGAACCATCAGCAGTCAAAATCATATCACCTAAATATCCATCGCTGTAATCAGTTCCATCCAAAGATTGATCGCACAGAATTTCACCAATCAGTTTTTTTGACTTGAGGTCAATCACATAAACTTTGTTGTCTTGTCCACCTGCTACGTAAACTCGGGTATTATCGGGGGAAATGGCCAAACCCATAAAAACGGATTTGAAGGGGCTGTCTTTTCCTTCGATTTTCGGAATGCGGGTGACCCCACAATCGCCATTTACATTTTCTATAATCGAAATCGAAAATGGATTGGTTCCTGAATTGGATGTAATTGCTGTTTTGCCATCAGGGCTTAAAGCCAACCCGAATGGATGTGGAGAAAGTAAAATTTGTTTTCCGTAAGGAGTTAGGAGTCTGCCGTTGGGAATGACAGTTGTTCCTTTATAATCGATGTGAGTAAATTGTTTTCCGGCTGGTGCAGAAATCTCCCAAAGAATTTCTTTTGATTTGGGTTGGCAAGAGCAAGCAAGGAGTAAGAGAAGGGAAATGTATTTGAGCATAAAATAAACGTGAAGTGTCCTTTGTAAAATTAAAATTGCAAAGAAATCACCTCACGCTCATTAGCTCAATTTTGTTTTTCTGTTAATTAAAAAAAACTAATTGGGAGTTAGCCACGATTTTTGAATGGCGAGTTGCTCTGGTGTGGCATTGCTGTCAAAATCGAGTAAGTGCCTGATTATCTTTTCAATTTTAATAACGGTAGCTTTTAGCTCAACTTCTTTTTGTTCGCCCGCTTCATTTTTTCGAAGTACTCCATAGGAAAGCGTGCCGCCTTCAACCAGTGCCTTTTGTTGGGCCTGAAGGAATTTGCCAAACTCAGGACCAAGGTCAGGCAATTTCTCGCCATTCATTTTAATAATGATATCGCCTTCTTTGAAATTGAGCGCCTTGCCTTGTTCATTCAATTTTGATGGATCTTTGATGGCGATCATTGGCTTTCCGTCAATCGGAATGACTGTGACCGCATTTTGATCGAGGCCTATGCTGGGCTCATAAATCTTTTGTTCATCTACATATTTCAAGCCCACAAGACTAAACACTTCTGCAAATGGAAGTTTCTGATTTCCGCCAACGTAAGTATTCAAGAATGCACCGATCTCAGGGTAAGTGAGTTTGGTGATTTGATCAAATAATTCTTCGTCTTTGAAGGCCTGAGTTTTACCATACTTTTTTGAAAGATCTGCAATCAGGTTTTGCATTCCATATTTTCCATTGGAGAGTTTGCGCAATTTGATGTCGAGGCACATGCCAATCAATGCACCCTTTTGATAGACGTTGAAGTATTGATCTGGATATTTATCAAGAGTGAACTTGCTGATGTCGGTAAATGGCACATCGTCTTTGAAATTATCGGCCGTCTGCATCTTCTGCTTCAATATATTGAGGTATTGTCCTTTGGAGATCAATCCGTATTTCACTTGCACATTGCCGGCAAAATATTCAGTCACACCTTCATACAGCCACAAATGTTTCGACATCTTCGGGTCGTTGAAATCAAAGAATTGAATTTCTTCTGAGTGAATAGTCAATGGTGTTACGATGTGAAAGAATTCGTGCGCAGCAAAATCGCGAAGTTGCTGAGCGGTCTCTTCAATAGTTTGCTCAGGCATATAATAAAGAGAAGAATAAGAATGCTCAAGCGCTCCATAACTGCTTACCGGCTTGTCAGTCCAGTAGAACATGAACGCGTACTTATCAACCGGGAGTTTGCCACCGAGATATTCTTTCTGCGCCATCAACACTTCTTTTACATTATCAGCGATTTGCCTGGCTGTAATTTTTTGGTTGGGAGAATAGGAACCGATAAGAACTTCGGTATTGCCCACTTTAATAATGGCCGTATCTGTTTTTGCATATAACAAAGGAGAGTCAATCAGGCGATCGTAATTCTCTACTTGATAAACATCCACGCGTTTATCGGTGTCTTCCTTTTTCTCAACGCTTATTTTAGAAAGAGGATCACCGGTGCGCTGAGCAATCAGGCCGGTTGATCCGTAAAAATCCTTTTGACGAATGATTGAAAACTGAAAGGGCACATCTTTCATTCCATCCAAGTAGCCGAAGAAGCCGGCTTCGTTGACGATGAAATTTTTCTTGTCTTCGAAGTTGGTACCTGCAGGCCAAAAAACTTTCGCGCCTGTTTTTTCGGTATCGAAAGTATCGTCAATCCAATAGGAAATTTTCTGAAGACGCTTGGCTTCTTTTATTTTCCAGCCGTTGTCGTTCACTCTTTCAATAGCTAGTTCCTTTCCTTTCTTATCGAATGCTTTGATCTCAGAAACATAGCGTCCGTAATCGGCAATGGAGTAAGTACCAGGAATGATCTTAGGGAGATAGAAAGTAATTTCATCGGAGGAGATGGAGGGGGTCTTTAGCTCAACAAAAAGTTTGTCGTCTTTCACCTGGGTGAGGTCGACTGTGTATTGATATTGGCCTTTTTTTGCTTGACCGAATGCCGAAACGGCTAAAACACAAAAAATGAGGGTGTACAGTAAACGCATGCAGTTAAATTTGGGGGTAAATTACAACTGT
Source organism: uncultured bacterium (assembly GCA_967789005.1). Taxonomy (GTDB): domain Bacteria; phylum Bacteroidota; class Bacteroidia; order Cytophagales; family Cyclobacteriaceae; genus ELB16-189. The sequence continues at coordinate 182,975 of CBRFFM010000006.1, read as the reverse complement.
ACGGTGAAATAATTTATTGGTTACATGAACTCCTTGCACAAACAACTTTGGTGGCTCATCGTCTTCAGCATGGCCATGGGCTTTCTTGAAGCTGCTGTTGTCGTTTATCTTCGTCTGCATTACTACCCCAATGGATTTGAATTTCCTCTTGTTCCGTTAGAGGAGCGAATTGCCACAGTAGAAATCCTGCGCGAAGCAGCAACTCTAGTGATGTTGATTGGGGTAGGTGTTCTTGCCGGAAAAAATTTACAACAGCGCGTAGCTTTCTTCTTACTCGCTTTCGCCATCTGGGATTTGGTTTATTACGTGGGCCTGAAACTAGTTTTAGATTGGCCATCCTCCTGGCTCACGTGGGATATTTTGTTTTTGATTCCAGCACCCTGGGTCGGCCCGGTGTTGTCCGCAGTGATTGCCTCATTCTCTATGATTGTTTTTGCCTCCTCCATTTTACGATTAGAGTTTCAAAATCAATCAAGAAAAATAAATAAACGCGAGTGGGTATTGATCACCATTGGAAGTTTGATTGTGATCCTTTCGTGGATGTGGGATTATATCAAATACAGTGGACGAATTGTGGATGCTTCGCACAGGGCACTGGAAGTTCTTTCAGCTTATGTTCCAGATCAATTCAACTGGTGGTTGTTTGGTGTTGGCGAGGTCCTTTTGCTCGTTGCCATTTTTTTGCACTGGAGGCGGAAAGATTAGGATCAGCGATCTTCTTCAATTTAATTTTTTCGCTAAAGCAAGAAGATGGATTTCAACCTCAAATTCACTAATTTTCAAACTTTTCAAGTTGGTACATGATCGCATATCTAAAGGGAAAGCTAGTTCACAAAGAACCCACTCATGTAGTAGTGGAAGTCAATGGAATTGGGTATCAGGTAGGGATATCGCTCCACACCTTTTCTGAAATCAAAGACCGGGAAGATATCAAGCTGGCAACTTACCTGCAGGTAAGAGAAGATGCTCACATCTTGTATGGCTTTGCATCAGATGCGGAGAAGCAAATGTTTCAGCTTTTGATTTCTGTCAACGGGGTTGGACCAAGCACGGCACTGGTGGTGCTCAGTTATTTAACTCCCAATGAATTGAAATCTGCTATTGTTAACGAAGACGTACAAGTGTTGCAGGCAGTGAAGGGAATAGGGGGGAAAACGGCTCAACGATTAGTGTTAGAACTGAAAGATAAATTGAAGAAAGAAGCCCTGGAAGAAACCTCAGGGATTCCGGGAATGGTACGCAATACCTTACGATCAGAGGCGTTAACTGCACTAGTTACGCTTGGCATCGGCAAGGCTGCTGCTGAAAAAAGCATTGATACTCTCCTGAAAAAATCAGGGGGGGCAATAAGTTTAGAAGAGCTGGTGAAACAAGCGTTAAAAACTGCCTAAATACGATTGAGAGATTTACAACGGAAAGTACGAGTCTGTATCGGACTGGGCATTTGCTTTGCAATGTTCTGGCCGGTGGATATTGTCTTTGCCCAAGATTCGCTCAAGACCAAAAAGGTCGATTCAACTAAATATCGCATCATAAATCCATACATGCCCAACTTTCGGTTGCGCGATCGACATGGAGATCCTTTTTCTAACTACACCACTTCATCACCTTTATTCTTAAAAGATCCGAAAAACCTGAGCACTGAAATTTCTCTGGATACGGGAATGCACTACAACATTTCCGAAAAAATGGGGAAAATGAATTTCAGGCCTAATTCATCAATGCCTTTTCTGGATTTTAGTAAGCAGCAAGATCGAACATTCCAGAAAAATTATTATCAGCAAAAAAGCCTTGGCCTCGATGGCGAAAGTGCGGTGAGCAGCCGCAATCTATTGCCCAAAATTTATTTGAGCCCAGTGCTCGATCGCCTCTTTGGCGGAAGTTACATTGAACTGGTACCCAAGGGACTGGTCACTTTAGATCTGGGCGGGTCATTTCAAAAAATCCAAAATCCATCCATTCCCATACGACAGCAGCGTAATGGTGGTTTGGAGTTTGGTCAGCAAATTCAATTAAGTGTAGCCGGAAAAATTGGAGAGAAACTGAAGATAAACACCAACTTCGATACGCAACACTCCTTCGATTTTCAAAACAGCATGAAGGTGGAGTATTCCGGCTTGAAAGAAGATCTACTCAAAAAATTGGAGATCGGAAACGTGAGCTTGCCTCTGAACAACAGCTTGATTAAAGGCTCGCAAAATTTATTTGGTATAAAAGCCCAAATGCAATTTGGCAAACTGATGGCTACGGTCATCGCCACAACACAGCGAGGCAAGCAATCTACAGTTCACGTTTCGGGAAGTGGTGGAAACGGAGTATCGCAAGGAAGACCTTTTGAAATTATAGGCTCGCAGTATGATGACAACCGCCACTTTTTCCTGGCCCAATTCTTTCGCGACAATTTTGAAAAATGGCTGGGGGCAATTCCCGGCCAAGTCACTTCTGGAATTAATATTACCCGCATTGAAGTTTACTCCATCAACCGTCAAAATGATACACAGACGCTTCGAGATGTTGTAGCATTTATGGATATGGGTGAGTCTGATAAAATCTATCGCAAGACTATTTTTACCGATTTAAATACCTATCCGGGGAAGCCGGCATTTAATAAAGCGAATGACTTATTTACAAATCTTCAAAAAATTTCGGCACAATCAACGGGTATTGAAGCAGCGCTAGAGGCATCAAGTTTTAGTACGGGTGGTGGGTTGATAGCCGGAACCGATTTTGAAAAAATAAATAGTGCGAGGAAGCTGGCAACTACGGAGTATACACTCAACTCACAGTTAGGGTACATCACTTTGCAACGTAAACTTCAAAACGATGAAGCTCTTGCTGTAGCCTTCGAATACACTTACAATGGTCAAGTGTACAAAGTGGGTGAACTCACAGAAGATTATTCAAACAAGGGTGCAACGGAAGTAGTGTTTTTGAAAATGCTGAGACCGCGCTCGATCAAGATAAAAGATGGTGGAGTTATCGTTCCTACCTGGAACCTGATGATGAAAAACATTTATAATCTCGGAGTAACCCAAGTTACACGTGACGGATTTCAGCTGAAAGTAATTTATAAAGATGACAACAAGGGTATTGATAATCCTCAGCTACAAGACGGAACACCTTATGTGAAGTCTCAGCAATTGATTAAGGTGATAGGTCTCGATCGACTTAATCCTTACAACGATCCACAACCTGATGGCAATTTTGATTTTGTAGAGGGCATCACGATCAACTCGGCCACGGGCTTAATCATTATTCCTTACCTCGAGCCGTTTAATGGACCTCTTCGCAACTTGTTTTACAATGCAGATGACAGTGAGAAGAATAGTAATACGCAGGCATTTCTCAATAATAAATATGTGTATGACACGCTCTATCACACCACGCAGGTAGAAGCATCGCTGGTTACTACTAAAAATAAGTTTTTCATTTTGGGTTCGTTCAAAGCAGGATCGGGGAGAGAAATTCCAATTCAGGCATTTAACATCACACCGGGATCTGTAAAAGTCTTTGCGGGAGGTACTCCGTTGCGTGAGGGAATTGACTATTCGGTCGATTACACTTTCGGTAAAGTGACCATTCTTAACGAGGGCATTTTAAGTTCGGGCAAAGACCTGGATGTTACCTATGAGCAGCAAGATCCATTTGCATTTCAGACACGCTCATTGCTCGGCACCAGGTTGGATTACAAACTCTCTGACGACATCAATATTGGTGCAACGTTTTTGTATTACAATGAGCGGCCGTTGATCACGCGCAATCTTATTGGTAATGAACCTGCGCGCAATATTCAATATGGATTAGACTTAAACATGAAGAAGAATTCGCGTGTGTTAACCAAAATTGTTGATGCACTTCCCTTTCTTCAGACCAAAGAAGTTTCAACCGTTACTGTGAATGCGGAGTTTGCCCAGTTGCTTCCCGGCACATCCAACAAAATTCATGGACAAGGAACTTCATTCATCGATGATTTTGAAAATGCCGCAACTCCCTATAGTCTTCTCGCCCCACAAGGTTGGAAGCTTGCCTCAACCCCACGTGAACCAGTCTATGATCAAAGCAATGGTGCACTCAATAAATTAGAAGCCGGTTACAATCGCGCTAAACTTTCGTGGTTTCAAATTGATAATATTTTCTACATACAAGGAAGCAGTAGTTATGCTCCGAAGAATATCAATTTGAATAATCACTACACCCGTCCGGTGGCGCCTCAGGAAATTTTCCCGGGCTTCGATCCATACATTGGAAATTTCTATCAGCCAATTCTAAACTTGGCTTATTACCCTTCGGAAAGAGGTCAATACAATTATAGTCGTGATTTGGACTCTGATGGAAACTTGAAAAACCCAACTAAAAACTGGGCGGGGATTACTACGGCCATTCGAACCAATGTTGACTTTGATGCTGCAAATATTGAGTACATCGAGTTTTGGTTGTTGAATCCATTCATCCCTAACGAAAATGGAAAGGTCATTGTTGATGGGACGCATGCAGTTAATAACACAACTGGTGGCAAACTTATATTTCATGTGGGGAGTGTTTCAGAAGATATAGGGCATGATGGTCTTCATGCATTTGAAAATGGATTACCAACTACTGGCGATTTTTCATCTGGAGTCTACAGAACAGAGAGTGATTGGGGAATTATCACAAACAAGCAATACTTAAATAATGCATTTGACACTTCGCCAACTTCACGTGCAAATCAGGATGTGGGTATAGATGGTCTTAATAGCACTTTGGAATTGAGCGATCCAAAGTTTTCAAAATGGAGGACAGACATCGAATCACTTCCTCTAACTCCTGAGGCAAAGGTAAAATTGGAAAATGACCCCTCTGCAGATGATTTTCGATACTACCTCGGAGGTGATTGGGATGCCCAGGGCGCTCAGGTATTGGAGCGATACAAGAACTTTAATGGCATGGAAAATAACTCGCCCATTATTACCGGAGGTCAACCTTTCTCTGCTTCTGGTTCAACTATTCCGGATAATGAAGATTTGAATGGCGACAACACCCTCACTGATCTTGAAGAATACTATACCTATAATGTCGACCTAATCCCCAATCAGCTTGAAGGGAGCAAGTACGTTGTTGGTAAAAGAGATCTAGATCAGGCAAAGTTTCCAGGCGCAACATGGTACCTCTTCCGTATTCCTATTCGCAATCCTGATTCAAAGGTGGGCAACATCGATGGGTTTAAAACCATCAAATACATACGAACGATACTCACAGGGTTTAGTGAACCGGTGGTGTTGCGTATGGCCAATTTTCGCACCGTGGGTCAGCGCTGGAGACAGTATGCAAGCAAGTTGCAGGAGTCTGCCCTTATCCCTGCTCTCGAACCCGATCTTGACAAATTCACAGTGTCAACTGTAAACATAGAAGAGAATGCAGAAAGCACTGACGTTAAACCGGGATATGTAGAGCCCCTGGCGCGTGACAGAGATGTTACTTCTGCTGTGCAACGAAGACTCAATGAGCAGTCAGGTCAACTTTGTGTTACCGGTTTGCCCGATGGCGATGCGCGCGCCATGTACAAAAACGTATCGATGGACTTTTTCAATTACGGAAGAATTAAAATGTTCCTCAGCGCACACGGACTAGCTCCTCTAGTAGCTGGTCAAAGCAATCAGGTGACAGCATTTTTGAGAATGGGAACGGACCCTGATCAAAACTATTACGAGGTTGAATTGCCCCTAAAAATTACGCCACCGACTGCAAAGCTTGGTGCTGAAGTGTGGCCTGATCAAAATCAAATTGATTTAGCTCTTGATCAGTTGTATGCGCTAAAGATTCAGCGTGATCGGGAAGGTTATTCATTGAGTGTTCCGTACCCGTTAGCTGCTCCAAAGCCGGTGGGCGATGGAAAACATAGTATTCGAGTAATGGGGCGCCCCGATTTAAGTCAGGTGAGAGTATTGATGATCGGTATTCGAAATCCTAAATCAGGTGATGGGCGCCCGTTTGATGTTTGCCTTTGGGCGGATGAACTGCGCCTCACCGATTTTGATCAGACAGCAGGTTGGGCTGCCAACGTAGTTGTTAATGCTAAGCTTGCCGACCTGGGAACGGTGAGTGCATCATACCGGCATATTGGTTTTGGCTATGGCGATGTGCAATCAAAAATTTCTGCACGCGCCCGTAGTAATACAAACCAATTCGATATTTCGATGAACCTTAATCTCGATAAACTATTGCCGCGAAAAACCGGACTGAAGATTCCGATGTTCTTCAGCTATGAAAGTATAATGGTCGATCCAAAGTATGATCCTGCCAACCCCGACTTGCGGATCAATGCGGCTCTTCAAGCGCTCAACCCCATAGAACAGCGCGATTATTTAAATGTTATTCAAGACCGATCGTATAGGCGAAGTTTGAATTTTACCAACGTGCGCAAAACCAAATTGAGCAAAGAAGCGAAGAGTCATATTTATGATATAGAGAATTTTACGTTCACGTATTCTTTCACGGAAGCGAGGCAGCACAATTTTAATTATGTAGAAAACACGAGAAAAAATGTGAAGGGTGCAGTGGCATGGCAATATCAATCCAAGTTTGGCGGTTTTCATCCGTTCAAAGACGTGAAGTTGGTTTCATCAAAATATTTGCAGTTCATAAAAGATTTTAATTTCAATCCTCTGCCTTCAAGTATTTCGGTACGCGGAGAACTGGAGAGATCATTTTCAAAGGTGGCGTATCGGGCATATACACCAAGTACACCCAATGCCACCACCACAGCACCAGCGTTTCAAAAGTTTTTTATTTTCAACAGGTACTACAATTTATCGTGGCAACTCACCAAGTCGCTGAAGCTGGATTACAATTCAACAGTAAATGCAATCATTGACGAGCCCGATTCCGATCCTAATGGAGGCCGCACTTCAACAGGCAGGTTTATTACAAAGCAGCAATTCCATGATTCAGTAATGAATAACCTTAAAAACTTTGGACGCATAAAATATTTTGATCAAAACATAACGGCTACCTACACTTTACCATTCGATAAATTTCCAATGACCAATTGGATCAACGGAGACTACCGGCAAACGGTGGGCTACAACTGGCGAGCGGGTCCGCTTCAAAAAGATCCTAAATTGCAGTTAGGGAATATTGCGCAGAACTCACGCAGTCAGACTTTCAGCGGCAAGTTTGATATGGTGAAGTTGTATAACAAAATTGGCTTCCTAAAAAAAATAAACACACCTAAGCCCCCGCCACCACCACCACCAAAGAATGCGGCAGAAAGGTTAAAGCTTGCCAAAGCCGATACAGTGCCACATCCGCCTGAACTTAGATTGCTGAAGACAATTATGCGCATGGTGATGTCGGTGCGAGCTATTAATGGAACTTATACTGTTACTGAGGGAACAATACTTCCCGGTTTTACTCAAGCGCCTAAACTTTTTGGACTAGACCAAAATTGGAAGGCGCCTGGTTTGGGGTTTGTGTTAGGACAGCAAGACCCAAACATCAGGAGAACGGCCGGTGATAATGGCTGGATCACTCATAATAGTAGCTTGACAACGCCTTTCAGTCAGAATCAAACCAAAACATTGACTTTTACCGCCAATGTTGAGCCTGCAACTGATGTTAAAATGCAGTTGACTGCCAACAAAACTTCCAATACATCATATCAGGAGATTTTTAAAGACACAACCAAACTAGGTACTGGGTCATTTATAGATCTGAGCCCATCAAGAACCGGCTCTTACAAAATATCTTTCATTTCGGTCGGCACCACATTCATTAACGGAGACCAGCTTTTCCAAACGTTTAAAGATAACCGGGCTATTTTGCAGAATCGATTTAATAATATTAACAAAATTAAAAACTATGAGTATGAAGGCCAATCGCAAGATGTACTCATACCTGCGTTTATATCGGCTTATTCGGGTAGATCGGCCCGCACAATGAATCTATCTCCCTTTCCTAAAATACCACTGCCCAACTGGCGCATCGATTACAATGGGCTGACAAAGCTCCAGCCATTCAAGGATATTTTTACATCAGTAAGTATCAACCATGCCTATACTTCTTCCTACTCTGTGGGGAATTATGGGAATTCACTTCTGTATAATAGGGAGCATAATTTTGACGTAACGCAGTTGGAAGTCAACAACTCAATAGAAAATTATAATATCAGTCGAAATTTATTTCCTACCCTGCTTGACTCTACCAGCGGAGAGAAGCATTTGGTGCCCGTTTATGTCGTCAATCAGGTAATGATCAGTGAGACGTTCGCACCGCTCATAGGCTTTAGTGTGAAAACCAAGAGCAAACTGAACCTTACTTTTAAGTACAACACCAAGCGCGATGTTTCCTTGAGTGTACCCAATGCCCAAATCACTGAGATGACAGGAAAAGACTGGCAGTTTGAATTGGGTTATACTAAAAATAACATGAGGCTCCCTTTCCGTGATCAGGGCCGGATTATCACGTTGAAAAACGATGTAACATTCCGGATGACCATGGGGATAACAAGTACTCAAACCATTCAGCGCAGAATTGATGAAGGGAGTACAATAACCAATGGGAATGTTAATTTTCAGCTACGGCCCAACATCAGCTATGTTGCCAACAAAAAACTGACTGTTCAGCTCTATTTTGAACGAACTACCAACCATCCTCTGGTTACTAACTCTTATCCAAGATTTACTTCCAAGGGTGGTGTCAAGATTATTTTTAATCTCTCTCAATAGCACACCGCTCGAATTCATCCATTGACAATTAGTCATTAACCGCTATTTTTGAGGCTCTAAAAAAATCCTCTATGAATATTCCTGCAGAATTAAAGTACACCAAAGATCACGAATGGGTAAAAATTGAAGGTTCAGTGGCTACCGTTGGCATTACAGAGTTTGCGCAAGGCGAACTTGGCGACATCGTTTATGTAGATGTTACTACTGCAGGCCAGGAATTGAATCAACACGAAGTTTTTGGAACTGTAGAAGCTGTGAAAACGGTTTCTGACCTCTTTCTTCCATTGAGCGGAAAAATTACTGATTTCAATAAGTCATTGGAATCTGCTCCCGAGAAAGTGAACAGCGACCCTTATGGTGAAGGCTGGATGGTAAAAATTGCTATAAAGAACTCTTCTGAAACAGCAGGCTTATTGTCAGCTGATCAGTACAAGGAACTAATTGGTAAATAGCTAATCGTTATTCCGTTAATCGTTATAGGGAACTATTGATAACGATTAACGATTAACTAATTACGATTAACGAACAACATGATCGAACTGCCTGTTATATCGTCCGAACATAGAAAACGCAAACCGGAATGGCTTCGTGTGAAGTTGCCCGTTGGGCCCGAGTATGCAAAGGTTCGGAAGTTGGTTGACGAAAATAAACTTCACACCATTTGTGAAAGTGGCAATTGCCCAAACATGGGCGAGTGTTGGGGAGCTGGTACAGCCACCTTTATGATCCTTGGAAATATCTGCACACGCAGTTGCACTTTTTGCGCAGTGGCAACCGGTCGTCCTACAGAATATGATATGGATGAGCCACAGCGTGTTGCTGATGCCATCAAAAAAATGGGAGTAAAGCATGCGGTGATCACTTCTGTAAATCGCGATGAATTAAAAGACCGCGGGGCGGAGGTTTGGTATCAAACGGTAGTGCAGACAAAACAATTAAGCCCCGACACAACAATTGAAACGCTGATTCCCGATACAAAGGGAAACTGGGAAGCACTCTATAGAATGATTGATGGAGGTCAAGAAGTAGTGAGTCATAACATGGAGACCGTTGGCCGGTTGTATAGATTAGTAAGGCCTCAAGCAAAATACGAGCGAAGCCTTGAACAGATCAAGCGCATCCGCGAGGCAGGCAAGCGCACTAAAAGTGGAATTATGCTTGGCGTGGGCGAAACAAAAGAAGAAGTCTACAAAGCAATGGATGATCTTGCCACCAATGGTTTGATGATTCTTACCCTTGGCCAGTACTTGCAGCCAACCAAAATGCATTTGGAAGTAGCCGAGTTTATTCATCCGGATACTTTCCAAATGTACAAAGAGGAGGGACTGAAGCGTGGATTGAAATACGTAGAAGCGGGACCCCTGGTTCGCTCATCTTATCATGCCGAGCGACATGTGAATGTACCCATGAATTGAGGGCAGTGAACTCAATTTATTTTTAATTGTTTTTAAATTGAAAATAAATTGTAGAAGCAATGCAAGCCTCATCTCAGTTTGAATCAGAAGTTTTAGAGCTTATAAAATCGCGCAGAAGCCGCAGGGCTTTTTCTGAAAAGCCGATTGAACCTGAAAAAATAAAATCACTTTTTGAAGCAGCACGCTGGGCTCCCTCAAGTCTGAATGAACAACCCTGGGCTTACATCTATGCCATCAAAGGGCAGGAGCTCTGGGAAAAGATTTTTGATACACTCAGTTCGGGAAATAAAATCTGGGCCAAAGATGCTCCGCTTTTAATTGTAAGCTTTTGCAAAAAGAATTTTTCTAGAAACGGATCGCCCAATGGAGCTGCCAAATACGATGTAGGTGCCGCAAATGCTTTCTTGTCACTGCAGGCAACGCACCTCGGGTTGAACACCCATCAAATGGGAGGGTTCGATCATCAGCTGCTACGGCAGAACCTGAATGTTCCTGATGCCTTTGAAGAGGGAGTCATTATAGCGATCGGTTATGGTGGAAATCTCGATCAATTGCCTTCTCATTTACAAGAGCGAGAAACTTCTCCGCGAACACGTAACGTTCAAGACGAATTTGTAATGAACAAGTCATTTTAAACTTAATCTGAAGACAGATGAAGGAAATCGTCAAAAAATATACGAATGGCGAAGTCACTATTGTGTGGAAGCCAAATGTTTGTATTCATTCAGCTATTTGCTTCAAAGGGTTAGGAGAAGTCTTTCATCCGAGAGAATTGCCATGGATTACTCCGGAAAAATCCACGACAGAAAAAATTGTGGAGCAAGTGAAAAAATGCCCGTCCGGAGCCTTGAGTTATTTCATGAATAGCGAAGAGGTTAAGCCAACGGCAAAGTAAAAGTTACACGGGTACCGTTGCCAAGTTCGCTGTCAACAAATACTTCACCACCATTGCGCTTGATAAAATCTTTGCACAAAAGAAAACCAAGCCCCGTTCCCTTCTCCTTGTCGGTACCCGACTTGGTGAAGTACTCATTTGAATTTAGAACAGTGCTGATTTCTTCGGTGGTCATTCCTAAGCCAGTATCCTGTATGCTGATGCTGCAAAATCCGTCTTGAGTTGACGTCTTGATGTAGATATTACTGTTGTGGCGTGAAAACTTGATTGCATTATGCAGGATGTTTCGCAGAATTAGGTTCACTTGATTTATATCCGCATTTACGGCTATCACTTCATTGTACTTGTAGTCTATGGAGATCTTCTTTTTTGAGGCGGTTTCATCGGCAAGCTGCGTGACTTCGTTGATCACGGGCGTGATATTAAATTCGGTTTTCTGTGTGCGAATTCCCTCCATCTGACTCAAAGACCAATTCAATAAATTCTCTAACGTGTTCTGCGAGACATTCAGACTTGATTTGAGCTTAACCGAAATATTTTTGAATTCCTCTTGGGTAACGTACTCCTTCGTTACCATTTCTAAGAGCGATTGCAAATTGTTGATCGGCCCTCGCAAATCGTGACTGATGACAGAGAATAATTTTGATTTAAGCTGACTTACTTCTTGCAATGTTTTCGCCTCTTTCACCTGCCACTGGCGCATCCGCCAAAACACAATCGATAGGGTAGCAAGGAGCCCCGCCACCACGCTGATGAAGACTACAGCGAGTTGGCTATTACGATGACTTTGTTTCTCAAGAGCGTTTTGCATTTCGAGCGATTGAATGGTTTTCTCTTTAGAGGCTAACTCATAGTTCGAAAGGATCTCCTGAATTTGCCCGTTTTCCTCAAGATTATACAAGCTATCTTTATATTGACTTACTAGTCGCAGATGGGAAGTTGCTTGAGAAAGCTGGTTTCGTTCCTCATAAATCATTGCCATCAATTGATGGGTTTTGATCATGGTCGAAAGGTTTCTGATTGATTTACTGATGGGAATGCTTTTTTTGAGCGCCATCAATGCACTATCTTTTTTGTTCAGAGCGTAATAAATCTGTCCCAAAAGGAAATAGGATATACCAAGTGCCCTTCGGTTTCCTGATAGACTATCCATTAAAATAGATTTGCTGCTATAAGAGAAGCTCTTTTTATAATTTTTTAATTCTAAGAAAATTCTTGTGTTCCGGCCGTAAAGAATACTCGCATTAAGCGTATCCTTTTGCTGCTCGTAAAATTCTATTCCTTTGTTACTAAAGTATAGGGCTGAGTCGTATTGTTTTTGATCCAATAAAAGAAAGGACTTTTCTCTATAGGCTTCTGCCAAAAGCTTAGAGTTATTATTCTTTTTGGCAAGCGTTATTGTTTGATCGATGTAGGCTTTTGCCTGATTGTATTTTTTTAAATCTGCAAATGTTCTGGCAATCGAAAGATTGCATTCACCCCAATCAAAAACATGATTTGTGTTCTCATAAACTTTTAAAGCTTTAAACGCGAAGTGGATGCTCGACAAATAATTGGCTTTCGCCCAATTGGCTTTAGAAAGAATATAATACCCATAGGCGGAGAGAAACTTATATCCTTTTTTTTCAGAAAGCACAATCGCTTGATTTGCCAGAGTAATGGAAGTATCAGGCTTTGACAAAAAGTATTTGTATGCCTTAGCATTGAGTCTATTGATGACTAAACTGTCACCTTCGTCAATAGAATAACCAGTTTTGACGAGAAAAAATAATAGGATGACTAAAGTCATTCGCATATCTCTTAAAATAAGGAATTAAATGCGAAAAGATTAAATGCGTTTAGTAAAAGCACATCCTTTTTATAGTTTTGACCTCGATGATCTCCTAATAGATTTTCGGAAAGGGGTCTTAGCTCAGCTGGTTTAGAGCACTACCTTGACAGGGTAGGGGTCGTGGGTTCGAATCCCACAGATCCCACTTTTCCACACTATCATTCACCTATTCAGCTGATTTTTGTCATTTTATTTAGAATTATTCTAAACAGATATTGCATTGAATTAAATCAAGGGCCATATTTGGCATTATTTATAACAATTCTAAATAATGAAACACATACTTATAATAGCGCTATATTTTTCATTTTCAATTGGTTACGCTCAAACAGGAACTATAAAGGGGTCTGTCAACGATCTTTCAGGTAAGCCTTTAGCCTACGCTAATGTCTATTTGGAGAAATCAAAACATGGTGCGACAGCTGACGACAATGGCCGATACACAATTACTAATGTTCAAGCCGGAAGTCACATCATTCACTTTTCGGCCGTGGGTTATCAGTCGAAGTCTGACACAATTGAAGTAAAATCGGGAGAAACCACAGAAGTCAATTTCCTTGCAGAAGAAAAATCTGAGCTCCTTAAAGAAGTCACCATTTCAGGAATCAGATCCATAACCGGCATGGGCTATCTTGCCGAAGCACACGATGGTATAATCTATTCAGGAAAGAAGACAGAGGTACTGCTGCTTGATAGTTTGGATGCAAACACGGCTCAAAACAATCCACGCCAAGTGCTTGGTCGTGTGCCGGGTGCTAATTATTCCGAAACCGATGCAAGCGGATTCCCTTCCAATGGAATTGGCTTTCGCGGATTGACTCCTACTCAATCGGTTGAAACAAATACACGCCAGAACGGATACAATATCACGGCTGATCTTTACGGTTACCCTGAATCATACTACCTGCCTCCATTAGAAGCCGTGGACAGGATTGAGGTAACTCGAGGAGCTTCTTCTTTGCAATTCGGTGCGCAGTTTGGCGGTGTGATTAACTACATCATGAAAAAGGGAAGCACAAAAAAGCCATTGGAAGTTTTTGTGCAACAAACGGAAGGAAGTTTTGGTATGCACAATTCATTTGCTTCTGCTGGCGGGCAAAGTGGGAAGTTTAATTATTATGGCTATCTCCAGTATCAAACTGCAAATGGCTGGAGACCAAATTCTGATTACCAAAAAATTACCGGCTTTGGTCGCGTAGAGTATCAAGCAAGCGAAAAAATAAAAGTAGGAATGGAGTACTCAATTTTAAGAAATCGCATTCACATGCCAGGCGGTTTTACCGATAGCATGTTCAATCTCAACAGTCGTGCATCCTATCGTTCAAGAAATTGGATCAAAAGCCCATGGAATATTTTAACGGCTACATTCAATTGGAAAATCAATAAATGCACATCCTTAAATATTAAGTCTACCTACAACTCAAGTGCACGCGATTTAGTTTGGCGCAATGAAGACGGAGGCCCAAATGCTTTGGATGAAATCGATCCGTTAACAAATACCTATGTAAACCGCGAAGTAGAACACGAGGGTTTTAAAAGCTTCACCACCGAGGCTCGATTGCTAGCCCACTACAAGATTGGTAACACCCACAACACGCTTGCCACCGGGGCAAGGTTCTTCTCAGGCAAAATGAAACGCCAGGGCGGAGGAGAAGGAACCACTGGTACCGACTTTGATTTGAGTTTGGTAAATCCAGTCTTTGAATATGCTCTGGATTTTACAACCACCAACTTTGCGCCATTCATTGAAAATACATTTCGTTTCGGTGAACGCTGGTCGGTTACTCCGGGCGCTCGCTTTGAGTACATCAACTCAACTATAAAAGGATATAATCCCAGCGAAGACGAAACAAGTATACTCTATTCCGATCGCTCTAAGAACCGTTACATTTTCCTTACCGGTATTGGCACACAGTTTAATGTGACACACATGACAAATATTTACGTCAACTGGTCGCAAGCCTACCGGCCGATGGATTACTCAAGCCTTCAACCGCTTGGAACCGTTGTAACGGTAGATCCACACATGAAAGACGCAGATGGATATAATGCCGACTTAGGCTACCGTGGTTCTGTAAAAGACTTCTTGGATTTTGATATCAGTGGATTTTATCTGCAATACAACAATCGCATTGGTCTCATTGAGAAAACTGATGCAAGCGGAACTTATCCCTATCGTACGAATGTGGCAAACAGTGTACATCAGGGCATTGAGTCATATATAGAGTTCAATCCCGTAAAGGCTTTTGTTGGGCATAGAAAATGGAGCGTGAGCTTCTTCAACTCACTTGCCTTGATCAACGCAAAATATGTTTCAGGAGATTATTCTGGAAAATATGTAGAGTATGCTCCAACAAGTATCAACCGCTTTGGAGCGAACGCTGTGATCGGAAAATTCTCAACAACGTTTTTGATTAGCAGTACCGCAAAATCATTTAGTGATGCAGACAATTCACAAACACCTTCAAAAGATGGACTGGCCGGATCAATTCCAGCCTATACTGTGATGGATTGGTCTGGAACTGTTCACATCAAGAATTACAGTGTAAAATTCGGTGTCAATAACTTGGCTGACTCGCGCTACTTTACTTTGAGAACCGGAGAGTATCCTGGTCCTGGAATAATTCCTTCCATCGGCAGAAGTATGTATGTGAGCATTGGTGCAAAATTCTGATGCTCATTTTGACTCAATCTGTGATTAACTTTAAGTATCAAATTCATTTTATGAAAAAGCTAACATTTCTCGCTCTGTCTATCGTGCTTTCACTTTATTCATGCGAATCGGAGAAGCACATTGATGTCGCACAAGTGCCGCAATCAGTGAAGGAAGCTTTCGCCAAAAAATACCCGAATGCTACGGATATAGAATGGATACAAGAAGGCAAAAGCAAAATCGTTTATGAAGCCGAGTTTAAATTTGGTGGAAAGAAGATCACTGCCGAGTTTTCTGAGTCAGGAGAATTTTTGGAAGAGGAATAGCTCCTTGTCACTTGAGGAAACTTTTGGATATTGCGTCCAAAATTTCAGCCTTGAAAATCATTTTTAAGACTTTTCACGCCCTCTACATTTTCTGGGTTTTCCTGGTGTTTACCTCTTTCATGCTACTTTTCCTTCCTGGGCTTACTTTGCCATTTTTGTTTGGGAGGAGTAGCTGGATAGGCTATAAATTTCTCTGGATATGGTCTTTGATCTTTAGCTGGCTCACGTTCATCCGATATGAATTTCACGGACGCGAAAATTTCAGGAAAGGTCAGTCTTATATATATGTGAGCAATCACACTTCCTTTCTTGATCTTCCCGGAATTCGCTTGCTGATTCCCGGAGAGTTCAGACCGCTAGCAAAAAAGGAGTTGTTGAAGATTCCGGTGTTTGGATTGATTGCAAGAGGCGCTACCATAATTGTTGATCGCTCTGATCGCGAAAGCAAACATAAAAGTCTGGACCGCCTAAAGAAAATACTAACTGACGGAATCTCTATCCTGCTTTTTGCAGAAGGAACGCAGAACAGAACGAAAGAAATCCTTCAGCCTTTTAAAGACGGAGCATTTCGCTTGGCAATTGATACCCAAATGCCTGTGCTGCCAATAGTTGTTATTGGAGCAGGAAAATTGATGCCGCCCGGTACCATTAATTTAAGACCCGGGCTGATCAAAATAATTGTTGCGCCCGAGATTTCAACTGCAGGATTGACAGAGGTGAGCCAATTAAAACAACAAACATTTGAAGTGATGAAAGAAATGATCACGCAAAATTCGTAGTCATGAAAACCCTCCTGGATATTCTTTTGGTTTTTGCCGGAGGTGGTGCTGGAAGCACGGTACGTTTCTTACTTGGCCGCTGGGTGAATGCCTGGCACAATCATCATTTTCCTTTCGGAACACTCGCTGTTAATATCGTGGCTTGCATTGTATTGGGATACGTAGTAGGTATTGCCGATCACCGACAAATGATTTCTCCTTCTGCTCGTTTGTTTTGGACGGTTGGCTTTTGCGGAGGCTTTAGTACGTTTTCAACATTTAGTTCCGAGACGCTAACTCTAATTCAAAGTGGATTTCACCTTTCTACTTTTATCTACATCACTTCAAGTTTAGTGCTGTGCCTGGCGGGGACTTTTGGAGGAATCTACTTGGGGGAGAATAGTTAGATCACTCGCATCAATTCAATAAGAGCAATCAAGAGTAATAATATCCATGTGCCAATAAATATAACCACGGCCCTTTTGATTTTCTTGTTATCCTTTTTGATCAACCCCCAAGCAAGAATCAAGATAGCCAACGATAGACCAATGAGTCCGATCGAGAATTTTAAAAGACCGCCAATGACCATAATCTTTAATCGATAGGCATGTAAACTACTTTCTTCGTTTCAAAAAATTCTTCCTTGAAGTAATCCGGTAATTCGTACAAACTGTAGGGCTTTTTCAATTCGTTCAATTCCTCATCTAGATCTCCACCCTTCAAATAAAGTATTCCGTTGTCTAATTTATGCAATGATTTTGGCTTTACACTGTTTCGCACCCAGCCATAAAATTCTTTCATCCGGGTCACAGCCCTGCTCACCACGAAGTCAAACTTTTGCTTCACCTGTTCTGCCCTGATTTGCTCAGCTGTAACATTCTTTAAGTTAAGAGCGCCAGCCACTTCTTTTACTACGGTGATCTTTTTTCCGATGGAGTCAATCAAATAAAATTCAGTTTCAGGAAAAAGGATAGCCAAGGGAATTCCGGGAAAGCCTCCACCGGTGCCGACATCCATTACTTGCGCACCCTTATTGAAGCTCATCACTTTCGCGATTCCTAAAGAATGAAGAACATGGTTAGTATAAATATTTTCAATGTCCTTGCGGGAAACAACATTGATCTTATCATTCCATTCTTTATAAAGATCACCCAGTTGAGAAAACTGCTTTTGCTGAGTCTCGGTCAGGCCATCGAAATAGTTAAATACAATAGATGCGTCTTGCAATGGAATGTAATTTGGAGTTGTGACTCCAAAGTAAATAAAGAGAAACTACTTTTTCAGGAATTTGTGAATCGCACGGGAACCGCTTTGGGCATCTTGAACACCAATTATATAATAACCGGTAGATAAATCCTTCACTTTAACCCTAACCTCGAATTCATCAATTGCTTCATGCTCCAATTCCAAGGGTGTACCAATGATAGTATGAAATTCGATCTTCACTGTTTTAGCGATTGGTGTTTCGAATTTTAAAGTCAGATAATCAGTGGCTGGGTTGGGATAGACCTGAACTGATTTAGCAGGATCATTCGAACGAAAAGCCTCTTCGTGGTTCTGTGCGAACGTTTGAGAAGTTATTAGAATTAAAAGGGCTAGTAGAGTAGTTTTCATTCAGGGTTAATGACTTTTACGTCATTCTCTGGGATTTAGATGCAAACTTAAAGCCAAAAGTTTAAAGTAACTGCAATTTTTTCTTCCAAGTGCCGTTAGGCGTGATGCATTTTTTTGAATGCATGGGGGAGAAAGTCTATCAAATCACCCGCAATCAGGGAGTTCATGCCCAAATCTGCAGCTGCCAAATCTCCCGATAAGCCGTGAGCATAGACTCCAAGAATAGCTGCTTCCGTTGAAGAATATCCCTGAGATAGGAGCCCAGTAAGGATGCCAGTGAGCACATCTCCGCTTCCGCCAGTGGCCATTCCGGGGTTTCCGGTTGGGTTGAAATAAACTTTTCCATCCGGACTGGCGATGGCTGAGTAAGCGCCTTTCAAGATAACCACTGATTTAATTTTTGCAGAGAAGCCTCTAAGTATCTCAAGTCGATCAAAATCATTTGTCCAGGTTCCCACAAGTCTTTCAAATTCCTTTGGATGAGGAGTTAGAATACTTCCCTCCGGAATGAGATCGATGAGTTCTTTATTTTGTGAAAGGATATTCAATCCATCGGCATCGATAACCATCGGTTTGTTGAATTCCTTTAAGACTTTCGCGAAAGCATTTACGGTTTCAGAATCCGTTCCAATTCCCGGGCCAATTCCGATGCAAGAATAATTCAGGTTTTCAGGGGATCGCGAAAAATACTTTTCAGTTTCGTCTACTGAGGCCATTGCTTCGGGCACGGAAGTTTGAATAATCGAATATCCGCACGAAGGAATATGAACAGTCAGCAGTCCGAGCCCAGAGCGTAAAGCAGCCTTAGCTGCCAAAATGCAGGCTCCCATTTTGCCGAATGAGCCTGAAATCAATAACGCATGACCGTAAGTGCCTTTGTGCGAAAACCTCTCGCGAGGTCTCAGCATCTTCTTGACACTTTTAGGTTCTACTAAAAAGTTATTAGCCGAAGCATCGCGAATAAATTCTTTGCTCAATCCTATATCTACTAAGTGCCAACGACCAGCATACTTGTGATTTTCAGGAAACAGGAAGGACAGCTTCGGCAATTGAAATGAGATCGTATGATCTGCATGAACAATTTCTCCCTCCGAGTGAGCATCTGCAAATAACCCTGAAGGAATATCTACTGCAATTCGCAATGCTTCGCTTTGATTGATACTTGAAATTACCTCAGCGTAGATTCCTTGAGCAGGTCGTGAAAGTCCTGATCCCAAAATAGCGTCTATTAATACTGAGCAATCTTTAAATAGAGCACTGTTAACTTGTTTAGAAATTTCTGAAGGAATTATTTTTTCAGGGAGGCGCTTCAGATTGATTTTGAAGCTTTCTGTTTCACCCATTTCACCTCGCACAATCCAGACTTTCGCTGAATATCCTCGCTCGTGCAACATTCTCGCAATGCCCAAACCATCACCACCATTGTTGCCCGTTCCACAAACAATTCCAATTTTTTTCTCTAATCGAACATGCTGCACAAACCAATGAACAAACGCATGGCAGGCACGCTCCATCAGGTCAATGGGAGCAATGGGCTCGTGATCAATAGTAAATTGATCTAGTTCTTTGATTTGATTAGTTGAGAGGATTTTAAACATCACTTGAAAACTGTAAGTAAAGATAGTCAGGTAAGACGTAATGATAACAGCAAGCCGTGGGGTATGTGAAATGGAGGAACTCGAAAAAATCTCGTGCTCAACATTTGAGCAAAAGAGGGTTAGCTGGACATACTTTTTTTAAAAGCACCATATTTTTTAGTTATCTTAATTACGGCAAACCCAAATTTTCTAACTCGTTACTCTTGAAATTTATCATATGAAGCTTTTGCTTTCAAAGCGTGTGAGTTTGTCTTGATTTTATTGTTATGGAGCGGATCAAAGATTTTGCAATTGAGCTTGAAGGAGATCTCCACCTCCTCCGTAGGCTGAAGCATATGAATCCTTCTAATCTAAACCGATACATCAATGAAGAGGTCCACAGTTTGTGCTTTAATCATAACAGCCCTTGAGGCTTTCGGTCTCCCGGCATACGCTCAACTGGGAGCAGACACGTCTAGGTTGTACACACTGAGCCTCGAAGATTTAATGCAAGTAAAAATTACAACTGCGTCCAACAAGGCAGAGAAACTCAACAAGGCCCCCGCCACTATTATTGTAATTACTGCGGAGGAAATTCAATCCCGAGGCTACTTTGAACTCTACGATGTCTTAAACGATTTACCCGGATTTGATCTTTCACGTGCCTTTGGCGATGATAACTACTATTCTTACACGCGCGGATATCGCAAAACCACCAGCGACCAAATGCTTCTGATGATCGATGGTATTATTATGAACCATTTGTTCAACAACAACATGAATGCCTATGCTCAATTTCCCTTACAAAACATCAAGCAAATAGAAATTGTGTATGGACCCGCTTCAGCTATTTATGGCCCCAACGCTTTTTCAGGTGTTATTAACCTGATCACTAAAAAAGATGGCACTAGCACTATTCAAACTTCTACAGGGCAGGATAATACCAGCATCGTTGATCTACAGCTATGCAAAAAAATTGACGACTTCACGCTGAACCTTTCCGGCAGGCTTTATGAAAGTAATGGCCCCAATTTGGAAGGTCGCACACCCATGTTAAAGAATGATTTGTTTACCAATCCCTATTACTGGGGCGATTTTGCAAAGACAGGGTTTACCGGATACAAAAGCCCGATGCGAAGTAATTTCATTAACACCAGTGTTGACTTTAAAGGTCTCACGGTGGGTTGGATTGGTTATTTCTACGAATCAGGCTATGGCTCTGAGTTTGCCGGAGGTACCACTTTAAATGCAGGCACTTGGCAGTTCAAAGACAATACAGTGTATACCCGATATGAAGCTACCATTGATAAACTTTCGTCAAAAACATTATTTAAAGTGAGACGAAGCGATATACCCGGAAGTTCTGCCTTTCTGTGGAGATGGCTTTATCCGGATGCGACAACATTTAATTTAAATCCAGGCCAATATTATGCTGTACCCAATTCTCCGGATACGGTGTGGAACAATACAGCGGGCACGTTGGGATATACAGTAGATAAGAATGAACAATATGCAGAATATTGGCAGGCTACTAATGCCAGCTATTCCCTTTATCAGGATTTTACTTATACCGCCTCTGATAAGCTATCTGTCAACTTTGGATTAAAATATGATCGGAGAGATCTCAATCGCAACTACAAAATAAATACGAGTTCTGTACTTCGTGAATTTGTTTACTTGGATACGGATTTAAACCGACAAAATTCCCTCAATCCAGCGCCTTTGGCGTCCATTACATTTCCAGCCAGACCAGATGGATCAACGATTGATCAGGAAAACCACAACACCATAAATGATAAAGGAATTTATGCACAGGCCCAATATTCAGCCACTGATCGCCTCACTCTTTTTGGAGGCGTGCGATACGACCAGAATTTGGTATGGAAGGGTGTTACCAGCCCAAGGTTGGGCGTTGTTTTTGAGATTGTACCCGGCTTGATCACTAAAGCTTTTTTTGGAACTGCATTTCTGGAACCCTCAGCCAGGGTACTTTATGGTGGATGGGCAGGGAGCCTATCAAACGACAAACTGGTTCCCGAGAAAATGCGAACATTTGAAGCCTCGGCTACCTTTACCAAAGATATTTTCTCGGTGGGCTTAAACGGGTTTTATAACATCGCACCAGATGCCATCGGTACCAAAAATAAAGTTCCTATAAACCTTGGCAAAAGGAGAATGATTGGGATAGAAGCCAATGCAAAAATCTTGTTAAGGAATCTGGGAAATGTCGTTACTAAACTTAGGGGAGATGTATATGTATCCTACATTAAATCGGATGAAGATTTGAGCAACACCGGAAATTTTGTAGAAACCGGAAACATGGCTCCTATCAAAGTCAAGGCAATCATAACGGGGTCATTTTTTAACCACTTGAGCCTTAGTTTACAAAACCGCTACATCAGTCAAATTAATACCGTGGCCACAAATCCGATCAGAAAAATTGATGCCTCGTATGTTACCGATACCTTCATTCAGTACAATGACATTCTTGTGAAAGGGTTGTCGCTAGGGGTTAAAGTATATAATGTATTCGATGCCAATTACTTTCACCCAGGCTACAGAGCTGCCGATGCCGGAGAAACAAGTGTAAACAATGCGTTGCTTAATACAAGTTGGTATAACTCTAGATTGCCGCAACCTGGACGCACTTTCTTATTTACTATGCGGCTTAGTTTCTAAAAGGAATTATTATCTCAACGGAGCCCGATGCCTTTAAAACAAAAGCAAGGAGCTTGATAGTTGGCTGCGAGAGATGGTGAATTAACATTTCGTTAGAATTTTGACTGCACACATTCTCGGAATACGCAGTCATCTCCACTCATTATTATCAGTACCACAAACGAGTCCAACTTTTTTCAAACCGAACATGCTGCACAAACCAATGAACAAACGCATGACAAGCCCGCTCCATCAGATCAATTGGAGCAATGGGCTCACGATCAATAGTGAATTGATCTAGGTCTTTGATTTGTTGAGAAGAAAGGATTTTGAGCATTGCTCAGTAAAGATACCAAAGCAAACTTTTACAATCACTGGCGAGAGTAATCTCCAAAAAAGTACCCTTTATGACAGTACTGATTTTTTATTACAAGAGTAACCCATACCTGAAGCTGCTTTCCTTTATTCACTAAAATATTTGTATTTGAAGGCGATTAGATTATGCACTACTACTAAAGGAGTATGTTTAAGCATGTATGAATTTCTTTTTGTTTTCATCGGATTGATAAAATTTAAAATACATTTTGCGGCTGTTTTAAATTATGCCTGAACTTTCCTCATTTTATTTCCGATTTCTGCTCTGGTCAGCTTCTTTTATTTTCTCACTTACTGCCTCGGCACAGCACAATAAACTTGATATCGTAGCTCAGCCGTTTGTGGATGATGGTACTGTTGATAAAACCTATTCATCCAATCTGTACGAATTGACTCTGAAAGAGCTTTTAGACGTCAGGAAATTTAACGTAGTTAACAAGAACCCAGAGTTTTGGAAGGCCATTGAAGGAGAATTACAAACACAGGACTTTAATGATCCTAAATCCGCTATCAATCTTGGCAAAATGGTTTCCGCCAAGTATTTGCTTACTGGCAGGATTTCTTCTTTTTCAGTGGAGCGTAAAACGAGAATTACAGCAGACAATAAAATAGATTATTACTTCACTGCTGCAATAAAAAGTTCATTGAAAGTAGTGAGCCTGGAATCAGGATTGTATAAAGAGGCAGTCTTTTCTGAAATTATTTCTGAGAACACAGACCGAGAACAAGCAATTAATGATGCAATAAAAAAGGCGAGTAGCAATTTAGTTACTCAACTCAGTCTGAAATTTCTGGTGTATGCCCGGATTGCAAATATTGCCAAACAGCAGGTAACTCTTGATAAAGGAAGTGCCAGCGGTGTGAAAGAGTATGCCACATTCAATATCCTTTCGAATAGCAACGACACCATCGGAATAGTAAAAGTCTATGCGGTGTTTGAAAATGAATGCAAGGCTATACTTCTAAAGGGTAAAGCAGATGTAATCCACGTGGGCAACGAAGTGGTTGAGTCCTTCAACCAGCTAAACATCGTAGCAGTAGAAAAGACGGACAAGTACAAAGTGTATCTCGCTGCCGGAAAAAATTTGAATATTAAGAAAGGCGACATTTTTGTCGCCAAGGCAAACAAGTCTACAGATCTCGAATCGAGAGTAGTAAACGAGGAGATTGTCACCGGAAGAATTTATGTCACCGAGTCAAAAGACAATTATTCGGTTGGCAAAATTATCGCAGGCAGAAAAAATATCACGAGCGGTTTGACATTGGTCCAGTCAAAAGAAAATTCCACAGTCATGAACTACTATTTGAAAGTAGGATACAAAACTCCACTCAGTGTTTCTATCAAACCATCTCAAGCGAGTGGCATTGTGCCGGTGCAAAACAAGTCAGGTAATTATAATATTGATACCCAATACCTCAATAATTACCAATCAGTGCAAGACATTAAGATAATCACCATGGTCGTAGGAAGTAAGAACCTGGTAAAAGATGTACATACCTCACTGTCATTTGATATTTATGATATGGGGCCACTTAAAAATTGGATTGCCTATGTCAATACACAGCATGAGTATTATTTTATTCCGGACCGGCTGTCGATGCTGAATGGAGTTGCTATCGGCTATGGACGATTGAAGCAAAATATTCCCGGAGGAGTAGTTGAGCAAGTGAGCAATGGCAAGTCGGATTACATATCAGCCAACTCCATTTTTTTTAATCTTTCCACAGGCTTGAAATATGAGATCGGCCGATTTGCTGTTCACGCCAATGCCTCTTATGATTTTCTACGGTACAACAGCTGGAAATATCAACTTGAAGCAAACGGCACAAAATCAGAAGCAGCGCCACAAGCCATTATTCCCTACCATGACGTAAATCTGACCGGCCTGTATTTTACCGCTGGCCTGAGTTACCTGTATCACAAATAGGAACAAACTCAAATTCGATTATTGAAACCTAAAACCCAGTATAATTAAACATGAAACGTAAACTTCAATTATTATTATCGTTGGTTCTTTTCTCTTTGATGTTACCTGCAGGCGCGCAGAAGTTAAAAGGATATTATGAGGACGTCTATTCGTTGTATTACCCTATTGTCGCTTTGCCTGACTCATTTAAGACCTATTCTATAAGTGGAGAAAATCAAGGTCTTGATATGAAAGAATTTAATCATGTACAGAGCCCTGACGCTGCAATCGGTCTGGCTCATTTTAAAAGAGTGGCTGAAGTAGCGGATATCAACATCAAGGTGATTTATGGGAAAATAAAGCTGTATCAATACCTGACCAATAACCCCATCAATTCAATTGATGATCTCAAAGGTTACAATGCAGAAACACTAGTAGATTATGAGATTCCAATGTCTTACGAAATCACAGACAGGAGAGGAATCGTGATACAAAAGGAACCGTATGGAAATGATGGGAAAGTACATCCGATAGGGAGCTCTTTGCCAGCTTATCGGGTTTCAGGAAAAGCGGGCACGGTTGTCAAAGAAGCTACTGCTTTCTTTAACAAAGGCCTTCAGGATATCAACGCACGGATAAAAGAGTTGATTGATATTTACCGCAAACCTCTTTCCATCGAATTGTATGGTATTAAGGCATCCAAAACAGAGTCTTATGAAGAGTTTTCTGCAGTGCTAAAAAAACTGGAAGAATCTTTCAAAGTTGTCGTTGCACATGAGCCCACCATTCAACAGCGGATCAAAGAGGCGATCATTTTCTGGGAATCAAAAGTGAGTTCATTTGATCAGAATAGTGATGAAGGCAAGGACCATCTATTCCTTTGTAACTACAACCTCGCGGTAGGCTATTTTCTGGCTGACGATTTTCAAAAATCGCTTGAGTATGTAAGTAAAGCTAGGCAGATGGGAATTAAGCCCATGTACACCAAGGCTATGGAAGCCGAAATCAATAAAGCCAATCGCTATAAAACGCAATACCTGTCAGAGAAAGAAAAACTAAAGCAGAATCCGAATAACATTTACCAGGGAGGTAAAGTAGAAAAAAGTCCGCTTGGTGTTTTCAACCTAAGTAGCAAGAAGTCAGAAGAACAGGCAGGTCAATTCATGGAGAAAGGTTTTATTGTACTCTATGCAGGCGACACCCTCTTCGGTGAATTTGTTGATTTTGAAAGCAACCTGGCCTCCGGAAAAATATCGTTTCTCCTAAAAGGAAAGGCAAAACGCGATTTCAATTCTCCGTATAATCAGATCAACAACTTGAGTGTACAAGGATCTGTTTATTACCCTGAAGCAGGTGGTAGCTTGCAAAAGCTTATCTATAGGTCGGCTAATTTAATTGTTCTTGGCCTTAAGAATTATACCTACTTCGTTTTCACCAAAGCAACGAATAAGGTTAGTTACCAGGGTTTTTCTAAGGATGACGCATCAGCGTATCTGGCGAATTACAAAAAGCGACTAGCAGAAGTGTTTAAAGATATTTGTCCGGCTGTAGAACAGAAAGCGCTAAGCGGGACTTATGATTTAAAGCGAAGTGGAGATGACGTACTTAAGCCCGCCATTGAGGATTATGAAGCACAATGCGGAGGAAAGGATTTTAAGAAGAACATAATGGCCGTAGAAGAATCTAAAATTAAAGCACGATATAAATAATTACCACCTTCATAACTAAGATGAATTGAACAGCCCGTCAGAATAGGACGGGCCGTTTTTTTTAATTTGTTACTTCTTCCCGATTTCTGCCTTCGCTTTTTCGATAGATCCATTAATAAGCTCTCTAACCTTCTTAATCTTCTCCATCTCGTTTTCAAGGTATTCGCGCGCAACTTCCCGGTTTGCCGAGTCAGGTAGTGGGTTGAATTTATGCATCCAGTCCATCATAGAGTGATCGGCCGAATCTAATTCTGTTATTATTTGATCGAGTTGCTTCTTTTTATCGGCCACTAAATCAGGGGTTTTGGCAATTTTCTCCTTTAGCTCTTTTTTCAGCCTATAAATTTCGTCCTCTTTGGGCATTACTTCATCATGAACCGCCATCACTTCATCATAAAGGGCCTGATTAGGGTTATTTGAGGCTTCTACGACTTCATGTTGCTCATGGATTCCTGATTTAGTTGTACATGAAAAGGAGATTATAAGCCCTAGAAATAGCATCTTTGCACCGATTTTCATTGAATTAGTGGTTTGTTTCATGCAAGGTAATGCACCACTTCCTGACTTTATCCTAAGGGGCCTTCAAAAAAATCCCTGCACTGCCCTATTGCGAACTACCATTATTTGAATACCTTTGCAGTCCTTATTTTTGAAGGGTATAAAAATAAAAAGTAAATGCCTACCATTCAGCAACTTGTAAGAAAAGGAAGAACGAAATTGACGTTCAAGTCAAAGTCTCCTGCTCTTGATTCATCTCCTCAGCGTAGAGGTGTTTGCACGCGTGTATACACCACAACGCCAAAAAAACCTAACTCGGCTATGCGCAAAGTAGCCCGTGTTCGCCTTACTAATGGTAAGGAAGTGAACGCGTACATCCCGGGTGAAGGCCACAACCTGCAAGAGCACTCCATCGTGCTTATCCGTGGAGGTCGTGTAAAAGATCTTCCAGGTGTTCGTTACCACATCATCCGTGGTGCGCTTGATACTGCTGGCGTAAGCGGAAGGCAGCAAGGCCGTTCTAAATATGGAGCTAAACGTCCTAAAGCCGGTGCTGTAGCTGCTGCTGCAAAAGGTGCACCTGCAAAAGGAAAAAAATAAACAGTACTCACCATGAGAAAATCAAAACCTAAAAAGAGATATCTTCTTCCTGACCCTAAGTTCAGCGATACTTTGGTAACAAAATTCGTGAACTACATGATGGAACAGGGCAAGAAAAGCACTGCATACGGAATTTTCTATGATGCGATAGCACAAGTAGAAAAGAAGGCGGGTGGCGAACCTGGTCTTGAAGTATGGAAGCGTGCCATGAACAACGTGATGCCAGCTGTTGAGGTGAAAAGCCGCAGAGTGGGTGGAGCTACGTTCCAGGTACCTGTTGAAATCAGACCTGATCGCAAAATCAACCTTTCTATTAAGTGGTTGATTGACTATGCACGCGCTCGTGGTGAAAAGACAATGATGGATAAATTGGCTGCTGAGATTTTGGCAGCATCCAAAGGTGAAGGTGCAGCTATCAAGAAGAAAGATGATACACACCGCATGGCTGAAGCGAACAAAGCATTCTCACACTTTAGATTCTAAAATAAGTCCTTAGTCCTGAGTTCACAGTCCTTAGACTTAAGACTCAAGACTAAGGACTCAAGACTTAATAAAATGGCAAGAGACCTTAGATACACTAGAAATATTGGTATTGCTGCGCACATCGATGCGGGTAAGACAACTACTACCGAGCGTATTCTTTATTATGCAGGTGTAAACCACAAAATCGGTGAGGTGCACGATGGTGCTGCAACGATGGACTGGATGGCGCAGGAGCAAGAGCGTGGTATCACGATCACTTCAGCGGCTACAACTGTTTTCTGGAAATACAGAAAAAACGATTACCACGTAAATATTATTGATACTCCTGGTCACGTGGACTTCACCGTTGAGGTGAATCGTTCATTGCGTGTACTGGATGGTCTTGTGTTTTTGTTTAGTGCAGTTGATGGTGTTGAGCCTCAATCTGAAACTAACTGGCGCCTTGCTGACAACTACAAAGTTGCCCGTATCGGTTTCGTAAATAAAATGGACCGCTCTGGCGCTGACTTCCTTGGCGTTTGCAAGCAGGTAAAAGAAAAATTGGGCAGCAAAGCAGTTGCATTGCAATTGCCAATTGGTGCTGAAGATAATTTCAAAGGTGTTGTTGACTTGGTTAACAACCGTGGTATCATCTGGAATGAATCAGACAAGGGGATGACCTTTGAAGAGATTCCTGTTCCTGCTGACATGGTAGATGAAACCAACGAATACCGCGAAAAACTTCTTGAAGCAGTAGCTGAATATGATGAGACTTTGATCGAGAAATTCTTCAACGATCCTAACTCAATCACTGAAGCAGAAATTTTGACAGCTCTTCGTAAGGCTGTTATCGATATGAAGATCGTTCCAATGGTGTGCGGTTCTTCATTCAAGAACAAAGGTGTTCAAACTATGTTGGATTATGTGATGGAGTTACTTCCTTCTCCAATGGATAAGGACGTGATCATCGGTAATGACCCTGACACGGACGCAGAAATTGAAATTCGCCCTAGCGAAAGCGAACCATTTGTTGGCTTGGCATTTAAGATTGCTACCGATCCATTCGTAGGCCGTCTTTGCTTTGTACGCGCTTACTCTGGTGCGCTAGAGTCTGGTTCTTATATCCATAACACGCGTTCAGGACAGAAAGAACGTATCTCACGTGTATTCCAAATGCACGCGAACAAGCAGAATCAAATCGATAGATTACCATGCGGTGATATTGGTGCCGTGGTAGGTTTCAAAGACATTAAAACTGGTGATACACTCTGTGACGAAAAACGTCTGGTTGTATTAGAGTCAATGGTATTCCCTGAGCCTGTAATCGGTTACGCGATCGAACCTAAGAAACAAGTTGATGCTGATAAACTCGGCATGGCGATTTCTAAATTGGTTGAAGAAGATCCTACACTTCGCGTAAATACAGATCAGGAAACTGGTCAGACTATCCTTCGCGGTATGGGTGAACTTCACCTTGAAATCATCATCGACCGTTTGAAGCGTGAGTTCAAAGTTGAGATCAACCAGGGTGCTCCTCAGGTTGCTTACAAAGAAGCGCTTACGAAGTCTATCGAGCACAAAGAAGTTTACAAGAAACAGACTGGTGGTCGTGGTAAGTTTGCCGATATCGTATTCGAAATCGGTCCACGTGTACTTGGTCCTGAAGATAAGCCAGGTCTTGAGTTTGAGAATGACATCGTTGGTGGTGTTATCCCTCGCGAATTCATTCCTGCAATTCAAAAAGGATTTGAACAATCAATGGGGAATGGTCCTTTAGCAGGATATCCAATTGACTCAATGAAAGTTCGTTTGTTCCATGGTTCTTACCATGACGTTGACTCGGATTCATTGTCATTCGAATTGGCAGCTCGCATTGGTTTTAAAGAAGCTGCAAACAAGTGTGGTCCTCAGTTGTTAGAACCAATCATGGCAGTAGAAGTTATCTCTCCTGACGAGTACACAGGTTCTGTAACTGGTGACTTAAACAGAAGAAGAGGTTTGATGAAAGGTATGGACACTCGCGGTGGTGCTCAGGTTATCAAAGCTGATGTTCCTCTTTCAGAATTGTTCGGTTACGTTACTGACTTACGTACGATTACGTCTGGTCGTGCTTCTGCATCCCTTACGTTCTCACACTACTCACCAGTTCCACGTAACTTGGCTGAGAAAGTAATTGAAGAAGTTAAAGGTGCTGCATTAGCGAAATAAGATTTTTGAATTAAACATTCCCAGGCGGGGAGTAAAATAAAAAAAAGATGAACCAAAAAATCAGAATCAAACTCAAGTCGTACGATCACAATCTCGTTGACAAGTCATCAGAGAAAATTGTACGCGCTGTAAAAGCAACTGGCGCAGTAGTAAGCGGACCAATTCCGTTGCCTACTGAAAAAGAGAAGTTCACAGTTCTACGTTCACCACACGTGAACAAGAAATCACGCGAACAGTTTCAGCTTTGCACTTACAAGCGTTTAGTTGATATCTATTCTGGAAGCCCTAAAACGGTTGACGCGTTGATGAAGCTTGAACTTCCTAGTGGAGTTGATGTTGAAATCAAAGTGTAGTTATCTGCCTTAAAAAATTTGTAAAAGCATCTCGAAGCTCGGGATGCTTTTATTTTGTCTTTAAACTTCCAGTCAATCCTCAAATCCCTTAATCCTGATCCATGGCGTTACTTGAAAAATTCCTTGTTGTAAAAAAATCACTGATCCCTGGTGCCGGTAAAGGATTGTTTACAAAAGTGGATATTAAGAAGGGTACGCATATCGTGGAGTACAAAGGCAAAGTTGTCACTTGGAAAGAAGTTGAGAAAATGGCTGACGATCGCAACGGTTACGTTTTCTTTTTCAATAGCAAGTATTGTGTGGATGCATGGAAGACTAATAAATCAGTTGCCCACTATGCCAATGATGCCAAGGGGATTACACGCATCGAAGGATTGAAAAACAACTGTGAATACCTTACAGTGAAGAAGCGTTGCTTCATCGAAGCAGTAAAAGATATTCCTAAAGGCTCCGAAATATTTGTAGGCTACGGAGCAGAGTATTGGCAAGTGATTCGTTACAATATTCGCCTGGAGCAAAAGAATAGAGAGAAGGAAGGAAAAGGTAAATTACCAGTTGAACTTCCTCACCACAAAGCAGCAAAGCGCACGAAGCTTCATCATTAACGAGGTTCGATTAAATCCCATAAGTTGCCGTACAAATCTGCAAAGACGGCTACTGTTCCGTAAGATTCAACAACAGGTTCTCTTACTATAGATACTCCTTCCTTTTTCAAGTGACCAAAGTATTCTTTGAAGTTGTCGGTCTGCAGAAATAGAAAGACTCTGCCTCCGGTTTGATTACCTATCCGACTTCGCTGTTCGTCATTCGCTGCTTTTGCAAGCAACAGCCGAGTACCAGAATCTCCAGGCGGTGAAACCAAAACCCACCGTTTGGATTCACTAAGAACTGTATCCTCAATTAGTTTGAATCCTAATTTCTCTGTGTAGAACTTAATGGCCTCATCATAATCCGCAACAACTAGAGTAACGTTCAGAAGTTGCGCTTTCATCTTTTACATGATGAAAGACAATGGCATTTCCTGTTTTGAACTGGTAAATCCATAAAGGAGAACACGGCCTTTATACTTGCTGAAGAAATCAACTACAGCCTGAGGATCTTTCACTCGCTGACGATTGATGTGAGTGATGGTATAATTCTCCGGCATTCCGAGTTGTTTGAAGATGCCATCGCGGAGTTTGAAGACTTTTACCCCATAGTCTACAGCTTCAAGACTTGCACCGGTAATTCCATCGCTGATAATCTTGCGCTTTACGATGTTGGTTTCACCGAACTTGTTTAGTAAGGTTACCTCTGCGGTTTTTTGTTTTCCTTCATGGAGGTAAGTAATCGTGATCTTATCACCAGGATAACGATAACTTAGCTCCTCTTCAAAATTGCTCTCAGCGTTCACTTCAATATTGTTAAGTTTTGTGATGATGTCTCCTTCCTCGAGACCTGCTTTGAGCGCGGCACCATTTCGGTCAACGCTTCCGAGCAGCACACCTCTAAATTCTTTTACATTTACATCGAGGTCATACTTCTTAGCATTTTGAAAATCGTATTCGATTACGTTTCCACCGAAGATGGCCTTTTGAGGAATTCCGTATTTGATTAAATCATCGACAACCTTCTTGGCAATGTCTACTGGCACAGCGAAGGCATAACCTGTGTATGAGCCGGTGCGAGATAAGATAGCGGTGTTGATACCGACTAACTCCCCGTTTTTGTTTACCAGAGCACCACCGCTATTTCCGGGGTTGATTGCTGCATCGGTTTGAATGAATGATTCGATTGGAAATTTATCTTCAACGACATTTATTCTGCGGCCCTTCGCGCTCACAATTCCGGCAGTTACTGTCGATGAAAGTGAAAATGGATTTCCGACTGCTACTACCCACTCACCTACGGCAAGATTTTTAGAGCTACCTAAAGTAATAGCTGGGAGATTGGTCTCTTTGATTTTTAGTACGGCTAAATCGGTTGATGGGTCTGTACCGATCAACTCAGCTTCGTAAGATTTCTTATTATATAGCACTTGAATCTTTTCGGCTGATTCTACCACGTGGTTATTAGTAACGATATAACCATCAGAAGAAAAAATAACACCTGATCCTGAACTGACTTGTTGAGTTTGCTGACCGGCCCCACCGAAAAGCAAATCAAAATAAGAGTAGCTCACTCCTGACTGAGAAATGCTATTGATATAGACTACACTCGGAGTTGTGCGAGCTGCTGCGTGGCTAAAATCAACATTCTCCGCAGGTGATGAAGAGGACGTAGGCGCAGGAACTGATTGAAAATTAGATGTCGGATTATAATCTGTGGCCAAAGAGATTTTCTCTTCCTGAGGTTTATTTGATTTGTGTTCTTGAAACTTAAAGAAGACGTAGGCCCCGGCTAATCCGGCAACGAAAGCAATGACAATGGTTTTCAATGAATTCATATCTCGTAAAATAATTGATCTTTTGGAAAACGCAGAAACAACTTAAAAGTTCTGCTGTCTTGGTAGAACAAAAATCAACCCAAGTTGGAAATAAGAAATTTTGCAGCGGATTATTCCTTTTTTTTGAAGGCAGCTTTAAAAGCGTTTTCTAATTCCTCACCTGCTTTTTTTAGGCTGGCTTCTACTTCCTGCCATCTTTCCTTTTTCTGAGCTTCGGTCCTTAATTTCTGGGCTGCCGCTTTTACTTCCTCAAATTTCTTTTGAAGATCTACTTCGGCACGGCTGCCAGCCTCTTTCAGTTCTTGGGCAAACTGGTCCATCTTCTTTCCGAAATCCTTAAAGAATTTTTCGGCCGAGGCATTCTTACTTTCTTCCATAGAGAATGAAATTGAGAGACGAAGGTAATTAGAAAAAATAACTACCTCAACAGCACCACACCACCGCGTTGCTCTAGCACACCACGTTCAGGGTGATAAGAACTCACATAACGCACAAGGTATGTGTATGTACCCCCTGGCAACGGTTGACTTGCATTGTTGTTGTACCCTCCATTCCAGTTGAACTTTCGATCCTTCGATTCATACACTGCCTCACCCCATCGGTTAAAAACAATGACTTCAAAAGTGTCGATATAGAAAGTAAACAGTTGGAAGAAACTATTGTCATTATGAATGCTTGAGGGGCGGAAAGCATTAGGGCCTGCAATGATAGGCTCACAATTAATGATCACTTCAGTAGATGAAGAATTGGAACAGCCGAACACATTAGTTAGATCAACTTTATATTTCCCCACGTCAGTGGCTGTATAGATTTGTGAAGTGTATGCCGGGATAATTTGGATGCCATTCCTAAACCAATTGTAAGAACTGAATGTGCCTGGATCAAGGTCGGCACTCTTAGTAGTTGGGTCGTTGTTGTCGATGTCATTACATATTTGATACAGCAACTTCAGAGCGCCAATTGGAATAGGAGCTTTGATAATTTGAATTGTGGCCGATGCAGGACAGTTGCCTTGCTTCACATCAACTTCGTAAGTGCCCTCGGAAGTTTGTTGCAAAGTTGAGCTTGATGCACCGGAAATTGAACTTCCATTAAGAAGCCATGAGTAGGTTGGCGAAGTAGCACTGGTGGTAGCTGTAAGTGTAAAAGATTTCCCATCATCGCAAGCTAATGTTGATGTTAAGCTTGCCGTGATCTGTCCTGTAATTTGAACTGATTTTTGTGCGGAGAGTTTTGTACATCCACTTTGCGAATCGACAATCTCCAATACAACATTTTTATTGTAAGGAGCAGGGCCGACAGCAACTTGTTGACCTATATAGCTGAAGCTTGGTGATACGGCTCCATTCTCATACCATCGATAGGTGTAGTTGGCGCTTACAGGTGTGGCAATCAACACGCCCTGATTTTGACAAGGATCGAAAGTGAAGTCAGGTGTGAAGGGGCCATTGTAGTTGACAGTGGTACTTTGTGAAAGTGTGCAGCCACCTGAAGTTCCGGTTACTTGATACGTTCCTCCAGTGCTGATGCTAATTGCAGAACCTGTTGAGGCTCCAACTATTCCCGGGCCTGTCCAAGAGTAGGAGCTGGTACTGCCAGATGCTGTAAGTGTCGCATTTGGGCTAGCACATAAGTTTGATGTGATTGTCAGCGGAGTTGGGTTGCTCGTTGTGAAAGAAAGATTTGGTGCAACTATACAACCTCCCGCGTCTGTAACTTGAACAGTGTAGGAAATGGTTGTTCCAACACCCTGTGAAGGGAGTTGAACTGAAAAGTTAGCTGTTCCAATGCCAGTCGCGGAAGTTATTTGACCAGTTGAGCCATTGGTAATGGAATATTGTAATGGCAATGAGGCAACAGTTGTATTAATGTTAATGTTTGGAGGATCGCATCCGGTAGTTGGTGTGGGTGTAACTGTAAAAGTGTTGTTACTCACTCCCACCGTACTTGAAATAGTACATCCGGAAACCTGATCGGTAATAATTGCGGAGTACGTGCCTGCAGCCTTTCCACCTAACGGCCCTATCGAAGTAGTCGTAGTAGGCTGATCAATACCTTGCTGATTAAAGCCTCCTGGCCCACTGAGGAAATAGGAATACAAATGAGGCACTGAGATGGCCGACACAGTTATACTTCCGGTTGATGATCCACACGCACTGTTTGTACTTGTGAAAGTAAAAGCAGGCGACTGAATCACTGTAAAGATCTTTTGAGCATTCGCAACGCAATTCGTTACCGGATCGGTGACAATTAATGTGTAAGTGAAAACACCCGGCACTGTGGTATCCACTCCTTGAAATTGAATGGTGCTTGAAGTTACACCATTGATTTTCCAAACGTAATTGTCTCCTGTATTTTGCGCATCAAGAGCAGCCACGGCCGTGTTTTGACAAACCGTTTGATCAAGGCCAAGATTTACTTGTGGCCTATTATCAATGACAACTCCTTGTGCAAACGAAAAGCAGCCATTTACATCCGTGTTCGTTACGTTCACAAACGTGGGAGCGGAAACACTGATTGTCTTTGTGGTAGCACCTGTTGACCAGTAGTATGTTAAACCGGGAGTGTTCGGTGTATTTGCATCAAGGATAACAGCAGAAGTACAGATAGGAGTGGCCGGGGACAATGATGGTTTTGCGGGAGGTGCGTTTATTTTTACCTGTTTAGTTATCGTTACATCAAGCCCGCATCGATTAGTGAGCCGCATCTTCACTGTGTAAGTTCCTGCGGCTGCATAAAGATGTTTTGGAGAACCAACCGTACTTCCGCCACCATCTCCAAAAAACCATTGAAACTTATCGATGGCATCTGTGGCAGTGCCTGCAAAACTAGTTGAATCACCTAAACATACTCCTGTGAAAGTAAATCCGGGTCCGCCAAAACCGTTGCTTACGTGTTGCACAAAATTGGGTAACCCCATTCGACTATTTGTACCTGCTAAAAGTGGAAAGCCATTCCCAATATCGATGTAAGACTTCTGAGTAATATCATCTGTTGGCATTATTGTGCCGAGCTTGGTGCTATTGTCAATTGCTACATAAATTTGGTTGTCAGGCGCCATTTGGAGCGCTCCGATTTTTACGCCATTAAACGTGGTGTCTCTTTTAAGCAGGGTGTGCCCAAGTGAATCGATGGAGTATTCGTAAATATTTGATGAGGCGGCTCCACTTACTGAAGCAAAGACTTTACTTCCCCCGGCAGAGAACTCAATTCCGTAAACCTGACCAGTAGTGTTGCTCAAACTTAGTTTGCGATAATTCGAAACTACTCCGGTAGTATCGTTCAAATGAAATAGTTCAACGAGATTACTGGTGCCAGGTGAAGACAGTGCAACAGCTAAAGTGTTATTGGGGCCAAGCTTCATGTAGCCTTCTCCATTTTGAGGAATTTCAAATGAATGATCAGAGCCAATGGCAGAATAAATAGGATCGCCTAAACCGCCAGCTGCAATTTTGTAAGCACGAAAAGTATTATTACCCCATTCGTGTGCAATCAGCCAATCTGTGCTGGCGGTAATTCGCTCTGTGCTTTTTGAAAATAAGAGCACGGCTTTTGAATTGGGAACAATACCACCATTTCCATTATTCAACTTTAAGTCAAACAATGAATAGCGGAGCTCATTGCCCGAGCCAAATTGAACAGCTTGCGTTGTGAAAATATAATAAAGTGTTTCATCGCCTGGAACAGGCACAATCAAAGCTGATTGAGATGAAATAGGATCGCCACCAATGCCCGATGCAATTGATGTTTTTGTTTTGTCATAAACCTGATCACCATCCGTATAAAAAATAGCCTGACCATTTCGGTCGCAGACAATAGCGCAACCGGCAGGCGCATCCATATTACTTCCGCTAAGAGCGACTACGGGTGTGGGCGGTGTTGCATTAAGTCCGTTGAAATCTATTCCTGCATTATTTCCGAAATACCAGATGTTTGATCTCTGATCTTGCAAGCCATATTCTTTCACGTTTACCCCGGCATAAGCAATACATCCATTTACATCAGGTGCGGTTGTTACCCAAAAATATCCGGGTTTAGCGGGCTTGAGTGTATTACCTGTTTGCCCATTTGACCAAGTGAAGGTTGCGGTACCTGCATTCGTGCCAGCAGCTTTAACTTTTACAGAGAATTGTTTTGGAGACGAACTTCCATAAGGTGGCGGAAATTCATCATGACACGCGGTGGTATCTGTAGGTAAAGTGAGTCTTAAATCAAAAGCATTTACTTTCAACGACTGTGTAATTGAAATCGAATCACCCTGATAGTAGGCAGTGAGCTTTACATTGTATGTCTGAGCATTTTTGTATTTGTGCACCGGGCTCCAATCAGTCACCGTTGTGTCGCCAAGATTCCAACGAAGGCTATCGGCATTTGGAATAACTGTTGGAAAAAAAGTGGTATTGGTATTTTGACATGCAGTCAAAGGTGTAAATGATAATTGAAGTGTGATTCTTGCCCTTGGGCTAAAAGATGGGAATTGTGTGCCTTTAAAATCGATCGCGCCAAAGGGCAATGCCGTTTCAATTACACTGGATGCAACCGTATCTGTCTTCGTAAATTTTTTAACCAAGAATGGGCCACTGCTTACTGTTTGGTAGATATGATAGATGGCACTATCTGGTGCGAGCTGCAATCCCCAACTACGAAACTCTGGAGACTTAAGAACACTTGTTAGAGAATTTGTTGGGTTGAGATAATCATACTGAAGCACATCTGCATTGATGCCCGTTTCGCCAACGCGAGAGATGTATAAATACTGGTCATCCTTATCCCATTGAATATCATATATGGATTGAGGATTAGTTGTTGGAGTTCCTGTGTTGTAGATGTAGCGATCAAAAGTTATCGCGCCACTGGCATCATCAAAAGCAAGAATGATGGCATCGGTATTTGGATCTTGTGCCGAAACAGCCAGTCGCTTGAGTTTTGAATTATAAGAAAAATTAGCAACCGACATCGGGTATCCTAATCCACTTACAATAGTTGAAGATGTAAAGGTGAAAGTTCCAGCACCCTGATTGAAACTTGTCTTCGTGATCAGCGATGCAGAGAAACTTGTAGAACTATTTTGATGTGTTATTAACCAATAATCTTTTCCATTGGAGTGAGGAATTATAATCATTCCCTCCGATCGACTGGTCAATGCAGTGCTCATATTTTTTTTAAGCACGTTGCCAAGAGGCGGAGCCGGAGATAAGGCATTTCCATAGGCTGTCATGTCTACTACACTCACCGTAATTGTTCCACCCGTGGTGTAGTTTGCAGTGTTGCCGAAAACCAAATACTTAGTAGAATCTTCAGGAACAGGGCAAATTACCACGGGTTGGTTTGCAGAAGTATTTGCAGATAGACCTGAGCCATTGGTAGGCGGATTGGCCGCGTCCATCAACGCATTGGTGGCATCGTAAATGTTTGCGCCATCGGTATAAAAAAGTATGTCAGCATTCGAAGCATTGGTAGCAACGCCACTTCCTCCGGTGCCAAACGGAGTAAATTTGTTGTTTACAATAAATGGTAGGTTGGTGCCTCGATTGAAACGAATGGCATTAGACGAGTTTCCAAAGTACCAATTATGCTGTGATAGATTCTGAGCTTCTGCAAAAAAAGAGATACACAGGGCAAACACACCCAAAGCAATCCTGTTCAAATTCATGCGGTAAAAGAGATTTCCCATCGATTCAAAATGACACTACTTCACTATCGAAAGTTATAACGACTGAGGCATTTATAAAATATACAATATGACGAAATTTATCGTTAGATAGGTGAAGGCCCTGAATAGTCGACAAATGTTTTTCATATTATGATTTAAACAACTTAATTTGCTTGGATGAGTGTAGGTAAATACCCCGGATGGTTGTATAATTTCGTTGCTTCTGTTTTATTAATCCTTGTTGGGTGTGGAACGGTAACTGCTCAAGACCCACAATTTTCACAGTTTTATGCAGCGCCTTTGTACCTGAATCCTGCCTTTGCGGGAGCAACGGGGCAAGCTCGCATTGGTGCGAACTATCGTAACCAATGGCCAGCCATCGATGCAAATTTCAATACGATTTCTGCTTACGCGGATTTCTATAATGAAAATAAAAATATTGGGTATGGTGCAATAATCAACCGCGATCAGGAAGGTCTGTTGGGTTTGCAATCCACTAGTATCGGATTAATGATCTCTTATGATTTAAAAATTACAAACGCACTTTCGTTTCGTCCAGGTTTTCAAGCTAGTATTTATAATCGCGCAATCAACTTCGATAAACTCACCTTTGGTGATCAGTTTGATGCAAGCACCGGACAGTTAAGGTATACCTCACAAGAACTTCAGGGACTGAATACCGGTCAGTCCAAATTTTTTCCCGACATGACCATGGGCGGGCTTTTTTATTCAAAGAATGGATGGTTTGGTTTTACCGCTGCTCATATTACTCAGCCTGATCAATCATTACTTGGTTCAAATGATAAATTGCCGATGAAGCTTAGCGGCCATGGCGGATGGAAATTCTATTTAAGCCCTGGCGTTATGGGACAAGGTTTTTATTCTAAACCACGTGAGCGAAGTATTACACCTACTTTTCAGTATCGTCATCAGGGAAGATTCGATCAAATGGACTTGGGGCTTTATTATACCCTTGAACCTTTAATCATTGGTACATGGTACCGTGGTGTTCCATTCAAAAATGTGAATGGAATTGTAAACAATGAATCGATTGTTTTGCTTGTGGGCTTCACTAAAAAAGGAGATAAAGATATTTTGAACATTGGCTATAGTTACGACTTCACTATTTCCAAACTTGGTGCCCGAAGTGGTGGAGCACACGAGTTTAGTATCGTTTATTCATGGAGCACTCGTGACCCTCGCAAGCCACCCAAAGACAAACTGATAATTCCTTGCCCTGATTTTTAGAGCAGAAAGGATTAAAGGCCCCAATCATTTTATATTCTTGATTAAATCTTTCGCATGATTTTTTCTATTTTAGGAGGATGGCTTTTCTTTCGCAAGTTCATAACTTCTTCGTGCCCATGGAAGCGAGGTACAACGAGTACCTTGTTTACCGTTATCGCCTTATTCTTAATGCATCGTTAAGCACCAGCCTCTTCTCGCTGGTTTACCTCGTCATAAGTCTGATCATTCAGTTTGAGCCCGGAGTTTACCTCATGATTTTTAATGTTGCGGGTTTTGGACTCATTCCATTTTTGATCAGAGGAAGGATTCCAGCTTTGGTCATTGGCAATTTTTACGTTTGGATTGGATCAGTTGCAGTGATGATATTGATTTGTTATTCAGGCGGTCTTCAGTCGCCCATTTTTCCGTGGCTCATTGCACCACCTGTTCTTGCTTTGCTTATCGTTAACCGAACGTATGCATTTGTGTGGACAGGAATTTCCCTGACCTGTCTTTCAGTGTTAACCATACTAACTAATTACGGGTATACTTTTCCTGTAAAGTATAACACCGACTGGACGCTATACTTTTCATTTCTGTGCACCTCCGGTATTATTCTCATTGTTGTTTTGATTGCAATGATTTTCGAGGGGAACATTAAAGAAGCACTTACATCACTCACGGAAAAGAACACAGAAATATTAGAGAAAAATGAAGAGCTGTTGGTTTTCTCGGAGCAGCTCAAAGAATTGAATAGCAAAAAGAATGACCTCATGCATCTTATAGCGCATGATTTAAAATCACCGTTGGCCAATATGCAAGCCCTCATTTGGCTATCGAAGATGAAAAACGAAACAGAAAGGATGCCTCAAGGCGAGGCCATTGCAATGATTGCAGATCAGATTAAAAAGATGCAAGCCTTGATTCAAAAAATATTAAACTCAGAAAACTTTGAGCACATTGCGTACAACCTGAAACTGGAGGAGATCGACATAACTGAACTTGCACAATCGATAGTCAATGACTTGAACAATATGGCGAGTAATAAAAACATAGCCATTCAGTTGGAGAAAGGTGATGGAGAGTTTAAAGTCTTAGCTGACAAAATCTACATCACGCAAGTGATTGAGAACTTGATTAACAATGCCATTAAATTTTCGCCATCAGGCAAGCAAGTAACGGTTTCCGTAAAGGCGAACGAAGAATTTGTACGTACATCAATAAAAGACGAGGGCCCGGGTATTAAAGAAGAAGAGGCCGGAGAACTTTTTAAGAAATTTTCTAAGATCAGTAATCGGCCAACAGCTGGTGAATCCTCATCAGGTTTGGGTTTAGCGATTGTAAAACAATATACAGAATTACTAAACGGCCGTGTTTGGTGCGAGAGTGAATTTGGCAACGGATGTCTCTTTATCACGGAATTTCCCCGATATCAAAAAACCCCTAACTAACCTATCCATTTTTTTATGAACAAAACAGTCATCGTCATTGGCGGAGGTGTGGCCGGAATGAGCGCTGCCCATGAATTGGTCGAGCGCGGATTCAAAGTAAAAGTTTTTGAAAAGCAACCTCGCTATGTAGGCGGCAAAGCACGAAGCGTAGATGTGCCTGACTCTGCCACTGAGAGCCGAAAAGAATTACCCGGAGAACATGGCTTCCGTTTTTTTCCCGGATTCTACCGGCACGTTACTGACACCATGAAGCGCATTCCATTTGAAAAAAATAAACAAGGTGTGTTTAGTAATCTGGTTGCAACAGAGCGAATGATGATGGCGCGCTTTGGTAAAAAGCCATTGGTTAACATTGTCAACTTTCCTAAATCTTTGAATGATTTGATAACCGCTATCAATGCGATGGTGAATTCAGATACCGGCCTTACTAAGAAGGATGCTGATTTCTTTGCCGAAAAACTTTGGCAACTGATGAGCAGTTGTTACGAACGCAGGAGAAGTGACTATGAGCGGATTGGCTGGTGGGAATTTATGGATGCCGATAATCAGAGTGCTGCCTTCAATCAATATTTTGTAGGCGGCATTACACGCACCTTGGTAGCAGCTAAACCAAAAGAAGTAAGTACCAAAACAGGCGGAGACATTTTGCTTCAACTGCTGTTTCTGATGGGCGAACCGGGAGCAAATTCAGATCGCGTTCTAAACGGTCCAACCAACGATGTTTGGCTCAATCCCTGGCTCGATCATTTAAAAAAATCGGGTGTTGAATATAATCATGACCACAAAGTCACTCGCATCAACACAAAAAACGGGCTGATTGCTTCAGTTGATTTTGAGCATGAAGGGAAAACCATTTCGGTTTCGGGCGACTACTACATCTCTGCCGTTCCGGTGGAGGTAATGAGTACTTTACTTACGGATGATTTGATCAAGCTTGATCCGACATTAAGCTATATTTCTTCGCTTGCTCCTGATACGGCATGGATGACCGGTATTCAATTTTATCTTAATGAAGATGTCGACATGGTGAAAGGCCATGTAATGTATACCGATTCACCTTGGGCCCTCACTTCTATTTCGCAATTGCAGTTTTGGCAAAGCTTTAACCCTGCTCAATATGGTAACGGAAAAATAAAAAGCATTTTGTCAGTAGATGTTTCTGATTGGGATACGCCAGGGCTGAACGGAAAAATAGCTAAGGATTGTACCAAAGAAGAAATCAAAGATGAGATTTGGAATCAACTCAAGAAAAGCCTGATGGATAATGGTCAATGCATGCTCAAAGATGAAATGTTGGAGAACTGGTATCTTGATCGAGACATTGTATTTGACAAAATATTTAAGACCATTAATGAGGAGCCTCTGCTTGTGAATAAAGTAAATACATGGCCTTTGCGCCCGGAAGCTTACACTGATATCCCTAATTTCTTTCTCGCGTCTGATTACGTAAGAACGTATACTGATCTCGCCACAATGGAAGGAGCAAACGAAGCAGCGCGAAGAGCAGTGAATTCAATCCTTCAAGTCAGCGGTTCGAATAAAGAATTATGTAAGATTTGGAATCTGCATGAGCCGGATATTTTATCAGTTAATCGCTGGTATGATCGCAGGAGATTTAAAAAAGGTTTGCCTTGGAAAAAAGAAACTCCTCTTATCATCTCTATCCTTAACTGGTTAAATCATTTCTTCCGTAAACTTTTCTGACATGAGCCTAACTAAAATGCCACAAGACAAAGAACGGACTTGGTTTGTTCTTTCAGTGATGACAATCGGAATTCTTATTCTCATTTTTGATAGTGTGTTTGATCACGGCTGGGTGAGCGCTGCCTGGTGGGGTTATGGATTGAGTGCCGTGTTTCTGGCGTATGGGCTGATGAGAAAAGATCGATTACTAATTCATTTTTTTGTTTTTGCTCTGGCAGCTGGTGTAGCCGAATTATTGGCCGACAAGTGGTTAGTTGATTTTACAAAAACATTGATCTATCCTCATCCTGAGACCATGTTGTTGAGTTCACCTGCCTATATGCCGTTCAGCTGGACAGTAGTATTAATTGAAGTAGGTTACATCGGTTGGCTGCTCACGCAGCGATGGGGGTTATTGGTCGCCACTATCGGGCTCTGCATAATTGGTGCTATGCTCGTTCCACTTTATGAGACTTGGGCTATTCACGCCAAGTGGTGGTATTACATCAATACGCCTATGATTTGGATTGTGCCAAAGTACGTGATCCTTGCTGAAGGACTGTTGATGTTGAGTGTTCCTTACCTGCTTATGAAAACAGAAAAGGCAAACACATTCACTGTCATTTTATTGGGAGTCGCTGAAGGAGCTGTAATGTTTGTTGCCTGCGTGATTGCTTATTATGTAATGGGCAGGCCGTAAATATTATTTTATCGCCTGCAGCGTTGCTTCGATAATGTATCGCACATCGCTATTGGTTGTTTTAGATAGCAAACCTTGAAGTGTGCCTTCGGCTGGTTTTGCCTCTTTACCAATTTTGCCGAGTATCAAAATGATTTGATAACGAAGTCCACCGTCTTGCTCGGTTGTTGATTGCAATTTTCTGATCAACGGTTGAACGGAGGATTTTCCTATTGCTACCAATCCGGCTTTCGCACGATCGGATTCATTGTAGTTAAAACTGGAAAGCATTTGAGTCATTTTGTCAATAGCTCTAGCGTTGGATGTTTTCAAGCGCCCAAGGACAGTTACTGCAATGGATTGAATCTCTGTTAATTTTTCTTTGTCTTCAAGGCTTTTTCTATCGAGAAGAGATACCAATGATGGTTCTAAAGTTTTTGAAGCGTTTTTCATTTGTTCTAACAACTTCAAAATTCGTAGTTGCTCATCCAGATTTTGGCCTTTCAGAATTTGATCAGCTTCTATTGTTGTTGGTATCACTCCCGGAATCGGAATGTCATTCTGCACACAGAAATTAATTCGATCTTCTTTTTGGCTATTGTAAGGTGAGCTCAAAGCATATTCCGTAAACCGACTTTTCAATTGATTGGTGAGAATCGGTAAATCCGAAGATGGATATTCTTTGCGAATGCGCTGGTTGGTGGTTTCGTTAGTGCTAAGGTTAAACGAGAAAGCAAAATCGTAGAGCTCTTCATGCGATTTTTCAAAAGAATGATTTTGAAAAAATAAGATCATCCAATTCAGAATTTTACTTTTCTCAGTTGATCTTGTTTCGTCTTTGTAGACAACATTAAGCATGGAATAAATCCGATGTGCAGTTTTGGAGTCAACATTCAGCGCAGCGGAAAAATTTTCGTAAGCATAGATTTTTAGGTCCTGATTTTTGCTCAGCCCTTCTATTAATTCAAAATAAGCATCGCTGTATGAAATCGGTCTTGGTAAACCTAGTTTCTGAGTTTTTGCCAGATCCATTACTGACCTCATTCGTTGTTGAAGAATGGAGGGATCGTCATTTACTTTTCCAATGAGATAACTGATATAACTCGACAAGGTGTAGTTGCCTACTTTCTTTACTGCTGCAAATCCTGAATTCCATTCTTGATCATCGATGGATTTGTCA
The DNA here is from genome assembly GCA_967789005.1 of uncultured bacterium. Classification (GTDB taxonomy): domain Bacteria; phylum Bacteroidota; class Bacteroidia; order Cytophagales; family Cyclobacteriaceae; genus ELB16-189. Next base: position 138,136 of record CBRFFM010000006.1, on the reverse strand, counting down.
TCTGCCCAATAGCGAACAATTTCATAAGCGCGATCATCGTTGGTGGGATAAGCAATGGTATCGAGCGTGGAAGCTAAAAATCTTTTATAGTCATTGGGATAAAGATGATAACGTGTCAGAGCAGAGATGACATAATAATGTAGCTGACCACACAGATTATCGAATGGCGTTTTCATTGCTTCTTGAACAGCGGATTTTATTTTATCATCGGTTGATAAATCTTCAAGCCTGGGTCTAAAAGCCTCTACCTTTTCTTTGCAGATATCTACTTTAGATTTTTTTACAGCGTCTGTTGGATTGTTATTAATTTGATTGACGATCGTGATGTTCGTGGGTTGAGGATTGCTGTTGTTGGGCTGAACATTGTTGTTAGGCTGAATAGCTTGAGTTGAAAATTGAGTTGACTCAAAAAGTGTCTTTATGTTTTTATTCAGCTTTATGCGACCGGAATAGCTCGTTAAGATCTCCCCTGAAGCAACATCAATCAAGCGGCCACTGATGTCAATGTAGGATTTCAGTTTTGTGTAAGTTCCGGAGAACAGTGCATCGATGGGAAGCAGTTGACCTATCTTGAGTGCTTCACTCGGCTTCATCATTCCACCCAACATCAATTGGTTTTCTTTGAAGATGGCATCTAACCGCTGGCGCTCGAACACTTTAAACTTCTGAGGATTTTCAGAAAGCTTTCCGGTTATCGATTCGGTCAGGTATTCGCCAAATGCTTTTGATGTCTCTTCAGAGTTAGATGGAACGAACGGAGTAACGGCTATTCTCAATGGAGTTGAGGAGGTGTGAGCACGTTCGATTTTTTGAACGAGTTCAGTTGTGATTTCTGAATAGTCTTTTGCTTTCTGAGCATGAACAGTTATAAAAGCACTCACTAAGGCGATCGAAAATAAATATTTCATAAATGATCAAATACAAAGTAGATTATTCCTCTCCACCGCCATCAATCTTGCAAACATTATCCAATCCAATGTGAAGCAATGCATCACCTGCGTTCACAACAGGATTGTTATTCAATCCAACGACATAGCCTGTGGAGGGAGATTTGATTTGCTCTTTGAATTCACCGAATGGGTCAGTGAGGGTCCCAACTAATTGATTCTTTTTAATAAACTCTCCGCACTTGATCTCGGGTTGAAATAAGCCTGCTGTTCGTGCTCGTGCCCAAGAAGAACTCCAAATAATTCTATTTTCTTCATTTGATTTTGGCGCATCATCTATCATGTTGAGGTGTTTCATCAACCGAAGTGTGCCATTGATTCCTTCCTGAATAGCGTATTGATCGAAGCGAATGGATTCGCCTCCTTCATATACAATAATGTGTTTATTTTTTTTGGAAGCAGTGAGGCGGAGAGAATGAGGTCTAAATGGTGAATCAATCGTAAATGGCGCATGAAATGCATTGGCCAACTCCACATTGATTTCTTCTTTCATCATGCATCGCACTTGTGGATAGTTGGTGCGCATAGCTCCACCTGTATGGAAGTCAACCCCATAATCAATGAAGGGCAGAATATCATGAGTCATGTGATAGGCTACGCGTGCAGCAAGTGAGCCGTTTTTGCTTCCGGGGAATGAACGATTGATATCTTTTCCATCAGGCACTTCGCGTGAGTAATTTAGAAAGCCGTACACATTGATCACCGGCATGCAAAGAACGGTTCCGCGTTTCACCCGGTTGTAGCCGAGATCAATTATTCTCCTAACAATTTCCATCCCATTGATTTCATCGCCATGCATCCCAGCGGTGAGGGCAAGTGTAGGTCCGTCTTCAATTCCGCGATATACATAAATGGGAGTCTCGATCATGGTACGCGATGGTAATCGAGCAATGTTGATGTTAATTTCTTTGAACTCTCCGGGTTTTATTTCGTGTTCTGCAATGGATATCGATTTAGTCATCAGTCAAAATTTTGAATTTGAAATTTTTCAATTTTGAATTGGCTCACGCATTGATCTTGTCCTTCTGAATTTTCTTTTTCCCCGCGTGCTTCTCAATGTATTGATAAATTTTCCCTGCGATATCTACTTGAGTAGCGCCTTCAATTCCTTCAAGGCCTGGCGATGAATTTACTTCAATGATCAATGGCCCGCGACCCGAGGGGAGCATATCCACACCTGCCACCGCAAGCCCTAATTTTTTTGCAGCGATTATGGCAGCGTGTTTTTGATGACGATCTAATTTCACGACTGTGGCATGACCCCCGCGATGCAGGTTAGAGCGAAACTCACCATCCCGTGCTTGTCTTTTCATTGCACCAACTACTTCACCATTCACAACAAACGCCCGGATGTCTGAACCTTTAGCTTCTTTAATAAATTCCTGAACGATAATACGAGCCTTTACTCCATGAAAGGCTTCGATCACTGATTGCGCTGCTTTTTTGTTTTCCGCAAGAACAACACCTAGCCCTTGCGTGCCTTCGAGTAGTTTAATTACCACAGGTGCACCACCGACTGCTTCAATGATTCCTTCGGTGTCTTTGGTATAATCCATGAACACTGTTTTGGGTAATCCCATACCGGCACGTGAAAGAATTTGCATGCTACGAAGTTTATCGCGTGAGCGAATGAGTGCTTGTGATTCCACGGCTGTAAAAACTTTCATCATCTCAAATTGACGAACTACCGCGGCACCGTAAAAAGTTACGGAAGCACCAATGCGGGGAATGATTGCATCGAAGTAATCCAGCTTGCGCCCGTTGACTAACACCATCGGATTTTTCTTTTCGATGAGCAGCACGCACTTCATGTGGTCGATGATTTCAATTTTGTGACCTCGCTTTTCTCCCGCCTCCTTGAGTCTGCGTGTGGAGTAAAGTTTAGGATCGCGCGAAAGGATGGCGATGTTCATGGCAATTCGTTATTGGTGGTTTGTGTGTCGTTAATTGTGTTAAAGCACGATTAACAATAAAAGACTATAAGCTAACCTTCTCAAGGTAAGATAAATCTTTTTTGGTTACATCGATGAGGAAACGGTTGCGTAAAATTTTCCGCCCCAGCAACACGGGGAATTTGAGGTTTCCGCGATCACTAAGTGAAAATTCAGCCCGAATGAGGTGATCGAAAATTTTTATTTTGGTCTTGATTACGTAACGAAGTTCCGCTTCACCAAATGAATTTTTTATTTCGCGCTGTTCAAATTTTTTAAATGAATAAGTACGCCCCGTAAATTCGGGATGCTCTTCATCAAGCAAAACAAATTTCAGTTTTCCGTTGACCACTTTTGTAGTGGAGCAATGCAGGCTACAAGTGTAGGCACCGGTATCAATTTTTGCATGGATATTTTCCAAGCCTAAGCCTGGGAGATCAACACGGTCGGAGCGGCCAAGAGTTTGCACGGATAATTTGAATATCCAAAGAAAGTGAATTTGTTACAAAATCCAGACGTAAAAGGATATCTGAATTTTAGTAAGACTGTTATTCTCGGGTCACTTTTTCGATTTCGTCAATTTTGAAAACGAAAATGCTTCCATCAGCGGTTTGAATTTTAACGTGTGTGGTGGGGTCTTGATCAATTAAAGTGCCCTTGATTCTACTTCCGTTTTTCAAATACACCACATCCACGAGTTTATCTGAAACTGCAGGAGCAACTTCTTGAATCTTAGATTCGCACCCGGTGTAATTAATAATGTATTGGTAGTTCTTATAGTTATGTTTAACAATTCCCTTCTCTGTCGCATCCGGTTTCCAGAATGCGCCAGTAGCTAAATCAAGAACAACACCATAAGGTATACCATTACTGCCTGTCCATGTTACTATTGTGCCTACTAAAGCCCAACCCCTGAATGTTCTTCCGGTATAATTAAAATTCTGCTCCTGGCATCCTTTTTCTCTAATGATGAGTGAAAATCTATTGGCCATGTTTCGCTTAACCCTTACGTTAGCGCTGCCATTACCAACCATTTGTCCATCACGAACGATTTCAGCGTTTGGCCTGCCGTTAACTAAGATGCTTGCATTGTAATAGGAGCCACCGCAAATGGTTCCGCAACTTGTGAGAAGTAATGAAAAAGAGATTAAAACAAGAGAATTTCTCATCAATGACTTCATGGTACCTACTTTGGGGTCTACTAATAATTTTCAGCTCTAAGAGAAGCGACAAAAGTATAAAAAACTGAGCATCAAGCAATCAGGATAAAAAAATGCGGAGCTGACTTAGTTTTAGACCACTGAAGAACGCAATTATTTCTTCGGAGGATCAATCATGATATGCGCACGATAAGTGCCGGGATCCATAATCCAAGGCAAACCAGGTCCAACAGGTTTAGTAGGCAGGCCCGTACTTTCGGCTGTGGCAAATGGAATGTAGATAACAGAGCGCTCGTAACCGTCTTGAACTTCTCCTGTCTCCGGATTATATTTTTCCTTGTCGGCACTAAAAACAAAAAGAGTGGTGGGTTGCTTTGGCATGATCAGTTTACCACTTTTAACTTCCTGGTCACGGATATCGAAGATTTCCTGAAATTTTTTTCCTTCTTTTTTTAACTCACGGCCACGTGCCATGAAGGGATCCAGGCTTTTATGATAACATGAAACACTTAGACCAGGTTGGTTAGGGTTATCAGCAAGACAAACCATTTCGTTTTCGCCTTTGCGGAGCACAATGAAATCCCCTTTGGGAGAATAACCATACACCATCGCCTTGGCTTTCGATTCTTCAGGTGCAGCAAGCAATGCCGTTTTAATTTGAACTTCCGCAGATGGAATAGTTTGACAAAATGCGCTTCCCATCGCGCCAAGCAAAAAGAGAATCAGTTTCGTTTTCATGACAGTGAATTAGGATTTAATAAAACAAAAGTTAGTCATTTACCTCGTCAACCACGAGTGATTTTACTTATTTGAATTTTAAGGCATATCCACTTTTGTCTAAAAACTTATGGAAGTTCTTAATGTTTAAAATTTCTTTGATGGCTATTTTTTTGTCGGAAGCCTGATCATAATAAGCTTTGGTGATTTTGTACCCCATCCAATATCCAAGATCATTAGGTCTGCCTTCTTTTGAACCGGAGCTGTAAAGCCAGCCTTTGTAGTCCTTCTGGTCCATCTTTGTTTTAAACTCCTCCCATAATTCTTTTTCTTTCGGATTAGCGAAATCATGCACTTGTTCGTTAATGTGCTTTCCGGAAATTAATTCGGCAATGAAATCTGCTGCTCCTTCTTTAATGCATGCTTCAAGCAAAGTGCCACCATCATAATGTTGTTGAAAATGGATTAGCTCATGCGCAACAATGTGTGGTATTTGATTTACTGGTTTTATAACGGTTTTGTGCCAACTGCTTAGTTCGTCTTTTGGGGTTTGGGGTGTCATGCCATACATCTCGGCTCCGATGATAAGTCCATCATCAGAAGATGTGCCTCCAGAATTAAGAGCTCCAATCACAAAATACACGGGAGGGAAAATGGCTTCGGGATAAAGATCTTTTAGTTTAACCAGCGCATCAATGATTTGTTTTTTCATTCCCGCAATGCTATCCACACTTGGCTTTATGGAATGATAATACTTGGTATGTTCTTTAATTACCTTCGCCAAACTCTCTGAATCTTTAATTCGCATCTTCATAAAGCCTTTGATTCCTTTGGAACCCGGTTTTAGATAATATTTGTCGATGGCATCGGGATTTACATCGGGTCCTGCTTTGTCTAAAGCAATCCAAAAATTGTCCAGATCGGAAGTAACAATTTCAGTGGCTAATGGATTTTTGTTTTGCGATTGTGCCACGAGAGCAATTGATACGAAGGCAGCGAATAGGAAAGTTTTCATTTTTTTAAATTTAGGCACAATGACAACTCAACTAAACAAGAGTTGCTTGAGGCAATTTTTTTAAAATTAAGAAAACTTTGAACCTCTTTACATCGCCAGCACGCACTTCTCTATAATATCACAGCATTCATGAATTTGCTCTTCTGTGATTACCAATGGAGGGGCGAGTCGAATAATATTTCCGTGCGTTGGTTTCGCGAGCAATCCATTTTCGGCAAACTTCAAACACAAATTCCAGGCAGTTTCACTTTGCGGTGTGTCATTGATCACAATCGCGTTGAGCAATCCTTTACCACGAGTCAACGTGATCATCTTTGTTTTCTTGATCAATGCATTCATTCGATCGCGGAAGATTTTTCCTAATCGTTCGGCATTCTCAGCGAGCTTCTCGTCTTTGATCACTTGCAGAGATTCCATGCACACTGCAGCGGCTAAAGGATTTCCTCCGAACGTTGAGCCGTGCTCGCCCGGTTTGATCACCATCATCACTTCATCATTGGCAAGCACCACAGAAATTGGCATCACTCCGCCAGATAATGCCTTACCCAAAATCAAAAGATCAGGTTTCACATTTTCATGATCACTGGCAAGCATTTTTCCTGTTCGGGCAATACCTGTTTGAATTTCGTCCATCATCAAGAGCACATTGTGTTGCTTGCAAAGTTTTTCAGCTGCTTTCAAATAGCCATCGTGTGGAACGTAAACTCCCGCTTCACCTTGAATTGGTTCAATCCAGAGAGCGCAAACATTTTTGTTGGTCAATGCTTTTTCAAGCGCAGCAACGCTATCGTAATCTATTATTTCAAAGCCCGGCATGAAGGGACCAAAATGTTTTGTGGCAGATTCATCCGTTGAAGCTGAAATGATAGTTGTGGTTCTGCCGTGAAAATTTTGCTTGGCAGCAACGATCACCGCTTTGTTTTCTTCAATTCCTTTTTTAGTGTATCCCCATTTGCGCGCAAGCTTAATTGCTGTTTCATTGGCTTCTGCACCGCTGTTCATAAACAGGGCTTTTTCGTAGCCAAATAGTTCGCAAACATATTTTTCGGCAAGGCCGAGCTTATCATTATAAAATGCACGTGATGTAAGTGTGAGTTCTTTTGCCTGGTTGATCATCGCATTGATGATGCGTGGATGACAATGACCTTGGTTAACCGCACTGTAAGCTGAAAGGAAATCGTAGTAACGTTTGCCTTCTACATCCCACAAGAAGACGCCCTCTCCTTTGTGAAGTACTACAGGGAGCGGGTGATAATTGTGTGCACCATATTTTTCTTCGAGCTCAATAGCATTTTGAGCGGACGTAATTGTATCAACCATAAAGAGTAGTTTTTAAATCTCCGAAATAGGAGGGATCAAATTTACCCAAAACCGAATGGAAAGCCTAACGAAAAAGAGATTGGCCAGAGCGGCTATTTTTTCTTTTCAAGCTCGTTGATAGTGGGAATATTTTCCAAAATGTTAGTGCGCACCTGACTTTGCATATACCACTCAATTTGATAAAACTGTGCGGCAATGTTAATCCCAATGGCGCCCTTTATTTTTTTATAATACCGGGCGATGAGCTTATCCTGACTGGTGGTGAGAAGTATGATGTCTTCCATAATCTCATCCGTTTCAGTGGCAGTAAGCTTGGAATAATTTTTTACGTAATTATTGAGGGCAACAAATCGTTTCTGACCAAGTTGCTTGCGGCTATTCTCGTAATCATTATACAATTTCCAGAAAGCATCGTTTTTTGGCCCATCGATTTTTACAAACTCGGCAACGATTTCTTTTTTGGACATACCAAACAAAGTCTGAAACATTTGCAACTCGTCATTATTGATTTGCGCATAAAGACTGGGTGCAAAGACAAGAGCCAATCCAAGGACAAGTAGTTTCTTCATAGGGAGAATTAAAGTTTAGACTGAGCAAGGTAATATTTTTCTCTCATGCCTTCAATGCTTTGTGTCGAATTGAATTTTTTTACCCCTCAATCGGCAAATCATCCGTTGTACGAGGGATGAAATGACCTAACTTTGTGCAACACATTACTATGGATAACAACCTCGATAACATCAAAAGACTTTTTGAAAGCCTAAAAGGGATTAGTTTTTTTAACCGACTTTTCAGTTGGGGCAAGGTCAAGAACCAATTGATTGATGCAGCTGCAGACTTGCAGAAAATGATTTCGAAAGTTGAAGAGTCAACTCAAACTGCCAATGCTTTATCAATAGAAAGATCTACCACCAAGAACATGGCGGAATCAGTTACCCGGCTGAACACCGAAGTTCTGGTCTTAAAAGAATCGAATAAACAAATTGAATTACTTCAAAAAGAGTTGGCCACTACCACGGAGCAAAACAAACTTTACTTTAAGCGAGGAACAGAACTCTCCAACGAAGTGGCCGTGTTGCGCGAACGACTGGAAGCCACTGAACGCGATCTTCAAAAGAATGTTCAACAAAATACCCAGCTGCTAAAAGACGAAGAATTCAGGAAGCAAGAACACGCCAAGGGAGTTTCGTCATTGGAAAATATTCAGGCAAGAATTCAGAATGATCGCAATCGCGAACTACAAGAAAGAAAAGACGCAGAGCTAAATCGCATACACAAACTTCGTGAAACGTGGACTGCCCACCAGGAGAATGTAAAGAATACCATCAAGACCATTTGCTCGAAGCACACAATTGAATATGTAGAGAAAGTTCCATTCAAAGGTGAGCCTGACAATACTTTAAAAATCAGCAATGAGTTTGTGGTGTTTGATGCGAAGAGTCCGGCCGGAGAAGACTTATCCAACTTCAGAAACTACTTGAAGAACCAGGCAGAGTCGGCAAAAAAATATGCGAAGGAGCAAGATGTTAAAAAAGATATTTTCCTTGTAGTGCCAACCAACACTTTAGAAACTCTCGACCAGTATGTTTTCAGACTGGCCGATTACAATGTGTTTGTGATTTCAATTGATTCTCTCGAGCCGGTGATTTTAAGTTTACTAAAAATCGAAGACTACGAATTTGCTGAACAGCTAAGCCCAGAAGAGCGTGAAAACATTTGTCGGGTGCTTGGCAAGTTTGTTCACCTGTCCAAAAGAAGAATTCAGATTGACGGATTTTTCACTCGTCAGTTCTTTGAGTTGGTTTATCGCAGCGAAGCCGATCTTCCAAAAGATATTTTGGAGAAGGTTTCAGAATTTGAGAAGGCTGAGAAAATCAATCCACCTATTGAGCGAAGAGCAAAACAAATCAGCGCCAAAGAATTGGAACAAGAAACTTCAACACTCAAGAGTGAGGCCAATTCAAAAGGCATAGTCACAGAAGATTCCATTCTATCCAATCGCCTGAATAAGCTTCCATTGTACACCACCGAATCTTATCCCGAGAAGAAGGATGAGCAGGGGGATTTGTTTTGATAATATCTCAAAGCTTATTTGGTGCTCTTCCAACGAGCCGACCTAACATTTGAAGAATTCTATCTAGTTGAAATCCTATATTCTGAAAAAGCATTGCAAAAATTACTTTGCCTTATAAATGAGCAAAATCCGGTGCGTAATTGAGAGCGGAGTTGTGGAATTAGTTTCTTGGTGCGTAGTAAATGATATAGGCTCCCAACAAGGTGATCAACGCACCTATAATATCGTACTTGTCGGGTTTAAAATCGTCAATCATATATGCCCACAAGATTGACACCACAATGAAGATTCCTCCGTAGGCTGCATAAACTCGACCGAAATTTGAAGGTTGCCATGTGGCAACAATTCCATAAAGTACTAATATCACTGCCCCCGCAACGCCATAGGTTATTGCGTATCCTTTTCTCAACCACATCCATACAAGGTAACCTCCGCCTATTTCGCAGAGGCCTGCCAGAAGAAAGACTGAAATTGATTTGATAACATCCATAGGCTTCGAGTTATCAATTTCTAAATTAAACTATCCTCGTTTAATGTATTTCGCCAAAAGTCGAACTATCATAATCTGAAAAGAATTGCGAAGATTATTTTGGTCTCGGCCTTGACAAGATCAGGCCGCCAATTGGGATTCGCACTTGTTGGTCCAACAGGAGTTGTAGTAAGTCCGTCAGGCGAAGTCACGCCTCCATGTCCTGCAAAATAAGGTACGCTGCTTTCGCGATGCACTGCTTCAATTCTAAATGTGATATACTGCGAAGGCATAAAGTCAATGTTGGTCGAACAGTCCCATCCTTCAAACTGAGTTCCTGTAGAAGTATCGAAAGGATATGCGCCTGCTGTTTGTGTTGGGTTATAAGGATTAGGCAGGGGGCTTGCCTGACCAGTTGGATAAAGCACTAAATATCGCCCGGGATTTTTCATCCAGCCACCACCAACAGTCCACGCCAATTTGTTTTTAGCAAACCACATGCGGTTGTAAATCATCCAGCTCACGAAATATTGTGCGGGATTACTTGGACCACCATCCTTGAAGCCATTAACACCGCCACCTTTCTCGGAGCCAAAATCTACAGTAGCTGAAAAAGCCATCTTGGTTATACCTTTTCTATTAGGTTTGTTATAGTATCTGACAATAGCGCTGTTATCTGAGTGAAATCTTTTTCTCGATGGGATGTTTGCCGCATCAGCTCCGTAATAATCGTTAGTAATCAGTTTCAGATTGCTGTTGCTCGACATATAGGTAATGCTTCCACCTAAACCAGGCATAGAATTAAATGAGCCATAGCTCTGCCAGCCGTTGATGATCCAAGGTTCTATCTTCCAATTCTTAGTCGGGAATATCTGTATTCTGATTCCGTTGAAAAACCAAGGAGTATTATCAGAGGTATATGAAGCTTGATATTCCCAGTTCTCCGCTTGATAGAAAGAGTTCAAGCCGATGTAAGACATAAACAAGCCCGCATCCACATTGATACCATTCCATTTATTGAAATGATAACCTGCGTAGGCTTCACTTAAATATCGATAGATGTTTGCCAGTTCGTATTGACCACGATACGGACTAAAATCATTTCTGGGAATTACAGTTGACCTCGTTCCAAACTGTGTCATGAATCTTCCGCGAACATTATCAACATTGAAGTCACCACCAAAGTGAAGAGCTGATAACTGCATTTCGTTACAACGAGCAAGCGCGGTTGACCCAACCACAGTGTTATCAATCGGATTGTTGAAGGAGTAGTTATAGTTCAAGTCAATCAAAATAGTAGGTGAGAAATACTTGATATTCTTGAAGACGGAAGAATCTCTTCGGTCAGCTCCGTTTTGCCAGGTTTGGTCGATGCCCTCAAAGGGGGTTCCTGTCTGTTGTTGAGCAATAGTGCATTCTCCCAAGAAGAATACGTAAGCAAAAAGTAAAATCAGTTTTTTCATAAAGTTATTGTTGTACATAAGTTTTGTCAGCTTCACTGGAAATGCGGTTGAGCTTCACGCCTTCGGTCATGTGATAAACAAGAGGAACCTGCTCCTCTATAACATCACTCTTATCAAGACCAAACGCCTTCTCATCGCTTTGGCCAAATCTTTTAAGGAGAAAATACCCGTTGAGCAGGAGGCCTTCTCTAACTGCAAATTCATTTTCAACGGAAAGGAATTTTTCAATAATCACAAACTTGAAGTCCGGCTCATGATTGTATTTGGTTGACCCGTCCGGGCGGATGTGGAGATTCAATTCCTTGTTGGCAACAAGTTCACGCACAATTTTTTTGAAGAAGAGTTCAGTGCGAGCCTGCACACGGAAACCAATGTTGAGGTTGACTTTGATAATTTTGTCATCAACCAATTCGCTTACATCATAACTCAACGTGTATGGCTCATCGGTGCGATGCACGTGCACAAACCAATACACATCGGCACGTTTCGGTTTTTTGCTGAGAATGGATTTGATGATTTTCTCCTCAATCTGTTCTCGATAGTTTGCTTTTGTGAGGTAAATTAAGTGTGTAGCGAATTTCGGAATGCTGTCGTCTTCACTAAGCTCTTTAATGATGTTGGTAAATTTCCCTAGCTCCACAAACTGCACAAGCCGGTTGTTGATTTTACGGGCATAGTACCAAACATACATGACCATGAAAATGAATAGCTCGAAAAACAAGAACATCCAACGTTCTTTGATTTTGGCTACGTTGGTGATGAAGAATGAAAACTCGACAACGGAGAATAAAGCCAGGATCGCAAACACCAGGACCTTGTTCCACTTTTTGCGGAACAGCAGGTAATACGACAGCAGGTAGGTGGTCATCATCATCGCGATGGTGATAGAAAAACCATACGCAGCCTCCATGTGCGCTGAATTTTGGAAGTACAAAATCATCAGGACGCAACCGAACCAAAGAATGCTATTGACACTTGGAATGTAAATCTGTCCTTTGAGATCTGTAGGCTGGCGCACGGTAACGCGCGGCCAGAAATTCAAACTCATTGCTTCGTTAATCAATGTAAATGATCCGCTGATCAGTGCCTGCGATGCAATGATGGCAGCCATAGTAGCGATAGCAATACCGGGTATCAAAAACCACCGCGGCATCATTCCATAAAATGGGTTGATGTCGTTTAATGAAACATTTCCCTGACTTAAAATCCAAGCGGCTTGTCCGAGGTAATTTGTTACGAGACAAACTTTCACGAACACCCAGGTGATGCGAATGTTTTCCCTTCCGCAATGGCCGAGATCGGAATACAAAGCTTCTGCCCCCGTTGTAGCCAAGAAGACAGCACCGAGCAACCAAAAGCCATGAGGATATTTTACAAGTAAGTTATAAGCGTAATGGGGACTCAACGCCTTCAGCACTTCTGCGTGCCCAATGATTTGGCTAAAGCCAAGCGCAAATAACATCACAAACCATACTGCCATCATCGGTCCGAAGGTGCTCCCGATGCGATAGGTGCCAAAACGCTGAAAGAAAAAAAGCAGTGATAGAATAACGACAACAATCGGAACCGAAGGAATGTTGGGGATCACCATATTCAACCCTTCGATAGCTGACGCCACAGAAATTGGCGGTGTGATAATTCCATCAGCCAGTAAAGTAGTAGCGCCTAAAATTGTTGGTATCACCAATGCTTTACTGTATCGTCTCACTAACGCGTATAACGAGAACACACCACCCTCACCTTCGTTATCAGCCATCAGCGTGAGTAGTACATATTTTAATGTGGTTTGTAAAGTCAGTGTCCAGAAAATGCATGATACCCCGCCAAGCACAAGCTCTTCAGAGATGGTCCGATCGCCCACAATAGCTCGCAATACATATAATGGACTTGTGCCAATGTCTCCGTAAATGATTCCCAGCGCCACCAAAAGTGTGGACATAGTAATCCCACTCGAGCTTAAATTCGATTTTTTCATAACCAATACTTTTAATTGAAGTCTACTTGCTCATAAACCTGTATCCCACGCCCGACTCAGTGATGATGTGTATTGGTCGGTTGGGATCAGTTTCGATTTTCTTTCTTAATTGTGCCACAAAAACTCTGAGGTATTGCGATTCACTTTTATAAGATGGACCCCAAACCTGATTTAATAAATACTGATGAGTAAGAACTTTGCCTTCGTTCTTCACCATCAATGCCAGTAGTGAATATTCGGTTGCGGTAAGTTTTACAATCTTGCCTTCCTTCTTCACTACACGAGACGCAAAATCGATTGTCAACTCTCCGCATTCAACCGCAGGAGAATTTTCGTCCAACGAATTTTTTCTGATAGCAGATCTGATCCGTGCTAATAGCTCTCCAGTTCGAAAAGGTTTCACCAGATAATCATTGGCGCCATTATCTAGAGCGGCAACAATATCTTCTTCGCTGTCTTGAACCGATAAAATGATTATCGGATTAGAATACCACTCACGCAAGTGCTTCAATACCTCGTGACCGCTCTCATCGGGCAATCCAAGGTCAAGTAATATCAAGTCAGGAGGTCTGCTGGCGGCAGTGATCATTCCTTCCTTAGCATTTTCAGATTCCACAACGTGATAGCCGTTCGACTGCAAAGTGATCGTCAGCAATTTTCGAATCTGTGATTCGTCATCGATTATTAAAATCACCGGGTTAGTCATTTTTCAAGCCACTTAAGTATGAAATTTCTGTAGCAAATGTCATAGTGAATTCTGCACCACTCAGTGGAAGATTACGCAATGCGATGGTTCCGCCTTGTGCTTCAACAAAACCTCGAACGATCGACAGTCCCAGGCCGGTGCCCCCCGGACGCGAGCCTTTTATGCGATAGAATTTTTCGAACACCTTTTCCACTTCCGCCTCGGGAAATCCTTTGCCCGTATCTGCCACGCTCAAAATCAGTTTTTCATTTATACATGCGGCCGAGATCACGAACGATGTTCCTGATGGTGTATGTTGAATCACATTGTTGATCAGATTGGAAAGAATTTGCTCCATCAACCCATAATCCAATTTGAACAACTGAAAATTTTCAGGAATAAAAACTGAAACTGGATGGTCTTTGAGCGAAACATCAAAACGCTGAAGAGATCGGTAAATCAACTCATGAACATCGCACCAATCCTTCCGTACTTTAAATACTCCTGATTCGATCCGGGACATGCTCAGTAAATTTTCCACCTGCTGGTTTAGGCGAATAGCAGCTGTAGAAATTTCTTCCAGAAGCTCGTGCCTATTGCTTTCGGTAAGTTTGGAATTCTTAGAAAGAATATTGTCACATGCACCGATGATGGTCGTAATGGGTGTGCGAAGTTCATGCGAGAGTGAATTGAGCAGGGTGTTATAATATTTTACGGAGTTGGCTTTTTCTTCGCGCTTGCTGATCTCATGCTGTGCCTCGCGGATTTTGAATGTCAGAACTGCGTGAAGCAATGCCACAATAAAATAAGTGGCCAGTAATAGGCGATCTTCTGTGGTACCAACAACGAAAGTAAAGCGAGGAGGTATAAATAGATAATCCCACAGTAGTGCACTTAGAACAGCCGCAAGAATGACAGGCTTGATGTCGAGAAAAAGTGCCATTAACGAAATGGAAAGTAGCAATGCAAACGCCACCACTCTGTAGCCCACACTTCCTTGAAAAACCAGACCTGTGCCAACTATAATGGCGATGACAGCCAGTACCAGAGCATATTGCTTAGTTTTGGTAAGCTGGCCGATGTTTGAGTAGTGTCCGATCATGTGCCAAAAGTAGGTGTAAGGATATAAATCGGATATAAAGAAAAGGCAAATGGTGTAAAGATTTTATAAAGATTTGTAGATTGACCAAGCCCTGACTTGATGGTGTGAATAAAAAAATGTCGCACTGAGATTCAATGCGACATTTTTCAAGATTTAAAAGAATTTTATCTCACTTCTGCAGCCGGACGAGCCGGACGAGCAGGGCTTTTCTTTATCGCCTCTTTTACTTCAGTGATTGCACGCTCAAGTTGAGTGTCAACTCCTTTTGATAATGAAGTCAAATCTTCTTGCACCTCAATATCAGGATCAACACCATGACCTTCTTTAAACCAAGTGCCATCAGGATTGTACATTCTGAATGTTGGCACTGTGATTCCACCGCCATCAATCAGTTGTGGAACTCCACTGATGCCAATCAATCCGCCCCACGTTCTTGCACCGATCAGTGGGCCAAGTTTTTTCTTTCTGAAATAATCCGGGAACGCATCGCCACCAGAGCCGCTCCATCCATTAATCAACATCACCTTTGGACCGAAGTGTGCGTACGGAGGCCATGGCCAGGTATTTCCATCGCGAATAGCCCAGAAGGCAAGCGGCTCACGATTTAGTAATTCTACGAATCGATCTGGAATTTGCCCGCCATTATTAAAACGCTCATCGATTACTAATGCTTTCTTATCCCACTGTGCATTGAATTGTCTGACTAATTCATTTTGTCCATCGATGCCCGTACTGCGAACATAGATGTAGCCCACGTCTCCATTGCTGGCCTCGTCAACTCTTTTTCTGTTGGATTCAATCCATGCTAAATGACGCAAGCGTGCTTCATCATTAAGTGTTTGTACCACTGCAGTTTTTGCTCCTGTCCAACTTGCAGTTGTGTTATATGTAAGTTCAACTGTTTTTCCACCGAGCCCTTGAAAGAATGCAGTTGGTTCAAGTTTGCAACTGATAGGAACTCCGTTCACAGCCAGAATATAATTGCCTTCTTTTATTTCTACTCCGGGTAAATCTAAAGGTGAGCGAACTTCAGCATCCCATGATGCAGGCCTGATGATCTTTTTGATTTTATAAAAATCTCCATCGGCTAGCCAATTGATTCCGAGGTATCCCACATTTTTTCTGAACGGTTGCTCTTCGTCACCGCCACCGCGATAGGTGTGCGAAGCATTGAGCTCGGCAATCATCTCGCCCAAAACGAAATTTACTTCTTCGCGAGTGATAGAACCATCCAATAATTTGAGGTAACGCTCTTTTACTTGCGGCCAGTTGACACCATGCATGGCAGGATCATAAAAATAGTCGCGCTCCATTCGCCACGTATCCATGAAAATCTGTTTCCATTCTTTTACCGGGTCAACAAGCATTTCCATTTCTGAAAGACGCAAAGGCTTTTCAAATTTTTGCCCTTCTTCTGATTTGATGATGGCCCAAGCATTTGATTTGGCTACAAGAATTTTCTTACCATCAGCGCTGAGTTCATAATCATTGGCCTCATCGAGAATCGTTTTCTCTTCACGTTTGTCGATGTCGTAAAATTTGAGAGAAGGTTTTGCGTCTCCACCAGCTCCGGTATTCGGAGCTTTCATGTAAATTATTTTGCCACTTACGGAACTCAAATGATAATAGCTGCCTGACTTGTTTGGAAGAATTACCAACCGGCTTTCGATTCCATCAAAATCTATTTCAACCGGAGTAACGGAAGGCTTCTTTTCTTCCTTGGCATCTTTCGATTTTTTATCGTCTTTCTTCTCATCCTTTTTTTCAGGAGCCGGTGTTTCTTCTTTCCTGATCTCTACCTTTTCGTTTTTAGGAGCAATCAGTGATAGAGTACTTTTTTTCAGACTGATCGCAGCAAGCTGCGTAGTGTTAGCATAAATAAAAGTATTGTCGAGATCGCTATACGATGGATTGAAGTATTGATTGGTAAAAGTATAGATGTATTTTCCTTCAGTATCAAAAACGGGGCTGTAGCATTCGTAATATCCGCTGGTAATTTGTGTTGCTTTTTTATTCTGATAATCAAAAACGAAAACAGCGTTGTGATAATTTTCAAGATCTCGAGCATAAGTGAGCCAACGACTATCTGGAGACCAGCTTGCACTGAAGCCTTCCAAAGAACCATGACTCATGCGAAGACCTTTATCTACATCTGTTGTTGCTCCACTGACAGCATCCACGATTTTAATATTCATGGCTTTGTCGATGAAAGCAAGCTTCTTACTATCGGGCGACCAGAATAAATTGTAACGGAAGCCAGCTCCGTAATTCGTAATCTTTTTTGGTGCAGAATTATTTTCTACATCCATCGTCCAGAGTTCATATTCACCTGATTGATCGCTCCAGTAAGCAATTGTCTTTCCATCAGGAGACCAGGCCGGATATCTTTCAGCAGAACCCGAAGACTGAGTCATGTTTTTTACATACCCATTTTCAGCAGGTAAAGAAAAGATATCGCCACGTGCTTCGAAGAGTGCGCGGTTTCCATCGCGACCGATTGTAGCATGCTGAACATATTTCTCAGCATTTTCGATAGATGGTTTAAGCGATGCTTTATCGGAAACCAAACTCACCTTTACTTCTTTCAACTGGCCACCTGCAAGTTGATAGAGATATAATTTTCCTCCGGCCTCGAAAACAATTTCAGCGGGACCGAGCGATGGAAAATGAACATCATAGTCAGAAAATTTGGTTACTTGTTTACGCGCTTTGGTTATTGCATCGTACTGCCACAAATTCATTCGCTTTTCCGGTCCGTTATCAGAAAGAAAATAGATAGAGCTGCCCGACCACATGGGCAGTTCTTCACCAGCATTGATTTGTGATGAAATATTTTGTGAACTGTTGTCTTGCAAATTGAAAACATAAATATCGGCTACGTCACCACCACGATAGCGTTTCCACGTGCGAAACACTTCTGATCTGAAAACGATAGCCATCTGTTTGCCATCCGGTGAATAGCTCGCAAATTCTCCGAAAGCAAAAGGAAGTTTTTCTGTGGCACCGCCTACGGTAGGAATGGTGTAGAGTTGATTGAATCTTTCTTTTTCGCTTTCGCGACCTGAAGCAAAAAGAATTCTTTTGCCATCGGGAGTCCAATCAACTACACGATCGGTCATTCCATGATAAGTAAGACGAGATGGAACTCCGCCAGTAGTTGGAATAAGATAGACATCGGTGTTGCCATCATAGTTTCCGGAGAAAGTAATGTTCATTCCATCCGGAGAGAATTTTGGAAAACTTTCGACTCCGGGAGGAGAGCTAAGTTTCACCGCATTGCCTCCGTCTTTAAGAACGATCCAAAGATCATTGGCATAAGAGAATACAATTTGATTTTGCGAGACATCCGGAAAGCGGAATAGCCCTGCATCAATTTGGGCGAACAATCCGGGTGCACACGAGAGTGAGACACACATTAGTAGAATTTTTTTCATAAGATTGAGTTGAAGATTTATAAAGTAAGCAATCAATTTTCAATTGACCAGTTAATTTTACACGAATAAACGAGACGATTTTATGAAAGTTACTCATGATAACAAACTGAAAAAGCTGATTGTGGTGGGCGATCGGGTATTGATACGCCCGGTGAAGGAATCGGATAAGACTGAAAGCGGACTTTACCTTCCGCCTGGAGTGCAAGAGAAAGAAAGAATTCAAAGAGGTTATGTAATCAAAGTAGGACCTGGTTATCCATTGCCCATGCCTGCTGATGAAGATGATCTGTGGAAAGGCAAAGAGGAGCAAGTGAAGTATTTGCCATTGCAGGCACAAGAGGGTGATCTTGCCATCTTCTTGCAGAAGGGCGCCATTGAAGTGATGTATGAAAATGAAAAATATTTCATTGTTCCTCAAGCGTCCATCCTGATGCTGGAGCGCGAGGAAGAATTGTAATTCATGGCATCCACTTTTTTACAAGCCGAATGGAGAAAATTAGCGATGGCAAATTATGCTGTTGACAAAAATCTCTTGCTTCCCTTTATGCCAAACAAAACAGAAATTGATTTATGGAATGGAAGATGTTATGTGAGCCTGGTGGGATTCATGTTTTTAAATACAAGGATCAAAGGCATTAAGATTCCGTTTCACACCAACTTTGAAGAAGTCAATTTGCGATTTTATGTTCGTTACAAAGACAATGACGAATGGAAACGAGGAGTTGTGTTTATTAAAGAGATTGTACCCAAGCCCGCACTGACTTTTGTAGCCAATACCATTTACAAAGAGAACTACGAAACGATGCCCATGAATCATTCATGGAAACCAGAGAATGAGACATTGACTGTGGAGTACCAATGGAAAAAGAAAAATTGGAATTCGTTTAAAGTCAGTGCCTCTTCAGAGTCATACCCGATTAATGCCGGAAGCGAAGAAGAATTTATCACCGAACATTATTGGGGATACACAAAAGTGGGAGCTCAAACATCTGAGTATGGAGTCGAGCATCCGAAGTGGGAAGCTTATAAGACAAAGAGTTATTCTATTGATGTAGACTTTGCTCGTGTTTACGGCAACGAATTTGATTTCTTAAAAAAGGAAAAGCCCTTGTCTGTTTTTTTAGCAGAAGGTTCTGAGATAAAAGTGAAGTCGGGAAGAGTGATTTAAATTCTTGAATACTTGTCCCCCTTTTCTGAGGCTGTAATCTTCAATACGTTGGCCAGTACAAGCAGTATTAGTTTACGAGATGCTGCAAACTGACTAAGTCCTGTGAGCTTTTGAAAATCATAAAGAGTGATGAATGGATTCGCATCCAAATATTTCATCAAGGCGAGTTCGTGTTGGGCAAAATAAAAGCGGGTGTCTTTCTCTTGCTTTTTTCTACGAACGATCTCGTTCATTTCCTTGCTTGCCTTAATGCTCATGTCATTTACACGAACGTAGCTTTCCTTCTCATTTTCGTTCAGGTAAAAATAAATGGGGGGTTTTTCACTTGGCGGAATATCTAACCGAAGCACCGATCGCTTATCAGTTAACTTGATCAACGAATCTTGATAGACCAGTGTTTGTTTCACATGTTTTTGAAGAGCATCATGCAAACTCATCAACTCCTCGTCTGGGTATTTCACCCCCACTAACTCTTTATTGTCATCAACACCAACGAGAATGGTTCCGCCTTCGCTGTTGGCAAAAGCGATCATCTCACGAACAACTTTTTCGGGATGTGCAACTTTGTGTTTGAATTCCAGGTGTTGCCCTTCACCTTCAGCCACCAGCTTGTACAGCTCGTGAAATTCTTCCGAATTAATATTTGTCGTTGCCGAAGGCTTCCCCTTCTTCATCGTCTTCTTCTTTGGGCAAACTGAACATACTGCTGAGTAAATCTTTGAACTGATGACCGGCAGTCAAATTGTGTTTGCTAATGAGACTGTATTCAGCTAATCCGTGCAGAGCAAACTCCATTAGAAATAATTTGTTGTTGGCATCCTGGCCTTTTTGATATTCATTGATCAAATCAGAAAGACCCGGAACAGCCTTCAATGTCTTTTCATAATTCGGATTGCTCATGTCATGAAGCAAGTCAACTGAGTTGCCCTCGCCAAACCAGTCGGTGATTTTCCGATATGGACTTTTTTCTTTTTGCTTACGGAATTTTTCTGGGTCGGGAAAATAATTGATGAACTGTGTGCGAATGGCTTTACCCAAAAGATTTTGCGCTACAATGCCCGGACCTTCCTGCTGACCTTCATACACCAATTCTACTTTTCCTGTGATGGATGGAATCACTCCAATGAAATCAGTAATGCGAATGAATGTAATTTTTTCTCCGTTGATAATACTCCTTCGCTCTGCTGCAGCAATCAAATTTTCATAAGCAGAAATTGTCAAGCGGGCAGAGACACCACTCTTCGCGTCTACGAATTCACTCTTGCGAGCTTCGAACGCAATTTGCTCAATAATGTCTTTGGCAATCTCGGCCATTGAAACCAACTTATTTTGTTCAGCGCGAATGCGAGCTTCTTGTTGCGTGATTCGTTTTCCAATATCCAAGGTCTTGGGATAGTGTGTGATGATCTGACTATCGATGCGGTCTTTCAATGGAGTGACAATGCTTCCACGATTAGTGTAGTCTTCGGGATTTGCAGTGAACACAAATTGAATGTCGAGTGGCAAGCGCAATTTGAAACCGCGAATTTGTATATCACCCTCTTGTAAAATATTGAACAACGCCACCTGAATTCGCGCTTGTAAATCAGGTAATTCGTTGATTACAAAAATGCAGCGATGCGAACGAGGAATCAATCCGAAGTGAATCACACGTTCATCTGAGTAAGGAAGTTTTAAAGAAGCTGCTTTAATGGGATCAACATCACCAATCAAATCCGCAATCGAAACATCCGGGGTTGCGAGCTTTTCAGTATAACGTTCTTCACGATGCAACCACGCTACCGGAGTTTCATCTCCAAGCTCATTCACTTTGTCGCGGCCATAGCGAGAAATAGGATTCAATGGATCGTCATTCAATTCTGATCCTTCAATAACCGGAATATATTCGTCAAGCAAATTCACCATCAGCCGAGCGAGACGAGTCTTCGCTTGTCCTCTTAATCCAAGAAAGTTTACATCATGTCCGGCAAGAATAGCTCTTTCTAAATCGGGGATTACCGTTTCCTCATAACCCCAAATCCCTTCGAAGACGCTTTCTTTGTTCTTCAGTTTCTCAATCAAGTTGAAGCGCAATTCATCTTTGATGGTTTTGAATTTATAACCGGAAGATTTGAGTTCTTTGAGAGTCTTGGCTTTGTTCATTGTTGCTGTAATCGTTATTCGTTATAAGTTAATCGTTAATCAGGCCGTTACGAATAACGGATAATTAATAACGATTATAAGTTCTTCGTTCTGTTCTTTTTAAAATCTTCAAACACCAAATTACCTAATCCTTGCAAGCTGCTGTAATAAGCGTTGCCATTATTTGCTTTGGTGAACTCGCGCACGAATGCTTTTAGATAAGGATCAGTAGCAATCATAAACGTGGTGACCGGTATTTTTATTTTCCTCAACTCCACAGCAAGGTCTAGGGTCTTGTTTAGAATTTTTTGATCGAGGCCGAAAGCGTTTTTATAATATTTAATTCCTTGCTTAATACAGGTTGGCTTGCCATCGGTGATCATGAAAATTTGTTTGTTGGTATTTTTGCGTCTGCGCAAAATACCCATGGCTAGTTCAAGTCCGGCAACAGTGTTGGTATGATAAGGCCCAACACTCAAGTAAGGAAGATCTTTGATTTCAATTTGCCAGGCGTCATCTCCAAACACCAAAACATCAAGTGTGTCTTTAGGATATTTTTTAGTGATGAGTTCGGCCAGTGCCATCGCCACTTTCTTTGCAGGTGTGATGCGATCTTCTCCATACAAAATCATGGAGTGCGAAATGTCGATCATTAAGACAGTGGAGGTCTGTGCCTTGAATTCGTTCTCTACGACTTCAAGATCTTCTTCTGTCATGAAGAAATCTTCAAGACCATGATTGATCTGGGCATTGCGAAGAGAATCTGTTACCGAAATTTGTTCGAGCGTATCACCAAACTCATAATCCCGTCTATCAGTCGTTGGTTCATCACCGCGACCATTGTGTGGAGTTTGATGGCCCCCTGGTCTCGTTCGTTTTAGTTTTCCGAAAATCTCTTCGAGGGCCGATTGCCTGAGGTTTTGTTCGGCTTTTGGTTTTAATTTGAATTCACCGTTTGGCCCTTCATCGGTGATATAGCCATTCTTTTTTAGATCTTCTATAAAATCGCCAATTCCGTAATCTTTATTGGTAAGATTATATTGTTTATCTACTTCAGTAAGCCACTGTAGTGCTTCGGCCACATTGCCCGATGTAATCAAAAGCAGCTGCATGAAAATTTTTAGCAACTTTTCGAAGTCGGATTTTCCGTCCTGTGGGGGTGGAGTATATTTTGAGAACCGATGCCCGAGCATATTTTTTCTTAAGGAATGTTTAAGATAAACCAAAAAACGCTGTTTTATGTTCGTGTAATCTGTTTTTTAGGCAGTTTATCGGATCATTTTTTTACTTTTGGGAACGGATGTAAGGATTTGCCCGTTGTTTAAACGATTGAATTATTCTCCCCGATTACTTTTGTATAACCAAAACACAACAGCCATGAAAAAATCAATTGCAATTCTAGCCGTGGTGGCCGTGGCCATCTCTGCTTGCAGCCAATACACTTGCCCAACGTATTCTAAAGCTCCTGCTCAAAAGACAGCGAAAGAAAGCAGGATTTAAAATAATCCGAAACTCATTCAGCCTCGATTTGTCGGGGCTTTTTTATTTATGATCAATCCTCTTCTCCTATGGAAATAACATATAGAGTATTGAATGGCGGTGACCTTGCTGCCTACAGACGAGTGAGGCTCGAATGCTTAAAAATGCATCCCGAAAATTTCGGGTCGACTTATGAGGAAGAAGCAGCTGGCGATTTTCTCCTTTTAGATAAGATACTTGCCAAAAAGAATACACGCGAATTTCTTATGGGTGCTTTTCATGAAGCCGAGCTAATTGGAATTTGTGGATTCAGACAGGAGGGAAGATCGAAGACCGATCACCGTGGTGAAATCGTGCAGATGTATGTGCGCTCTTCCTATTCTGGAAATGGGATTGGCAAAGAACTTTTGATTCAAGCGCTAAAGAAAGCATTTGACAACCCAATGATCGATCAAGTCACGCTTGGTGTTGTAGCAGTAAATGATGGCGCAGTGACGTTGTATAAAAATCTTGGCTTCGTTCAGTATGCTCGCCTTGAAAATTCTTTTAAAGAAAATGGAATCGGCTGGCCTCAGCTGTTAATGGTGTTAAGCAGGGAAAGATTTCTCCAGTGAATTAAGATTCTTGATTTTATTTTCTGCTCATCGTTCCATAGATATAATCCCACAGCGGAGAAGACACTCCGAAAATCCCCTCCCCATTTTTATAGTGATGCATACTGTGATTTATCCAGAGAATTTTGAAGAAATTTTTTGGTGGTTGAAAGGCATGCACCATGTAGTGAATGGAAAGGTAGCCCGCGTAACCCATGAGGAATCCCGGCAAAAAAGAAAACACTAGATCACCCATCACCAGACGGAATAGAAACAACAAGATGGTAGAAATGGAAATGCTCACGATGGGCGGCATCGCAAGGCGCTCTTTGTCTTTAGGAAATTCGTGATGAACGCCATGAAGTGTGTACTGTACTTTGGCCCGCTGCTCCGTGTGGGCACCCATGTGAAAAAGATAGCGATGCACCATATACTCTACCCAAGTGAATGCAACCATGCCAATAAAAAACATGGTTACCGTAGTGGTCATTGATAATGCAGTGTGTGTGATGCTCCAATACAATAATGCTGAAGAGTAGGAGAAAAAGATGATCAGTGGAATAGAAATATGTGTGCGGGTTAGTTTCTCCAATATTGGATTTTCAAATAACCGCTTCGTTCCCTTGCTCTGTGGTTTGATCGTGGGCTGCATGGAAATTCTAAACAAATTTACTTTGCTCAATAAGATTACACAAGTTGAGCTTTGCTTAAAATCGTTAAGCCGTTTCTTTTACCGATGATTTCTCCAGAATCTGTTGATAGTAGTTTTCATACAGAGGCAGAATATTAGTGATATCAAATTCTTGCGCGCGTTTAAGTGCATTCGCTTTGAACAGAGGCAAATTGTTTTTATCGAGAATGAACAACGATTTCCTAGTCATGTCTTCGATGTCGCCCACGGCACTCATGAATCCGGTTACACCTTGTACCTGAAGTTCGGGAAGTCCGCCAACATCTGTACTGATCACGGGCACTTCACATGCCATCGCTTCGAGTGCCGCCAAACCAAAGCTTTCTTTTTCAGACGGCATCAAAAATAAATCAGCTACCGAGAGGACCTCTTCAACCGCTTCGAGCTTGCCTAAAAAACGTACATCATGACTGATGTTGAGATCGCGTGACAATTGCTCGGCCGCATTTCTTTCAGGGCCATCGCCAATCATTAAAAGCTTTGCGGGTATTTCTTTGTGGATATTATAAAATGTATTCACCACATCCGGTACTCGCTTTACTTTGCGGAAATTGGAGGTATGAACAACTAACGATTCTCCATTAGGGCAAATGGCTTTTTTGAAATGATCTTTCTTTTGCTTTTTGAATTTCTCAAGATCAATAAAGTTGGGAATTACTTCGATGTGATTTTGAATGTCAAAAAACTCGTAAGTTTCTTTTTTCAAATCGCGAGAAACAGAAGTCACTCCATCGGATTGGTTGATACTGAAAGTAACTACAGGTTCGTACGAAGGGTCACGACCTACTAGTGTAATGTCTGTTCCGTGAAGTGTAGTAACTATCGGAATATAAATTCCCTGGCTCTTTAATATCTGCTTAGCCATGTATGCTGCCGAAGCATGAGGGATGGCATAATGAACGTGAAGCAAATCAAGTTTTTCGTTTTTAACTACGCTCACCATTTTACTGGCAAGTGCAAGTTCATAGGGTGGATATTCAAACAATGGATATGAGTTGAATTCCACTTCGTGATAGAATAGATTCTCATTCAGAAAATCCAGACGGCTCGGTTGATTATATGTAATGAAATGAACTTTATGTCCTTTTTGAGCGAGACCTTTACCCAGCTCAGTGGCAACAACACCGCTTCCTCCGAAGGTGGGATAGCAAACAATACCGATATTAATCTTTTTCAAAGTTTCAGGGTTTGACGGTTAAACCAGTTTTCAACTCATTTGGTTTCAGCGATTGATCGTGATTTTTACAATATTCAAAAATCGACTGATAAACCACATCCTGAATACGTGGACGGATATTGGCATTTAATATTTTACGATTGTTCATATCGGGGTACACCCGGTTCGATAGAAATATAAAAATCAAATTGAATTCCGGATCAATCCAGATACTTGTTCCTGTAAAGCCTGTATGACCAAATGTCTTGGAAGAAGCGTACATCGATGTGCTTGGATTATTAAGAATCGATTTGTCCCAGCCCAATCCGCGGCTGCTGTTTTCGAATTGCTGTGAAGTAGACAAATCAATTGTTTCGGGTTTGAAAAATTGAATGCCTCCATAGCTTCCTTTGTTCAGCCACATCTGCCCAAGTTTGGCAAGATCATTCCCAGTGCTGAACAATCCGGCATGGCCGGCAATTCCACCGTGCATAGCTGCCCCTTGATCATGTACGTAACCGATGAGTAAACTTTTGCGAAACAAAGTGTCTCTTTCTGTTGGTGCTATTTGATTGGGTAAAAATTTACTCAAAGGCAAGTACCCCATAGTGTATGCACCAATTGATCTGTAAATATTCCTTTGAAGGAAATCGTCTAAGCGTATGCCAAGCACTTTCTCTGCAAGGTGCTGCATGATGTAAAAACCCATATCGCTGTACTTGTAACTATAGGCAGTACGAATTGGTTTTTCGATTACTTTTGCTTTAATGATCCAATGCCACAATGAATCCTTCATTGACTTTGCAGCGAATATTTTTTCTGAAACAGGATAGGGATGGGTTTCAGTTTGAGTCTTACTATAATATTTTTTCCAAACAGATGAATCCTTAACCGTCTCAGCCCAGAAGGGAAGAAATGGCCACAAGCCGGCCTGATGTGTTAAAATATCCTTAATAGTGTAATCTTCTTTATTCGATCCTTTAAGCTCCGGCAAGTACAGCGAAGCTTTTTTGTTGATGTCGATCAACCCTTTTTCTTGCAGGTACATCACGGCTTGAAGCGTGGCAGCGACTTTTGTTATCGAAGCGAGATCGAAAATGGTTTCATCGGTTGCAGGATTTTTACTTTCATAAGTCAGATTTCCAAACGATTTTTCGTATACTACTTTTCCATCTTTGGCTACCAGTACATTAAGGCAGGGAGTGGAGCCTATGCTGATTGCTTCATTGGCGATTCTATCAATTTGATCTAATGTACGGCTGTCCATGCCAGCAGCTTCCGGAAGTTGATAAGATAATCGGTTGATGGAATTGGTGGTTACCCATTTTACTATTTGCAAAGAATCTGAGGCAGACTCTGTGATTTTTCTTTTAGCTCTTATTCCCCCAAAAATGATTTGAGCTGCTGCTTGAGGAAATCCTTGTTCGGTGGTGAATGCCTCAATGACAGCCGCGCTGTTCGCAAAATCCAAATTGAGATGCTGTGTGAAATTGCAAATGATTACTCGATGTTCTTTAGAAACTTCTTTAATGAATCCGATCAATTGTTCTGTTAGTTGCGTAACGAATAGTCCAACGACAACAATTTCTTGATCTTTTAGTCTTTCTCTTAAACCGGTTGTGTCATTCTGATTCAGAACTGATTCTTGATGAAAGAGAGCGTATTTGGAGAGATAATGTGTAAGCTCGTTCTCTTTCGAAGCACCAATGCTCACCGAAGCGAAAGTTGTATTCTCTAATTTTTGAATGGGAATGAGGCTAGAATCATTTTTAACAATCATCACTACATCTTCCGTGGCTTGTTGTTTCAGTAGCCTGGCTTCCGGTGAATGAAGCCGCTGATACAAATTATCGGTGTTGATGAATTTGTTTTGAGGAAGCCCCGCATCATATTTCTTACTCAGAATTTTTTTTACCGACTCATCGATTTGTACGGCCAACACTTTATCTTTTTTAATGGTCTTGGCCATGGCCTTGAATGTTCGCTCAATATTGGTCGGTACAATTAAAATATCATTCTGCTTCGCAAGCGCTTTCTTTACCTCGTCATTTACTTTTGAACCGGAAATGCTTTGAGGTAACTCCACTTCTGTGATTTTTAGTCCATCGGCTTCATGTGTTTCAATGGCGAAATCCAAATTGACATTCAATATTTTCATTTGACGAACCAACTCTACATCGACCCTTTTTTTCACACTGTCGCTTGCCATGGATTCTACCAATGGATCGTAAAAGTTCATCACACTATCAAACGTGCGGGCGAAATTGTGAGAAACATCGGCACCAATAAGTAATGGTATTTTGGATTGTGCTTGCAATTCATTTATCCAACGGGCGTAGTTGGCAATTCCCATTCGATCAATGTAAACCCCTCCAATTTTGCCCGACTTAACCTGGCGGATCTGATCAGCAAGAGAGACGTAATTGGGAGAGACCGATGTCATGATCATTTGCCCAATCTTCTCTTCGGTCTTCAGTTTTGAAAATACACTATCGACCCACCGCTGTTTTCTTGAATTCTGAGAGAAGGAAATGAGTGAGGATGATAAAAGGACTACAGTTAAAAAAAATCTTGACATGGCCTGAACGAAAAAATGAACAAAAAAAATTCTTTATTCAAAGATAGGGTAAGTTGTCCGTTGCCGGATGAAAAATGTTTTTATCCATTCAATTCTTTGATGTTTGGTCACATCTTGCTTTGACTGACGAGTATGATCAATAATTAGCTTGTTCAGTAAATAACTTTCCACGAATTTTCAATCCTCAAAATTGACTTATGCAAAAGAGCAACGCTATCATTATTACGGCTGGCTATCTTGATACCGAGCATGGAAAGACTGCTCATGGACTCATTCGAGGAACGGAGCGTTTCAATATTCTGGGAATTATAGATGAGAAAAATTCGGGCAAAGATGCAGGCGAAGTACTCGATGGAAAGAAAAGGAATATTCCCGTTTATAAATCATTGAAGGATTTTCAATCCCTTTCAAAAGAAAAAGCTAAGTATTGCATCATCGGTGTGGCCACGAAAGGCGGGGTGTTGCCACCGGAATTTCAAACCATGTTGCGTGAAGCCATTGAAATTGGTTATGGAATTGTGAACGGACTTCATGATTATGTCTCCGATCATCCGGATTTGATGGAGCTGGCGAATAAAAAAGGAGTGGAGATCATTGACGTACGCAAGCCAAAGAAATTTAAAGACCTTCATTTTTGGTCTGGAGATATTAAAGAAGTGCATTGCCCCAAAATTGCAGTGCTTGGTACCGACTGCGCTTTAGGCAAACGCACCACTACACGATTCCTTGTTCAGGCTATGCAAGCAGCAGGTTATAAAGCCGAAATGATTTATACCGGACAGACCGGCTGGATGCAAGGAGCGAAATATGGTTTTATTTTCGATAGCACATTGAACGATTTTATTTCGGGTGAAATGGAACATGCTATTATGCAATGCTGGGAGGAGACCAAGCCTGATATTATTTTCATTGAAGGACAATCGAGTTTGCGAAACCCGAGTGGCCCGGCTGGAGCCGAGTGGATCGTGAGTGCTGATGCGAACGCAGTAGTGCTGCAACACAATCCTCCAAGAAAAAAATACAAAGGACTGGATGATTACTACGCAAATATTGTTGACGTAAAAGATGAAATCAAATTGATCAAAATCTACGGAGCACCAACGGTGGCAGTAACAGTAAACACTACCAAGATGACGGAGACCGAAGCAAGAGCCTGGGCCGAAGGGAAGGAAAAAGAGCTAGGCATTCCAGTTGTTCTCCCATTAGAAGATGGGGTAGAAAGACTGGTAGCCGTTTTTAAAGACATGATCGACAAGTCGATTGCGCAGGTTTAGCAAATGGAGTAACTTAGAACTATGATTGACATAAAAGAAATAAGGAAGTTGAGTGTGGAGGAGCGCATACTGATGGTAGAGGAAATCTGGGACAGCATCGCGGAAGACACGACTTCAGAAAAACTGCAAATCTCCGAAGAGGAGAAAAAAAAGATACTTGATCGATTTGAGGATTATAAAGCAGGAAAACAGAAAACGTATTCTTGGGATGAAGTGAAGATGTATGCCAAAGAGCCCTGAGTATATTTTAGAATTCACGGCAGCAGCTCGTGAAGACCTCAGAGAAATTGTTTTATGGTATAGAAATGAACAGGAAGGTCTTGAAGAAAGGTTTCTTCTTAGCTTAAAGGCCTCTACTGATTCAATGTTAAAGAATCCCTTTATCTTTCAAGTCAACTTTCAAGCAATCCGGTCGCTTTTGCTTAGGCGCTTCCCCTATAGACTTTACTACTTTATTGAGGACGACTCGATAATAGTATTGGGAGTCGTTCATACGAAGCGCAGCCCCAAACTCATCCGCAAAAGACTAAAATGAAAATTAAATCCATTACCTCCTGGACGGCCGATCTTGGCAATACCAAACCATACACCATCGCATTTAAAACGGTTGACGAAGTAAACAATGCTTTTGTTGAGATTACACTTGATAATGGATTGACTGGCATTGGCTCGGGAAACCCAAGTGAATATGTAACAGGTGAAAGCTTTGCTCAATGCAAAGACACGCTGCAAGAAAAAAATATTTCTTTTTTGGTAGGTAGAGACATTCGTGAAATTCATCAACTCACATTTGAGGTGTGGCAGAAGTTTCCAAAAAACCCGGCCGCACGTGCCGCCCTCGACATTGCGTTGTATGATGCCTTTACCAAATTTTTAAATGTTCCGCTGGTAAAATATTTGGGACAGAAAATCCAATCACTCCCAACTTCGAATACAATTGGCATTAAGAACGTAGAAGAGACTTTAAAAGAAGCTCAAGAATATGGCGAGCGCGGTTTTAAAATTTTGAAAGTCAAGCTTGGCAAAGATTTGCATGAAGATATTGAGCGCATGGTGAGGCTTCGTGAGAAATTCGGGAAGAAGTTTGTCATCCGCATCGATGCTAACCAAGGCTATACTCCTGAGAAGACGATTGAGTTTTACCTGAAAACAAAACACCTCGACATCGAATTGATTGAACAGCCTTTGCCCGCCAAAGAAATCGATGCGATGAAAAAATTGCCTGACGAAATCCGGAAAGTAATTGCAGCAGACGAATCTTTACTTACGCCAAAGAGCGCACTTGAGTTGGTGAAGCCGCCAGTGGCGACCGGAATTTTCAATATCAAACTCATGAAATGCGGTGGCATCAGTCAGGCATTGAAGATAGCTGACATCGCAGCTCAAGAAAGTGTTGATCTTTTTTGGGGATGTAATGACGAAAGTATCGTGAGTATCACAGCAGCTTTGCACTTGGCTTTCTCCTGTACCAATACGAAATACATCGATCTAGATGGAAGCCTTGACCTCGCTCGTGATGCGGTGAAAGGTGGATTTATTTTGAAAGAGGGAGTAATGTATTGCTCAGATAAACCCGGGCTGGGCGTTGATCGTATCTGAGATTTTAAACACATAGGCACATAGTAAACATAGAATGCTGTGAGGCCTATGTGACCAGTGTCTACTTTTCACCCTCGGTTTGTGTCCTCACAAATCGAATGAATTCTTAGTTTTGCAGCATGTGTTTAATTTTTCTCTCCCTCAATCAGCACCCCAATTACAAACTCATCGTTGCTGCTAACCGCGATGAATTTTACGCGCGTAGAACATCCGCAGCTGAATTCTGGAATAATCATCCAATGATTTTAGGTGGATGCGATCTCGAAGCAGTAAAACCCGATGGCACCTGCGGCACATGGATGGCTATGAACAAAAACGGACGAATTGCGATGGTCACGAATTACCGTGATCTAAAAAATCTGAAGACGGTTGCTCCATCTCGAGGTCATTTGGTTACTGACTTTCTATTGTCAAACAAGGATCCCGAAAGTTATTTGCAAAGCATTGAACCAAGAGCAAGCGAGTATAATGGATTCAATTTGGTGGTTGGCAATGCGGATGAATTATTTTACTTATCGAATTACAAAAAAGGAATTGATAAAATTGAGAATGGGTTTCATGGATTGAGCAATGCATTGCTCGATACACCTTGGCCTAAAGTAACGAAGGGTAAGGAAGCAATGAAGCCATTGTTCGCCCAGGAAAAAGTTGACGCAGATAAAATCTTGGATGCTTTACGCGATGAACACCAAGCTCCGGATAATCAACTTCCTGATACAGGTGTTGGCCTAGAGCGTGAACGCATGCTTTCATCGATGTTTATCAAATTACCCAGCTACGGGTCTCGATGCTCAACGGTGGTAACTATCGATAGAAACAACAATGCAGAATTTGCGGAGCGTGTTTATGATTTGAAGACCTTCGAGTTTATTCAACAGACTTTCAAGTTTGAGATTTCCTGAATCTCATTATGCACTGGCATCTTGGCGGTAGATTTATAAATGCCCTTATCTTTGACCGCTAAATGAATTTTCAAAAATACTCACCTCACATTTCTTCCAGTTTAAAATTGGCAGTGCCAGTCATGCTAAGCCAGCTTGGTCACGTGATGATGGGTGTGGTTGACAGTATGATGGTGGGCCATGTAGGAGCAGTGCCGTTGGCCGCCTCATCGTTAGCTAACGTTGCCTTCAATGTGATCTTGCTTTTTGGCATTGGAGTTTCGTATGCCATCACTCCATTGGTAGCTTCTGCACACGGAGAAGATAACGCCAGGAAGATTTCTGATATACTCAAGCATGGATTAGCCATCAATCTTGTCAACAGTTTAATATTGGTGGGTCTGGTCATTGGCGCAAAAAATATTTTGTATCACATCGATCAGCCCGAAGATGTTGTAGTGGAAGCAATTCCTTATCTGAGCGTCATCACTTTTTCAATTATCCCTACTTTAATTTTTCAAACGTTCCGTCAATTCACTGAAGGTCTTTCGCGCACACGCATCGCTATGGTGGCGGTGATTGGCAGCAACATCATTCACGTGCCGCTGAATTACATTTTTATTTTTGGGCATTTTGGAATACCCGCCATGGGGTTAGTTGGTGCGGGTTGGGCTACATTGATTTCGCGAGGAGTGATGGCCGTAGGTATTGCTCTTTATGTGTACTTCGCCAACGATTTTAAAAAATATAGGCACGGATTCTCCTTCGGAAATTATTCTAAGTTTTTGGTGAACAAAATGCTTCACATCGGTTTGCCTGCTGGCGTGCAATTTATTTTTGAAGTAGCTGCATTCGATTTTTCAGCAGTGATGATGGGTTGGCTAGGTACAAAAACTTTAGCAGCACATCAGATTGCCATCAACCTCGCCACCATTAGTTACATGACTACTACCGGACTGGCAGCTGCGGCTACCATTCGGGTGAGCAATGAACTTGGCAGGAAAGACTTTACCACGCTTCGAACGGTTGCCTTTACACTTTTGTGGCTAGCTATCGCTATCATGTTTTTGTGGGGCCTGCTATTTATCATCGGCAAAAATTTCCTCCCCGAACTTTATGTGAGCGATGCTGATGTAATCGCCATCGCTTCGCCTTTGTTGATCGTTGCGGGGTTCTTTCAACTCAGCGATGGCATTCAAGTGGTTTGCCTTGGTGCTCTTCGTGGCATACATGATGTAAAAATTCCTTCGCTTTTTATATTCATCTCGTATTGGGTCATCGGCTTGCCGTTGGGTTATTGGCTTGCATTCAAAATGAATTGGAATGCCACCGGTGTTTGGGTAGGACTGCTTATCGGCCTCACACTGACGGCTACTGCCATGGTGTGGCGGTTTCACCTGCTGAGCAATAAATTAAAATCGCAGGTGGCAACATGAGATGACATTTCTTATCTTTTGAAAAAGTTTGTTTATGGAACCTCGCCCTGTCAAACAATCGCAGACTACTATTACCGAGTTAATGATTCCGTCCTACGCCAACTTTGGAGGTAAGATCCACGGTGGAATTTTGCTTTCGATGATGGACAAAGTTGCCTACGCGTGCGCGAGTAAGCATGCCGGTACATATTGTGTGACCGTCTCAGTAGATAAAGTTGAATTCCTTCAGCCGGTAGAAGTGGGTGAGCTCGTCTCACTGAAAGCCTCCGTTAATTATGTAGGACGCACTTCATTGATCGTGGGCATTCGTGTAGAATCTGAAAATGTGAAGACAGGTTTGATCAAACACACCAACTCATGCTTCTTCACCATGGTGGCCAAGGATGATAATAATAAACCAAGCGAAGTACCAGCTCTAATTTTAGAAGACAACGAAGATGTGAAACGTTTCATTGAAGCGATGCGTGTGCGTGACATCAAACAGAAAGTGCGCGAAGAAATGGATGATGCCAAGTCGACTATTGAAGTGGCGAATGCTGGTGAGCTTTTGAAAAATGAAAGATGTATAATTAAAATAAATGGTAATTAAATGAAAAGAACCCTTGACTTGGTCTTTCTATTTTTCATTCTATTCTTCACAAAATCTTTCGCCCAATATCCGCTCATCCTCTCGCAGTGCGAGCAAGCAAGTGTGATAGATGAAATTACTGATGATCGTCTTAGAAATGTTTTGCCCTCACTCATGCGCAGAGAAGGCATCGATATGTGGGTGTTGATCTCTCGCGAAAACAATGAAGACCCGGTGTTGAAAACGATGTTGCCGGCTACTTGGCTAGCTGCACGAAGAACAACGATGCTGATCATTTTTGATCGCGGTACTGATAAAGAAATGGAATACCTCGCAGTGGCGCGATACGACATCGGAAAGATTTTCAAGAAAGCGTGGGACCCTTCAACCAATATTGATCAATGGATACAACTCGCAAAAATTATAGAAGAACGCAATCCAAAAAAAATTGGAGTTAATAAAGCAGATGGTTTTGGTCATGCCGATGGACTTACTGCCAATGATCATGATCGGTTGATGGAAAAGCTGCCAAAGAAATTTCATCCCCATGTTTTGAGCGCACAGAATCTGGCCGTAGGCTGGCTCGAGTCGCGAACGGAAAAAGAAATGACTTTGTATCCGCAGCTTTGCAGAATAGCTCACCAGATTATTGCCGATGGATTGTCTGATCAGGTGATTCATGTAGGATTAACTACTACAGACGATGTGGAGTGGTGGTATCGCGAAAAGATAAAGGAGTTGAAACTTGACACGTGGTTTCATCCAACCGTTTCTATTCAGCGAAATATGGATGAAGAAGCTTTTGGAAAACTTTCTCATCCGCTGGTGATTCTACCAGGCGATTTGATTCATGTAGATTTTGGAATCACTTATCTGCGACTGAACACAGACACACAGCAACATGCTTACGTTTTGAAGCCGGGAGAAACTTCGATTCCTGACTATTTAATAAATGCTTTCAAGCGCGCTAATAAATTGCAAGACATTCTCACGAGCAATTTCAAAGAAGGAAAAACAGGAAATCAGATTCTTGCCGATTCGCGAAAGCAAGCAAACGATCAAGGCATTTCACCATCCATTTACACTCACCCTATTGGTTATCATGGTCACGGCAGTGGCACTACGATCGGTATGTGGGATATGCAAAACGGAGTTCCGAAAACGGGTGATTATCCAATGCATAATAGAACTGCTTACTCCATTGAACTAAACGCAACTGTTTTCATTATCGAATGGAAAAAGGAAATCAAAATCATGCTCGAAGAGGACGGATATTTTGATGAGAATGGTTTTCGGTTTATTGATGGCAGACAAACAGAGATCATCCCCATTCCAAAAGCAATTTACAATGTGAAATGACAACCCAAATAATTGTCATCTCCACCCTCCTCCAAGAGCTTTGTAAATATTGATGATGGAAAAGAATTGTTCTTTCTTAATGTCCACGAAATCCAGTTTAGCCTTCAACGCGTTTTGTTGCGTTAATAGCACTTCCAGATAAGTGGCTCGTCCTCTCCTGAATAACTCGGAAGAAGTCTCGATGGATTCTGAAAGTATTTTAACTTCGTTATCTTTTAGAACATAGGTCTTCTGAAGGTTGTCTATATTCCTCAACTCATTGTATACTTCTACATATCCATTCAAAATAGTTTTCTGATAATTGCAGAGTGCTTCCACCTGGAAAGCATTTGCAGTTTTGAATTCGGCCTTGATAGCGTTCCGGTTGACTAATGGAGCAGATAAATTTCCAATCAGACTGAACACAAATGATTCAGGCGCAGTAAAAAGCAACTTTGTATTGAATGCCTGGAATCCTAACCCACCCATTATGTGAAAGGACGGATAGAAAGCTGCTTTGGCTGAATTCACATCGGCTTTAGATGCCACCAGCTCGAGTTCTGCTTGCCTGATATCGGGCCTGTTACGTAGCAGCTCAGAAGGAATGCCTGTTCGTATCTGTGACGGAATAGGCTGAGTGAACAAAGTCCGACCGCGAATTATTGATTGAGGAAATCTGCCCAGCAATAAATTTATCCTATTCTCGCGCTCTACAATCATTTGCGAAACTTTGACTTCCATCCCTTTTGTGTTAAGCACTTGACTCTGAAATTGCTTAACTGCTAATTCATTCGCTGCAGCCGCTTCTTTCTGTATCGTTACTACAGACAATGCGTTTTCCTGAAGTGAAACAGTTTCTTTGAGAATTTCCAACTCATGATCGAGTGCTATCAATTGATAATATTCCGTTGCGACTTCTGCAATCAGGTTTGTAGTCACCCAATTTCTTCCTTCTACGCTCGCCAGATATCTGACTACTGCAGCCTTTTTTCTGTTGCGCAGTTTGCCAGTGATATCAGCTTCCCATGCTGTTTGAAGTCCAACAAAAAAGTCCGGGAGATTAACAGGCACAATTTGACCTGGTTGAATATCAGTAACACTGTTTCCCGCCCCGTCCATAGTGTAAAGGCCATAGCGCCTTATGGCAGCAGCACCGCCTCCACCTATTGTCGGTAGGAGGGCACCCTTCGCATACTGGACACCTGCTTTCGCAATTTCAATCCTTTGCGATGCAATCAGTGCATCAAGATTATTTATTAGCGCTGTGTCAATAAGGCTGATCAGATTTTTATCAGAAAAATATTCTCTCCAGCTAATAGTTGCCACGCTCGCAGAATCCTGATCACTGGCAAAAAATTTGGGAATAGTTTTAATTTTTTTTTGCTGAACGATTTGTGAAGGAGCACAAGCCCAGATTGATACCGCAATGAATAGATAGATAATGATCTTCATGACAATTCTATTTCTTCGGAGGAAGTAGATTCATTGATTTTCATTTTTTGGAAATTTTTCGCCAGACTAGAAAAGACAACATACAATCCGGGTACTATAATTACTCCGAACACGGTACCGAATAGCATGCCCCCTGCTGCTGCTGTGCCAATGGTTCTGTTTCCTACCGCTCCCGGTCCACTAGCTAATATTAATGGAAGCAAGCCCACAATGAAAACAAGTGATGTCATTAGGATGGGCCGTAAGCGGATTTTTGCGGCTTCAATAGCTGCTAGTAATGGTGACTTGCCCTGAGCTTGGCGCTGCCTTGCGAACTCAACAATCAAGATGGCATTTTTTCCGAGCAGACCGATAAGCATAATCATGGCCACTTGTGCGTAGATGTTATTTTCCAGTCCTAAAACAGCAAGCAGGAAGAATGCTCCGAAGATTCCGGGAGGCAGGGAAAAAATTACAGGCAATGGTAGAAGGAAACTTTCGTATTGGGCCGACAGCAACAGGTAAACAAACACCAGGCAAATCAGGAAAATATAGATAGCCTCATTCCCAATGTTCACTTCGTCTTTTGAAATTCCGGCCCAGTCAATGCCAAAGCCGCGCGGAAGTTTATCCCTGGCAGTCTTCTGAATAACTTTCAACGCTGTTCCGCTGCTCACCCCGGCCTTGGCTTGGCCATTCAACTCGGCAGACATAAACATATTGTAACGCGTGATTTGGTCAACGCTATACGTCTTTTCGATCGTCATAAATGAGGAGAGCGGAACCATTTCTCCCTGATCATTTTTGACGTAAAGTTTAAGCAAATCCTCTGGCGTGTCTCTGTATTCTGGCAATGCCTGAACCATGACTTTATATAGTTGACCGAAGCGAATAAAATTAGATGCGTACTCACTTCCCAGAAGCGTTTGCAAAGTACTCATGACATTGTTTACCGTAACCCCTTTTTGTGCGGCCTTGTCCATATCAAACTGCGCAGTGTATTGTGGGAAGCTCGCATCAAAAATGGTGAAGGCGTTTTTTATTTCAGCTTGTGCCTTTAGGTCGATGATGAATTGTTTCACCACTACTTCCATTCTTTTGATATCACCGCTTCCGGTTTTGTCCAACAAACGCAATTCAAAACCACTAAAATCTCCGTATCCCGGCACGGCAGGCGGTGGAAAGAATTCAATCTGTGCGCCTTTGAGATATTTGGTTTTTTCTTTTAGTGTTTCAGCGACTTCAGTAGCAGAGACATTGCGTTGATGCCATGGTTTTAAGTTAATGAGCGCAGTTCCATAAGTTGCACCAGTTCCCTCTGAAAGAATATTTTTTCCAGACAGCGTGGAGATACTTTCTATGCCATCCAGATGCTCAGCCTCCCTCTGTATGGCATTTATTATTTCTTTTGTTCTCTCCAGCGTTGCGCCTGGCGGACAGGTTACGCTGGCATAAAAAGTTCCCTGGTCTTCGCCAGGGATGAATCCCGATTGCAGAATTTTTCCTAAGATGCCCGTTCCCAGGATGAACAGGAGAAGTACACTAAATGTAATTACTCTTCTACTTACAATTTTATTCAATAGCACTTTGTATTTATCTTCTAAGCCGAAGTACCATTTGTTAAAGCCATTAAAAAAAACTGCGAGCCATGTTTTCGTTTGTTCAGGTTGAGAATTTTTAAGCAAGAGAACACACAGTGCCGGTGTAAGTGTAAGAGCAACAACGCCAGACAGCGCAATGGATATAGCCATTGTTAAAGAAAACTGACGGTAAAAAATTCCGGATGGTCCACTCATAAAAGCAACGGGAATGAACACCGCAGACATGACCAACGTGATACTGATGATGGCTCCACTGATTTCCTTCATGGCCGCTTCAGTAGCGCTCCGGGCTCCCATTTTATACTGTTCCATTTTGACATGAACAGCCTCCACTACCACAATTGCATTATCAACAACAATACCTATGGCAAGCACTAGCGAGAAAAGCGTAATGAGGTTTAGTGAAAATCCTAAAAACTGTATGAAGAAAAATGTTCCTACCAGTGAGACCGGAATGACAACTGCAGGAATTAAAGTCGAGCGCCAATTTTGCAAGAAAATGAACACGACAAAGGTGACCAGTAAAAATGCCTCGATGAATGTCTTTAGTACTTCGCGCATGGATGCTTCCAGAAACCGGGCCACATCGTAACTGATTTCGTAATCCATTCCCGTTAGGAAAGAATTTTCCTTCAGCTCAGCTATTCGTTTTTTTACATTGGCAATTACTTCGCTTGCATTCGAGCCTGGCAATTGCTTCAACATAATGGCTGCACAAGGTTTACCATTCAACTTCGCTTCCACATCGAAATAGGTGGTGCTGAATTCGACTTCTGCAATATCTTTTATCTTCAGAATTTGGCCTCGCTCTGTGGATTTGAGCGGAAGGTTTTCGTACTGTTCTTTGGTGTTGAACTTGCCTGCGTATTTTATAGTGTATTGAAGAGCCTGATATTTTTTGTCGCTGCTCTCACCGATTTTCCCCAATGCTGCTTCCACATTTTGATCGTTCAAAACATTCAGCACATCATCTGTTGAGATCTTGTACGCAAGCATTTTATCGGGCTTGAGCCAAATGCGCATGGCGTACTGCTTTGCCCCAAGCATGCTACAGAAGCCAACTCCTCTGATGCGCTTTAGTTCGGGGATAACATTCAATTCAGCGAAATTGTAAATGAACTTTTCTTGTAAAGATGAGTCCGAACTGAAAATGTTTAGATACATCAACATGCCCCGTTCTTCCTTAACTACTTTCACTCCGTTTTCTAGAACTTCCGGAGGCAACTCGCCCATCACCGAGTTCATTCGGTTTTGAACATTTACACCCGCGATGTCAGGATCTGTTCCCATATCAAAAAAAACCTCTACTACACCGACACCGTCATTGCCTATATCACTGACCATGTATTTCATGCCGGGTACACCATTGATAGCTCTTTCAAGAGGGATGATAGCAGTTTTGGTAACGGTTTCAGCGCTAGCTCCCGGGTATTCTACCGATACGTTTACCTCAGCGGGTGCAATGGTGGGGAACTGTTCTCTTGGCAAACGAAGCAATGCCAATACTCCAAGAAATAAAATGAGGAGTGATATTACCAGCGCTAACACAGGGCGATCTAAGATTTTTGCAGTCATAACAGTGCTTATTGTTTAGCCGCTTGAAATAATTGAATTGCCCACGTCTCTACCTTGTCGCCCTCCTTCACTTTTTGTATGCCTTCATAAATTATTTTTTCATTTACCGAAAGCCCAGAACTTATCACGTACCAATGGGGTAGCCGAAAAGACGGAACAATTTTGCGCTGCCGCACTTTGTTATTATTGTCAACAACAAAAACATATAAGTTGTCTTGTATCTCAAAAGTTGATTTTTGTGGAACAAGCAATGCATTCCTTACTTCATGAATCAGCCTGACCTTGCCTGTGGAGCCGTGTTTCAAAACTAATTCGGGATTCGGGAAGCGCGCTCTGAAAGCGATGTTACCGGTAGATTTGTCCACCTCACCTTCAACGATCTCTATTCTTCCTTTATAAGTGTGAGTGATGTTATTGGCAAGAGTCAGGAGCACTTCTCTTTTTTTTCCCGCGTCCTTACTCAAATTGAAATCGAGGTATTCTTTTTCAGACACATGAAAATAGGCAAACACCTCTTTGTTATCAGAAAGAGTAGTGAGGAGTTCACCTTCATCAATTAAGCTGCCTACTTTCTTTGGTATCCGATTGATTATTCCACTAAAGGGTGCTTTCACTTGTGCAAAGGATAATTGAAGTGCAGCGCTTGCTTCGTGAGCTTTAGCCTCTTCAATTTTTGCCATAAAAGCCTCCAGCTTAGCCTGCGCCAAATCCAATTCGCTTTTTGAAACAATGTTTTTTTCAACAAGTGTTTTTGTATTGGTCAGATCAACCTCAGAAGCCTTCGCATCAGCCACTGCACTCGCCAGCATAGCTTTTGCTTTTAACAACTCTTGCCTGTAAACCTGGCTGCTTATGCTGAACAATAGTTGCCCGGCATTTACATATTGTCCTTCATCAATGTGAATGAATTCCATGAACCCCTTTACTCGCGCCCGTAATTCAATATTTTGAATTGAATGGATGTCAGCTACATACTCCGTGGTGTAGAAAGTATCTTTTAATACAGGATAAGTGATAGGAAATCGCTCGCGACTTTCAGGATCTTTTTTGTTTGATGAGCAATTCATCAGAGAAGCCAACAGGATCACAAGTGAAGCAAGGTATTGGCAACGGTGCATGATAAACTGATTTCGTTTATAAATCATAAACATGATGCGGGGTGTGAAAAATAAATCAATAGAGGGCGTTACAATGCCCAAGGATTGCCTAAAGAAATTTTAGGCGCGATCTACGATAATCGTGGGGGCGGAGATGTATTCTCGAGCACAGCGGATGCTAGATTCCTTTCCTTTATCAAAATGGAAGATTGAAGAATCTGGCACTCCTTTGTTATTTCAATGGATGAATGGCCTAAATAAAAATCTAGAATATTGTCAAAGTCAATTTCATCATCCTCATCTTGTTCAAGTTCGTAAATGGTTAAACACTGCTGGTTCTCTGAAACGCGCGCGATGGGATCAATGTAAGCATGGAGAATCTGGATGAGAAATATCCAGGCAAGGGTTTTGATGACAATATTTTTTACGCAGCTTCTTTTCATCACAACGTATAGTAAATATAACAAGGAGTAATGAAAATAATTTGATAATCGCCAACCTATTGCGGGCAATGGGTAAAGATATTATCATCGAGAGCCCTCAGCTAGATGAGCACCCTCCTCTGTTGGCCCTTTTTGGACGCCCTCCCAATAGCTCATATGACCATCCAGCAACATTTTATCTTTTGATCTATACTGAACCCGAAACTAGGGCAGAGTTAACTTATATACCTTAACTTTAAATGTCAGATAACATGAGAAGAAAATTTAGTTGCAAGTTTAAGCTCATTCGCGAAAATATGTTGAGTTTGATTCAGGTGGGAGTTAGCCTCATCAATCACGAGTTAAAGTTACTGATGGTTGAAATTGCGAAGTGATGGTGAGGACTCTACACACCTTCTATTCGGTTTTTGTGTTTGCCGTTCTTTTCGTGGTTTTGTTTCCTTTTCTGCTCATTCCAATTTTGTTTCCGTCACAATTCAAATGGACGGGCATCATTAACCGCTGGTGGGCGAAGTTGTTGTTCACTTTCATCTTTATTCCATTTGAAATAGAAGAACGCGCTCCACTGGATAGAAAAAGGAATTATATTTTTTGCCCCAATCACTTTTCATACCTCGATATTCCAACCATGGGTCTCAACCCCGTGAACACCGTTTTTGTTGGTAAGAATGCGATGGAAAAAATTCCGCTCTTCGGTTTCATGTATCGCAGGTTGCACATCACTGTCAATCGATTGAGTTTGCGCAGTCGCGGACAAACATTGATCGCATCGATGAAAGCTATTGACGAAGGAAAGAGTTTGGTGATTTATCCGGAAGGCGGAATAACCACGCTACGTCCACCAGCGATGGTTGCATTTAAAGATGGAGCTTTCCGAACCGCCATCGAAAAACAAATTGCCATTGTTCCGGTTACGATTCCCCACAATTGGAAAATTTTGCCTGATAAACATCCATTACGACTCCGTTTGGGTAAGGTTAAAGTTATTTTTCATGAACCTGTTGAAACAAAAGGGTTAACACTCGAAAATCTCAAAGAAGTCAAAGACAAGGTTTTTTCAATTATCGCCTCCGAATTGCATAAACATCATTCGTAATAGCCACCGCGAGGTACATTTAAATACCCATCAGTAGGTATTCCTCATAACCACCTTTAGAGGTAGGTTTATTTCATAGTTGGCAGTAACTCTAAACCTCATCTTATGAAAACCTTAAACTCAATCGCTCATGTGATTTTTATTTTTCTGCTGTCGGTGACGGCAGGATTTAGTCAAACACCAAATGATGATTTAATCAAAGCTAGTGGAGGTGGCGACCTCGCCACCGTAAAAAAACTTATTGACGAAGGCGCCAATGTGAATTATAGAAATGCAGCTGGTGCAACTCCAATTTCATCTGCCTGCATGTGGCCCGAGGTTACTGAATATTTGCTTGGCAAAAACGCGGATGCCAATGGTGGTGATTATCCGGCTTTAGTAAATGCAGCGAATTCTTATTCGGTAGAGGTTATTAAACTTTTATTGAAAGCAGGGGCCGATCCCAACAAGTTGGCAGTGGTCAAAGTGGATATGGCAGCTGGGGTGCGAAAAATGTTGGACGATGAAAAAGCGAAAGGAAAAAAGGCAAACAAGTATATGGTGAAAGCGTTCGAAGACCAGCTTGCCAAAATGCCGGCCTCCAATACCATGACGTTCTCTGCGTTGAGTAATGCGTTGACCAATACTAATTGTGAAGAGTGCGTTGAGCTTTTACTAAACGCTGGCGCTAAAACAGAATTTAAAAGTGCAATCACAGGCGGCAATGCCGTTCACGATGTTGCATTTAACTGGCAACCGGTTGAAGCACGGGCCGCGCGTATCAAAGCCATCGTTGACTATTATGAAAAAGCATCGTTACCTGTACCAGAGTGGTACAAGAATCTCGATGTTTCCAGCTATGGAACTGCCGATGGAATCATCAAACTTCTGGTAACGAAGGGCGCTGATATGGAATACCTCGATAATAATAAAAGAACACCTTTGACTTCTGCAGTATTGCAGCCTGCTCCCAATGAAGAAGTGATTATGGCATTAATTGATAATGGAGCAAGTTTGAAGGCCACAGGAA
Source organism: uncultured bacterium (assembly GCA_967789005.1). GTDB lineage: Bacteria > Bacteroidota > Bacteroidia > Cytophagales > Cyclobacteriaceae > ELB16-189. Next base: position 94,710 of record CBRFFM010000006.1, on the reverse strand, counting down.
AGACTAACGACCCAACAGACTTTTATAGTGAAACGACAGATAGCGAAAAAATAAAAGTAAAATATGATTTTCCAGGTGAAGGCAGAAATAGCAACAATGGCGGTGGCTACAGTGCCAACATGGACTTGGTCAATCCCAAACCAAAAAGAGTAGCCCTGATCAGCTATTATGTTTACGATGCAGGTAAAGGTAAATCGAACATAACCGGAACTGATACATGGGTAACATCCGAATCGGCAGGTCAAAGTCAGGTGAATGGATTTTATGCGAAGAGTATTCAATCTTTTAAAGATGCCTTTAAGCAAAGCGGAATAGATTTACTTACTCCAAATGAATTCCTGGATACACAAGAGAAAGCCGAACTCTACTATGGGTTTGAGCAAGAATCAGCAAAGAAGGAGCACCTAACTATTACCCGGTCTAAAACCAGATCATCCAGTTTTACAGCTGCCGGATGGACCACTACTACTTACAGAACTGTTACATCGACCTCTGGTACTTTAAAAGTATGTCCAGCGGGGTATCGCACTTTCTTTGTGGCTAATGAAAACGAGGATGAATCGGCCATCTCCAATTTTCAAGGCGGCATTTTTACTGCCAATAGAAAACTCACATCAAACCTTGGATATGAACTTTGCAAAGGCCTGGGTGTTGATGCTGTGATGGTGGTATACATTGCTACACGCAAGCCAAAGCGATTCCAGGATGATTATGGAGTAAACGCAGTGGTGGCAGTCATGCTTGGCCCTAACCCCGGTAAGACGGAAGCAACTGATCCCGAAGCAAAAAATTTAGGACAGTTCTATTGCGGAACAAGGACCTTTTATGGTTCGCCCAAAATCTTTAAGGAATCAAAAGGAATCTTCGGGCAGTACGATGGTATGGCCAATGTACTGAAGGCTCACGCGACAAAAATGTGCAAGTACATAAATGGAAAAGAGAAAGACTCTGATTGAGGTTGTTGTTGGTTGATCGTTATTCGTTAATCGTGGAGCGTAGATCTTAAACCATTAACGGATAACGATTAACCTTTTGTTAATCGCGGATTAAAAAAGTAAACTTGCAGCCTTCATTCTGCAAGATTTATGCATTCAATTCTTTTTTGGAAATCCTGGTCTACGCGAGAGCGAATCATCTTTTGGTTTTTGTTCGCCTGTCTTTTAGCCACACTCGTTTTGTTGTGGCGCGGATGGTCTGAGTGGCCTGCACCCGCTATTGGCTACGATCACTATCAGCAGTTGCAATCCATCGAGGCGCCTTCGCATTCTTTTTCGGTGGGATTGATTAACCTGGCGGTTCCGGCAGATAGCTACGTCATTTTTGAAAACATTTTTGGAAGCGCGTTCAAGCCCAATGTCTTTGCTTCTTATTTCTTTTTGTCAACCCTTGGTGTTGCGTTCGTATTTTTTATGAGCATCATCTCATCGTTAGGCCGATATCGGTTTTTAATTTCGATGGGCATTGCCATTTTGTTTTTGGCAAGTCTGCAAGTTGATTGGCTGGAAGTCTTTGGATTGACCGGTCGATTCGTCACCATCGGTTTGATACTGATTTATGGACTGCTCTCTTTCTATTTTCATGCGTTCAAAACGGAGGCAAGTTTTACACAGCGACTTCTTGCATTTTCTGCTCTCACGGTTCTTCTGGGTTTCGTGGTTTCCTATTTTACGAAGACAACGCTGCCATTGCTTCACTTGTCTACCAGTGGATTGATTGCCGGAATGATTGTCTGTTTGATTTTCATCCTTATGGTTTCGCATGAGATCATAGCCTCATTCGTCACCATCATTTCCAAAAGTTTAAAGTCAACAAAAAGTCTTCGACACTTTTTGATTTTGACTTCCATCTACTTGCTTAACGTGTTTTTGATTTTTGCTTCGAAGATGGGGATTCTCGACTGGAGCTTCTTTTCGGTAAGCCCGTTTTTTCTGGTTGCGGTTTCAGGGGTTCTGGGCATTTGGGGATTTCGACAGCGAGAAGCAGTGCATGAAAACATTTTAACTGATGAACCACTGCGACTTTATTTTTTCTTTTCGCTCGCGCTCGTTGCATTTGGTGCGATGACTTATTTCATGTCTTCGGCCAGCGATATGATGATCGATGTGCTCGAAGATTTTATTGTGGCCGCTCATTTCGGTGGTGGATTGATTTTTGGTCTTTATGTGATCGCCAACTTCGCACCCATGCTGGCGAAGAATTTATCCGTTTATAAAATTTTATACAAGCCTGATACGATGCCTTACTTTACGTTCAGACTGATGGCCGTCATCGCCACGTTTGCCGTGCTTTCATGGGCGGTGTCGTGGAAGACTTACCTCAACCAAATGGTGGCCACGTATTATCACGCGCATGGTGATTTGTATTTAGCGAAAGGCGAAGATGATTCCGCTGAAACGTTTTATAGGAAGTCTGTTCAGTTCAGAAATCAGAATTTGCATGCGCACTATGCCATGGCAAATATTCATGCTAGCAAAGTTGAATCGATCAAAGAAAGAAAAGAGTATGAGAAGGCTGTGGAGTGGACACCAAGTGTTCCTCTGTATTTGAATCTCGCACGCGCGTATTCTCATCAAAGCGATGTACTGGAGGCAGCGCTAACTTTGGATGAAGGCAAAAAGAAATTTCCAAAGAGTGGCGAACTGGTAAATGCTGCTGCAATTTCATTTCTAAAATTGAAACAAGCAGATTCGGCTTTGTACTTTTTCAATAAAGCAAAAGGTTTTAAAGAAACGGAAGCCATTGCCGAAACCAACTTATTCGCGGCAAGCGCTTCCCTTCATGTAGATCAAGCGATTGACTCAGTAATTTCTCTTAACGATGCAGGAAGCAATGGCATTCAGGCGAATGAACTTGCTATTGCCAATTCGAGGAATCAGAAGCTGGTCATTGAGGGGAAATTCTCAAACGACACTTCGCTCAATATTTATGAAGCGATGGCCCTGTGCAATTACCTGATCAACCAAAAAGAAGCGCTGGACACCACTTTGATCAGGAACGCCATCAAATTATCGAAGAAAGAAGCGAACGATCCTTTTGCAGAGCAATTGCTGATATCTTCTGCCCACGCACTTTATGCACACGGATTGATAAAAGATGCCATGCAGATTGTTAGGGAAGCCACTTACACTGCAGGCAATGGAAATTATTTTTCACTGATCGGATTGTGGTTGCTCGAGCAAAACAATCCGGCACTGGCAGCGAGTTATTTTAAGGATGCAGCCGATAAAGGACACCCTCTTGCTTTGTATCATCAGGCCATTGCCGAAACGGAAGCTGATAGTTTGAAAAATGCATTGATCAGTTGGGATAGCCTCAGAAAATCTAGTGACAAAAGTGTGCCCGCATTCGCGGAGAAGATGATCCGAGTTCTGAAAACAAAATCAGATCAAGCTGGAAGTCTCGCGGATGACGAAAAATATTATTTCTGTAGGTACAAGATTGCGTTGACAGATAAAGCCTTGTTTGAAAAAACGGTTGGTGCGATTACCGATGCTCAACTCCGCGCACAAGCAATCATTGACCGAAGCAGGAAATGGTTTGCAATGGATGAGCTTAAAGAGGCGGAGACTTTACTCGGCCAGCTCAACACCGTTTACTCAAGGAACATCAATCAACAAGTCACGAATCTTAAATTGTTGTTAGCTGCGGCAAAAGGTGATTGGCAATTCATTGAGAAAAATAGTGCAGAGACAGAGATGTCGCCCAATCGCAAAATGTATTTTGAAGCTTTGCTGGCTGTTCAAAGCGGAGATCAAAATGTAGCAACGCAACGGTTTAATTATTTGGTGAAAGCCGATAACCAATTTGAAGAAGGAATAGTAGCCGCAGCTCATTTTTTTGCCAATGACGAAACCAACCGTTTAAGAAGTTTGACAATCCTTGTTGATGGACTACTAGCTAAACCCAACTCGGTGAAAATTTTAAAGCAACATGCGGTGATGACTGCGTCTTTAGGTTTCCCCGAAGCTGCACAAGACTCACTTAATAAGTTGCACAGAATTCTTTCAGATGCTGCGTTTAAAAAATTCGTGGGAGAGCATCCGGAATATTTTGGGGTGGGGAAGAACTAACACTCATATGTGTCCTTCGGCAAGGGATGGAGGCATTGTTGGAGCCCGAAATAGAATGTGCGTTTGACTGACTGCCGACAGCGCGGTGGCGCCTCGCCATGCCGCCTACGTTTGTACTTCGGTGGGCGAGCCTAAATAATTTTTCACTCTCCTGATTTTCGCCATTGCTACGCACAAATTATTAAGGCATCTTTGTGGCCTGTTATTTTTTTACAATCAATTTTAATCTTTTGCAATGGAATTGAAATTTGTTCCCCTCAATCATGTTCATGAAAAACTAGGCGCGAAGATGGTGCCGTTTGCCGGATACAACATGCCGGTGCGTTACTCCTCAGACATTGAAGAGCACATGACGGTGCGCAATGGTGTTGGCGTTTTTGATGTGAGCCACATGGGCGAGTTTACCGTGAAAGGCCCGAATGCGCTTGACCTCATTCAGCGTGTAACCAGCAATGACGCTTCTAAATTGGTTGACGGACAAGCACAATACTCTTGCCTACCCAACGAAACCGGTGGCATCGTTGATGACTTGCTCGTTTACAAAATCAAAGACAACGATTACCTGCTGGTAGTAAATGCATCAAACATAGATAAAGATTGGAACTGGATTGTGAAGTTCAACACGAAAGGCGCTGAGATGAAAAACATTTCAGACGACATCTGTTTGTTTGCCGTGCAAGGACCAAAAGCAGTTTTTGTTTTGCAAAAGTTGACGAAGACTGATTTGTCTGCCATCAAGTATTATCATTTCGCGATTGGTGAATTTGCCGGAGTGAATGATGTAGTGATGAGCGCCACAGGCTACACTGGCGCGGGTGGTTTTGAAATCTACGTGAATAAGAACTCGGCTGAGAAAGTTTGGAATGCCATTTTCGAAGCTGGCAAAAATGAAAACATAAAACCTATCGGTCTCGGTGCACGCGATACGCTGAGATTGGAAATGGGCTTCTGCTTATACGGCAACGACATCGATGACACTACTTCACCTATTGAAGGCGGATTAGGATGGATCACCAAGTTCACCAAAGAGTTTACCAACAGCGCTGCCATCAAAAAACAAAAAGAAGAAGGTGCCAAGAAAAAACTGGTTGGCTTTAAAATGATCGACAAAGGAATTCCTCGTCATGATTACCCAATCAAAGACGCTGCGGGAAACGTAATTGGCAAGGTGACCTCCGGAACTCAATCGCCTGTGCTTAGCATAGGTATTGGTTTGGGCTATGTTACAAATGAACATTCAAATCCTGGTTCTGAAATATTTATTGAGGTGAGAGGAAAGGCGCTGAAAGCACAAGTAAGTAAAATGCCTTTAATTTGATTGTTTGAAGATGTCCTAATTTGAAAATGATGTCGAACATAAATTTTCAAATCTTTAAATCCTCCAATCTTCAAATTATCCAATGAAAACAATAGACGTCTGTTTGAGCCCCGAACTAATGCATCTCTACGATGTGCGCGATCGCACTGTGGTGGTGGTGGATATTTTGCGGGCTACTTCTTGCATGGTTACGGCTTTTGCTCACGGAGTTGAAAGCATAACTCCGGTTGCCAACTTAGAGCAATGCCGGAAGATGAAGACGCAGGGTTATGTGATTTCAGGGGAGCGAGATGGAAAAAAGGTGGACGGTTTCGATAAAGGCAATTCTCCTTTTGAATATTTAAACGATCAGGTGAAAGGACTAAAACTTGCTTTCACTACAACGAACGGTACTCAGGCGATTGAAAAATCGAAAGAGGCGAAGGAGGTGATCATCGGAGCGTTTCTGAATTTGAATACGGTGGCTAAATATCTTTTGCTGGGTGAAAACAATGCGCTGATCGTTTGCGCTGGTTGGAAAGGCAGAGTGAATTTGGAGGACACCCTTTTTGCTGGGGCACTGGTTGAAAGATTAAAAGAATATCTGGGCCCTGATTGTGATGCGCCTCTCGCAGCTCAACATCTTTATAATCTTGCTAAAGGCGATATGGTCAGTTTTCTTAATGCTTCATCGCATGTAAGGAGATTAAATAAGCTGAATATTCACGATGACATCAAGTTTTGTGTTACGCCTGACCAGTACAAGATCCTCCCCAAATTAAAGAATGGGGTTCTCATGGCTTGATTTAAAAAGTAGGGACATACGGTATTGTCACGTACGTAAAAACCCTCACCTGCGCGGCAATTAATTGATCACCTCGATAAATTATTTCTTCCTCAATTTTGGATTTTGCTTGTGTCGCTCTTTGTCGCGGATAGTCTTCTTTGTAAGGTTTTTTTCAAACGCCTCGGTTAAATCGATTCCGGTTTGATTGGCCAGGCAGATCAGCACCCAAAGCACATCGGCCATTTCATCACCAAGGTCTTTCGCTTTGTCTGAGTCTTTTTCAGACTGCTCACCATACCTTCTGGAAATAATTCGCGCGAGCTCGCCAACTTCTTCGGTAAGTATAGTCATGTTGGTCAGCTCGTTAAAGTAACGAACCCCGTGTTTTTTAATCCATTGATCCACTTTGCGCTGAGCAAATTTCAAGGTCATTCTCTAAAAATTTTAGTTATCCAACTTAAAGACGGGTGATTTCCTAAAAAAAATTAACCCTTATAATAGCTCATTCTTGAAGATATAGCTAGCAACTAATTGATTTTTAGGTTAAAAATATTTTCATACGAAGTAATAAAAGTTGGTAGAAGCGTAACCTATTCAATGGGTTTTTTGCTAACTTCATTCACCTCGTACCCCGTACTTAAACCATTAATTTTTATATCCATGAATAGGTTATTCTACTTCAAACTTTGGTTCGTTCCAACTTTATTTCTCTTCGTTCAGTTTGCCAACGCTCAAGATAAACCCGCGGAAAAAAAACCAGGGGTGAACATCATGATCACGCAATCACCTAAGATAAAAGTGAAAGTTGAGGCGGTCACGCACAACGTTTGTAATAACGAACGTAAGGGTGCAATCAACATTACACCTTCCGGAGGATTCCCTCCTTACCGATATGTGTGGTCTACAAAAGACACCACTCAAGATATTGCAAGCTTAAAGGCCGGCACTTACAGCGTAATCGTGTTAGACGACTTTAGTTGCAGTGATACCGTTAAGGTTGCGATTAATCAACCAGAGCCGCTAAAGTCTAAAGTGGAATCGACTAAAGACATTTTGTGTTACGGGTATAATAATGGAGAAGTGGATATTTCGGTTGTCGGTGGTACACCACCCTATTCTTACAATTGGAGTAACGGGGCAAAAAGTCAGGATATTAAAGGAGTTAACTCAGGACATTATTCCGTATTGATAACCGATGCAAATACCTGCCAGGAGGTGGCAACTGCTGAAGTGATCGAACGACCTCTAATTGTAAGATGGGTTGATGATGTTAAGAATATAAAATGTAATGGAGACTCTACCGGAAGCATAGACATTACCGTAAGTGGTGGTGTTCCTCCTTATCAATATGAATGGAGCAACAATGCAACCACGGAAGATCTTAGAAACCTCAGGGCAGGAAAATATCAGGTGGTAGTTAAAGATGCGAAGGGATGTACCGAAGTCTCCCTCACCAAAGTGGCTGAGCCTGCACCATTCACAGTTCTATTTGATCAAATAAGAAACCTCAGATGCAATGGCGATAATGGGGGTTCTATTAATATGAGCGTAAAAGGTGGCACTCAACCCTATCGCTATGAATGGAGTAATGGAGCAGTCACCCAAGACATAGCTGGGATTGGTGCCGGAAATTATTCCGTCAAGATCACAGACACTAACGGATGTTATAAATCAGCTTCGCAAACTGTGACTGAACCCGCATCGCTGGTGGTGAACCTGACCAAGTTTAACAACATCCAATTCTACGGAGGCAAAAATGGTTTAATAGATATTGAAACTTCGGGTGGAATACCTCCCTACAAATACAAATGGAGTAATGGAAGTGTTACACAAGATCTCAATGGCCTCGATGCAGGCAATTATTTAGTTCGTGTAACTGATGCCACGGGCTGTGCAAAAATTTTGAGTGTGACTCTTTCACAACCGAAACCATTGGTAGTTCAAGTCGATGCAGTCAAAAACATTAACTGTACAGGCGCTAAGAACGGTGAGATATCTGTATCTGTAGTGGGTGGTGTTGCTCCTTACAAATACCAATGGAGTAATGGACAGACTTCAGAAGATATCTCTTCATTATCTGCAGGTAAGTACAGCTTGCTTGTAACGGATGCCAATGGATACGCTCAAAAAGTAGAAGGTGCAATCACCGAACCTACCGTTTTCAAAGCACTTTTAGTGAGCGCGTCAGAAATCTCTTGTAGCGGACAGGCTACCGGTATGATTGATGTGAAAGTTGAAGGTGGCGTTACTCCTTATAGATATAGATGGAGCAACGGTCATGTTTCGCAAGACTTAGTGAATGTAGGGGCGGGTGAATACACGCTCAAAGTAACGGATGCTAATCTATGCGAACAAACAGTAACAGCCTCAGTGAAACAGCCAACAGCACTCATAGCAACTTTAAATGATGTTGGCAGTGTAAAATGCTTTGGTGAAAGTACAGGTGCCATTGATATCTCTGTTTCAGGTGGTACAGCTCCTTATAAATACAAATGGAATAACAACGCGCTTACGGAAGACATTAAAGCCGTAAAGGCGGGTAGCTATAGTGTGACAGTCACTGACAGCAAATCATGTTCTCAGCAATTGAACGCCACAGTAAATGAACCCTCATCTTTGATTGTAAAAGAAGAAGCTTCTAAAAATATAGATTGTAGTGGAAATACTTCAGGAGCGATTAGCCTTACCGTAGCCGGTGGAGTAACCCCTTATCAATTTGCCTGGAGTAACGGAAGCGCCACGAAAGACATTACTACCGTTAAAGCTGGAGCCTATAGCGTAAAAGTGTCTGATGCGAATGGTTGCTCTAAAACTTTTGCCAAGACGATAATTGAGCCCGCTAAACTTGTTAAACGCATAGATGAAGTAAAAAATATTGTATGCTTTGACGATGCTAAGGGAGCAATAAACATAACCGTGACCGGAGGAGCCCTTCCTTATAAATATAGTTGGAGTAATGGTAATATCTCTCAGGATATTGTAGATGTGAAAGCCGGAAAATATTCGGTGACAATTAAAGATGCCAATGGCTGTGCAGATTCGTTAAGTGCAACGATCACCCAAAATCCTTTATTGGCTGTTGAGATTAAATCACAAAACATAAAGTGCTTTGGGCAGAAATCTGCTTCAATCTCCATAGCTACTCAAGGCGGTGTGGCGCCTTATACTTACAAATGGAGTAATGGAGCAATAACTCAAAACATTGCCGGCCTGGGAGCAGGAAATTATTCAGCCACCGTAACTGATATTCGTGGATGTTCTAAGAACGTAGGTGCCCAGATCGTTGAGCCATCTAAGTTCGTCACCGTTATGGAATCGGATGGCAGCATTAAGTGCTCTGGTGAGGCCACTGGTTTTGTCAATGTAAGATCATCTGGTGGTACAACTCCTTATAAATACAAATGGAGCAATGGAGATACAACGCAGAATCTTGCCAAAGTTCCGGCCGGAGCCTACGCCCTTACTGCATCTGATGCCAACGGCTGCTTGCAAAATGTAAGGACAACTTTAATACAACCTACCAAAGCAAACTACACGATCAAGTCAGTAACCAATGTGTCTTGCAATGGCGAAAAAAGTGGTGCAGTTGACATCATTGTTTCTGGTGGTGTTGGTCCTTATCAATATAAATGGAGTAATGGGGCAACAACCCATGACCTTGACGGAGTACCTGCTGGCAAATATTCAGTGCAGATCAGCGATGCCAATGGATGCGCGTCTACCATCAATGCCGAAGTTACCGAGCCTGCAGTACTTGATGTGAAGTTGACCAACGTAACAAATATTACTTGTAATGGAGACAGAAACGGAAGCATCAACATTACTGTAGCCGGTGGAGTTGCTCCTTACAAATACAGTTGGAGCAATGGTGCAATCACGGAAGATATTAACGCTCTTCAGGCAGGAAATTATTCAGTAACCGTAACGGATGTCAAGGGATGTACGAATACCTTAAACGCCACAGTTACTCAACCACCTGTGCTATCAGCTAAGCTAGGAACAGTAAAACAAATTTTGTGTTATGGCGAGAAGTCAGGGGCAATTTCACTTGATGTAACAGGTGGAGTTCAGCCTTACGCATTCAAATGGAGTAATGGCGCAGTAACTCAAAATCTAACGAACGTTGGTGCCGGTACTTATGCAGTCGAAATCTCTGATAAGAATGGATGTAAACAAAATATCACAACGGTAATCACTCAGCCAGTAAAATTGGTTGTTTCACTTAATGCTGTGAAAAACGTTACTTGTTTTCAAGGTAATGATGGATCGGTTGACATCACTGTAATTGGCGGAGCCCATCCTTATAAATATTCTTGGAGCAATGGAGCTACCACACAAGATTTGATTGATATCGCTGCCGGATCATATTCGACAATCGTGACCGATGCCAATGGATGTCGTGATTCAACCATTCGCACAGCTTTGAAACAGCCGGCTTTGCTTGATGTGCAAATCAGCAAGATTAGCAATGCACTTAAATATGGAGAGAGCACAGGCTCAATCGTATTGGCCGTGAATGGTGGTGTTCTCCCTTATACTTATAGTTGGAGCAACGGAGCTAACTCTCCAAGCCTTGCCAATATTCCAGGCGGTAATTATTCTGTGAAAGTGAAAGATGCCAATGGTTGCGAAAAATCGGTGAGCGCTACAATTCAGCAGCCACCAGCATTGGTAGTAAAAGTGGCAAACGTACGTGATGTAAATTGTAATGGCGATAAGACCGGTGCCATCAATATCGATGTTACAGGTGGTGTAACTCCTTACAAATTTGTTTGGAGCAATGGCGATTCTACCAAGAACTTAGATAATATTTCCGCAGGTGATTATTCGCTTAGCGTTATTGACGCCAACGGTCATCGTCAATCTGTGTTGGCGAAAATTGCTCAGCCTTCCGCCCTTAATATAAAATTGGATGGAGTTAAGGATGTGAGCTGCTACAATGACAAAACAGGTTCGGCAAACATCACAGTTACAGGTGGACTCCTTCCATTCAAGTATCAGTGGAATACCGGTCAGACAACGGATGATATCAGCGGTGTTGCATCTGGCGATTATGAATTTTCAGTAACGGATGCCAATGGATGTAAAAGCAACCTTCCGGTTAAAATTAAACAACCGGCTGCATTTACCGTGGCCATTGCCGATGTGAAGAACATCGACTGCTATGGCGACAGCAAAGGTGCTGTGACAGTTGACGTGAAAGGTGGAGTTGAACCCTATAATTATGCGTGGAATAATGGAAGCAGATCGAGAGACCTTTCAGGCGTTCTGGCTGGCCCGTACACATTGAGAATTACCGATAGTAACGGGTGTGTGAATACCGCAAACGCAACGATTCAGCAACCCGCTGAATTCGTTGCTAAACTTGGTACTGTAACCAGCAACAATTGTAATGGAGATAAAAAAGGATCTGTTGACCTGGCAATTAGTGGAGGAACAACTCCTTATAAGTTTAATTGGAGCAATGGTGACAGTACTCAGAATACCGCAGGCCTTGCCAAAGGAGATTACTCTGTTTTGATCACAGACAGCAAAGGATGTCAAAAGAAACTGTCTGCCACCATTAGCGAACCTCAGGCTTTGTTGGCTTCCATCCGTGAAACCATCAACGTAAATTGTTTTGCTCAAAAAACGGGATCGGTGACTACGGAGGTTTCTGGTGGAGTATCACCTTATTCTTATAAATGGAACAACGGAGATACAAAACCAAATTTGAATAATGTGGGCGCAGGTGAATTTCAACTTACCGTAACCGATGCCAGCGGATGTTCAAAATTATTGACTGCTAAAGTAAGTGAGCCGGCTACACTTTCACTCAAGCTCGATACACTTCGCCATGTGTTGTGTAATGGTGATAGCAAAGGTCTGATAGATGTTTCAGTAAGTGGTGGAGTGACTCCTTATGTATATACCTGGAGCAATGGTTCTCACTCTGAAGACCTGGTTGATGTGCAGGCCGGTAATTACACCATCACCGTATTAGATGCCAAGACTTGTACTCAAACAATTACCGCAACATTGACTGAACCTGAAAAATTAGTTGTGAAACCTGATGTGACCCAAGATGTTCGTTGCACAGGAGAAGAAACAGGAACTGTTGGATTGACGGTAACCGGTGGTACGACTCCTTACAAATACTTATGGAGCAATGGTGGTACCGATGCAAAACTTACCAAGCTGGCTGCCGGTAAATACACCGCCACGGTAACGGATGGAAACGGCTGCCGATCGGAGTACAACACCAAAATTGCCGAGCCTATTGGTTTGATCAAAACAATTGATGCCATTACCAATATTCGATGCGCGGGTGATAGCACCGGCTCACTTCAGGTTACGGTCCGTGAAGGTACTGCTCCTTATACTTTTAAATGGAATACCGGAGCAACAACCGAAGATTTGAGATCGTTGCGTGCCGGTTCTTATAAACTTACCATCTCCGAGGCCAATGGATGTCAGAGCAGTCTTGAAGCAGTGGTGGAGGAGCCAACAAAATTTGCTACTTCAATAGCAAAAGTTGCTGACATCACTTGTTATGGAATGAATTCCGGTTCAGTTGAAATTACTTCGAGTGGTGGTGTTGAACCATACACCTATGCATGGAGTAATGGAAGCAAGACGAAGGATATTCAGGACGTACCTGCCGATCATTATTCGGTGATTGTGACCGATGCCAACGGATGTGCTAACGCACTCTATCCGGAAGTGAAAGAGCCATCTTTGATGGTGTTGCATATCGATTCAGTGAAAAACGTGAAATGTTGCGGAGACCGAAGCGGTGCAATTTTCATTACCGTGAATGGTGGAGTTAAACCGTATGCCTACAAATGGAGTAACGGAGCGACTACGGAAGATATCAAAGACCTGGTGCTCGGTGTTTACACGGTCAACGTAACCGATGCCAATGGCTGCGTTGTTTCTACACCTGATGAGATGAGCTTGTATGAAGAGGTGGTTTCGAAAGGAAGATTTACTACTCGCGATATTTTGTTTGATGTGGGCAAAGCAACCATCAAACCCGAGTCGTTCAATACGATTAACAGAATCGCCAGCTTCATGAAAGAACACTCAGACTTAGTATTCCGAATTGAAGGTCATACCGATAGCGATGGAGATGATTTACAGAATATGAAACTGTCTCAAGACCGAGCCAACTCCATCCGCCAGGCATTGATCAAATTCGGAATTCGTGAGAACAGGTTGCAGGCAAAAGGATTTGGGGAAACCAAGCCAATTGCTACGAACTTGACTACCGCAGGCAAAGCACTTAACCGAAGAGTGGAATTCATCGCTCTCTCAGGTACGCTGGAGGGAACGCTTGAAAGCCAGTTGAATAATTGATTTCAATAACGAGGAGCGAAGCTGCTGAATGGGCGGCTTCGCTTTTTTAATTTCTTTGGATGATGAAGAATCTTGTTAGTGCAGCAATAGTATTATCATTTCTACTCCATAATCAGCAAACGGTCTTTGCTCAAACCGGAAATGTTCCAAGCGTAATTGCACTCTACCCCAATGAGATTGTAATGGATTCATTGGCTGCAGCCGAATTAAAAGGCTATGAAAACAATAAGATGGTGACAGATGAATTTCGCAAGGGATTTTTGCGCGATGGATTGGATCCGAATTGGAAGATCATTCGCCAAAACGAATTAACGTTTATGGAAAAGCAGGATTTTTTTTCTTCAATGGTACTTACCGTTACACACGACCTAACTTATAAGGAAGTAGAGAACAGACCTGACTTGATTATTTATCCTAGCAAAGAGAAAAGCCCCAGCTCGCTCACTTCTTACAAGAAAATTGCCGACCAGAATAAAATGAGCTGGGTTGTAAATTTCACCAAAGTAGAAACTCGTGTTAATAACGGAAAACGCATTTTGACAATTACAGTACAACTTTACAACGTTGTGCAGCCCAGATTATTCCTGGACAAAAAATTCACCCTTGATTCCGCCTTACTTAACGAACCAGAAAACTGTGAGGAAATTTGGTCTTGCCTTTCACAACAACTTAGCGCTTCAATAGTGATTGATTTAGTGGATAAGATCGAGAGGAACATACGGCTTAGCCGGTAGCAGAAATGTGGATTAACATTTCATATAACACTTTTGTGTTGCCCCATTTGCAATCTCCAATTTATTTTTCTTAGATTTATGGTGATAGAAGGAATGACGCGAAGAAACGTTTACACTTGCAGGTTTTCTAAAACAATGTAAGGGACGTGTCTTCGCGATTTTTTTTAACCTACTTTTAACCGAATGGCGAAAACCACTGCTAAAGAAAAGGACAAAAAGATTTTTGTTCTTGACACCTCAGTAATCATCTACGAACACAACAGCATCCTCAACTTTGACGAACACGACATCGGAATCCCGATTACGGTGCTGGAAGAACTCGACAACTTCAAGAAGGGAAACGACACGAAGAACTTTGAAGCACGCGAGTTCATCCGCTTGATCGATAAGTTGGCGAAAAACCAAATGCTGCATCAATGGAATCCCATTAACGGCAAAGGCAAGGGAAATTTCAAGGTGGTGATGGATACTGGCGGAACAGAGAAAGTTGACGCCAACAAAGTCTTCAATGAAGACAAGGCCGATCACCGCATTTTGAATGCCGCGCTGCTTTTGCAAAAAGAAGAGAAGGGCAAGCGAGTGATTTTAGTAAGCAAGGATGTAAATCTTCGCCTGAAAGCAAAGGCATTAGGATTGCAAGCCGAAGATTACAACACGGGCAAAGTACAAAACATCAGTTCTCTTTATACCGGCCGCACCGTTCAAGACAACGCATCTTCGGAAGCCATCGATCTGATTTATGAAAAAGGATATTGCCCCCCTGAAGAGGTGTTGGGCAAAGAGAAGCCGATGAAAAACCATTACTACATTTTTAGAAATGGAAAGAAATCGGTGCTCTCATTTTACAATTCGGCTAATGGAATGATTGAGCAGGTAGAAAAGCGAAATGCCTACGGAATAAAACCTCGCAATGCAGAACAGGCATTTGCAATCCACGCTGTTCTGAAACCTGAAATCAAGTTGGTGTCGATGCAAGGTGTGGCAGGAACAGGAAAAACGTTGATCGCGTTAGCTGCTGCCCTTGAACAGAAAAAAGAATACAAACAAATTTATTTGGCGAGGCCAATCGTTCCGCTGAGCAACAAAGACATCGGTTATTTGCCGGGCGACATTAAATCGAAATTGAACCCATATATGGAGCCGCTGTGGGACAACTTGAAATTTATTCAAAACCAATACAGCGAAAGCGACAAAGAGTATTCGAAGATTACAGAAATGGTCACCAACGAGAAATTAGTGATCACTCCGTTGGCCTACATTCGCGGAAGGAGTTTGTCGAACATCTGTTTTATTGTTGATGAAGCTCAAAATCTCACGCCACATGAGGTGAAAACAATCATCACACGCGCGGGTGAAAACACCAAAATCATTTTTACCGGAGACATCCATCAAATTGATACTCCGTACCTGGATTCGCAAAGTAACGGTTTGTCTTACTTGATTGACAGGCTAAAAGACCATGAACTCTACGCTCATGTAACCCTCGAAAAAGGGGAAAGAAGTGAGTTAGCCAACCTTGCAAACGAGCTACTCTGATGGGTATTTCATAATAACCTAATCATGAAAGATTTCCTTGGAAATTGTAAAAGGATGGCCAAAATAACTGAGCAAAGAGACATTTTTTAAATGCCGATTAGAAATGGCTTGTAAGGTTTTAGTGATAGGAGGGTTAATTGGGGTTACCAGTGAAGAAGCAGGGGCATACATTATATCCCATGAAGATGTGGTTTTTTCATAATACCGATCACTTCCGCTTATTTTGTCGTATCAATTCCAAAACAAGAAAGTCTATGTGGTTCAAATGGGGGTTTAAATACTTTTCTTTGTCCAAGCAGTTAGAGTATCTGCGCGAACACGGAATCATGTTAGGTTCACGTATGCGCAACGACCGCAAGGTCTTCCTCTATATGGTCAAGAATTTATTTGTGGAGGTGGTTTATCAAAACGATAGCATCGAGCGGGAAGCTGAGCATCTCGATATTTTCAATAACTTGAATCACCTTAACCAGTATCTGGAAAAGGAGTTCAAGACTTCCTTCTAAATATCAGATTATTTTCCTAATGCTTTGAGCATGGTATCGCCAATGAGAGCTGGCGATTCTACTACGTGAATTCCACACTCGCGCATGATTTTCATTTTAGCAGCAGCTGTATCTTCGGCACCGCCAATGATTGCTCCAGCGTGGCCCATTCTTCTTCCGGGAGGAGCAGTTTGTCCAGCAATAAATCCAACAACAGGTTTTTTGTTTCCGTTTTCTTTGATCCAACGTGCAGCCACAGGTTCGTAGCTTCCGCCAATTTCACCAATCATGACGATCGCGTCAGTTTCAGGATCGTTCATTAAAAGTTCAACAGCATCCTTAGTTGGTGTGCCGATGATTGGGTCTCCACCAATTCCAATGGCTGTAGAAATTCCTAACCCAGCTTTGACAATTTGATCGGCAGCTTCGTAAGTAAGCGTACCTGATTTAGAAACAATTCCAATTTTTCCTTTCTTGAAAACGAAGCCTGGCATGATGCCCACTTTCGCTTCGCCCGGAGTAATAACGCCAGGGCAATTTGGTCCAACGAGAGTAGCCTTCCTGTCCTTAACGTATTGCTTGGCAGTCATCATGTCTTTAACAGGGATGCCTTCTGTGATCGCTACAATCACTTTGATGCCCGCATCAGCTGCTTCCATGATTGAATCGGCTGCAAAAGCAGGAGGAACAAAGATGATCGAAACATCAGCTCCCGTTTTTTCAACAGCTTCTTTTACCGTATTGAATACCGGTCGGCCGAGATGCACCTGGCCACCTTTGCCGGGTGTAACACCACCAACTACATTGGTGCCATATTCAATCATCTGGCCTGCATGAAAAGAGCCTTCAGATCCGGTGAAGCCTTGTACAATAACGCGGGAATTTTTGTTGACCAATACGCTCATAAGAAAAGGTTAAGGCAACAAATTTAGAATAAATCTCTGCGGGAGCAAGAAATAAGTAGAGTCAATATATCCATTAGGAAATCGAACAAAAAAAGGCCACCCATTGCTGAGTGGCCCAGTAAAAATTTATACTCTGTTTATTTCGCATTCTTTAATTTATTTCTCAACAAGAACTCCTCATAGGCTTCTTTGTAGGTGGGGTTTTCAGGATCCATCTTGATAGCCTGTTCATAGCAAGTGATTGCATCGATGAATAACTTATTTTCTTCATAGAAACCGGCAAGCAAGTATTTGTTAAAAGCAGTCTCTTCAGACAAATCTGCTGCAGTCTTGTTTAGCTCTACTTTAACCGCTTCATAATGACTAGGAGAGAGCTTCTTGATCAAATGTTGCTCTGATTTACTTTTGTTATCAGCTTTTGATTTCACTTCAACCAGGATCGAGGGTTCGCTATTGAATTTAGGATCACTTAAATCTACCTGCACACTCGTTTCAGGTGTCTCAATTTTCATCAATTCATCATCAAACATGTTCTTCAACACCACAACATATGGAGCTCCACCTTTAGATGCTTGCCAGTTGATTACAACAGTTGAGTTATAAACATCTGCAAACTGATTTTCAGGAAGGAATACTTTGATATCCTCTAAGCCACGGTGAACGGCCCCTGTTGCACTCAACCTATTTTTCTTGGCTTCTGCCGAGTTGCTGCTCAAAATGAAGTCAGTGTATTTATTAAGTACGCTCTGGTTGCTTCCAACTTTAGTTAGCAAGTCAGCCACTTTGTGAACTTTGGCTTCTTTTACTTCCAATGGCTTACCAAATTTAGAAACAAGGCCTACAGAGGCGTTTTCAGAGATTTTCAATTCATCACCAGCCTTGAGCTGAGCGCCTGTTTTTAAGGGGTGCCAGGTGTCACCTGATTTTACTTCGTTCGCACCTTTGTTTGCGAGCACGCGGAAGGCGTATTCGTCCTGAGCTTGCGACAGGAAGGAGATTAAGAATAAGCCACTAACCGCTAGAATTTTACCTTTTTTCATGGTTTGTTTGGTGTTTTACTATACAATATTAATAAAAATCGTGCCACGCGACAGATTTTATTTACTCACTTAATACCCGTTCTCTCCCTTTGGTAATCCCTTAATTGGTTTATTTCTGAATGTAGGGAAACAGGGAATTCAAACAGAGCTGGCTCAGTCTTCCTAAATCACGGTGGTCGGCCTGGCTACTTTGCTGATTTCAGTTTATTTCTAAACAAGAATTCTTCGTAGGCATCTTTGTATGTTGGGTTCTCTGGATCCATTTTTAGAGCCTTCTCATAACAAGTAATAGCATCAATAAAAAGCTTGTTCTCTTCATAAAATGCCGCGAGCAAATAATTGTTGAAGGCGGTTTCTTCTTTCAATTCGGAACCAACTTCACCAACTAGTTTTTTAATTTGCTCTTGCCTGGATGACGAAAGCTTCTTGATGAGCCGCTGTTCTGAATTGCTTGCATTGTCGGACTTGGATTTTACACCAACCAACACAGACGACTCTTTCGCAATCTTAGGCTCATTCAAATCAATTATTGCAGAGCTTTCGTTAGATTGGATTCGTAACAGTTCGGTGCCATACAAATCCTTTACTGAAACTATAAATGGTGGTAATCCTTTGGTTGCTTCCCAATGGAAGATGACCACATTGTTAAAGACATCCGCATTCTGATTTTCAGGAAGGAATAATTTGATGTCTTCCATGCCGCGGTGCACGGCCCCGGTTGCAGCTAACCTATTTCTCTTCGCCTCATCTGAGTTGCTGCTCAAAATAAAATCGGTGTATTTATTTAATACGCTGGTGTTGGTTCCCACTTTCACGAGGAGGTCAATTACTTTGTAAGTCTTTGCCTCCTTTATTTCGAGTGGTTTTCCGTTATTAGACACCAATCCTACAGAAGCGTTCTCCGAAACTTTTAACTCATCATTTTTTTTCAATTGAGTTCCGGTTTTCAAAGGTTGCCAGGCATCGCCCGACTTAACTTGATTAGTGCCTTTATTGGCCAGCACGCGAAATGCGTAATCGTCTTGAGCATTAGTGCTCACCGTGATTAACAGCCATGCGATGAATATTAAATTTTTCATAGTCTGAGTGTTTATCAATATCAAAAGTTACTATTTACTTTTTTCCAATGAGAGTTCTTTTCGTTTGGCGAGCCGCAGTTCTATGATATTCTGAATGGGTTTAAGAATGTCGTAGCATGGTCCTACCAATGCGGAAACTCCTAAGCATAAACTTAAATCTAGCTTAATAGTGAAGCTGGCGAAACAATAGACAACTAAACCAGAGACAAGCAAGAGCTGAATGATCTGTATGATTACCGACATCGCATCATACCAGACTGGAAGTTTTTCATCGATTACAATAAATAACGCTACCGTAAGAATGCCCAGAAGGGCTGCAATAACCACCTGTGACCAATCGGGTATCTGGCCTACATAGTCTTCATTCAAAATCATAGCAACAATATTGGCGTGAACAACCACTCCAAACATATCAGGATTAGCACGTCCAGCTACTTTCTTATTTAGGGGTGTAAAATATTTATCCTCCCATGCAGGGTCACCAAAATAATTTCCGAGATAGCCCATGATTACAACTTTATCTTTCAAAAGTTCCGGGGCGAATTCGCCATTTAATAACTGATCAATATCTAATGCATAAAACATCAGCCTGAAATTAGTAGTGCCAATGTCTTTGCCCTGAAGGCTTTTCAGTTTGACATCCATTAATTCAACGTTGCCTCTATAATTAACAATCTCTTCATCGTTGCCCCTTGATAAAAATCTTTCGGTTTTTGTTGAATCAAACATTCGAGCCATTTCTACAGCAAAAGCATTTTCATATTTGTCGTTCACTTTTACACGAGGATTAAAGATTCTGCACAATTTTACATCTTCCTGATAGCTGGCATCGGTAATGAAATTGGCGAATGCATTGTGTGCATAAGGAGATGGATCGGAGTATTCTATTGAATCGTAATAATCAATTGCCTCAGGATTTCTTGCAGTAATTGATTTTTGCAACAATTTTGAAACGAGCACAACATTACCAGCTTCTTTGATTGCATCCTCCAGCATAAGGTTCCCAAGTGTATCTAATAATTGCGGGCAGTTGACAGTATCATATAAACCACCTTCGCAATTAAAGAATCCATCTATACCAATCACTTTTGGTTTGAACTGCCGGATTATATTTATTTGATTAGCAATTTCTCTGCGCGAAATGTGGCCAATGTTTACCAAAACAATTCTTTCATCAACCTTCGGGTCAGGACGAAGATTTGAAAAGGCATAGTCTGTTAAGTCAAATTCACCTAGTGCTTGAGAGACTGGATCGAATGCACTAAACAACTTGAAATCGGTTAATTTGGATACGAACCACATCATGAAGAACACGAATAAGGTAACGTAAACGCAACGGATCCAGAATCTGAACATAGGTGTTTGGGTTATTCAGTAAATTTAGAAATTTACAGCAATCATTTAGCACTTGAAAAACACAAAACCATCGGTTAAAGACTTTTCTAAAAACCTGCTCCGAGGCGATACTGTTACTTTGGGTAGGGCTATCACTTTAATTGAGAGCAAGAAAGCTACAGACCAGAAAATTGCGGCTTCATTGTTAGAAAAACTTTTGCCAGATACAGGTAAATCTATTCGCATTGGAATTACCGGCTCACCCGGAGTGGGCAAGAGTACCTTCATTGAAGCATTCGGTAAATACCTTACTTCGCTAGGAAAAAAAATTGCTGTGCTTGCGGTTGACCCAAGCAGCGCAAAAACTAGAGGAAGCATTCTTGGAGATCGTACTCGCATGGAGGAACTCTCAAAAGATCCGCGTGCGTTTATTCGGCCTACTTCCAGTGGAAACGCATTGGGTGGCGTAGCCGACAAAACACGCGAAACGATTTTGCTTTGCGAAGCTGCCGGTTATGAAATTATAATTATTGAAACGGTTGGCGTTGGTCAATCAGAGACTGCGGTACGCAGTATGGTTGATTTTTTTCTATTGCTCCAACTGGCGGGCGCTGGCGATGAACTTCAAGGCATCAAAAAAGGAATCATGGAAATGGCAGATGCCATTGTGATCACCAAAGCAGATGGTGAGAATGAAAAGAAAGCGAAGCAGGCGCAAACGGAATTTCAACATGCGCTGCATTTATTTCAGCCATCAATCTCGGGTTGGGTACCGAAAGTTTTGACCACATCTGCAATTCAGAAAAAAGGAATTGCCGAAGTCTGGAAAATGATTGAATCATTCCGGGAAAAAACAACGGCAAATAATTCCTTTCAAAAAAACCGGGAGGAGCAAAAGTTGGCTTGGTTCCATCAGAGTATCGATTTGCAATTGAAGGAGAGAATTTTTCAGTCAAAAAAGAATGCTCATCAAATCAAATTATCAGAAAAGAAAATCAGAGAGGGAAAAATCATTCCGTCAAATGCAGCGAAAGAAATTGTCAGTAAGTTGTAAGGCCCATTGATAAAAAATAAATACCTCTATTCTAATTCCTGAAACCAGAATTTACTGGTCTTTGATTCAACAGTGCCATTGGGCAGATTTATTTTGTAATGGTATTCTTTTGCAATGCGCTGTTCGTGTCTAATTGTAATTGGTTTTTTAAAGATGGGTCCATCAAATACAAACGTGTGAAACTCTCCGTTCTCACCGCAAGGATCAACTTCAACAGGTAGAGAGTTTATAAAATTAGTATCGTAATACTTTCCTGCGGTCTGCTCATCAAAATAGTTGGCGTCTGCCGAACAGATGACTGCCTTAAATCCGGATCTTACAAATTCTGTCGCGAGCGAGTGACTTTCCTTTTTCCATAGTGGATAGATTCCTTCAAGTCCGCAAGACGACAATATTTTTTCGCGAAATGCTCTTAGGTCTTCCAAAAAAATATCCCCGAAAACAATTTTTCTGATCCCTAAATCCGATTGCCTTTCATAATAATTTCTTATCGATGCTTCATACGCATCGTGATCTTCAGCAGTAGGTATAAAAATTTTATCAAGTTGTATACCAAGTGACTCAGCCTGTTTCTCAATCAGCGATTGTCTGATACCATGCAAGCCTACGCGGCTTGTCTCTTCGTTGAAGGTTGTGTGAAGACTGTGAACATCATATTGTTGATCTTGAAGAATCTTGTGCAAGGCCAACGAGCAATCTTTTCCACCGCTCCAGCTGATGGTAATTTTCTCTCTCACTGATCAGTTTTTTTCTCTTTTTTAAATCCGTACGGGCAATGCCTGCATCCACTTTTGCAGCAATAGCCACGCTTGAGATGATATTTTTCGGTGAAGACCATCAATCCGTTTTCGAAATAATAATCCTCTCCTTCCTTCAGCTTGATTTCTTGACTCACGATTATTAATCCTTCGTTATAAAATCCACTTCACATTCTCCAATGGGCATCCCGGGTGGAGGAGAAAGTAAGTTATTCACTTTGTATTCATCTGGTTTTTCTAACAACGCGTTGATCTGTCGTACTACTAAGCCGTTGTGCGCTTTCCACTCTTCATCGGTCGTAGCCTTGGTTAATAACCAGCTCTTCAATTGCTCTAATTTCAAAAAAGTAATAGCCTTCGCTTCAGCCGAGGCTTCTTTATGCAACGCAAACTTGGCAAGATTGACAAGCAGTGCATTGTTAATAGCCATTTGTACCACTCCTTCAAGTCCCGGTCTAGCCGGAGCTTTAAAAGTGGCGGAGATCATTTTATCAATTACAGTTTCAAGACCAGGGAGTTTCGGATTTCTTGCGTGATGCTCAATCAATCGCTGAGCGCGGGCAGTATGCAAAATTAAATCGAACGTTAAGTCTGCTGAAGTTTCAGCAATAGTTATCGGATCAAATGTCAATTCAGTTTTTAATTTGATCAACTCACGATGACGTGAGTACCCTATGGGTCGAGGTGGAATAATTTTCAAAATTCTTTCCGGCAAAGTCAATGCCGAGGGATCAACAGTTTTCAAAAGCGCATCGAGTGCTTTTGTTTCTTGTTCGGCCGTGAGCAACTCTGTAATGAGTTGCCCATCGCCACGTAAAGCATAACGATAGTTTAAACCACCAATCATTTTTACAACAGCTTCCATTTGGTATCGATGAAAGAAATACATGGGCACCAAGACTTCTTCAAGCATGGCCATAGGTGCGCCAGCCTTGATATTTTTTTCTCCGAAGTTTTTTAAGGCAACACTTCGAACCTCCATCACGCGATTCAATTCATCAACCGGATCTTTTCCATTGTCCCACAAATGCGCGTACGGGTGCGCACCTCCTTGTGGCCTTGCATCCTGATCGGATAAAAATGTCAATCCGGCTTTTAAAGAATTTTGAATGATGTCATTCAATGCTTTGCCTTCATTGGTGCCTGCAGGAAAATCCTGGTAGCCGTAAGCAATAGAAACTTTATCAAACGCACCAATCTTAGTGTCGTAAGCTTCGCTTAAATCAATTTTGCCATTGACCAACTTTGCAATGGGATGTGGATAATCCATTACCGATGCTAAATTTTCAGCGCTCGAAGAATAAGCATGAGTAAGCCCAAGTGTATGACCGACTTCATGTGCGGCTAACTGGCGAAGACGCGCAAGTGCCATTTTTTCCATTTCGGGTGAAGCGGCCTTTCCTTCTTCATAAGGAGCGAGCAATCCTTCAGCGATCAAAAAATCTTGACGCACACGAAGAGAACCTAGCGTAACATGACCTTTGATAATTTCTCCTGTACGCGGATCACTAATGCTTCCTCCGTACGACCAGCCGCGCGTTGAGCGATGAACCCAGTTGATCACATTGTAACGCACATCCATCGGGTCGGCATCGGCAGGAAGCAATTCTACTCGAAAAGCATTTTTATAACCTGCTGCTTCGAAAGCCTGATTCCACCAGCTTGCGCCTTCCATTAATGCAGAACGAATCGGCTCGGGTGCTCCGGGATCCATGTAGTAAATAATTGGCTTCACAGGTTCGCTCATCGCTGCATTTGGATCCTTCTTTTGCAAGCGATGACGGTTGATCAATCTTTTTTCCAATGGCTCACTGATCGGAGTTGCGTAATCGTAATAGGATGTATTAAAATATCCGGCACGTGGATCAAATTTGCGAGGCCTATAATTATTGTCGGGCAATTGAATGAAAGAGTGATGCTCGCGGATGGTCACGATCGAAGGAGTAGGCGTAACATCTTTAATGTAATCTCCTGAGGCTTGACCGACTAAAGTCAGTGTAACTTCAATTTCCGTGTTCAGTGGAAAATTTTTTGTGCGAGGCAAATAAAAAGCGGAACGCGACTTGTCCAATGAGTAACTCCCTTGTTGAGTTGATCGCAATGTGCCGCAAGCATCATGAATATCTTGAATCAAAAAATCCGATGCGTCTACTAAAACTTTGCCTGATTCTTCGGCTTCAACGGTGAAGCCCCACATCACGGACTGCGCAAAAGATTCTTCTACTGCTTTGCGTTCAGCTTCATTATTACTCACTGCCCGAAAAGAATAATTCGGTTCGGTCATTAATACCTTTGGACCCTTCCGCTCAAATTTTACAATACGCGGGCGGCTAAGCTGATTACGATCAAGCCCGATATCATTGGAGCCTACACCTGCCGTGAGTGATGGCACATACAAGAATTCAGTATCGAGTTTATCGATTACTAAATGAATTTTGTCTTGCTTCTCATCGTAGTAGAAATTGAAATAGCCTTCGTACTTTTTCATCCCGGCTACTTTCGCTTCGATCGGTGAAGTCAGAGCCGTTGGTTTCGGTTCTTCTTTTTTCTTTTGAGCAATCGAATCGATGATCAATAGAAAAAGAAAAAGAGCGAAGGCTATTCTTTTCATGGCGTATCTATTTGAAGTGAAATATAGCCCCGTATTTCTTTCCTTCGAACAAATTATTTACGAAAGGTTCAGAACCTGGCCGTTACTCCCCCAGTAGCATTAAACTTCATGGTGTTGTAGCCCGCCACTTCCTGGTAGTCTTGATTCAAAATGTTTTTGAAATTGACAAAGAAGTTAAGCTTTCCATCAAGAACCTTGTATTCAGCATAAATGTCCAGCAACTGATAAGGAGAAAGAACCACTTTTTGAAATAAGAAACTTGCATCATAGTATTGATCATCACGTTTCCCAAAAGTTTTTAAACCTGCACTGAAAAATAGTTTGTCACTTGCTCGGTAACTGATCGAAGCACCCAAAGTATTTTTTGGTCTGCGAATAAGATTATTATAAGTCGTGTCATTCCCTGTTGGGGTTTTTGTTTTCGCTTTTCCATCCACAAAAGCATAGAACGCTTTAATCGTTAGGTTACTTGTAACATAAAAGCTTGGCTCTATTTCGAGTCCATAATCATTTTGTTGATTGAAGTTTACATATTGGTATGACGAATTGTAGATGATCACGTCTTTAATGTTTCGTGCGAAGACAACTGCCCTAATGTCAATTTTATTATTTAGGACCAGTTGGGCGCCTCCTTCATAGGTTTCACTCTTTTCAGGTTTCAAGTCGGGGTTGGGCCCGTATTGCCCATACAATTGATTGAGTGATGGAGCTTTGAAGCCTGTTGAGTAATTAAAAAACAACTTTACTTTTTTTGTTACCCAGTAGGATGGATTAAAGCTCCAGGTAAAATTATTCCCGTATTTTGAATGGATGTTGTGACGAGCACCGAGTTCCACTGAAAGACCATTCAAATTCTTGATAAAGAAAGAAGCATATGGACTTGAGATAGTGGTCGATGGATTTTTTTCAGTTGCGTTGTTGTCAAACATTTTCCAATGTTGATAATTTACGCCTGCCAAAAGTTGAATATGACTTGATAGATTGTGATTCCAGAAAACCTCTGCGTTTTGAAATTTTCCTTTGTAGTCGCCAACTCCGTAGGCCGAGGTGTAGGTTCGTGCTGAATTAGTATATCCGTACAAGGCATTAATAGATCCCGACTGAAGTTTATATTTTCCACTCATGCCGGTGTTGATTAGCTCAGATTTGGAGTGGTCTACCTTACTATCTTGAAATGATCCATCATCATAATTTGAAATGAAAGTATTGTATCTGAAAAATGGTTTGATTGAAAGAGACTTGCTGGGAGTAATTCCGAGATTAGCTTGAAGCGAATTTTGGGTCACTCCGTCTTTATCAAAATTGCCATTACCCGTTTGATCTTTGGCTTCACTGAAACCATCTGAATCTAAATGAGAGTAGCCTACATTGTAATCAAAGATGGAAGTTTGACCTGCAACAGTAGCTACCGCTTTCTTGGTATTGAAACTTCCGTAGCTCAAGGTTCCTGAACCGCTAATGGATTTATCTCCACCTCGCTTGGTAATAATATTTATTACTCCGGCAATGGCATCGCTTCCATACAATGTAGACTGACTTCCTTTTAGAATTTCGATTCGTTCAATTTGATTCAAAGGAATCATGCGCAAATCATAGGCACCACCATCAATACCTGAGGGATCATTCAAAGGCACACCATCTAAAAGTACGAGTGTGTATTTGTTAGCAGCTCCTCGCAAATAAACAGACTTATCTTTTCCGGGGTTACTGTTCGAGCCATTGACTGTCAAGCCTGCTTGCTCATTTAATAATTGACTAAGATCCTTACCAACACTGCGCTTGATTTGCTCTTCATCAATAACGGTGAGCACCTTGCCGGTCTCGGAAATGTTTTTTGCAAATTTTGTAGCAGTGACAACTACCTCGTCAAGTGTTTGTGTTTTTACGGAATCACTTTGTGCCATGGCACCCAGGAACACATTCGCGAATGCGATACTGAAAATTACTTTTCTCATAGTTTTAATTTTTTTGGTTAAACAACTATGAGCCTTAAAGAGAAAAGAGAATAGACCGGACTAGCCCGATTTACTCATCGCCTTTCAACCCGAAAGCTCTGATTTTTATTGAATACTTGGCAGGTCTCCTGGCTTTCCTTTCGCTGACGCCTTCCCATCTAAGGATAGTGGCTTCGGGTTTTCAGCTTTTCAGGTCGAAAAATCTTCCTGAAGGATTTACAGTTGCGGGGACAGCTCTCGATTTTCACGAGGTTCCCTTTTAATCGCGTTGAGCTTGATGCTGAACGCAAACCATTTATTCGGGCGCAAACTTAAAAAAATTTATGAACTTGCGGCTCATTCATAATATTTAAAATGAAAAACTCAAAATTGATTTGGTTGTTGGTTGTTAGTTGCTCGTTGCTGGTTGAATGCAGCACAAGACAGGATTCAGCTAAAAATTATACTGATACACTGAGTATAAAATATGCCAAAGGATTTTCCATTCGGCAATTGAATGACGGCAATAAAATAGTCAGAGTAGGTTATCCTTATCAAGGGGCGACTTCCGGGTATGAATATCTTTTGGTTCAAAAAGGAAATGAAATTCCCGAACACGGCAAAGATGTTCAGGTAATTACCGTTCCCATTGAATCGATTGTTTGCACTTCAACAACGCACATTCCCTTGCTGGATTATTTAAATGAGACGGATAAGCTCATTGGATTTCCAACGATGGACTACATCAGCTCCGTAAAAATGCGCAAGCGTATTGATGCGGGAAAAGTAAAAGAACTTGGGGTTGACAAAGGCATGAACATCGAAGAATTGTTTTTGATCAAGCCATCGATCGTGATGGGTTATACGATGTCAAGTGATTTGGGGCAACTTAAAAAAATTAAGGAACTCGGGCTGCCGATTGTTATCAATGCAGAGTATTTAGAGAAACATCCGTTGGGTCGGGCTGAGTGGATTAAGTTCATGGCACTGTTCTTTAATAAAGAGAAAGAAGCTGACTCGGTGTTTCAATCCATCGAAAAAGAATACCTAACCACACAGTTAATTGCCAGAAATAGTCCGACCCAACCTACAGTGATGAGTGGTGTAGTGTATGGAGATGTTTGGTTTATGCCAGGAGGAAAAAACTATGCATCTCAACTTTTGAATGACGCAGGATGCAATTATTTATGGAGTGATACAGATTCCAATGGGTTTCTGGAAGTCAGCTTTGAATCGGTGTTTGCCAAAGCTAAAGATGCTGACTTGTGGATTGGTGTGGGCAGTTTTAAATCATTGAAAGAAATTGAATCTGCTGAGAAGCGATACATGTTGTTTAAATCATTCAAAGACAAAAAGGTTTTCACCTATAACACAAGAGTAGGAGCAAAGGGAGGAAGTGAATTTTTGGAACTCGGCTATTTGCGTCCGGATATTATTTTAAAAGATCTGGTGAAGATTGCCCATCCGGATTTGCTGCCCGGGTATGAGATGTATTTTTATACGAAGCTGGAATAACTAGCTGAGAGTCTTGAGCCGCGAGCTACGAGTTGTTCGGCAGACTTCTCGCAACTCGTAGCTCGTAACTAGGGCTCAATTAAGGGCCTTGCGCAAATACACATTGCCATACTTCGACTCAAAGCTGTAGCTCGGTCCTTTCCCTGGCTTCGCATTTATAATCGAGTGGAAATCGCCTAATTCATTTCCGCTGAATTTAAAATCGAAGTTGGTGTAGAATTGCCCATAGCCGGTTTCTATTTTTAATTCACCGATGGATTTTTCACTTAGTGCAGCGTCAATGCCACCATAAGTTGATTCGGCAGTGAGGGGACCCATGAAATTTTTTATTTCAATTGTTCCGTAAGTTGAAAGAACTTGCGTCACCATATTCTCGGGGACTTTTATCTCGAGAAAAATATCCACGTCAGTACCCCAGTTCATCGAGTTGTAATTCTTTCCATGTTCATTGGAATACTTGCGATAATCTTCTTTGGTTTTGAATGTCATCTTTTGCCCGTTATTCCAAATGGTAACATGATGAGGCAAGTTTTTGAAATTCTTGATTATTCCGGTGATAGAAATTTCATTTCCCGAAGTTGAAGATTCAAGCGCGAAGGCATCATCATTTTCTCCACCATTGATGCTTACCTCACCGGTAACGGAAATCTCATTCTTATTCCAAGTAGTCACTTTGATTAATTCAGGATAATCGAAATTCATTTTTATTTTCTGGCCTGGTTGCACTGCAATTGTTTTATTGATTGGAGTTTGAGCTTGCACGGAAGCAACGATCAGCAGAAGTATCGATGTTAATATTGTTTTCATGGTCCTTGATTTAAGGGCTCCAGGCTTCACGCTACAGGCTACAAGCTGTGTGATTACAGCCTGAAGCTTACAGCTTGTGGCTTGAAGCCTTGTCATTTACTTCTTCCTCAGATAAATTTTCCCGTAGTTGGAATTGAGATCGATCTTCATTCCACCGCCATTGATCTTGCCACTCACGCGATCATCGTAGCGAACCATGCTGTCACCTTGTTTCTCGTATTCGATTTTAAATTCTTGTGCAGCGTAAATCTCGCCATACGATGTGCTCATCTTGATGTCGGCTTTTGTAGCCAAAGGCAAACTCACATCAACATAACCATACACTGAAACAATCGAGATCGGCCCTTTTACATTGGCATTGAAGTCGGCTTCCACGTGACCATACACACTTTTCACGGTCATTGGGCCTGTTACATTTACAAGCTCAACGCTGTTGTAGTTGGCAGACACTTCAATTTCATTTTCGAGGTTTTTGAATTTTGCTTCTCCACCGTATTGCGATTCGTGCTCATAGGCTACGATCACTCCTTTGGGCACCAGGATTTTTATTTCAGGCGAATTCATCTTTTTCAACTGGCGAACCTCAACCACATTTCCTTTGTCGACTACATTGATGCCAAGGCCGGTGTTATCTTCAAGGCCAAGACTATTCACTGCACGTAATCCTTTGGCGCGATCGTCTTTTTCGTGATCGTTATCATCGCTTGAGGTAAATATAATTTCATTCCCTGTTGTACCCTCCACTGTTACCTTGCCAAGGTAAATTTGCAAACGGCCCGAGTTCTTGGCAATCTTAAATTCCTGAGCCGTTGCTAAACTCAGTGCTGCTACCACCATTCCTAAAACCAAAATCAACTTTTTCATATGTCTAGTATTTAATTCTTTAATTCAATCATTCAATTTTCTAATCTTCCAATCTTCAATTAACTAAGTTTTAAAATCCCCGAGTGAGCTTCATCTTTCACGGCTTTGATGACGGTGCCATCGCGAGTGATTTTTTCTAATTGATGGACTACTTCTTTTTCCTTCATCTGCACGAGCAAACGGATAAGGGCGATCTGCACGATTGGATCTTTTTGTGTTGCTAAGGAATTGATCAGTTTGTTTCGTACATGACCTTGTTGATAGAATTTTCCCAGTGCTTCGAGCGCGGTGAGTCTCACATTGCTGCTGGGGTCTTCGTTCATTGCTTTGACTAAGGCATTTACAATTTCATCATCAGCGTTTTTCATTTCGTAAGCCACATTTGCACCCATCACACGTTGGCTTGCCGACTGCTGATTTTCAAGCATCGCCATCATCATTCTTTTGTTGTCGTCAAGTTCCTTTTTAATGGATGCGAGCTCCTGATTATGTTGACGATCTTGACTGATCTTGTTGCCAATCACAACACCAATCATCACCAGCGCCACTGCAGCTGCAATTCGCAAAGCCCATGGACTGAAGAAGATTTGCTTGTCGGCCGGAGCTTTAGCGAAGGCGGATTTCTCGACTGAAGAGATTTCCTCACGAAGAGATTTTTCGAAATTACTTCGAAGAGAAAAACTTGGTTCAATGGCGTGAGCATTATCCATCAAACTCATCACTTCCTTTAACTGCGAATGAAGTTTTACGGCCTCTTCATTTTGAGCAAGTTCCTTTTCCACAATGGCACGATCGGCCTCGTTTAGGTTGCCATCGATGTAATCGATTAAAAGACTTTCTAATTTTTCCTTTTCCATATCCTCAGCTTTTATTCACTTCTCGTCTTTGCCCTGTCCGTGACCTGTGTCGACACAGGTCACGGCTCTTTTAGTTTATTTTTTCCAATTCAAAATAATGCTCTCTCAACTTGCCAATGGCCCGATGTACTTTCACTTTAATGTTAGCCACCGTGGTGTTCATCATCACTGCGACTTCATCATATTTCAGATGCTGGAAGCGGGTGAGCACCAGCAGTTCGCGCTGCTCATCACTCAATTTGGCCATTGAGCGGTGCAATAACTCTTCACGCTCGTCCGAGCTTTCTTCGGTATCTGAAATACGGTCGCTCATTTTTTCAACATCCACATAGTTGCCTGCTTTGTTTTTGTTTGCTTGATAATGATCGGCAAAAGCATTGCGGGCCATTTGATAGATCCATGATTGAAACCGGTTGCCTTCGCGATAGCTGTTTCGGTATTTGATCAATCGTAGAAAAACGTTTTGCGTCAAGTCTTCAGCCAGCATGGTATCGTTAGAGAGCTGTCGCAGAAAATTGAAGATTCGTTTATGATAACGATCAAACAGAAACGAAGCCTGCTGAAGCTCACCGTTTTTCACGGCTTCCATTATCTGTTCATCGGTAGTCAATCGCGTGATGTTCAAAATTCGCCTTAGTTACCGGGTGGTGTGTGAAAGGTTACAGGTTGATAAAGTTATTAGTTATTAGTTAATCGTGGCGGACGCCTGCAGACGATTAACAAATAACGGGTAACGAATAACGAAT
This sequence comes from uncultured bacterium, assembly GCA_967789005.1. Lineage (GTDB taxonomy): Bacteria > Bacteroidota > Bacteroidia > Cytophagales > Cyclobacteriaceae > ELB16-189. The sequence goes on along the minus strand of CBRFFM010000006.1, from coordinate 62,958 downwards.
TACTTAGTATTTTCGCCCCTAAATTTTTGAACTGTGTCTAAGCGCCCTGCCATAGGTTTTATTTTCGCCACCGTGCTCATTGATATAACGGGTTTAGGAATCATCATTCCCGTGATGCCTTCACTTATTCAAGGCTTGATGGGCGGAACCGTTAGTGAGGCTGCTCAGATTGGAGGAGTACTTTATGGGGCGTATGCAGTAATGCAATTCTTCTGCGCACCCATTGTTGGAGGTCTAAGTGATCAATTTGGAAGAAGGCCTGTGTTACTGGGTTCGCTTTTCGGATTTAGTGTCGATTATATGTTTCTAGCATTTGCCCCGACCATCGGCTGGCTGTTTGTAGGAAGAACTATTGCGGGCATTATGGGAGCAAGTTTCTCCAGCGCTAACGCGTACATCGCTGATATTAGCACGCCTGAAAACCGTTCGCAAAATTTTGGATTGATGGGAGCAGCCTTCGGTCTCGGATTTATCATTGGCCCGATGTTAGGCGGATTTTTAGGAAGTTATGGTCCGCGTGTGCCTTTCATCGCTGCTTCGGTGCTGGCAATGGTCAACTGGCTTTATGGATATTTTATTTTGCCAGAATCTCTCAAGCAGGAAAACAGAAGGGCATTCTCTTGGAAGCGCGCCAATCCATTGGGCACATTAAAAAGTTTGTTTCGCTATCCTGTTGTTCGTGGGTTGTTCATTGCGTTGGCATTTATTTACATCGCATCACATGCAGTGCAATCGAACTGGGCATATTATACAACTGAAAAATTTCATTGGACCACTAAAGAGATTGGATACTCACTTGCCGTGGTAGGAATTGTTTTTGCAGTAGTTATGGGTGGACTAATTCGAATGATCATTCCCAAACTCGGTCAGCACCGAAGCGTATATGTTGGACTCGGACTTTACTCCGTTGGTTTTTTACTCTATGCATTTGCGTGGCAAGGATGGATGATGTACGCGTTCACTGTGGTGTATTGCCTTGGCGGGATAGCCGGGCCGGCACTGCAAGGAATCATGTCGGGAATTGTTTCGCCAAATGAACAAGGAGAGTTGCAAGGCGGATTCACCAGCATGATGAGCGCAACTTCGATTATCGGCCCTGTATTAATGAGTTCTATTTTTTCTTTCTTCACTAAATCGCATGACGCGCTTTATTTTCCTGGCGCTGCAATGTTGCTGGGTGCGGTACTCACGTTATGCAGTGCGCTGCTTGCACGCATGACGTTGAAGAAGAGTTTGAAACCCGTAGAAGTGAAGTAACTTCAGATCCAGGCTAGGCGTAAAGCAAGCCAGTCTGCTCCATCACCTTTTCGCTGGAGATGTATTCATCGAATGTCATCAACTTGTCGACAAAACCATTCGGTCCGATTTCGATAATGCGGTTGGCAACAGTATTTGTAAACTCGTGGTCATGCGAGGTGAAGATCACTGTACCTGGGAAATCTTTCAGTCCATTGTTGAATGCCTGAATCGATTCAAGATCAAGGTGGTTGGTTGGTTCATCAAGAATCAGGAAGTTGCCACTAGCTAACATCACACGAGAAATCATACAACGCACTTTTTCTCCTCCTGACAACACGCTGCATTTCTTGAAAACCTCTTCCCCAGAGAAAAGCATTTTGCCCAAGAAACCGCGGACGTAAGATTCATCCTTATCTTCAGAGAACTGACGAAGCCAGTCTACCAGGTTGTCGTCCGACTTAAAGTATTCACTATTATCATTGGGTAAATAGGCCGGAGTTATCGTCTGCCCGAATTTAAAATCACCTGAATCGGGAGTTAATTCGCCAGCTAAAATTTTAAACAGTGATGAAATTGCCAAACTGTCTTTGCCCAACACCGCAATCTTGTCGCCTTTGTTTACGAAGAAGTCGAGGTTTTTGAATAATTGATTTTCGCCTGACGAATAACTCAAATTTTCTACGTGAAGGATCTGATCGCCTGCTACTCTTTTTTGATTGAAGATAATTGCAGGATATTTTCTTGAAGAAGGTTGAATATCATCGATTGTGATTTTGTCCAATAATTTTCTGCGGCTTGTGGCCTGACGTGACTTTGAAACGTTGGCACTGAAGCGCAAAATAAATTCTGTAAGTTCTTTTCGTTTCTCTTCCGCTTTCTTGTTAGCAGATGCACGTTGACTCAACGCAAGTTGACTCGACTCATACCAGAAAGAATAATTTCCAGTGTATAATTTGATCGCTTTAAAGTCGATGTCAACAATGTGCGTACAGACAGTATCCAAAAAGTGACGGTCGTGAGAAACAACGATAACCGTGTTTTTAAAGTCCAATAGAAAATCTTCTAACCATGTAATGGTGTGAATGTCCAAGTCGTTGGTAGGTTCATCAAGGATAAGGAGGTCAGGATTTCCGAAGATCGCTTGTGCCAAAAGCACTCTCACTTTTTGATTTCCACTAAGCTCGCGTGTTAGTAAATAATGAAGGTCTTCTGTGATGCCAAGGTTGCTCAACAATGCGGCTGCATCAGACTCCGCATTCCATCCGTTCATTTCACTGAAATCGTGCTCGAGTTCGGAGGCTTTGATTCCATCTGCTTCAGAGAAATCAGGCTTTGCATAGATCGCATCTTTCTCTTGCATGATGTTCCAAAGCTTTTGATGACCTCTGATCACCGTCTCAAGCACGGGCACATCGTCAAACTCAAAGTGATTCTGTCTAAGTACAGCCATACGCTTGCCTGGCTCAAGGCTTACCTGTCCTGCAGTGGGGTCAATATCGCCCGCAAGGATCTTTAGAAACGTAGATTTGCCGGCTCCGTTCGCGCCAATTACGCCATAGCAATTGCCATTGGCAAATTTGAGGCTTACATGGTCAAAAAGCACGCGCTTGCCGAACTGGAGGGAGAGGTTATTTACTGAAATCATAGCTTCTAAAAATGAGGCGCAAAGGTACGGAAATTAGGTGAGTGGATGGATGCTAATTCAAAGAATGAGGCAAGGGCAAAGATTATTCGGCTTCATTGGGAAGAGCCAGAATAAAAGGGCAGTATGTAAGTGTTGTTGGGGGCCCGATCAACAATTATCTTTAAGAATCAATGAGAGCCATCTGCGTATTTTTGTTTCTGCTGGTTTGGACCCGTTCACAATCACAAGCATCGATTTATCAGAATCTATTTGATGCAAAATCGGTAGGGCAAGAAGTTTTGTTTGTTAATTCAAGGCCTCTTAGAGATATAAAACCTAATCCTAACCGGATCAGAAATAAAATTCTCGATACTCTTAATAGAACCGTACTGGCGCAAATACTAAAAAACTGCGATGCCATTGATACGACCCATTGGCAAGAGAGCGAGTTGCCCGGTTGCTTACTTGTAAGCAGTCGAGAAGAGCATATTTCGAAAAAGAGTGCCCTGCAGAAGTTCTCATTAAACGAGTCGCAGATTCGATCTTATAAAAAACAAATCAATCGATTTAACTCAACTGACAGTTATGATAGGAACATCTACTCCTTTTCACGACCTGTGTTTGACGATTCGAAAAGGTTTGCAATTGTGATGTGGAACAATGCGCATAGCGGCCTGGGAGGAGGAGGAGCGATTGTTCTGTTTCAGTTTCAGGACGGCCAATGGAAGAAGGTGGGTGCGTTAAATAGTTGGATGTACTAATTTCAGTTAGGTAGTTTGTCGATGTATGATCAACAACTAACTTTGGCGCGCATGTACAAACTACTTACCCGCCCATTTCTCTTCCTGTTTGATCCGGAAAAAATCCACCACTTCACTTTTTCAGCTTTAAAGTTTTTAGGAAGACTTCCGTTAGCAAAAAACCTGTTTCGACTTTTCTTTTCTTATGAAGATCCAAAGCTTGAGCGCGAGCTTTTCGGAATCAAATTCAAAAACCCTGTCGGGCTTGCCGCAGGTTTTGATAAAGATGCAAAGTTGATCGATGAACTCGCGTGCCTCGGTTTCGGATTTATAGAGATAGGAACACTAACTCCTAAGCCACAGCCAGGAAATGATAAACCAAGATTATTTCGCTTGCCGGAAGATCAGGCGTTGATCAACCGGATGGGTTTCAACAATGAAGGAGTTCTTGCTGCTGTAGAGCGGCTGAAGAAAAGAAATTCAAATGTGATCGTTGGCGGTAACATTGGTAAAAACAAAATCACCCCAAACGACAAAGCTGTTGACGACTACAATTATTGCTTTGAAGCTCTTTATCCCCATGTAGATTATTTTGTGGTGAATGTGAGTTCACCGAATACCCCTGGACTTCGTGAACTTCAAGAGAAAGAGCCGCTGAAGAATTTAATGCAGCACGTGAAAAATCTCAGTGAAACAAAGGAAAAACCAAAACCGATTCTGCTGAAGATTGCTCCTGATCTTACGCAATCACAACTTAACGATATTGTTGAAATTCTTCTCTCGACAAAAACAGATGGGGTGATTGCCACAAACACAACCATCTCGCGTGAAGGACTTATTACTTCTACTGACACCATTTCAAAAATTGGTAATGGTGGGTTGAGTGGAAAGCCTGTTAGAGAAAAATCTACTCAGGTGATTTCATATCTGCGATCGAAGCTTGGGAAAGACTATCCGATCATCGGAGTGGGAGGCATCATGACACCCGAAGATGCGCTTGAAAAAATAGAAGCAGGAGCAGATCTGGTTCAGATTTACACAGGTTTTATCTATGAGGGACCCGCGTTTGCTAAGAGGATTTGCAAGAAACTTCTAGCTTAGCTTCATGAAATGAGCATTAACCAAACTATCCCCAACAGGATGATAATTTGGATGCGAATTCCATGTGTCCATAAAAAATAAATCATTAAGACATGAAGCTAATCCGCTATGGCACTTCCGGTAAAGAAAAGCCCGGACTGCAAATCGATGACAAGACGGGAATTGACGCAAGCGGTTTTGGAGAAGACTACAACGAAGCTTTTTTTACGAATGATGGATTATCGCGATTAGCAAAATGGTTTTCTGAAAATAAAGAATCTGCAAAGAGATTTGACTTGTCATCCGTTCGCATCGGCCCACCTGTATGCAGACCAAGTAAATTGATTTGTATAGGATTGAACTATAGAAAACACGCCATTGAGGCGGGACTGCAGATTCCTAATGAGCCTGTAATATTTTTTAAATCCACTACGGCCATTGTTGGCCCTAACGATAATTTGATCATTCCTCGTAACTCGAAGAAAACTGATTATGAAGTTGAACTCGCGATTGTGATTGGCAAGCGTGCTTCATATGTAGAAAAGGCAGATGCACTTGAGTACGTTGCTGGCTATATGCTACACAACGATTATAGCGAACGCGAATTTCAATTGGAGCGCGGTGGTCAATGGACGAAAGGAAAAGGATGTGATACCTTCGCTCCCCTCGGCCCATTTCTTGCTACTCGCGATGAGGTGTCAGACACTCACGAGCTTGACATCTGGCAAAAAGTGAATGGCAAACTCATGCAGCAAGGCAACACGGGCGACATGATCTTCGATGTGCCCACAATTATTTCTTATGTGACTCAGTTCATGACCCTGCTTCCAGGCGATGTTATTTCAACCGGGACACCACACGGTGGAGGCATCGGATTGAAACCACCCGTATACATTAAGCCGGGCGATATCATGGAAATCGGCATCGACTGCCTTGGCACCTCAAGACAACAAGCGGTTGCTTATCAACCATCCGTTGCTTGATTATTTCTTCCCTTTACCCTTTGGCCCTTTCTCTTTTTTTGCACCCTTGCTGGCTTTTCCGCCCGCACTATTTTTTAATGCATGAAACTCAGGCGACCCAGGCTTGATGCCTAATTCTTTTGCGATCACACCCCATCCTTTGTCCTTATGCTTTTGATAAACAATGACAACTTCGTCCACCGGCTTCTTAGTGATCTTTGCCGTTTCAAGGGCGAGATAGATATCACCCGCTTTCATACCAAGGTCAGCAGACCAAGAATCGATTTTGCCTGTTGACACATTGTAGCTTGCGCTTAGGTCGGCTTTAAAACCTCCAAAATCGAGCTGAGCATTCGCATCAATTTTTGTGAGTGATGCGTTCAGTTGAATGTCTCCGGTGTTGTACTGTGCGAAAGCCGAAGTTGTGATTAAGCCAAAAATCAAGATCGAGAAAATCATTTTTTTTTTCATAAGAGATGCTTTTTTGGTGTTAGTGAGTTTTTGATTAAGACAATTTAAATATTCTTAGGCTTACTTCTCAGTACTATTTCATGTATTCGAAGGCAGCCCTCGTTTAAAGAAGTTATAGCATAACTCTGGTGCCCACATTTTTCGTCAATGCCTTTTCGTAGATACGTTTAGCAACGAATAAATCGAAGAGCGCCATGCCTGCCGATTTGTAAACAGTTGTTTGAGCAGAGTCAATTTTCTTCTCTCCAAGAATGATTTTTCCAATCGTGAAAACATCTTCTTCTCTAAGAATTCCTTTTTTGATTGGGTTGATGATATCTCCCGTTTCGTGACGCGCAAACTCAGAATCGATAGCAAGTTTTCCTGCCAACTTGTAAACACTATCCGGAAATTCCTGCATTGATGGTTTATATGAACCAATACCAATGAAGTGTTTTCCTGTGAGCAACTTAGGATCATCAGGTAAAACAGGTTGAGCAGAAGTGGTTGCCGACACAATGATGTTCGTCTTGCTTAATAATTCTTCGGCTGTATGACATGCCTCTATTTTTTGATCAGGATGATGTTGTTTGATAAATGAAATCAAGGCAGCCGCACTTTCGCTAGTGCGATGTAAATAATAAACTTTTGAAATCGGGCGAAGTGCGCAAATAAAAATAGCCTGATGCATTCCTTGTACACCGCAACCGATCAATCCAAATGAATTTTCAGAAGTTGAAGAAAGATACTTTACGCCAATAGCGCCAAGTGCACCTGTACGAAGTGCAGTAAGTTTTGAAGCATTCATCAACGCTGTTGGCAGACCTGTGACAGCATCGTTCAACAACATAGCTCCGTTGGTTACGGGTAATCCTTTGGCTGAATTTCCCGGAACAACTGAAACTAGCTTGGTTCCGAAAAATTCTTTCCCGAAAGAAGGCATGCATAATAAAGTGCCATTGTCGTGATCAAAATGCAAACGCTGCAGGACCATCGCTTCCTTTTTCTCATAAGCTACTAGTGCGGCTTCCACCGTTTCGATGATTTCGGTCAGCGAAAGAAGATTAGCTATTTCAGTATCAGAAAGAATTACCATAATTAAAGTTCGATAATTTGAGTTTACAAATCACAGTGATGATCGCTTTCTGAGCGATCTTTGTTGAATGAGTAGTGGATCAAAGAAATCGGTGGATGAAATCATTCTTGAATTGCCGCGAAGTGAACAAATCATTGTGAAAAGATTGCGCTCGCTCATATTGGAATGTTTGCCTTCAGCTACCGAGAAAAATAATTTTGGAGATCCTTTCATGGAGCGAGGTCATGTACTCTATTCTCACCATCGCATGATCTGTTACATCTGGCCTTCCTCTTTTGCAAAGGGGAAACTAAAAGAAACACATCAGGCGAAAGGTGTTTCGCTTGGATTCTGCCAAGGCAACTTGTTTGTGAATGAAGATGGAACGCTGCTGCGAGAAGGCCGCAAGCAAGTGTATTGCATGTATTTTAAAACCCTAAAAGACGTGAACGATGAAAAGATTCGCTCCCTTTTATTTGAAGCTGAAATGATTGATCAGAGTTTTCGAAAGAAATGAAAAAATGAAAGCTTGAAATTACTCAAGACTAAGTTTAATCCGATTCAAATACTTGATCATATCGTTTTGGTCTGCCAGATTGATCCATTCCACTTCTTGTGAGTATGGATTATAAAAAATCTCGTAAAAGTCCGTGCCGAGAGCGTAAAGTGAAATTCGGTATTTGCGATACCGGATGGACATGAGGTAATTACCCTTGTCCCATATTTTCTGCGCATTCTCTTTCATACTCAATACGCATTGATAAATAAAAAACCAGCAATCATAACGACTGCTGGTTTTCTCGCAATTAAAAACTCACGCTTCACAAAAGGTCTGTTTCGGGTTTGTGTTGGCAAGAATGATATAAAATTCTACTAATGAAAGCCCCATAAATGGGGGTGGAGTTAAGTTTAGATGTTGGTCAACGACCAATAATAACTCGAGGTTAGTTAAAGTTCAAGTGGAATCTGACTTCAATTTAAAAACGTGTTGAGTTTCTTTACCCCGCCCACCCCTCTCTATCCAAACTCCTGTACTGAATAGCTTCAGCTAGATGCTCAATTTTAATTTCTTCAGAAGCAGCTAGGTCGGCAATGGTGCGAGATACTTTTAGTATACGATCATAGGCACGAGCGGATAAACCCAAACGCTCCATGGCAGTCTTAAGAAGAGTTCGGCCTGCATCGTTGATTACACAAATTTCTTTTACCATGTTGCTTGGCATCATGGCATTGCAATAAATATTTTTCTGGTCTTTGAAACGCTCGGATTGAATTTCTCTAGCGCTCACCACGCGTGCACGTATCTCGGTGCTTGTTTCTGATTTTCTTTCGGCTGTCATCTCATCAAAACTTACAGGCACAACTTCTACATGCAAGTCGATGCGGTCGAGGAGCGGTCCACTTACTTTGCTAAGATAACGCTGCACAACTCCTGGTGCACACACGCATTCTTTTTCAGGATGATTATAATAGCCGCATGGGCATGGATTCATACTTGCCACCAGCATGAAGTTAGCAGGATAGTCGATCGACATTTTTGCGCGAGCAATGGTCACACGTCTTTCTTCCATCGGCTGGCGCATTACTTCAAGAACGGTGCGTTTGAATTCAGGAAGCTCATCTAAAAACAAAACTCCGTTATGAGATAAAGAAATTTCTCCTGGTTGAGGATTGCCACCACCACCAACTAAAGCAACATCCGAAATAGTGTGGTGCGGGCTGCGAAAAGGACGAGAAGTTATCAACGATCCATCGGCCCCCACTTTTCCTGCAACTGAATGAATCTTGGTTGTCTCAAGTGCTTCATTCAAAGTAAGTGGAGGAAGAATAGTAGGAAGCCGTTTGGCCAACATCGTTTTGCCTGCTCCGGGAGGGCCAATCAAAATGGCATTGTGTCCACCAGCTGCCGCGATTTCAAGTGCGCGCTTGATATTCTCTTGCCCCTGTACATCTTTGAAATCAGATTCGTAACTGTTCAATTTAGTTTGAAAGACTTCGCGAGTATCGATGACAATCGGTTCAATCTTTTTCTTGCCCTCCACAAATGCTATTGCTTCAGCCAAAGTCTCAACACCGATAATGTCAAGATTATTTACAATAGCAGCTTCACGCGCATTCGACTTCGGTAAAATAAATCCCTTGAATTCTTCTTTACGAGATTGAATAGCGATTGGTAAAACACCTTTGATCGGACGCAGCTCGCCATCGAGTGAAAGCTCGCCCATGATCACATACTTTTCTAAAACGTCTGTTGTAATTTGTCCCGAGGCCGAGAGAATACAAAGTGCAATTGGTAAATCATAAGCTGAGCCCTCTTTGCGAATATCTGCTGGTGCTAAGTTTACTACCACTTTGTTGCGCGGCATGAAGTAGTTCATTGTTTTCAACGATGACTCCACACGATGCTCACTTTCTTTCACCGCAGTATCGGGCAAGCCGCTCATGTGAAAGTTTTTTCCCTGCGTTACATTGACTTCAACTGTAATTGTTCTTGCATCAACACCGTGAACCGCACTCCCAAAAGTCTTCGCTACCATGAACTGAAATTAGTGGCGGCAAAATTACTCATTCACCGTTAAGGCGCAAAGACGCTGAGAAGCGACTCGGGTTAGCTCGGTGTCCTACACCTTTTAGCTTGCGAGTATAGGTGTAGGACACCTTTGGCAGTCAGAAATTTCTAAATTGCGTACTTCAATTGGCTTTATGGACTCGCTGCGAAATCTGCTTCAGAAAAAAATTGACGAGAACTCTTTCCGTCAATTGAAAACGGTAAATGGTCTGATTGATTTCAGCTCCAACGATTATCTAGGTCTTGCTCGCTCTCTTGAACTTTTTGAAAACATCCACCGGGTGATGGAAAGAATCAAGGCCCCATTCAATGGCGCTACGGGTTCTCGCTTACTCTCAGGTAACAGTGAGTTGGCTGAAAAGGTGGAGGCTAAGCTTGCTAAGATTTTCCACGCGCAAAGAACATTGCTATTCAATTCAGGCTACACGGCCAACCTTGCTGTTCTCTCGTCATTGCCGCAACGAGGTGACACTATATTATATGATGAGCTGGCTCATACTTGCATTAAGGATGGGGCGCGGTTGAGTTTGGCAATGCGATTTAGTTTCAGACACAACGATCTGAATGACCTCGAAGAAAAACTAAAACGCGCAAAAGGAAATATTTTCATTGCGGTGGAGTCGATCTATTCTATGGATGGTGACGAAAGTCCGCTGGAAGAATTGGTGATGCTTGCTGAGAAATACGGTGCAGCGATTATTCTCGATGAGGCGCACAGTACCGGAAGCTATGGAGAGAACGGAAGTGGCATAGCTGTTCAAAAAGGACTGGAGAAAAAAATCGCTGTTCGGATTTACACATTTGGCAAAGCTATGGGTGTACATGGCGCATGTGTGGCGGGCGATGAAACGTTGATTAACTACTTGATCAATTTTGCCCGGCCATTTATCTACACCACAGCAATGCCACCACATAGTCTGATTGCCATTCAATGCGCATTTGATTATCTGAAACAAGAAGTTGGTATTCAGGAGAGATTGCAATCCAAAATAGGATGTTTCAAAAATGGGTTTGAAAAAATTAACTTGACCAGCACCGTCAGTAACAGTTCGATTCAAAACGTAATCATACCTGGTAATGCAGATGTAAAGGATGTTGCTCATTATTTGGAGCATCACCATTTTGATTGCCGCGCGATTCTCTCGCCCACTGTAAAAGAGGGAACTGAACGTATCCGCATCTGTTTGCATGCTTACAATACAGATGATGAAATAAGAAAGTTGAACGAAGCCCTTCTCGAATTTCAGAAATGAACTATTTTGTAACAGCAATCGGTACTGATAGTGGCAAGACTTTCTTCTCCGCCATTTTATGCGAGGCGCTACAAGCCGATTATTGGAAGCCGGTGCAAGCGGGAATGCCTCGTGATGCGGACACTGTCAGAAGTCTTTTGTTGAATACAGTTTCAAAAATTCATGAGGAGACTTATTTACTGGGAACACCGGCTTCACCTCATGCTGCAGCCAAAGGAGATGGGGTAACTATTCAAATGGAGAAATTTGCAGTGCCGCAAACAAATAACGATTTGGTAATCGAAGGAGCAGGGGGGTGTCTTGTGCCGTTGAATGATATTGATTTTGTGATTGATCTCGCGAAGAATTTTAAATCGCAAGTAATTTTAGTTTCAAATCTTTATCTCGGTAGCATCAATCATACTTTGTTATCAGCAGATTATTTAAGGAAGAATAAATTTGATGTGAAAGGAATTGTCTTTAATGGACCGGCTAATCCGGAAAGCGAAGAAATCATCTTGAGCCACACAGGTTTTAAATGTTTGCTGCGAATTGGAGAAGAGGAAGAGGTAACTAAAGAGTTGGTTCGGAAATATGCGAACCTATTGAAAGAAAATTGGTAGTAAAATCTCTGTGACCTCAGTGTGCATTTCCTCAGTGAACTCTGTGGTAAGAAAGTGCATTTAACCACAGAGAACGCGGAGATGCACAGGGAATCACCAAAAATATTGAATTGATGAATTTCGAAGTAACTGATAAAAAAAATATCTGGCACCCATTCACACCATTGGAAGGTGCGCCTGAACCATTGTTCGTTGAATCAGCACAAGGAGTTTATCTCCACTTAAAAGATGGACGCAAGGTCATTGATGCAGTGTCATCATGGTGGGTAAATATTCACGGACATAGTAATGCTGTAATTGCGCAGGCGATTGGCGATCAAGCGAAGAAATTAGAACACGTGATCTTTGCCGGATTTACCCACGAGCCGGCCATTCGATTATCAGAAAATTTGTTGAGCATTCTTCCAAAAAATCAATCCAAGATTTTCTTTTCTGATAATGGAAGTACAGCGGTTGAAGTGGCGCTGAAGATGGCGATTCAATTTTGGCACAATCAGGGAATTACATCCAAAAAAAAAATCATTGCCACTGATGGCGCTTATCACGGAGATACTTTTGGATCGATGTCGGTGGGCGAGCGCGGTGCCTTTACCGATGCGTTTTCTCCTTATTTATTCGAAGTGGCCTTTCTTGATTTCCCGGCAAAGGAAAATGAAGAGAAAGTAATCCGGGACTTTGAGCAAAAACTTCTTAACGATGAGGTTGGAGTTTTTATCTATGAACCATTAGTTCAAGGAGCTGCGGGAATGCGAATGTATTCTGTTGAAGTTTTAGACCGGTTAATTTCCCTTGCTCAAAAACACGGAGTTGTTTGCATTGCCGATGAGGTCTTTACAGGCTTTGGAAGAACAGGAAAATTATTTGCCAGCGACTATCTAAAAACTCAACCCGATATAATTGCAGTATCAAAAGGAATTACTGGAGGATTCTTGCCATTGGGCGTTACGAGTTGTTCATCTAGAATAGTTGAAGCCTTTAAATCGCCTGAAGCAAGCAAGACTTTTTTTCATGGACATTCCTATACTGCCAATCCGCTGGCATGTGCTGCAGCCAACGCAAGTTTTGAATTATTGATGAGCGATGAATGCCAAAATGATATTCAACGGATTAGTGAAAGTCATTTGCAGTTCATTTCAAAAACCCAAAATCATAAAGCAATAAAAGACTTAAGAAGTAGAGGAACGATTCTGGCTATCGAATTGCAAACGAAAGAAGAAACATCTTACTTCAGTGAGATGAGAGAAAAAATCTATCCCTTCTTTCTTGAAAAAAACATTCTGCTTCGGCCGCTCGGAAATGTAATCTATGTGTTGCCCCCCTATGTTGTTACTAACAATGAATTAAATATTGTTTACGGAGCAATCAATGATTTTCTTGATCAGCTCACCGAAAAATGATAACCAATTCCCTTGAGTGTAATAATTTTTACAGACGCATCCTCTTTCAAATAATCGCGGAGCTTGGTGATGTAGACATCGAGGTTGCGTGAATTAAAAAAGGAATCGTCACCCCAAACTTTGAGGAGAACATCTTTTCGGCTGACAGTAGCGTTTTTATTTTCAATTAGTGCTTGAAGTAACATCGCCTCGCGGTGTGAAAGTTGGCGTGATGCACCTCCAATCCTCAATTCATATTTCGAAGGATCAAATTCAAATTTGCCAAAGGCTTCAATTCCTTTTGGTTTTGTATTCTTTTGAGTGAGCTGCAAAAGATTATTGATTCGCACGATCAGCTCTTCCATGCTGAAAGGTTTTCGCAGATAGTCATTACCACCCGATTCAAATCCTTTTAACAAATCTTGAGTTTGAATTTTGGCTGTGACAAAAATGATAGGCACACCCGATTTTACTTTTCGTAAATCTTTCGCGATGGCATAACCATCTTTATTGGGCAACATAACATCAAGCACACAGATGTCGGGTTGAAGTTCTTCAAATACCGTTTGCGCTAAAGCGCCATCTGCAACCAATCGCACTTCAAAGCCACGTATCTCCAGGCTTTCTTTTACAATGCGGCCGAGAAACGGTTCATCTTCAACATAAAAAACTTTGATCTTCATTAACCTAAGCCAGTTTAGGCAAAGTTATAATAAAGGTGCTGCCTTCGTTCGGTGTACTTTCCAGACTTACACTTCCGTGATGGAGTTCCACCACGCTTTTAACATAGCTCAAGCCGAGGCCGTAACCTTTGGTATTGGCCACATCACCGGTAGGCACACGATAGAATTTCTCGAAAATTCTTTTTTGATGTTCAGGAGCAATACCCAATCCGCGATCGCGAACAGAAAGGCATATTTTATCTTCAAGAGATTTTAGATTTACTTCAATCAACGGAACGTTGGGACTATACTTCAACGCGTTGTCGAGTAAGTTGTAGATTACATTCGTCAAATGATCTTCGTTTCCATTCGCGAAAAAAGCAGCGCCTTCTCTCAAAAAATTTATTTTGGCCTGTCGATTTTCAAATACCAATTTCATAGAATCGATCACTCGGTTGATAATTTTTTCCAAGTCTACTTTTTCCGAGTGAAATGCCAATCCATTACTTTCAAAAATGGCTGTCTTTAAAACTTTGTCCGTAAGAATGGAGAGTCGATTCAATTCTTGCTGAGCCATCTCGATATATTCCTTTGTTCGTTGCGGATTGTCAAGTGCATTAAAATTCTTCAACGACTCTAAGGCTACGCTCACCGTTGCAATAGGAGTTTTCAACTCGTGCGTCATGTTACCGATGAAATCATTTTTAATTTCAAGCAACCGTTGATTGGAAAGAATGTTGCGATACATCAGGTAAAATGCGGCAAGTGTAAGCGAAGTGAGAAAGACAGAGAATAGCAATTGAGGCAGAAGTTTTCTCCAGATGAAAAATGTGAGATCAAAAAAACGAGCTACGTAAAATGATCCGTGTTGAAAGAATGGAAGGGATTCGGTTACCAATGAAGAACTATTTTCCCTTCGCTGAACGTGTTCATCCGTGCGTTCAATTTTAAAAGTGAGTGGTAATCCCGCTTTATTTAGTACGAACTGATAATTTCTTTTTATCAATTCGGGCTTGAGTGAATCGGTACCTACTTGCATTACAAAGGTGCGTTGGTGTTGGTGAGCTCGCAACTTCATCATGAGGGGCCGGAAATATTTTCTTGCCGAATCTCCTTTCGAGGTTCTAAAAAATATTACGTTATCGTGCTGTCTTCGCATATCCATGTGCCTTCGCCTTTCAAATAGAAAGGTATCGCGCGTCTTATCCATGTTCCCAAAAATTTCTGAGGTGCTGTCGCCCGGCAGTGGCTTGATATTCTTTTCAATAATAGAATCTTGCATGGCCATGACTGTGGAAGAGAACAGCATACTTGTCTCTCTTCGCAAATCGCGCTTCGCATCTTTGTAAAGTGATTGAAGCCACACCACCTGCAGGCCGATAAGCAATACAATGCTGCTGATCATCAAAATAAGCGTGACCCAATTTTTCTTGTTCTTCATAGCGGGGTAAAATTAATTCCTTCGCACCTAAGTAGCAGGCCTTTTAACCTTAATTAACCTTCTTTTGATAATAGTTAACCTGAAGAGCCATTAGCTTTACCCAATAAAATTGAATTGCTATGAACAAATTATCAGCTTTATTATTTCTGTTGGCTCTAATAATACCAATGGACAAAGGACTTTCTGCGCAAGACACGGGAGTGATCACCTACGAAGTCACCATTAATAATCATCGCATGCTTACGGGAGAGCGTGAAGGGATGAAAGCGATGGTACCCGAGTTCCGCACATTTAAGCAAGAATTATTTTTTAACGCGAATGAATCTCTTTACAAGCCTGTGATCGAAGACGATGATGAAGACGATGCACAGCAGCATCACGGAGGTGGTGGAGGCGGGAGATTTAGATTCAGAATGGCGGGAGCCACCAGTTACTTTGATCAATCCACTAGCATTATGCTTTCGCAAATGGATATGATGGGCAAAAAATATTTGATTGCCGATACGCTCAAACCTGCACCCTGGAAATTCGGAAAAGAAACAAAAGTGATTCAAGGTTATGAATGTATGCAGGCGTACTACACCACCAACGATGAGCGCAAACAAACGATCACGGCTTGGTACACTATGAAACTTAGACCTATGCTTGGTCCTGAGCGATACAACACATTGCCAGGCGCAGTGCTTGCCGTTGACATTAATAATGGAGAGCGTGTGATGGTAGCAAAGAAAATTGAGTTAAGGCCCTTGAAGAAAAATGAATTGAAAGTGCCATCCGAAGGAGAGAAAGTAACGCAAGCAGAGTTTAGGAAAATGGGCGAAGAAATGCGCAAGAAATTCAATAGTGGTGGCGGCAATATGATTATTAGAAATTGATTTAGCATGAAGAGATTTTTGTTTTTGGGTTTTGCTTTAATCGCAACTGCAGCTTCGGCTCAGAAGTTTACTATTAAAGGGCAATTGAGAGATTCGGTTGGAACATTGCCGGGAGCAACCATCATGATATTGCAGCAAAAAGATTCATCGTTGGTGCAATTCGGAGTAAGCAATGCGGAAGGGAGGTTTGAAATAAAGAGCATCGCACAAGGTGATTATTTGTTTAAGATATCCTTTACGGGATACTCGAGCTACACGCAAAAAATTTCTCCTCGACCGGAAAATGGACTTGAGCAAAATTTGGGTGTGATTCAAATGAGTCCGAAAGCAAAAATGCTCAACGAAGTAATTGTGAAGGGCGAGAAAGACCCGGTGAAAGTAAAACGAGATACCATTGAGTACAATGCCTCGTCATTTAAAGTGAAGGCTAATGCAAACGTAGAAGATTTGCTTAAGAAACTTCCAGGCGTTGAAGTCGACAACTCAGGAACAATTACTGCGCAAGGCGAGCAGGTGCAAAAAGTGATGGTAGATGGCCGCGAATTTTTTGGACAAGATCCTAAACTGGCAACACGCAATCTCCCAGCGGATGCGGTTGATAAAGTGCAGGTGTACGACAAAAAATCTGATCAAGCTATTTTCTCTGGAATAGATGATGGCCAAAGACAGAAGACAGTGAACCTGGCATTGAAAGAAGAGAAGCGTCACGCGGCATTTGGAAATGATATGGCTGGTGGCGGCAATGATATGATTGGCGCAGGCAGCAACGGACGATTTCAGGCATCAGCCAGTATCAATCGATTCGATAAAGGAAATCAGCTCTCATTCCTTGGCATGGGGAACAATGTAAACCAGCAAGGATTTTCATTTGGCGATTATGCTAACTTCTCAGGTGCTTCAACCGGAGGAGGACAGTTTCAGCAACAGAACAATGGTTTGCAAAATGGTATTGTAACCAACTACGCTGCAGGTGTGAACACCAATCGTGCAGTCAATAATAACGACACCAAAATCAATGCGAACTATTTTTATAATCGGATGGATCAGAATTTGAGTACAACAACTCATCGGATAAACTATTTGCCAAACGATACTACTCAAAACAATACGTACAACTTCGATCAATTCTCCAGTCAACATGCGATCACAGATAATCATCGTGGAGTTTTGATCATTGATCACAAAATTGATTCAGCAAACTCAATGAAATTTACGGCCAATGCCGGATATACATTATCGAGTCAGACACTGGATAGTGAGGGCAAGACCATGAAAGTAGACAATACCGGTTTGCAAAACGAAAATCAACGGAGCACAACATCAAACGGAACAAACACCACCTTGACTTCGTCATTATTATTGAGGCATCGATTTGCGAAGAAAGGCAGAACTATTTCAACCAACTTCACTTTTAATTATTCCGACAACGCCTCGAAAGGCACACTCAACTCTACGACTACTGTTTACAATGATCTGTCAACAGTGATTACTCCGCAGAATCAAAGAAATGGCCAAGTGACTACGAGCCCTACCTATGGAGTGACATTATCTTACACCGAACCTTTGGGTGGAAGAAAATATCTTGAATTCAATTACAACTTCACTACCGACATTAATAAAGTCGACAAAGAAGTTTACAACACCGACAACAACACATTGAATACCCAACTCACCAACAAGTACAATAGCAATTACTTATACAACAGGCCAGGATTAAACTTCAGAGTCAATCGTGAGAAGTATACATTTTCGGTTGGCGCGGCATTTCAGGATACTCGCTTGTATGGAAACCTGATTTTGAAAAACCAGATTATTGATCGTGAGTTTCAAGCCGTACTACCGGTGGCGCACTTCAATTATGATTTCAGCCAATTCAAAAGATTGAGATTTGATTACACTACCAACATGCAAGAGCCAACGGTGCAACAACTCCAGCCAATCATTGACAACAGCGATCCGCTGAACAAGACAGTTGGTAATCCGCAGTTGAGTCCTGCATATACGCACCAGTTTCGTTCTCACTTTACGTTTTTCGGTCCGGCCAGCTTCATGAACGTCTTTGGAATTGTCAACGCCAACTATACTAATAATGCCATTACGAGTTTGCAGGCGACAGACTCAGCTTTGGTAAGAACAACGAGACCTGTCAACGTTCGCAACAGCATGAACTTGAGTGGAAATTTTAACATTGGAGTTCCTGTTAAAAAAATAAATAGCCGGTTTAACGTTGGACCAAATTTCTCTGCATCAAAAAGTATCAACGTTCAGCAAGACAGCAGGAATAATATTTATGAGAATAATGTGCTTCAACAAACTCTTGGGGGAAGGGCAGGATACAATTACTCGCTCGGAGAAATTCTGATTGTGGATTTGAGTATGAACTTGAGCCATCAAGAGTCAAAATACAGTTTCAGCACGCAACAAAACCAGACGTACTTCAACAAGACTTACATGGCCGAAGTGAATGTGAATTTTTTGAAAAACTATTCTTTTAACACAGAGATGGACTACTTTATTTATAACAGCACGACTACCAATTTTCATCAGGAGATACCCTTATGGAAAATGTCGGTGTCCAGATATTTGCTGAAGAATAAAACAGGCGAGTTGAAATTCGCTCTCAACAATATTTTAAACTATGGGGTGAGCATCACGCAGACGGCTACATCCAATTATATGCAACAAGTGACGAGCAATAATTTGGGACGATATTTTATGATCAGCTTTACCTACTCACTCAACAAACAACTCAACCCGATGAATGGTATGGACAGAAGAAGAGGTGGCGGCAATCGGATGATGATGATCAGACAATAAAGATTTTGTTTACTGTTTAGTTTAGGGCACCCGGATCAAATGATCGGGTGCTTTTTCCTTTTAAGCCGAAGTAATATAGCTTTGTCTCTATGAGCAAAGATTTATTTTCGAGTCATGCAAGTCAGTATGCAACTTTTCGCCCCACGTACCCAAAGGAGCTTTATGATTTTCTTTTCAGCCAAGTAAAGAGTTTTGAATCGGCTTGGGATGCCGGCACAGGCAATGGACAAGTTGCTCGCGATCTTTCGAAAAAATTCGCAAAAGTTTTTGCTACCGACATTAGCGATAAGCAAATTGAAAATGCCACTCGTGCTGAAAATATTTTCTATTCGGTTGCAGGAGAGACAACTTCGTTTTCTGACAAGAGTTTTGATTTGATCTGCGTTGCTCAGGCTATTCATTGGTTCGATCGAGAGAAATTCTACAACGAAGTGAAACGGGTTGCAAGGCCCAATGCACTACTTGCAATTTGGGGTTATGGATTGTTAAGTATTGACTTCGAAATTGATAAACACATCAAGGATTTTTATGTGAATATTGTTGGGCCTTACTGGGATAAGGAGAGAAGATTGATCGATGAGCAATACCAAACCATAACCTTTCCTTTTCAAGAGATTAAAACACCTCCATTTGAGTTCTCATTTCAATGGACGCTTCCTGAGTTGCAAGGTTATCTCACAACTTGGTCGGCTGTTCAAAAATTCATTAAAGCAAATAATTTTAATCCTGTTGATGGACTCATTGAAAAAATAAGATCTCAATGGAGTTCCGAGACAAAACAGATTCGCTTTCCGCTGTTTACGAGAATAGGAGCTTTTTAATCTTTGACCAACTTCATCTTGTACGTCTTTGCGTCTACACGCAAGTCAAGGATATAAAATCCTGATTCGAAGTCTGTCCCATTCAACTCAACATGATTGTGCCCGACTGTGGTTTTTACTTTTAATTTTTTGATGGCCCGACCATAGATATCTAGTAAGCTCAGGTCTGTATCAGCATCTTCTTTGGAATAAAAGTCAATACTAATTTTTTCCTCAAATGGATTTGGATACACATTTACAGAATTTGAGTTCTTATCCCGGTCAGTATACGTTACGCCATAAGCCACCGGTTTTAGATTGCTGTTATAAATTTTGACCGGAGTGATGTCGCCAGAAATAGTTACATCATGGTAGTTGCCGGTATCTTTTATTTTAAAATTGAGCAGCACTAAAGTTGAGCCATCAGGTTGAGTCAGCGATTTACCTGAAGGCTCATCCCAAATAGCACTCAGTTTTCCATTGGTTGTTAACTGATTTCCAAAATTCAATTGAGTTGAGCCGGCAGATGCATTTTGAAATTCTAAGTTTTCGGTCCATGAAATTGTAAACTGCATGGCAGCTATCGAAGTAAAATTTTTCACTGCGATTGGTATCTCAATTAGTTTCTGCAAATCATCGATGATTCTTTCTTGCTGAATATCAAAAATCATTTTTTGCGTGGAGGCAAATCTTGTCGATTGACTGTTGTCGCGGTCTGAGTTAACATCCCCCAACTTCATAGCAATAAAATCCTGATCAACTTCACCATCTATTTGAGAAAGGATAATCGAATCGGGATATTGAAATGGATTATTCTTATCTGGAAATACATAATCAGTCGGAGTGAATGTCCACAAATGATTTCCAGGAAAATGCTGATTGATTCCTAAAATCAAAGACTGAACGTAATCCAAATCGAGTGTACTTATGGTTTTGCTTTTATTTACATCAGCTGAAATCAGTGAGTAAGGATTGGTAATTGGATCAACGCTAAGAATATGCCTGCGCATTATGGCAACGTCTTCAACATCAATTCCATTCATCAGATTGGGATCGTTGTTTTTTGATGGAGTGATGGTATAATTAATTCCTGCGGGTTTAGTAAATGTGTAATTCCCCTCGGCAGTTGTCATGTTGTCGATTCCACTAACAGTGACAGTAGCATTTTGTATGGGTTGGTTATTCAAATAAAGAATACGCCCTGTCATCGTTATTAACGAATCAATGGTAATGACTCCCGATTGCATATTCACGTCTTTGATTTGAAAACTGTCATCGACAACCTCAATTGATAAAGGAAGATCGGTTACAGTCACTTTTGTTTTAGCTCCGTATTTTCCTGTCAGCGTAAGTCGAATGTTGAAAATGACAGAGCTGTCGGCTAATGTTTGGCCAATCAATGAAGGCGCAGACCATGAGAAAGTAATTATTCCGTTCTTGGATTGAGTTGTGCCGAAGGAACTCGTAGTAATTCCACTTAATCCAAAATTCTCAATAGCTGCCAATTTTGCAACGGTAGTATCCCAGCTCACTGTAAATTGACTTGAAATGATATTCTTAAAATTATTTGCTTTTACCGGCACACTGATCTCTGTGTTTTTACGACCCTGAGCGTTTTGAGTAAACAATGAGATGCCGCCTACATTGAATGAAATGGGTAGCCTCCACAACCCGGTGATGCCGCTTGCATAGAAATAGTCGCCTACGATTTCATAAGTGAAAGGGTATGAATCTGGAAAATCAGGTCCGAACGGTAGCCATGTTTTTCCAAAATCGTCTGAGTAAGCAAACCCCATTTTATAATGACCCGGGCTTTGATAATAGGCTACTTCAGTGAAAATTTTATTCTTGTAAACCCGAACGGGCGCATCAGAGATTTGGTAAATTTTTTTGATAGGATCTAATGATGAAAAACTTATGGGAGCCCAACTTTTCCCATAATCATCAGAATGCATAAGTACAGCTTTGTTGCTCCAATAATATCCGGAGGCATACAAATGGTTTTTAAGCTTACAAATAAAATCAACCTCTTCAATAGCGGTAGAATCATAAACGTTAGGTGTAGAGGCTAAATTGAATCCGTTACTCTTGGAAGTAATCGAAGACCAGGTAGTGCCGTTGTTCCACGATTTATAAATTCCGCTGTAATAGGTTCCGGCATAAAGAGTATCGCCATCCGTTTGCAATGACGAAACAGCGTCTTCGTAAGATCCATTTTGAGTTATGCCTGAAAAAGTTTGTGACCACGTTGTGCCTTCATCGTGAGATGTAAAGATTCCATTCTGCCAGTTGTTACCCTTAGAGCCGGTAATAAAATAATTTCCGCTTGCATTTACAGCCATAGATGAGATTCGATCTAAAGGCCAGTCATTCGCAAGTGACCATTGCTTTGTAGCAAGGTCGGTTTGGTATAGAGTTACAGTATCACCCTGCATTGTGCCACTATACGCATAGCTTTCGTAAGAGCTCGCAAATGCCTTGTTGCCTGTAACCGCGATGAGGTAATTATTTTCATTATGTAAACCTTGATTAGATGGCGCCCATGTTTTGCCTTGGTCGCTCGAATAAAAAAGCCCTCCACCATAGCGAGTGAAGAAAGCATCTTTGCCATTGGTTTTAATTCGGGCAATGACTTGTCGATCAAAGCCACTATTACTGGTTGTCCATTGATTGTTCATTAATTTGTAGACACCATTATCGGCAACTGCAAAGGGAATAGAATTCACTTCCGTTATTTTATGAATGTTGACCTTATCCGGCAATTGCAAAGAATTAAAAGTTGTTCCTCCGTTTGTGCTTACATAAATATTATTTCTGAAACTGACGTAGATGTTTCCGTTGATCACATCAACATTGTAGTAAACTCCGGGCTGAGAAAATAAACTCCATTTTTTTAGTCCCGTGATATCAGGAATGGCTGTGATTTTTTTCCAGTTGGCACCCAGATCGGTGCTTGTGTAGACGCCAAAGTTTGTGCTCGCAATCCAGGTAGAGTTTAGAAAGTCAAGACTTCCAATCAAGGGACCCGTGCCTCCGTTGATATTAGTTGTAGGTAGGCCAGAGCCTGTATGATTCACCCATATATTTCCGTCCCACAGAAATATTCCACTATAGGTAGCGATGATTGGTTTGTTGTTATAAAATTCGATTACATGTGGGCTAGAATAAAAACCATACCACGAAGGGAATCCATTATTCATTGTTGTGAAAGTCTTTCCAAAATCGGTTGACTTACATATCCCGTTATAAAAAGTGCCCAAATACATTTCACTACCATTGAATGAGAGTACCGTAGGGGCAAAATAATACGTAGGCAATGTTTTTGGATCGATTGTAATGGTATTCCATGTTGTACCTCCATCCGTTGAAAATTGGTTGTTGAAAAGCAGGCTGTCTCCCTGAACGAGTATTTTCTTTTCCGAACCCCAATAGTAATTAGCCGTGTAAGCTTTTATCATAAGAGAGCTTGCTGTGAATAAGTAATTCCATGAGGCTCCCGAGTTAGTTGAAGTGAACAAATCATAGCCATGACTCATAAATAACTTGCCATTTACCATCACGATGTCTTCCGCTCTGCCACCTTCCGATTCTTTTTGAAGCTTTTCCCAGCCGGAAGCTGACGAAATGGTGGACATGCTTTGAATAGAAGCTGATTGCTTGGACTGAATTTGATCTATTGAATTAGTTGTCGAAAAAGATCTGACCCTGGCTTTATTAGATTCTCTTGGCCCAACTTGCATAGATGAAAATTTTGCGGGTAACAAGGGATTTTTTGTTTGCTGGGCTTGAATCAAAAAATGAATGCCAAGGAAGACGAAAATGAGGGTAAGTCGCATAAAAGATTATTTGATGCAAATAATCTCTTGCTGGAGGATTTGTAACAGAAACGGCCTACTTCAAAGCTTCACTACTTCGGGTAAATAGCTTCACGACTTCGAATCTGGGCTGGTTTAGAGGCTTACAAGCTTTGCAGAAAGTCTGACAGGTTGCTTTCAGTTGAGGCAGAAAGTTTTTGATTGATCCGATATTTATTTTGCTGCACGCTTCGCACCGTGGTTCCGGTAAGCCTGGCAATCTCCTTTGTAGATAAATTGCTCTTGAGATAAGCGCAAAAACGAAGCTCTCGATCATTGAGTGAAGGACCAGCTTCCTTTAATTTGGAAAAGAACCCCGGATGTACTTTCTCAAAGTGATATTTGAACGTATCCCATTCGTCATCAAAATTTATTTCGGAATCAATCTCCTTGACCGCAGATTTTAGCGCGGGAGCAACATCTTCAAGTGGCTTTTTCAATAAATCCGTCAGTTTCGATTTTAAGTTTGAAAGCGATTGATTCTTTTTTGAAACTAAAAGAGCAACAGTAGAAAGCTCGCGATTCTGCGCATCCACTTTTTCTGTGAGCCTTGTATTTTCCTGAGCTTTGGCTTGCGCTCTGAAATAATAGACCAGTCCACCCATCATAAACAAGAGTGCTATGCCACTGAAAATTATCTTTTGATTTCGATTGACCTTAGCTTGAAGCGACTGCTCCTTGATTAGTGATTCAATCTCATGTTGTGCTTTCTCAACTTTGTATTTGTTCTCTACCTCGGCAATTTGCTTTCCCTTCTCGGCATTGAATAACGTGTCGTTGAGTTGCTCGTAACGCAAGCGGAAATCAAGCGCATTTTTATAGTCTTTAGTCTCTCTATAATCTTCCGAGAGATTGAGGTAGGCATCACAAACATCTCTTTTGGAATTGATTTCCTTTGCACCTCTCAAAAATGCCAGGTGAAATTCAACGGCCTTTGCGAACAAACCTTTACGTGCCTTGATGATCCCTAGATTATTTAAACAGTAGATCACTCCTCTTTTATTGTCAATAGATTTTGACAGGATCAATGCTCGGGAATAATATTCAGACGCACTGTCTAACTTCTCCAATGCGAGGCAAACATTGCCGATGCCAATCATGCAACTGGTTATTCCTACGGGACGTTTGATTTCAGTATTGATTTGAAGGGAACGCTGAAAGTAATTAAGCGCCTTAGCATCATTGTGTTGATTGTAATACAAGTCAGCCAAGTTCGAAAGGTTAACGGCTATGTAGTATTTATTGTTAGCCTCCTCACTTAGTTTTAAAGAGCGATTGAAATAATCAATGGCTTTTGTGGTTTCTTTCATTTCCCGGTAAGTGAGCCCTATGTTATTGAGCGAGGGGGCAATCTCTTCTATGTTACCTCCTTTTTCATCAATACGAAGTGCCTCCAAATAATAGTTGATCGCTTTTAGAAAATTTCCTTGACTTCGCTCTATTTCACCAAGATTATTTACACAGTGAGAAATGATAAGTTCATTTTTTATTTCTTTCGCCAAATCCAACCCTTGCATATAAAATTGTTTGGCCTCTTCATAATTCGAAAGAGATAAAAATACATTCCCGGAGTTTACCTTTCCTTTGGCCAACCCTTTTTTGTAATTCAATTGCTGACTGAGATTACAAGCTTCCTGCGCAAAGCTCAAAGCCCTTTCATGGAGCGATTGCAGGTGATATTGATAAGAAAGTTTGTTCAGTAGTATTACGCGAGCAGTGTCCTTTGCGGTAATAAGCAACGACTCAAGACTATCTTGTAGTGGCGTTTTTTTAATAGTCCGCTCTATCTGAATTTTTTTATCGCCATTGGTTTGGCCATAGGCAATGTAGCCCGACCAAATAAGACAAAAGGCTAAAACTACTATTCGCATATACCGTTAGTCAGCAGAAAACATGACGTAAGGTAATACAAGACTCGTAATCGCGCATTTAAATTAGCTTTGCTGTATTAACTTTTGTTGGATATTAGAACGCTCAAGAAATATTGTCTCCATTCAATTTTGCTCGCAATTTATGTAAGCAGCTCTGTTGGAATATTCTCTTCAATCCTGATTTCTCATTCGAGTTGAATGCGTTCGTTAATAACATCGACAATTACATTTTCTCGGTGAAGTTGGTCGGCACGAGTGGTGGGGGACGCTGAGGTTCTCAGAGAGAAATGCAATCGGGAATTATTGTTCTTGATGATTCACCTTTACACCCATTGCCTCTAGCAATACCAGCTTATCTAAAAACTTTTCTTTGAGTCTGAGTTTTACGCTCATCTCCATTAGCGCTTGATCTCCATAAGTTTGATTTACAATTGATAACTCAAATTCTTTTATTAAACGCATCATGTCAGGAGAAGCAGTGTAATCATAATTCAAAATAAATGAGGCTGTAAGTTCTATCTCAATAATTTTTGCGTTGGCAAGGGCAAGCTCGGCTGCAGCCTTGTAAGCTTGGGTCAATCCACCTACACCTAATTTTGTTCCACCAAAATAACGCACCACTACCACAAGCACGTTGGTGAGGTTTTTGGATTTTATTTGTCCGAGTATAGGAGTGCCTGCCGAGTGACTGGGCTCTCCATCGTCTGAGGCGCGAAAATGTTTTTTGTCGGCCCCTAACATCCAAGCATAGCAATGGTGGCTGGCATCAAAGTATTTTTTGCGCAACTCGTCCAGCCTAAGCTTAATTTCTGTTTCGTCACTTACTGGATAGGCAAATGCAAGAAATTTGCTTCCTTTTTCCTTGAAAATTCCTTCAGAAACGGATTGAATGGTATAAAATGAGAAAATGCCTGCAACCGCCATTCAGTTTTATGCGTCTTAGTTGAAAATATTTATAAACATAAGCAACCTTGGTGCAATGCGTTAGTCTTTTGCACGCAACTCTAAAATAATACTATGAAAAAATTAGCCGTCCTTATCTTAACGTTGGTTTCCGGATTTGCATTTGCGCAAACGAAAGAAACCAGAACTGTCGGGTCTTTCTCTAAGCTTTCATTCCGCGTGCCCGGCAAATTGATTTTGAAACAAGGCAGCACTCCGAGTGTTGTGCTTGAAGGCGACAAAGAATTTTTAAGCAAAGTTGAAACTTCTGTAGAAGGAGGAAAACTTACGATTGAAAGAGAAGACAAATGGCGCTGGACTGACTGGAGCTGGAAAGACGACAACAAAATCACAGCTTATGTTACCATGACTACCATTGAATATTTGGGTGTAGCTGGCTCAGGTGATTTGGTTGGCGAAGGAAAATTCTCAACAGGTAATATAGAATTAAAGGTTAGTGGCTCAGGTTCATTGCAAATTGAAGTTGATGCTAAAGGAAATATCAATGCAGATGTATCAGGAAGTGGAGATGTTAGCGTGAAGGGTACTTGTCAGAATCTTGACAGCAGCATCAGTGGATCAGGAAAAGTAAATGCCCAGGTTTCAGTAGCGGAAAAAGC
Source organism: uncultured bacterium (assembly GCA_967789005.1). Classification (GTDB taxonomy): domain Bacteria; phylum Bacteroidota; class Bacteroidia; order Cytophagales; family Cyclobacteriaceae; genus ELB16-189. The sequence goes on along the minus strand of CBRFFM010000006.1, from coordinate 36,106 downwards.
CGATGTGAGTATTTCAGGTTCCGGAAAAATTGTAGCCAGTGGCACTGCCAACGAAATCAAAGCAAGGATCAGCGGATCAGGTAAAGTATTAGCTGCTAATCTGGAAGTTTCTAAATGCAATGTGCACATCTCGGGCTCAGGTGATGTTGAGATTAATGTGAAGGATGCACTTGATGCAAGTATTTCAGGAAGCGGTAGTGTGAGCTACAAAGGAAATCCCAGTCAGTTGAACAGCCATGCTTCAGGTAGTGGGCACGTGAAGAAGATGTAGTTCTATTATTATATTAAAGATTGTAAAATTGAAAGATTTAAAAATTGGGAGTATCCAAATCTTCCAATTTTTCAATCTTTCAATTTTCAGTGTGTAAAGTATCTCCCTTCATTCCAGATCTCTCCTTCTTCCATTTCTTCAATTCCTCTTCTCGCAATTTCAATTCTTCTTCAGAGGGTTTGTAATTCATCAACGATTTTAAATCGGGCTGGCCGGCATCAACCCATGCCGAGTACCAAAGACTTCCGGTTATAAGCACACTTGCCCGCATTTGCCGCTCTACCATTCCAGAAAGTTTTTCGTGATAGGCTTTGGAATAATTTGCTGAAAAGACTTTTACGGTCTGCCTGCCTTGCGATTCAAAGTTGTATTTCTTCTCGCCCCACTGGTCGTTCAATTGTTTTTCAAATCGTAAAACCGAATCGAGTGCTTGGTTAGTGTGTGAAATAATTTTCCAGGCCTCAAGCTGAACATTAGAAATATATTTGGCCTTGCCGGTGTAGAAATCATATTCGGAAGAGAATAGTTCGGGTAAACGCGATTCCCAGAATGCATGGATGCCAACTTGCTTGGTAAGCTGCCCATCATAATTTCTTGTGGTGTGAAGTGGTACATGTGCATCGGCAACGTAGTGACCTAGATCTGCCGAGAGTTTTAAAATCTTTTCCGGATTACGAACGAAGAAGGCATCTTTCAATTGAAGATAAACACGTTGAATATTCCAAGGCAAAATGCCATGTGCTTGCAACGAATCTTCTCTGAATTTCTCAACTGCTTGTTTCCAATAGCGTGGTAATTTGAAAACTGCACTATCACCATAAGTATCCAAGTCGATGTAATGACGAGGAGCTTCATCCGGAGCAATGTATCGTCTCCTATCCGGATTCACTGCAGACTCTTCGATGTAACGAATGTTCTTCTTGTAAAACGAAACCATCTCTAGCGGTAGTGTGAACACTGCGAGCCGATTAATTTTTTTATGAGCAAAGAAACCCCAACTGCCAAAAACCAGGAGGGTGATAAGTAGGGTGATTTTTATTCCGTGTTTCAAAATGAGGATGTATTCAAGATGCTAACCTAAAAATATTTGAACATTTCTTTATGGAATTTTAGTCTTATTGAATCATAGAAGAAAAATAATGTATGAAAACCACATTTACTTTCCTTCTATTGTTAAGTTCGCTTGCCGGCATTTCTCAAAACTTTAAAGAGAAAGAACTAAAGACCAATATCAAAGAAGTGACGGTCTTTCTTAATGGCGCTCAAATTTTTGAAGTCGGAAGTGTGAGTGTGCCCAGTGGGAACACCATTCTCAAAGTTAAAAACCTTTCACCCTTTATTGATGAAAAAAGTATCCAGGTAAAAGCGGAAGGCGACTTCACCATTCTTTCCGTTAACCACAAGCTCAATTATCTCAATGAGTTGAAGAAGGATGCAAAGATCGATAGCTTAAAAAAAATAGTAGAGGGTATTGATATGGCTGTATCACGCGAGGAGGCTCGACTTGAAGTATTCAGTGAGAAGCAAAGCATTCTCAACGAAAACAAAAAACTGGGAACTCAGACCGCAAGCGTTACGGTCGCACAATTAAAACAGGCGATTGATTTTTATGAGACCGAAGTATCAAAAATAAAAGAAGAGGAGATACGAAGCAGAAAGAACATTGAGCTCAAAAAGAAAGAACGTGCAAGACTTGAGCAACAACTAAAGGAGCTCAACGAACTAAGGTCACTTCCCACCAGCGAAATTGAAATCCGCGTCAATTCAGATAATCAACTCAACGCAAAGTTTAGCATGACCTACCTGGTTTCAAATTCAGGATGGTTCCCGAAGTATGACATCCGCGTGCAGAATATAAAAAAGCCACTTGAGCTGACTTATAAAGCTGAAGTGTTTCAAAACACGGGCGTGGATTGGAAAAATGTAAAGCTTAGATTTTCCAATGGCGATCCAAACCAGAGTGGGGTTGTTCCGGAATTAAATACTTGGAACTTGAACTTTGCCCGAAATACCGTTTTTGAGAAATCGATTTATGGAATGTCGATTAGCTCAGTACGAAATGTAAGAGGTAAAGTGTTTAGCGAAGATGGTGAGCCAATACCGGGTGTGAACGTAGTTGTCAAAGGCACCACCATCGGCACAGTCACTGACGCAGGAGGAAATTATAATCTGACTTTGCCAAATGGGGCTTCTCAGTTAGTGTTTTCTTTTATTGGATTAGTCACAGAGGAAGTAGCAATAAACAGACCCGACATCAATGTTCAATTAAAGGAAGATGTTAAGCAATTGCAGGAGGTTGTAGTAAGCGCTTATGATGGAGATAGTGATTTGCAAGGAAGAGCTTCAGGAGTTCAATTGAGAGGAATGAGGAGCTTATCCAAAACAATTATCACTACCGTGATCGAAAATCAAACTACGGTTGAAATAGAGGTAGCAACTCCTTATTCAATTAATTCAAATGGAGAAAAACTTCAGGTAGAATTAAAGAAACACCAAATCGAGGCACTGTATGAATACTATGCTATTCCAAAATTAGATAAAGACGCTTTTTTAATAGCTAGAGTACTTCACTGGGATCAGTATAATCTTTTGGAGGGTGAAGCCAATCTCTATTTTGAAGATGCTTTTGTAGGGCGATCTGTTCTTGACGCTAAATCAATACAAGATACGTTGAACATTTCCCTCGGGCGCGATCGAAACATCGTAATCGGCCGGGTGAAGAATGAACAATTTTCTAAGAGAAGAACGATTGGAAGTAACACCACCGAAACCCGCAGATTCAAAATAGCAGTGCGAAACAAGAAATCTCAGCCCATCAAACTTACGTTGTTCGATCAAATTCCGGTATCTGTAATTAGTGACATTGCCGTTAATCCACTGGAGCTAACGAAAGGACAACTGAATGAAAAGACAGGTAAAGTGATTTGGGAGCTAAACATTGATCCTCAGCAACAAAAGGAAATCAACCTCCAATACGAAGTGAAATATCCGAAAAGAGAAAAGGTTATACTGGAGTAGTCTCCTTTACCATTTCCAGATCGGGTTTGCTCTCATCCGTAAGTTTTACTTTGCCGCGCTCATTGCGGGTGATGCGAGAATAGAGCGAAATGTTTTTGTCGAATAGGAAACGGAAGAAAAGCTTAGTCCACGATTGATGTGAAAAAAGCGAGTCGTAAAAAGTGGGGGCACTCTTTTTCAACTGCGGCAATCTGTTCCAGGGAATTGAAGGGAAGTCGTGGTGTTCATTGTGGTAACCTACATTGAACGCCACGGCATTTAATCCACCATAGTAACTATAAGTCTCTTGAGTTTCGCTTAGTGTGAGATAATGTTCTTGAATCCATCTCGCTCCCAACGGATGCAATCCAACGGAAAAGAAAAAACTCAACAACATAAACAATAAGGCTTTCGGTCCGAAGAAAATCCAAAGGGCAACGTTAAAAGCAATTTGAATTACCCAATTGGTAATGATCCATCCGTCTACAGGTTTTATTTCCTTCAAACGAAAAGTGCGAATCACCTGAAACACCGGGAATAGTAATAACCAAAATGCTTTGCCGAGCGTTGAGTTGTTAAATAATTTGGCTTCCCAAAAATCAGGAAGGTCGGCATCGAGTTCGTGAACCCCCTGGAACGAGTGATGTTTGATATGGTAGCGTTCAAAGGAAATGGCCGAAGGAAAAACGTGCGGTAGATTAGATACAATCGCAGCTAAACGGTTCAACGATTTGTTTTTAAAGAGAAGATGATGCGAACATTCGTGAATCATCACAAAGAGTGCATGATTAAAAAAGGCGCCAATACAGTAAGCAACCAATACCACCACCCACCACGCGCTGTCTTTTACTAAAAATGAAATGCCAATCATTCCGCCTACAAGACCAAGTATCGCAAAAATAGTGAGCGGGTTTTTGCCCATCAGCTTCTTCACGTCAGGATATTGCTTAAGAATTTGAAGGGTTCGAACACGGTGCGGCTCAGAGACTTCAGAAAAACGAAATGAATTAGCTGTCATAAGGATGCGAAGTTTGCAATTTTATTTCGGATTTTGCTCATAATTTCAGATTTCACGTTTCAAATTTCAACTTGATGACAGAACAATCGGTAATTTGCAATCCACAATCTGTAATCTGTAATTAAGAATATGATTCCTTTCAATGAATTTACTTTAGACAACGGTCTTCGAGTAATTGTGCATGAAGACCACTCGGTACAGATTGCCGTGATGAATATCCTTTATGATGTTGGCTCGCGCGATGAGCAACCTCATAAGACCGGTTTCGCTCATTTGTTTGAGCACCTGATGTTTGGTGGCTCGAAAAATATTCCCAGCTACGATGAGCCATTGCAGTTGGTGGGTGGCGAGAACAATGCGTTTACGAATACGGATATAACTAATTATTACCTCACGGTTCCTGCCTCCAACCTCGAAACAGGATTTTGGTTGGAGAGTGATCGCATGTTGAGTTTGTCGTTCGATCCAAAAGTGCTTGAGGTCCAACGGAAAGTAGTGATCGAAGAATTCAAGCAGCGCTATCTTAATCAACCTTATGGAGATGTGTGGTTGAAAATTCGACCGCTTGCATACACTACACATCCTTATCAATGGGCAACTATTGGCAAAGAGATTTCACACATTGAAAACGCAACCATGGATGATGTGAAAGAATTTTTCTTCACGCACTATCTTCCCAATAATGCAACACTCGTGGTAGCGGGCAATGTTACTCTTGAGCAAGTGAAGCAACTTTCAGAAAAATGGTTTGGACCAATTCCGGCAGGAAAGAAGGTGGAGAGAAAATTACCTGTGGAACCAAAGCAAAAAGAAAAGAGAATATTAAATATTGAGGCGAAGGTTCCTGCCAACGCACTGTACAAAAGTTATCACATGCCAGGCCGCTTTCATAAAGATTACTACACAGCCGACTTACTAAGTGATGTTCTAAGCAGAGGCCATTCCAGTAGGCTGTATCAAACCTTAGTGCAAGAAAAAGAAATCTTCAATTCTATCTCATCGTTTGTGATGGGAACCGTTGACCCGGGCATGCTGATCGTAAGTGGCCGCTTGAAAGATGGCATAAATTTACAGGACGCAGAAAAGGAAGTAGACGAGATCATTCAATTGGTAGTAACTAAAGGAGTTGAAGAAAGCGAATTACAAAAAGTGAAGAATCAATCGGCATTCTCTATTGAGTATGGTGAGGTTGAAGTGATCAACCGAGCAATGAATTTGGCTTTTGCTTCATTGAGTGGCGATGCCAATATGGTGAATAAGGAAATCGAGATGATTGAAAGTGTAACTGTAGATGATATTCATCGTGTTGCCAATGAAATTTTGAGAGAAGAAAATTCGAGCGTGATGTATTATAAAGCAATCCAATGAAAATTCGTGTAGGACTGGGTTTTGATGTTCACCCGCTGGCCGAAGGTCGTGACTTCTGGTTAGGTGGAATTAAATTGAAACATGATAAAGGTGCCGTTGGTCACAGCGATGCTGATGTACTCATTCATGCCATTTGCGATGCGCTACTTGGTGCTGCTAATTTACGCGACATCGGTTTTCATTATTCTAATGGAGATCCGCGCTGGAAAGGGAAAGATTCTAAATATTTTCTCCAGGATGTGACCCGCATGCTCAATGAAAAAGGCTGGGAAATTGAAAACGTAGATTGTACACTAACCCTTGAAAGTCCGAAGATCAATCCGCACATTCCTGAAATGAAGAAAGTACTCGCACCACTAATGAACATCAGCGAAGATGATCTTTCAATCAAAGCAACAACCAATGAACGGCTTGGTTATGTCGGTCGCGAAGAGGGCGTGAATGCTTACGCGGTTGCACTCATCTCACGGGGTTGATTTATCTTGAATGATATCGATAAAATCAAAACCGATGTCATAGTAAGTTCCATCGATCTCTATTAGGCGACCATCTGTATAGATGGTTTTCTCTGCATCTTTTGAACACCTTCTCGTCTTGAAATAAAAGGCCAACTTCTTTTGAGGATAAGACTTCATCTGATGAACTGGAGATAATGATTCAGAGATTAGTGTTACGACCGCAAGGTGATTGCTTATGCTTTCAAACATACAAATAGGAAGAGACGTGTTTCTTACAGAGTCGCAGACAATGGAATCTGGAATTTGTTGAAATAGAAATCGAAGACGAAACTCCTTTAAAATTTTGGTAAAGGCATAACCCTGCAAACCAAACATATCCATCTGGTATGACCTCAGCGCACCTCTATCTCTCGACCAGGCACTATCCTTGCCGATCATGAGCATTTCACTAAAATCTCCGTCAGAGGTTATTCCTGGATCAAACTGCGGTGAGAATTCATACCTGTACCTGTCGTGATCGAATATTTTAGAAGTCCAGTAATAAGATTCAATAAGTTTTGAATACAGTCCAGGAGTTTGACGGATAAAGAATCTGGATTTCGATTTTCCATTTCGTGGATTGAGATAAATGCAGGTCCTGCCATTAGGATATAGCACCGCGGAAATGAAGCCGCCCCATCCGGAGCCAACGGTAAGAATAATTTTTTCGAAACTGGGGCGAGCAAAAGAATTTTCAGTGAAGAGCCTTCCATAGACAAGTGTGTCCGAACCCACAAATACTGTTAATAAGGTGTCTCCCTTATTAACGGAACGTTGCTTCCACCACCCAAGTGAATCAGAATGGAATATGCTTATTGAATCACGGGTTATTTTATATGGAACAAATCGCTCTGGTCTGGCATCAGAGTTTGTTCGATATACTTCTGCCGAATCCCTTGAATAAAAACGAAAGCCAAGCGGCACCTGATCAGGCTTACTCCAGAAGTCTTGACCATTGGCAGAGTAACTTAAAAGAATCCAGGTTCCTTTAATAGACCCGGCCCTTGAAAGTTTGTCTGTATTTTTACATGAAATAATAACTAAGGTGAGGCAGAGTGTAATTATTAATTTCATGCAAATTGTGATATGTTAAATCTAATAAAAACGGGAGACGGTTCAAATTCACTTTTGAATTCTGAATTAGATGAGACCTATCACTCAAGACATGGAGCCATTCAGGAATCCCTTCACGTTTTCATTAGACATGGACTCCAATATGTGCTTGAACAGAATCAGTCGAGGGAGATCTCTATTTTGGAAGTTGGCTTTGGCACCGGGCTGAATGCCTTACTCACCTTACAAGAATCACTGAAGCACGAAAAAAAAATTCACTTTACCACTCTCGAAGCATTTCCGGTGGCCATTGAATTGATCAATCAATTGAACTACACCCAACAATTAGATTTTGAAGGGACCAATAAATATTTTCAGAGCATTCATCAATGCGAATGGAATGAACCTGTTGCCATCGCTTCTAATTTTATTTTAGAAAAGTACAACACCAAAATTCAGGAAATGGATTTGGGCAGTGGTGTATATGATATTGTCTTCTTCGATGCCTTTGCTCCGGCCAAGCAGCCTGAGATGTGGGAGCTAGCAGTTTTAGAAAAAACAGTTCGGTCATTAAAGCCCAATGGAATCTTAGTCACGTACTGCGCGCAGGGCCAACTCAAAAGAAATCTCAAATCGTTGGGCTTGCGAGTTGAATCTCTTCCAGGTCCACCGGGCAAGCGCGAGATGGTGAGAGCAATAGTTCTTAAACCTTAAGCGTTAACCAGCGCAGGTTTGAAACACATCTTTTATAAACACAAAAGAAATAATTCAATGACTCTCTCAAGACTGAATACAGCCGCGCGAATTTCTTTACTCCTTCTCACAAGTCTTCTCTTGTTAAACTGTAGAGGTGGACAATCTGATGTTGATAAGTTGAAATCACAAAATGATTCCCTTGTGCAATTACTTGTCAGGGAAAGTTCGGAGGTGAGTCTTAAGAATTCTGCCGTGAAGGAATTGAAGTCAACCTATACCGGAGAGATCTACGATGTTTATATTTCGTATCCAGGCAATTATAAAAATTCCGGAAAAACATATCCCGCTTTATTAGTCTTAGACGCTGAAGTTAATTTTGGTGCAACTACTTACATTTCTCAGCGACTGACTAAAGATGAACTCATACCTGAGCACTTCATCATCGGTATAGCTTACAAGGGCGATACTGAAGAAGATACTTACTATTCTTTAAGGGCCCAAGATTTTACTCCAACAAGCGACACCACTCAAGAGAATCATAACAAGAATAAATACAAGTCGGGCACGGGAGGCGCGGAAAACTTTGTGAAGTTCCTTTCACTTGAGTTGTTTCCTTTTTTAGAAAGCACCTATCCAATAAAAAAAGAAGGCAAGACTATTTATGGACATTCGTTTGGCGGACTGTTTGGGACGCATGTATTACTAAACCATCCAACCCTATTTGATAATTATCTTTTATTAAGTCCATCACTTTGGTGGAATGAAAAAGTCATCTTCAAAGATTTAGTGCAAAACACTTCCGGTCCATCAAAAACTAAAATATACATGGCTACCGGTTCACTCGAGCAACACATGGTTGATGACCATTTAGCGATGGCTCGTTTTCTGCAAAAGAGGAATTCGAATATCAAGTCAGAAATTTTAGATCAGGAGACACACCGATCAATATTTGGACGAGGTTTCACTAATGGACTGAGATTTTTGTATTCTAAATGACTTTAACAAATAAGGCTGTTGGAGCCCGCGCCTTTCCTGGAATAAAGGTTAATGCCTATTTTTGTCTCCTTAATTCCCTTGCTTGTGACAAAGAATGTGAAAATCGGAACAGTGCAGATGAGCTGCACTGCGAACAAAGAAGAAAACCTCACTAAGGCAATCGCCAAAGTTCGTGAAGCCGCTAAGAAAGGCGCGCAGATTGTTTGCCTGCAAGAGTTGTTTACCTCTCTCTACTTCTGTGATGTAGAGGATTATGAACACTTCAACTTGGCCGAGGCAATCCCGGGTCCTTCATCAGATAAACTAGCTGCTCTGGCAAAAGAGTTGGGTGTGGTAATTATTGCTTCGCTGTTTGAGAAAAGGGCGCAGGGCATTTATCACAATACCACGGCAGTGCTCGATGCCGATGGAACTTACCTCGGCAAGTATCGGAAGATGCACATCCCGGATGATCCCTCTTACTACGAAAAGTTTTACTTCACACCCGGTGATCTCGGTTACAAAGTTTTTAAAACAAAGTTTGCTACAGTAGGCATTTTAATTTGCTGGGATCAGTGGTATCCGGAAGCAGCACGCATTACCTCTTTGATGGGTGCAGAAGTTTTGTTCTATCCTACAGCCATCGGTTGGGCAACTTCCCAGGATGAAGCTACCAACACCGAACAATATGGTGCATGGCAAACTATTCAGCGCAGTCATGCAGTAGCCAATGGGGTACATGTGGTGAGTGTAAACCGCGTGGGTTTTGAACAAAATGGTGCCATGAAATTTTGGGGCGGATCATTCATCGCTAACCCATTGGGTACTTTACTCTACAAAGCTTCTCACGACCAGGAGGAGGTGAGTGTAACAGAGATCGATCTGAACCGCACCGATAGCGTACGTGTACACTGGCCTTTCATGCGCGACAGAAGAATAGATTCTTATCAGCCGATCACGAAGAGGTTTATTGATGAGGACTAAGCGCCATTAAATTCGCGGATAAATAAATTCATCGGATTGTTTTCTAATTAGTATTTTTCACAATGGCTTCAGTTATATCCAACTTTGAATACGACATATTCATCTCCTATCGTCAAAAGGATAACAAGTATGACGGATGGGTGACTGAGTTTGTGCAGAACCTCAAAAGAGAACTGGAAGCTACTTTTAAAGAGGATATTTCTATCTATTTCGATTCTAATCCAGATGATGGTCTGCTGGAAACACATAACGTTGACAAAAGCCTCGAATCGAAACTAAAGTCGCTCATCTTCATTCCTATTCTCTCACAAACTTATTGCGACCCAAAATCATTTGCATGGCAGCATGAGTTTGTAGCATTTAATAAACTGGCAAAGAAGGACGAGTTTGGAAGAGATATTAAGTTAGTACACGGCAATGTGGCCAGCCGGATTTTACCCATTCGAATACACGAACTCGATGGGGACGACAAAAATCTTTTAGAAAAAGAATTGGGAGGCGTGCTTCGCGCAATTGATTTTATTTACAAAGAGCCCGGTGTGAACCGACCGCTGAAACCCGAAGATCCCGAAGAAAAGAACCTCACGAAAACCAAATACAGGAATCAGGTCAATAAGACGGCCAATGCGATCAAAGAAATTATTTCAGGGTTAAAAAACTTTCAATCACCAACAAATGAAAAAGTTACTTTCACCTCGGAGAATGAACCTGTTGTTGAAGTACAAAGAGAAAAGAAACCAAAATCAAAAGTCATCCGAAATCTGGTGCTGATTGGTGTGACAGCCTATTTTATTATTCAATACGGTTCAAATAAGTTTTTTTCGAATAAAGTAGAGAAGAAACCCATCGGCAAGTCGATCGCAGTTCTTCCTTTTGAAGATCTCAGCCCGGCCCACGATCAGGAATATTTTAGCGATGGAATAGCTGAAGAAATTCTTAACTCCCTGGCACACATTAAAGAGTTGAAAGTAGCGGGTCGTACTTCCTCCTTTCAGTTCAAAGGCCAGAAAGCAGACCTGAAAGAAGTCGGAAAAAAATTAAATGTGAGCACGGTGTTGGAGGGCAGTGTGCGTAAAATGGGAAACAGGGTGCGTATCACAGCCCAGTTAATAAGCGTGGATGATGGCTACCATGTTTGGTCTGACACCTATGACAGGGATATGACTGACATCTTTGCCATTCAAAATGAAGTTGCTGAGCGAATTGCAAAAGTATTACTGAAAGAACTTACTGTAGACTTATCTTCAGCCAAATCACAAGGCACAGAGAATCCTAAAGCTTTTGAATATTATCTGGAAGGCAAGTATATCAACCTTCATCAATTTGTAACGGAAGGAAAGCTGGAAGACTTTAAGAGATCGGAGGACTTGTTTAAAAAAGCCCTGGCACTTGACTCGAATTACGCCTTGGCTCACGCAGGGCTTGCTGACTTGTACAATACTTACACTGCTCGCGTAAAGCGGGATCCTGTTTATATGGATCTTCAGCAAAAGGAAATAGAAAAAGCCTATGCACTTAATCCTGATCTTGATTATGTAAATAATGCGCAGGGGCAAGTGCAAAATATTAAAGGTGAATTTGAAAAGGCGTACGGAAGTTTTCTTAGAGCGCTTGAATTGAATCCTAATGATTCTCATAACATGCTCTCTCTTGCCGGCTCATTTCAAGGTTTTGGATTACTTGATGAAGCGCTGGTAATGACAAATCACGCCATTCAAGCTGACCCGCTTGAATCAAGAAACTATTACCTCCGTGGTTTAATTTATTTTCAGCTGGCCAAGTATGATGAAGCGTTGAGCGATTTTGAAGAAACATTAAAAGAACAACCAAACAATCAGGCCGCCATTTCTTTTTGCGCTTTTTATTATTTGATTAAAGATCAAATGCCGGAAGCTAAAAAGTGCGTGGACCGGTTGAGTAAAAATAATCAACCGCCTTTTATTACCAGTGCCGAAGCAATGTACGAGGCAAAGCTAGGCCACAAGGAAAAAGCATTACAACTGAGCAAGGATTTTCGTGTGTATTTGGTTTTAGGAATGAAGGAAGAAGCGATAAAAGCGCTTCTCCAAGTTTTTTCCAGTGCACCAGCTCCTCTAAACTATTATCTGGTGCTGACGAAAAGCTCTCTGGTAAGTCGGGTTGATTCCGATCAGAGGGTGATAGAGATGATTCAAAAACAGAAATTAGGTTACGAGCAAAACAAACAGAGATTCAAGCTCCCAACTAATTTCCAATAAGCCGATTGTTTAGTTTCTGATTTTAGCAATCAATTCTGACGGATTGATTTCTGTAAAATCCTTGATCACCACTTTCGTTCCTAGTTCTTGAGTGGTATGGGTTGTAGCCACACCAACTACAGGGCAACCTGCTGCAATTCCCGAAGCGACACCAGAAAGAGAATCTTCAAATACAATACATTGAGCAGGCGGCATTTTCAAGCGAGCTGCACAGTTGATGTAGATTTCAGGATTCGGTTTACCATGCGTTACGTCCGATTCATCGAGCATCACCGAAAAGTATTTCTGTAAGCCTGTTTCTTTCAATACGAAATCCACATTGCTTCTGGGTGCAGAGGTACCTATTGCGCGTGGAATATTCAATTCATCCATCTGATCCAAGAATTCTCTCAGACCATTTAATGGCTTGATATCCTTTTGGTAGATATCGCGAAACATTTGTTCTTTTTCTTCACCGTAGTGATGAAGTTCCTCTGGTGTGAGTGTGCGACCGAAAAGATTGGGAATCCACTCTTTGTTGGTGCGGCCATAAATTTTTTTGACGAGACCTTCCTCATCCAAATGATAGCCATATTTCGTAGCAAACTGACGTAACGCAATTTTGTGGTAGGGATTGGTGTCTACGATAACGCCATCCATGTCAAAGACAAAGGCAAAAGAACTCATTAATGATATACCTGATTTTTCTGAAAACTTTTTAATGAACCGACAGTCTTTCGAAGAAGGAACTCATCGAAGCCATCGGCTGCGTAATTTTTAAGTGTACCAACATTTTCATAACCTAAACGGGAATAAAGGCTGGCAGCTTTAGTATTGAAGGTGGATACCAACATGAACACATTAGGAGATACTAAGAAAATTCTTTTTTCGGCAAATTGAATTAAGGAAGTTCCGATGCCTGCACCCTGTGCGTCAGGAGCAACACAAACACTCTGAATATATCCCTTGAACGCGCCCTGCATCTGTAAAACAATGAATCCTAAAAGTTCGCGGTTGCGTCTCGCCACAAAAACTTCCTTGTAGTTGCCATTCATGGCTTCAAGGCAACTTGCATAATCGCGCTGAAGCGTAATCCACGGATCGGTTTTGCACATCAGATCGGCACATTCGGCAAGTGCCAATTTTTCCGTTGTCGCCTCAATCGTAAAATTCATCTCCGTATAATTAGAGCGCTAAATTAGGAACACTTGACCAACAAATCGCCATTGATTGACTAGCTTAGTATTTATGGATGAAAATGAAACGAATTTCAAGTGGATTGCCATTATTCTGGCAGCAGGATCTTCTTCAAGAATGGGTAAACCGAAACAATTCTTGAAAATTGACAATGAGACGTTAATACAAAAAGCAGCGAATGCAGCAATGGATGCGGGCGCGTGTGAAACAATTGTTGTAGCTGGTCTTGACGAGGATATGATCAAAGCGGAATTGCGCAGAAGTGCCATTCAAGTTATTGTTAATCCGCATTCAGAACTAGGGATGGGTGGATCACTAAAATTTGGAGTAAGCTTCGTTATTAAAAATCTTGCTGATTCGGATGCAATAATCATTATGGTATGTGATCAACCCTTGCTGACTTCCATTCATCTCAAAAAAATGATTGAATTGCATAAGACTACCCAAAGCCCGATGGTAGCTTCGTTTTATTCGGGAAGAAATGGTGTTCCTGTTTTTTTTCATCGATCTATGTTTGAAAAACTTTTGACCATTAAGGATCAAGAAGGAGCGAAAAACATCATTGAACAAAATCCCACTCTTGTAAAATCGGTTGATTTTCCTGAAGGAGCAATCGATCTTGATACGCCCGAAGATTTGAAAAACTTGAACTTAGCATATTGAAATCAGATTGATAGAAACGCATCTTATGATTGCGTAACTTTATAATCCGTTAAAGAAATTTTATGTCGTCACGCAGATCGTTCTTCCAGAAATCATTGGGGTTGGCAGGGGCAATGTCACTCACACCGCTGTTAAGCAAAGCCATGGCCGAAGATGTTTCTGATGCCTTGGTTGAGCTGAACAAACTTTCGCCTTTAGATGCAGCAAATGATGATGACTTATGGGCTCGAATGGCTCAGGCATACACTGTCTCTCCAAATATGTTGAATTTAAATAATGGAGGAGTAAGCCCACAACCTAAAGTAGTTCAAGATGCGGTTGATCGCTACTACCACTTGAGCAATGAGGCGCCTACTTATTATATGTGGCATATTCTGGATAAAGGTCGCGAGCCGCTCAGAAGAAAATTAGCTGACTTGGCCGGTGTTGCTGCCGATGAAATTGCCATCAACAGAAATACAACAGAGTCTCTCGGTACATTCACCTGGGGAATCGATTTGGAAAAAGGAGATGAAATTGTGATGACTAAGCAAGATTATCCCAACATGATCCATGCATGGAAGCAACGCGAATTGCGAGCAGGCGTGAAGATCAACTGGATCAATCTGAATTTACCTTTCGATAATGATGAAGTTGTTCTGAAGGCTTATATCGATGCGACAACAACCAAGACAAAAATCTGGCACGTCACTCACATGATGACTTGGACAGGCCAAATTCTTCCAGCCGCAAAACTGTGTGCAGAGGCGCGCAAACGAGGAATTATTTCTATTGTAGATGCAGCACATTCATTCGCCCATATTGATTATAAAATCTCTGATTTGAACTGCGACTATCTTGGTGCAAGCTTACACAAATGGTTGTGTGCACCGTTTGGCACGGGCATGATGTACATTAAAAAAGATCGGATCGAAAAAACCTGGCCCACCTTCCCCACAGATAAGCCACAAAGCAATGACATCAGGAAATTCGAGGCGCTCGGCACAAGATCATTCGCTCCTGAACAAGCCATCGGGCAAGCCATAGATTTTCACAATGCCATTGGTGGGAAAAGAAAACAAGAACGATTGCATTTCTTGAAATTATATTGGTGTAATGCGCTTGCAAAAAACCCAAGAATAAAAATTCATGTTTCTTTGAAGCCCGAATATTCTTGTGCCCTGGGTACATTCAGCATAGATGGAATGGATGTAGGCGATGTGGCCGCTAAGCTCATGGCCGATTATCAGATCCATACCGTTTCTATCAAGTGGGAAAATGTAAATGCAGTGCGCGTGACCCCACACGTTTACACCACTACTCGTGATCTTGATCGATTTATTGATGCCGCGATGAAGATTGCGGCATCGTGAAAAGTAGGTAGCAGCTCCAATTAACAAATCACCTTACTAAAGGGCAGTTAGTTTATTGGCTAATTAATTTCCCTTGCTTAACTTGACCCATCCAAACCCACGACTATGAATAACCGTCAGCTATTTGTCCTCTCTTCAATACTTATTATCGCAGGCATAGGCGTATGGACCTATTTCTGGATTGATGCGGCATTTCTTTACATTCTTGTGTTGCCCTTTATTTATATGGGCGTGGTAGAT
The DNA here is from genome assembly GCA_967789005.1 of uncultured bacterium. Lineage (GTDB taxonomy): Bacteria > Bacteroidota > Bacteroidia > Cytophagales > Cyclobacteriaceae > ELB16-189. The sequence goes on along the minus strand of CBRFFM010000006.1, from coordinate 20,579 downwards.
ATGATTCAGGTTCGCCAATCCATCAAAAGAAATTTCCCGTTGTTTGGAAGGCTGCGTTATGTCTTCGAAGATCTTCGCCCAAAGATTCAGCAATATTTTGTGGAGAGTGATACCGATGGTGCGCCTATCAATCGCAATGAACGATCTGTCATTTATCAGCGCGCAAAAAAACAAATCGATACTATTCCGTTCGGAACTCAATTAGATGTTTATGCCGAAGGTTACGAGTGGACAACCCACTCTATCGCCCCGAAAGATTTTCATAAGATGGATCATAATCCGCGCATCCTTTTTGGCGGAGAAAAATGTTCGCAGCCTTATGCCATGAGTGTGCTCAATGTCTCTGCTATGAGCTTTGGATCACTCAGTCAAAATGCCATCGAGTCATTGAATGCAGGTGCGAAGATTGGTGGCTTTGCTCATAATACCGGTGAAGGCGGGTTGAGTCCTTATCACTTAAAGCATGGAGGTGATATCATCTGGCAAATTGGAACCGGATATTTTGGTGCACGCTCTGAGGACGGAAATTTCTCCGACATCGCTTTCCAGCAAAATGCGATCAGACCCAATGTGAAAATGATCGAGATCAAATTATCACAAGGCGCAAAACCCGGCCATGGTGGAATTTTACCTGCAGCCAAAAATACTCCCGAGATTGCAGCAATCCGTTTAGTGAAAGCAGGAACAACTGTTTTCTCTCCACCATTTCACAGTGCATTCTCTACGCCCATTGAATTAATAAAATTTATAGAAAAACTACGCACACTTTCTGGTGGCAAACCGGTAGGCTTCAAACTTTGTGTCGGACGCAAGAGTGAATTCCTTTCACTATGCAAAGCAATGGTAAAACTCAACAGCTATCCTGATTTTATTACCATTGACGGAGGCGAAGGTGGCACTGGCGCTGCGCCACCCGAGTTCACCAATTTTGTAGGGATGCCACTACTCGATGCACTTGCTTTTGTTGATAATGCGTTGATTGGTTTTGGTGTTCGCAACAAAATAAGGCTGATCGCGTCCGGTAAAGTTCTTACAGGTTTCCATATTCTACGCGCTATGGCGCTCGGTGCCGACACGTGCAACTGTGCTCGCGCTATGATGATGGCACTGGGTTGTATCCAAGCTCTGGAGTGTAACAAAAATACTTGCCCCACGGGTGTGGCCACACAAAACCCAGCGCTAATGAAAGGTTTGGTGGTTGAAGATAAAAAAACAAGGGTTGCCAATTTCCATAAAAACACGGTAGAGAGTTTTGTAGAATTGATGGGCGCTTCCGGAATAGATAACCCTGAGAAAATCAATCGCACTCATGTCTATAGACGTGTGTTCATGAACATGGTGAAAAACTATGAGGAGATATTCCCGACAGTTCCCGAAGGATGTTTACTTGATGGTGGCGATGCTCCATACGATTATGAAGAGTACTTGAAACGCTCCTCGGCAGAGGTTTTTGAGATCGTGTGATCTTGCTTTTCGACCAGCGTTAACCTCAAGAAGCCTGTGGCAATGTTTTTGTAGTACTTTTGCAGCATCAATTTTTTCAACTTGAAGGCTGTCAAGAAAATACTTTTTTACCTCGCACTCACAGTAGTGGTTATTATCCTCTCCTTTGGCGGGTCTGTCATCTTATTCAAAGACAAGATCATTCAGCGATTTATCAGTGAGGCAAACAAGAAACTGGGTACTCCTGTAACAATTGGGCGGATTGATATTTCTGCATGGCAGGATTTTCCCAACCTTGCCATTACATTCACAGATGTATATGTTGAAGACAGCCATCCCGGTGTCTATCCATTGCTCACAGCAAAGACAGTTTCCTTTTCTTTAAATGCAATGGAAGCGTGGAGGGGAAAATATTCCATTCGTGGATTGAAGATCGATCAAAGCGAAACTCATTTGAAGATTGACGAAAATGGAAAGAACAATTTCACCATTGTAAAAAAATCGCAAGACTCTGGTGAGAACATTGGGTTTGACCTGCGCAAAGTAAAACTCACTCAAACTAAAGTTGTCTATCAGGATTTGCAGTCTCTTCAACACCACATATTCGAAAGTGAAGAGCTGATGACCTCGGTTAAAAGTGCGGATAACGTTTACAACATAGAATCTGATGGGGATATTACCATTGGAAAAATTGGGATTAGGGATTTGTCTCTTCTTGAGAAAAAGAGATTTGATGTCAATGCTATTGTCGATTATGATGATGAAAATAAAAGCGTTCACGTTGAGAAGTCGAAGCTGAGTTTAGACAAATCCGATTTTGAGTTGGAAGGAGATTATCAGTTTAAGAATAAAGACTTCATCAACATAAAACTAAAAGGCAGGAACACCGATATTCAAACAATACTGTCACTTTTCCCGGAAGGGTTAACAAAAAAACTGAAGGCTTATCAAAGTAGTGGCGAAGTGTACTTTTCACTTTCGCTGAAAGGGGAACTTCAAAAGCCGCTATTATCGGCTGAGTTCGGGTGCAAGAACGCTTCAATTTTTCATCCCGACTATAAATCGAAAATTAAAGGAGCAAACTTAGAAGGTTCCTTTGCTACCTCCTCATTAACAGATTTATCTCGAGCCGTTATAATCTTGAAAAACTTTTCAGGGAAACTCAACGATAAACAGTTTGACGCTAACCTTACTGTGGAGGACTTTGTTGATCCAGACATCTCATTGGATTTTAAAGGCGAGGTGGATGCGGCATCCATTCAGAATTTTTACCCGATCGAAAACATAAAGGACATTTCCGGTCAAATCAATGCTGACTTTTCTCTTGTAGGGAAAGCATCTCTTCTAAAAAAGAAAGTTACCGCGCAGCAAGTTCAGGCCTCGGGCAGCATCGATCTGAAAAACATTGCCTTCGTCTCTGGTAAGCAAAACATCCATTTTGAAAATATCAATGGTGCCTTACATTTTAATAAGAATGACATCGCGATGAGCAATGTGAATGGAAAGCTGGAGCGAAGCGATTTTTTGTTGAATGGTTTTTTGAAAAACGTAATCACCTTCCTCCTTTTTGAAAACCAACCGATCGGCATTGAAGCTGATCTAAAATCGAATTATCTCGATTTAGATCAATTGTTTGCACTGGGACTGGGCGTGAGCGGCTCAAAAGATTTTGGCTTTGCCATTTCCCCCAATCTGCATTTGAATTTCAACTGTGAAGTCAATCGAATGAAATACAAGCGTTTTTCTCCACGACAAGTGAAAGGAGACTTGTTGGTGAAAAATCAAGTGGCCGTATCGCGTCATTTAATTTTCAATGGCATGGGCGGTACTATTGAAGGCGGAGGAATAGTTGATGCAAAAAATACGAAAGCGATTGATGTAACCTCCTCTTTCAAATTGAAAGGCATCTATGTAGACAGCGTTTTTTATGTGTTTGAAAATTTCTATCAGAATTTTATTGAAGCAAAGCACTTGAAAGGCCAGGCCAATGCCGATGTGAGTTTAGAGATGAAGCTCAACGAAAACCTTAAGCTCTATTCAGAAACATTAACTGCCGATATCGGTGCGCTTATCAAAAACGGTGAGCTCAATAATTTCGAACCGATGCAGAAGCTCAATCGATATGTAGATGATCAGACGTTAAACCAATTGCGCTTTGCCGACTTGAAAAACGACATCCATATCGAGAAAGGAAAAATTTATATTCCGCAGATGGAGATTCGCAGCAATGCATCGAACATAACGTTGAGCGGAACTCATTCTTTGGATCAAACCATAGATTATCGTGTGATTGCCCCACTGCGCAACAAGAAGAAGATTGATCCGGATGAAGCGTTTGGTGCGATTGAAGAAACGTCAGGCGGCCAAACCCGGATCTTCCTCAAGATCATCGGCACCACCGACAACTACGAAGTAAAATTTGATAAGGAAGCCACAAAAAAGAAGATCATCAGTGACCTCAAAAAGGAAGTGAAGGAATTAAAGGATGCCTTTCAGTCGCGCGGAGCAAAAAAGAAAAAGGAGGTTGAGCTTGAGAAGGACGAATATTTTGATTGGGAGAATTGAAACTAATTACCATAAATCATAGCCTTCTCTTTTGAATAACCGAGTTAAATACTCATACAAATAATACTTGTCATCAAACCTTTTCAGTATTTTATACTCCTTAGCTAAGACTATGACTTGATTGTCTTGTTCTGATAAAAGTAAATGATGTGCAATTAGTGCTAATTCTACATTAGTTATTTGAGCGAATAGGATTTCAGCATAGAAACCCTTCTTTTCGTTTGAATCAATTGAAACCGAACGATCTACGAATTTTAGAACGTTAAAAAAATTCCAAAAATATACTGTCAAAAAAGACTTGGTTTGGCCATTAAAATAGCCTTGTTCATATTTTTGTTTTGACCTTAACCAAACGGTATTCAACTCGGAATCTGTGACATAAGATGATTGTTTCTCCGGGTTTTGATCGAATAAGGCTCTCCCAAGATGTGACCAAATACTATCGTAGTCTTTTGATTCGTACTCGTCTTGGCACGCGCTAAAGTTTTTCAATAAATTGAAATAGGTCGTTTCAAATCGCTGATGCTTTAGAATATCATTTTGCTGAGTGAATTCAAGGCGAGTCGCGGTCAATTCCTGTCTTTGCAACTCAAGTTCTTCGCGCTGCATGAAGATTGCGATGATCAAACCAACAAAGGCGAGACCAGAAAATATTGAGTTGATAATTGTAAATGAGCCCTCACTAGTGCTTTTATATTGCCATCCAATTACGTTAACTACAATAACTGCAGCAATGGCACCGATACTCACCCACGCCCATGCTGGCATATTCTTACCTTTTGTTTCTTGCTTCATTTCTTCACTATAAAGTAGTTAAAGATCACAACTTATTAAATCAAAATCCCTTTCGCCAGTGCACCGGTAGCATACGCGCAAACTTCTTCCTTCTCATTCATCACACGTACAATACCAAAGATCCTTTTATTGATCACTTCGGTTTCTTCGGCACTCACAATTACCTTTTTGGCATGAAGCGGTTTCGCGTACGTGATGCTCAGGTTACTGGTGCCTGTCATTCCTTCTGCGTAATGAGGTAATCCAAGAAGCCCAATAGCAAGATCGACAAGCATGGCAATCACCGCACCATTCACTGCTTCGGTCCCAATGCCACCTTTGTGGTGCTCCTCCACAATATCGATAATAACAAGAGGTTTGGAAATATTGGTCAGGTCGATGCGAATGCCACTATGTTTGAGTTGAACAGAAGAATTGAAAAACAATTCCATCTCTTTCCAGTTTTTGTCGATGGCAGTTTGGCGGATGCGATGCAGGTTAGTCAGGTTCATAGATCGAAGTTACACGAAACAAATAATTTGTTGTCATTGTATACTCATACCGATTCCTCGCGAAAGAGAATACCGACTCATAGGTATTGAATGGTTAGATTCTCATCAACATCTTTAGTAGATATTAATAACATGGAATATTCGTTTCAGAATAGTGCGCGCGAGAAGAAATCAACGATTTCGCTGGATGAATTCGACTTGATGATTGAATCGGGAGCGGAGTGGGTGAAGGTAGCTTACCCTCAGATCACCGAGGTACGCTTATCGCGAAGAAGGAATCTTTATTCCATTCATATCACATCCATAGATCACGAAGTCATCGAGATTACCAATGGTGTCTTCGACAGCCAGAACAAGTGGGTTGACCAATCACGACATTACCAAACTTTCGTGCGTGTGCTGCACATGCATTTGCAAAATAAATGTAAGGCCACATTTTATTCTGGCGCTAGCCGGTTATTTCATTCCATGTACCTGGGTGTGGCTGCAATCATTGGATTAGTCGCCTTTGTATTGGAGGAATATTTTGATGTGACTCCTATTTCCGGAGTTGTGCTCTCTATCGGAGTTTTTGTTTGCCTTGTGTTTATATTAATCCTTCCTCAGGTTTCGCAATGGCAGCGTGAGTATTCGCCCAGCGATGTTCCAATGCAGATGCTCCCTCCGGCTTAGTTGCCTACAAGCTCTTTGCCCGATTCCAATACTCGTCCATTTCTGCCAGTGTCATCTCACCCATTTTCTTTCCATCTTTAGCGGATTCTGTTTCTAAATATTGAAAGCGTTTGATGAATTTCTTGTTCGTTCTTTCGAGAGCTTCTTCTGCATCGATCTCCAGAAAACGAGAATAGTTGACGAGTGAAAAAAGTAAATCGCCAAACTCGGCCATTGCTTTTTGTCTATCGATGGGTTGTTGAGAGGCTGCATTGAATTCGTTTTTGAACTCCTGCATTTCTTCCTCCACTTTTTCCCATACTTGCTCTTTCCTCTCCCAGTCAAATCCAACGCCTCGTGCTTTGTCTTGAATGCGAATGGCTTTGACTAAAGCCGGCAAAGATTTAGGCACTCCTTCAAGTACCGATTTGTTTCCGGTCCTCAATTTTATTTTCTCCCAGTTCTCTTTCACGGTTTGCTCATCAGTAGCCACCACATCTCCGTACACATGAGGATGCCGCTCAATTAATTTATCGCAAATGGAGTTAAGCACATCTGCGATGTCGAATTTTTTCATCTCTGAAGCGATGCGCGCGTAGAAAACATTATGCAGCATCAAATCGCCCAGCTCTTTTTTGACTTCATTCAAGTTGCCATCCAAAATAGAATCAGAAAGTTCGTACGTCTCTTCAATAGTCAAATGACGAAGGCTTTCGAGAGTCTGTTTTTTGTCCCACGGACAGTTTTCGCGAAGCTCATCCATAACGGTAAGTAAGCGATCGAAAGCTTTGAGTTTGGCTTCGCGGTTGAGATCAGGAGTGGAGAAAGGTTTTTTCATGCGGGCAATTTAAGTCTCGCACGTTCGTGATACAATTTTTGGATGTAAGATTTGGTAGCAGTTATCCTTAAATCCTATCCCCAAAATTTGGGACGTAAATCGTACATTTGCCCAAATTTCTAAAACGGTGACATTAATAAAATCAATTTCCGGAATTCGTGGTACTATTGGAGGTAAGCCGAGTGAAGCGCTCACACCTGTAGATGTTGTAAAATTTGCTGCCGCATTTGGCACGTGGGTGAAATCTCGTGGTGGAAAGAAAATTGTAATTGGCCGCGATGCCCGAATCTCAGGTGAGATGGTGAGTAACCTGGTAAGTAATACGTTGCAAGGATTAGGACTGCATGTGGTTGACCTGGGGTTATCAACAACTCCTACAGTTGAGATCGCAGTACCTATCGAGAAAGCAGGTGGAGGCATAATATTAACTGCAAGCCATAATCCAATTCAATGGAATGCATTGAAACTGCTCAATGAAAAAGGCGAATTCATTTCTGGTGGCGATGGGGCTGAAGTATTAAAAATTGCAGAACAAGAGAATTTTGATTTTGCTCCAGTAGAGAAATTGGGAAATTATTCCAAGGCTGATCACTATATCAAGAAGCATATTGAGTTAATCAAGAAAAATAAATTGGTTGATGTCAAGGCGATTCAAAAATCAAACTTCAAGGTCGTTATCGATGCCGTCAATTCAACCGGTGGCATTTCGGTGCCGCAATTGCTGAAGGAACTTGGGGTGAAGAAAATTAAAAAATTGTATTGCGAACCTACGGGTAAATTTCCTCACAACCCTGAACCGCTACCTGAGAACATCAAGGCGATCAGTCGTGAAGTAAAAAAAGGAAAATACGATTTAGGAATTGTAGTTGATCCCGATGTTGACCGTTTGGCGTTAGTGCAAGAAGACGGAAAACCCTTTGGTGAGGAATATACATTAGTGGCTGTTGCCGATTATGTGATGAGTCGGAAAAAAGGAAATACGGTCTCCAATTTATCCTCAACTCGTGCTTTACGTGATGTAACGGAAAGAGCAGGCGGAAAATATTCAGCCGCGGCAGTAGGAGAAGTGAATGTGGTGACTGCGATGAAGGAAACTAAGGCAGTCATTGGTGGAGAAGGTAACGGGGGCGTGATTTTTCCCGAACTGCATTATGGCCGCGATGCCCTGATGGGGATTGCTCTTTTCTTAACCCACCTTGCCAAAAGCAAAATGAAAGCATCGGAATTAAGAAAAACGTACCCTGAATATTTCATTTCTAAGAATAAGATTGAACTCACGCCTCAAATTAATGTTGATGAAGTGCTGGAGAAAGTAAAAGCAAAATACCAGAACGAAAAAATCAACCTGGTAGACGGAGTTAAAATTGATTTTGAGGCCGAAAAGGAATGGGTTCACCTGCGCAAAAGCAATACCGAGCCGATTATTCGTATTTATGCTGAATCTCAAAGCGAAAAGAAAGCGAATGAATTGGCCAATAGAATTATTAGTGATATTAAATCGTTGATCCCTGTTAGTTGATCGCAAATAACTTGATGAGATCAAATTCGTAATTTTGTTTTTTCTTACCTCTTAAATCGTACTTTCTATGAGAGTCTATTTAGATAATGCTGCTACTACGCCACTGGATTCGGAAGTATTTGAGGCCATGAAGCCTTTTATGCTGGAGGATTTTGGTAATCCATCATCCACTCATGCGCACGGAAGAAAAGTTCGCGCAGCGCTTGAATCGTCCAGAAAAAAAATTGCGGAGCTTTTGAACTGCACTCCGGGTGAAATCATTTTCACCTCCGGTGGAACCGAGGCTGATAATGCGATTATCACCGGTGCGATTAAAACTTATAAAATTAAGAATGCGATCTCCTCTCCAATTGAGCATCATGCCGTTGAGCATACGTTAGCTACATTAGAGAAGCAAGGGGAAATTAAATTGCATTTCGTTCGCCTCGATGAGAAAGGTCACATCGACTTAGCGCATCTTGAAAGTCTGTTGAAAGAATTTCCCAATGCGTTGGTTTCATTGATGCATGCTAACAATGAAATCGGCAATTTGCTTGACATTGAAAGAGTAGGAGAGCTTTGTCAACAATACAATGCCTACTTTCATTCAGATACCGTGCAAACGATGGGTCACTACAAGCATGACTTGAAAAAATTGAAAGTGCACGGACTGACAGCGGCCGCGCATAAATTTCATGGACCGAAGGGAGTTGGTTTTATGTACATTAATAAAGACAAGAAAATTCAGCCGATGGTGTATGGCGGAGCGCAAGAAAGAAATATGCGTGGAGGCACTGAGAATACTTACGGCATAATTGGCTTGGCTAAGGCGCTTGAAATTTGTTATCGTGAAATGGACGAACATGAAAATAAAATCAACGCGTTAAAAAAATACATGATTGAGAAATTGAAAGCCGCTATACCCGGTATCAGTTTTCATGGAGATTCTGATAACTTAAATCGGAGTCTTTACACAGTTCTCAATGTTTCGTTTCCTGAGTCAGAGGAAAATGAAATGATGCTCTTTAACCTCGATCTTCAAGGAATCTCTGCATCTGGAGGCAGTGCTTGCTCCAGTGGTGCATCAACGGGTTCTCACGTCTTGGGTGCCCTTTATCCAAATTCAAAGCGAGGAGCAGTTCGATTCTCCTTTAGTAAATTCAATAGTACTGCCGAGATAGATTTTGCTATTGAGAAGGTTGCCGAAACTGTCGGAATCAGGATGGCCAAAATTTGAGGATTGGCAGGATAAATTCCTTTAAATGATTGAAGACGAACTTACCTATCGAGTGATTGGATGCGTAATGAAAGTGCAGGATCAGGATGGCCAAGATTTGAGGAGGAGTTGGATTCTTAAAGAAGTATTGCCACAAACATGTCCTTGAATGATAGATGACGAGCTGACATATAAGGTTATCGGCTGTGCCATGGAGGTTCATAAAACTTTGGGCAATGGCTTTCAAGAAGTGATTTATCAGCGGTGCCTCGCTATTGAACTTTCAAATAAGAGGATTGATTTTAAACGGGAGGTTGAACAAGAAATTTACTACAAAGAAAATACGGTTGGAACAAGGCGAGCCGACTTTATAATCGATAATAAATTGGTTGTTGAGTTAAAAGCCGTGATCGAACTCGAGGATGTTCACCTCTCTCAAGCAAAGAATTATTTAACTGCTTACAACTTTGATATTGGGCTTCTAATCAATTTTGGATCGGCAAGTCTTCAGTACAAAAGAGTTTATCGTTCTAATAAAAATAAATCCTTGCAATCCTCTAATCCCGGATATCCTGATGCAGACAATTAGCTTCATCGGATCGGGGAATCTAGCCTGGCATCTTGCACCTGCATTTGATAATGCCGGATTTGTAGTCAAAGAAGTCTACAGTCGTAATGCAAGTCATGCAGAAGCCTTGACCGGAAGGCTGTATCAAGCTGAAGTAAAGGCTACACTCGATTTTTCTACCAGCAGCTCATCTGTATTTATTGTTGCAGTAAATGATGATAGCATTAGCAACATCGCCAAAGAAATTATTTTGCCTGAAGAGGCTGTATTGGCGCACACCTCTGGGAGCGTGCCTTTAACCGATTTACAATTTGCAGCCACATCAAACATTGGTGTTTTCTATCCACTTCAAACATTTACCCAAAACAAGAAGATCGATTTCAAGCAGATTCCTATTTTCATTGAGAGCAATAATGATGAAACCGAATCTGTTTTATCAATCTTGGCAAAGGCGATCAGCAATCATGTGAAGAAAATTAGCTCGGAAGAAAGAAAGGCATTGCACATTGCCGCAGTGTTCGCCTCGAACTTCACCAATCACATGCTCACCCTTTCAAAGAATATCTTGCAACAAAACAGTATAGAGTTCGAGTGGCTCAAGCCTCTGATTATTGAAACCGTCAACAAGAGTTTGCAAATGGGGCCTGAGGCAGCACAAACGGGTCCAGCGAAACGAGGTGATTTAGAGACTCTTGAAAAACATATGGCGTTTCTACAAAATGAACCCGATCTTTCTGAAGTTTACAGAATAATAAGTCAGCATATCATTAATCATTATCATCAAGACTGACTTTTTTTTATTTTAGTTTTCTTAAACATTATGGCATGAAGAAATTTCTCTTCCTTCTTCTTTTCATTTTTCATTTTGCGTTACATGCGCAGCAGGTAAAAACGGAGCCTTTATTTGTGCTTGACGGAAAAATCATCAAAGATATCAACTCACTAAATCCAAACTCCCTGGAAAAACTTCAGGTCATTAAAGGAAAAGAGGCTACTGACAAATATGGTGAGTCAGGTAAATATGGTGTGATCGAAATAACCTCAAAAAAATTGGTATCGGTTCCGCCAAAACGCGAATCCATTAGTCCACAAGTCACTCAAATATGGGAGCAGAGCCCCACCGTTATAACGGCTGGCAAAAACTCTGGGGATGCGCCATCAGATGCAATTATTCTTTTTGATGGAAAGGATTTATCTAAATGGACAAGTGAGTCTGGTAATTCTGCACCATGGCAAGTGAGCGATGGATCAATGACTGTAGTAGCGGGAACAGGCGCTATTAAGACAAAACAAGTTTTTGGAGATATTCAATTGCATATCGAATGGAGAACACCTTCCGAAGTAAAAGGTGAAGGTCAAGATCGGGGCAATAGCGGAATTTTTTTTCAGGAGCAATATGAACTTCAAGTGCTTGACAGCTATGAAAACTCAACCTATTCGAATGGCCAGGCAGGAGCTATTTATAAACAATATATCCCATTAGTTAATGCGAGCCGCAAACCCGGTGAGTGGCAAACCTATGATGTGGTTTATACGGCACCTCGCTTCAGCGAAAACAACGGCCGTGTTATTGTTCCGGCTTACATAACTGTCTTTCAGAACGGAGTGATCATTCAAAATCATGTTCAGTTAACAGGCCCAACAGAAAATCAAGGATTGCCAGTATATAAGACTCACGGCAAAAAATCCATTGTGTTACAAGATCACAGCACACTAGTGAGTTATAGAAATATTTGGGTGCGGGAATTATGAAAGAGAGGAAACAAAAAAGTCAGGCTTGCACCTGACTTTCTGCTAATATTTTTTTTTGGAATTAGTTCGGCTTCACTACGGCAGGAGCGCCTTCAACTTCGCCTTTGATGTGCAACATAACCACGCCACCTTCTGTATTGGCAGTAACAGTAATTACTTTGTCGAAAGGGCCGATAGCCATTGCATTGAATGTTGCCTTCACATAACCTTCACCTCCACTCATTACTGGGTCGCGGGTCCAGTTTGGAGTGGTGCATCCGCATGAAGGTTGCGCATTGGTGATCACGGCAGGAACCTTTCCCTTGTTAGTGAATTTGAATTCGTGAGAAACAGGAACTCCCTGTTTGATTTTTCCAAAATCATGGGTTGCCGCATCCCACTGAATTACGGCCATATCCGATTTTGAGGCAGTGGTCGCCTGGCTAAATCCTGTGTTGGCCACGAGAGCTAGCACAGCAATAATCATTAATTTTTTCATTTTCTATTCCAATTTTGGGTTAAACTTAAAACGTTCATTTGAACTGTACAAACTTCGTGCATGAAAAGGAGTTAAGCTGTCAACAAAACCTTAAAAAGTGTTAAGTCTTTGTTAAACAGCGCGTTCCTTTCAAAGGTTTCCACGTAAATACCCGTTACCTTTGCAAAGTGAGCAGAAATACCCTCCGAATAATAATTCTATTGGCCGCGGTGAGCATCGTGGGCATTACAGTAACTCAGGTTTATTGGGTGCGTAAAGCATTTGATCTGCGTGAAAATCAATTTAATCGTGATGTGCAATCGTCTTTAAATGCAGTAGCCACAAGGATTTTTGAGATCAACAAGACCCCAATTCCTGCCAACACACCTGTTGAACAGTTATCTACCAACTATTTTGTGGTGCTCGTCAATGGGCCTGTCAACTCAAGTGTGCTTAGTATTTTAATTTCTTCAGAATTTGAGAAGCGAAACGTCAAAGCAGATTACGAACTTGGAGTTTACGACTGCCAGGAGCAATGCATGAAGGGCTCTGATTTCAAATCGCATAAAGGAGGAAAGGCAATGGCCAGCTTAGAGCAGATGCCGGTATGGAAAAATGACGGATATTATTTTGCGGTGCAGTTCTCGCGCATTGAGGCAAACCTGATTAGCCAGATGGGGATTTGGGTTTATTCTTCAGCAGTGATGTTGGTAGTGATTTTCTTTTTTGTTTATACTCTGTTTGTCATCCTGAAGCAAAAAAGGTTGTCGGAGATCCAAAAGGATTTCATCAACAATATGACGCATGAGTTCAAAACTCCACTCTCAACGATTGCGATTTCATCGGAGGTATTGAGAGATCCCCGTATCACGAATACTCCTGAGCGACTGTTGAATTATGCCACCATCATACAAAACGAAACGAACCGATTGAAACAGCACGTAGAGCGTGTGTTGCAAATGGCACGTTTAGAAAAGAGTGATGTTGCATTGAAAAAGGAAAAGTTAGATGTACATGAACTCATTCGTGATGCTGTGCAAAATAGCTCGGTGTTGCTTCAGGAAAAGAATGGAGAAACTGATTTGCAATTGAATGCTGAGCGAAGCTGCATCATTGGAGATAAGCTTCATTTTACCAATGTACTTTTCAATTTGATCGATAACGCCATCAAGTACAATCAACACCAGCCGAAGTTGATTATCTCTTCAGGAAACGTGAATGGTCATATTTTTATTGAGGTGAAGGATAATGGCATTGGCATCAGTGCTGAAAACCAACGGAAGGTCTTTCACCAGTTCTATCGTGTGCCCACAGGCAATTTGCATGATGTAAAGGGTTTTGGATTAGGATTGAACTATGTGAAGTTGATGGTAGAAGCACATAAGGGAAAGATTTCTGTAGAAAGTAAACTTGGGGAAGGCAGTACATTCAAAATAATTTTACCAACCGTATGAGCGCAAAAATTCTTTTGGTGGAAGATGACCCAACATTGGGTTATGTAATTAAAGACGGTCTTGCTCACAAGGGCTATGACGTTACGTTGTGTAAGGATGGAGAACAAGGACAATCCTTTTTTGAACAGCAACTTTTTGATCTCTGCATTTTTGATGTGATGATGCCGAAGAAAGATGGATTTACTTTGGCCAAAGCTATTCGCGATAAAAATACTCAGGTACCAATTCTTTTTGTTACTGCCAAGACCATGCTTGAAGATAAGATGGATGGCTTTCGCGCGGGCGGAGACGATTATATTTTGAAGCCATTCAGTATGGAGGAGCTTGTAATGCGCATCGAAGTTTTCTTGCGCAGATCTAAGAGCAACGGCCACGAGCATGACCAGAATGGATCTTTTGAAGTTGGCGGTTTCAAGTTTGATGCAAAGAATTTTAAGTTAAATCATTCTTCAGGTGAAAAAGTGCTCACACCAAAGGAAGCAGAGGTTTTGAAATTATTGTGCATTCACAAAGATCGTGTGCTTAAACGCGAAGAGATTCTTACTACCGTTTGGGGTGATGACGATTACTTCATGGGCCGCAGCCTTGATGTATTCATTTCAAAGCTTCGTAAGTACTTAAAGGAAGACCCAAGTGTGGAGATTGTGAATTATCACGGAGTAGGTTTTAAACTGGAAGTGAGAAATTGATATGTTCACGTGTTGATGTGCTCATGTGTTGACGTAAGCACGTATAATTCAAGCTTCAGCACGTCCCAACCTCAACGCATTTCATTGCGGATTTTTAATCACTTTATTATTCATTGGCTTCACTGATCTTAAGTAGGCATAGATTGCTTTAAGATCGAAATCATCCATGCCCGCAAAGATTGTCCAAGGCATTACGGAGTTGTTTTTTCCGGGATTATAATTGTACCCATCGGCAGTTCTGTATTGAGTGAACTTCGCAAGGAAAACTTCTTCCGTCCAGGTGCCAATGCCTGTAGTGCTGTCGGGAGTAATGTTTGCTGATCGTACAACAAATCCGCTGGTTCTAAATTCCTGTCCTCCTGAAAAGAACTTATCCAACATCAAACTATTTTTATCCATAGGTGTATGGCAGTCAGCACAGGCAGCCATGTTTACGAGGTACTCACCGTAAAACTTACGATCAGTAAATGCAGGTCTTTTGTTTCCGTCCAAATCAACCGAAGGAACTGTGGGATGAAAAGAAATTTGAAGTTTCCGCTTGGGTACTTCATTTTGAATAGAAGTTAACGTGCGAAGGTAAGCTACAATGGAGAGTGCATCTTCTTTACTCATCTTTGCGAAATGTGAATAAGGCATTACCGGATAAAGCGTATCACCCTTTTGAGAGATACCTTGCGTCATAGCGCGAATCACTGCGTCTGAAGTCCATGAGCCAATACCGGAAGGAGTAATGTTGCGGGAATAGACTTCACCTGGCACTCCTCTAAAATTCTTATCAAACTTTTGGCCGCCCATTCCTTCCGTACCACTTACAATGGGGCCAGAGAACATTGCATAATCTCGCTTGCTATGGCAATACAAACAACCGGCAACATTATTAACCAAATACTTTCCGCGTTTCTGTAAATGTTCGATGGAATCGGCAGCCGCTTTGCTTTTGGCTTCTTCATCTTGTTGTGGGACTTTGCTTTTGGGCTTGCAACTCAAGAGGAATGCACTAAGCATCGCGAGGATAAGGATGGAAGGCATCGTTTTCATATTCCTTGAAAACTTGATGAATGAAGTTACGACTATTCCGGTGAAGATGTTCTCACGGATAGCAATTTGTTTGCCCCTGCTAATTAGTCGAAGAGAACTCTCGCAGTAATACTCCTACCGAGTGTGATCTCATCGGTGTATTCCAAGTTACCTCCTACAGGCACACCACGTGCAATGGAAGTTATTTTCAGGTTCAAGTCTTTCAATTTGCGGTTGATATAAAATGCAGTAGTATCTCCTTCCATGGTGGGACTTAGTGCAAGGATCACTTCTTTGATTTCGTTTGGCTTATTTGAAATGCGGTCGAGGAGTTGCTCTATTTTCAATTCGGATGGACCGATGCCGTTGATCGGTGAGATCACTCCGCCAAGCACGTGATACACGCCAATGTATTGCGAAGTATTTTCAATAGCCATCACATCGTTGCTTTCTTCTACTACACACAAGATCGATTTATCGCGTCTGTGACTGCGGCAGATAGCGCACTCGTCATCGTCTGAGATGTTGAAACACGTTTTGCAGAACTTGATGTTGGCGCGCAGCTTATTGAGCGATTCGGTAAGAGCTAAAGTTCGGTTTTCATTCTCTTTCACCAAGTGAAGTACTAAACGTAGTGCCGTCTTTTTGCCAATGCCCGGCAACTTAGAAACTTCGTTGACAGCTTCTTCGATCAGCTTTGAAGGATATTCCATCAGATAATTTTGGCATCGATGCCTTCTTCGCAGATTGCTTCACGCATGGGGTCGAGTTCTTCAAATGAGCCCGTCTTTACAGCACACTTGCCTTTGTGGTGAATAAGCCAGGTACACTGCTCGGCTTGCTCAGCGGTGTGCTTGCAAACGCGAATAAGAGTGTCGATTACGTGCTCGAAAGTATTGAAGTCATCATTGAATACGACCAGATCTTTCGTTTCGGTAATCGATATCGCCTCCAGAAGGTCGACTAATTCTTGTTCTTGTACAGATGGATTCATGATTGTTGACCCAATTGTTTTTCAAATTTAAATAATTTTAATGAGTTTCGGATGTCAATGGCGTCTCCAATGATTTGAATCGAATTTGCTTCGTGAAGATTAAAGTGCTCAGATTCGAATATTATTTATTCGAATCTGAGCACATCAAATCTTTTTTCGAAGGAATGTGAGGATATGAAGCCTTTGAGGTGGCTTAGATTTTTTCGCTATTTATCAACTCCCAAACTTTTTCATTGTAGTTGGCTTTCGTAATGCCTGTTAGTTTTTCGAGTGCTTTATAAAAATTTTCGTTTCCTTTCTCTGATGGTCCACAGTTGAGTAAGTCCCAAACTCCAGCAAAGCCCTTTTCCTTTTCTATCTTTTTAATCAATAACGCATTAGCCACATAGTCGACCATTAAATGCTTGGCCTGACTTTCTCCAAAATTCATGGGTTTTTCTTTATAGTCAGCCCAGTTTGCATTCTTGTCATTGGCCACTTTGGTTTTGAACATTTGGAAGATTTCTTGCCAGCTCATTCCCCAACTTCCTCCGTAGAGGTAAGCACACGCTTCGTCAACCGGCTTGTTAACTTTACTTCGTGCAATCACCAGGCTCAATCGATCGTGCCATAAATCATGCGTATCAAAATCGCTAAAGGTTGCATTGTTATTTCCCAACACAATGATCTTCCGATCACCTACGGTTGAGCTTAAATTATTTTCGGTGTAACCGTTGTAGTCTGATTTATATTCAATGCCAATCAACTTTAGAACGTCAACGAAATTTTCAGTACAATAAAACTCAACGGTCTTGTTTACCGATTTTAATTTCGCGTCAAAAACGGCTGCCAACTTATTATACTCTTTGGCCTTTGCCTGGTTAATTGCATTTTGAGAATGAAAAATGGTATTGCCTACCTTAAGAGTCAGCCAGTTTTTAGTATTGCGGAGAAGCGGAGACGAGAATAAGAAGGTATTATTAGTCTTGCTACCGATAAACGCAAAACTTGCCCTTGTGATGGGAGTATTCTCATTTACACCAATGTAAGACACCTGAATGAAGTACTTGCTTTCTTTCATTGGAACAATATTGGTGAGATAGGGCTTGTAAAATAAATCATCTTTAAATCGGCCGCTTTTTTGAATACCATTGATTTCATCGAGCTGTATGTAGGTCTCTATTTTTTCAGAAGGAAGAACAAATTTGTTTTCCTCATTAGGGCCTTGAGCGGCAGCTAAAAAGCCATTCAGAGATGAAAGGAGCAACTTGTTTTCGGTGGTGTCTCTAAGCAAATTAACGTTTGGGTTTATAATTAGACCTTTTGTTTGGGCATTCAAAAAGAGTGCAGTTCCCAAGAACGTAATTGTTAAAATAGATTTTAATCTCATTTGTTTGTTGGATTTGTGTTTAAGGGTAAAAACTTTCCATGCGATTACACGCAGATTTTTCTAATAGGTTATAGCTAATAATGCCTGAGCTATTGAGTAGACAAAGATTTCATTTGCGGATGACACATGGAATCGGAATTCCTCGTAGTCATTTCATTGAGCGTTCATTAAGGTTTGTATTTTAGCTTTTAGGAGTTCGCTCGAAGGTCTAGGGGCATCGTTATTAACTACTTCTCCTTTTTTATCAATTAAGTAATAAGTGGGAAAACTATAAATCTGAAGCTTCTTTCTAAATGCCTTTGATTCTGTTTCATTTAAGAAGTATTGATTGTGATTTAGTTTTAGATTTTTAACTGAGGCCTGCCACTTCTCCATTTCGGAGTTCATGCACACATAAACAAAAGCAACTTTAGATTCATCGAATAATTCTTCTAACGCAATGGAGTAGGTAAATTCTTTTTTACAAGGCCCGCACCAGGTAGCCCAAAAATCCACATAGATTACTTTGCCTGAAAATCGCTTAGTCATGTCTTGAAGCACGTTACTAATAATCTTATTATTTGAATTTTCTTCTCCCAGGAATGTAATTGGCCTGCCTGAAGTCTTAAAATTTTCAATACGTTTTTTGTACTGCTCCTGAAGATCGGCATCATGAATCTTATTGATATTAACGTTTATAAAACTAGTAGCATTTGGCAGATCCAATTTTACAAGACTATTGAATAAGTCAATGACTAATACGTCTCTCGATCGGCTAACATTTTCGTTGGCAATTAACTTGTCGAGATTGGGTTGAAGATTTTTGAAGTTGTTGTAATCGTTAGCTTGTTTTGGAATTAGCTCATGAAATTTATACGTAGAGGCAAGGTATTCGTGCAAATGAGATATGTAATCTGAGGCGATCAAAGCCTCATCATTATTGGCGGGAAATATTGCATTATCCATCAGCCCATCTTCTAAAGGAAGATTATTCATCTGCTTATATATTCCATAGTCCAATAAATAATTGGCGTTTCTGTAGAGAATCTCATTTTTGGCCCATGTCTTAAAAGTGCTTGATGGGTTATATTTAGTTTCAAATCTTTGCAGATTAGCTAATTCGGTCTTTGTCCAGGAAATCAATTCCTGTTTATACTCGTTCAATGTTTTGCCTTCACAGTTTGGATTAAAGTTCTCCTGAACTTTTTGGAGTGAGTAGTTAAGAATCTCCTCATTTAGTTGCGCGTTAGCACCAAAAAATTTGATACGACCATCTTTATTAAATTTTATAAATAGACTATCTCCGGGGGAGAGAATTAAAGTCAGTTTTATAGATGATCTAAAGACAATAGCTTCTGTTGTATTCAGCGGAAATTCAAATCTGAATGTTCCGGTTTCCGGATTAATAAATGATAGGTAGTTCGTTGGGTAATGATCCAGAAGACTAAAGGCGTCAAGTGAAACTGTCTTTGCAGGGTTAAGATCCTTTTCGATCTGCCCACATACAACAGTACTATTGTTTTGAGCGGAGACAAGAATATGAACACATGATAATATTATTGTCGTGATGATTTTTGCTTTTCTCATTTGGTGCCAAGGTAAAGGTCAATTTTTAATTTATCCAAAGTTGTCGCGGCATGAGCACCGCATATTATGTTGTCATTGTATATAGACGCTAATTGCAGTTAATGAAGAATGTAGTTCAAACCTATATTCAACCCTAGCGAATTATTCTTAATTGTACCCTTGTTTGCAACTGGAACGCTACTAATATTGGTAAGACCGAAGTTGTCAATTAGCCCAAGTTTAAAAGACATCTTTTCATTGATTGGAATATAGGCGCTGAAACTTGCTGACAATCCAAAATCCAATTTGTTAAAATTAGTTGTTCCTGTGTTTCTCGTAATAAGCCCTTGATCTTTTTGGATTTGTTCCGCGCTAAGCAAATAACTTGTGTAAAGCCCAGTGCCAAATTGGTATTTTACTTTCTTCCCAAATCTTTTTCCCCATTCAATAGGAAGAGTAATGTAATTGTAGTTTGACTCGAGTTCTATTCTGTCTTCACCTATAATCTGATTTTGACTGTCTCTGATTTGAACGGTGGAACTCCCGCTTGCACCCTTCTTATCGTAGAGCAGACCGAAATTCAGTATTGAATTCTCTTTAATAAAGTAATTTATTCCAACGCCTAGGGTGAAGTGTACAGTTGGATTAAAATAAGTTTCTACGAATGGATTACCTCGCTGAGAAGTCAGAGTTGGCCTAAACAATATTTCAATTTGTGCTTTTTGAGAATAGCTAAGAATCTGAATTCCTATTAAAATTGTTGTCAATATTATTTTCATTAGGAGTCTTTTCATGGTGGTTCGTTATTAACGGTTATTTCAGTTGGTGTCCTGCAAAGTGGAACGAAGATCAAACGCGCTAATCGTTTTCAATATGTTGGTTTTACTTTAATTGACCTAATTCGTCTTTCTCAAGATATGCAAATAGGGATTCCTTGAATTTGAAATCTGTAATCCGTAATCTTGAATTTCGATTCTTGAATCTTTTTCCATGACTCCACTTTTCGTCAGCAGTATAATTCTAGTCTATTTTGCTGCGCTTATTACTATTTCGTACTTCACTTCTAAGGGGGCGGACTCGAATACTTTTTTTACCGCTCATCGGCAGTCGCCCTGGTATTTGGTAGCATTTGGAATGATCGGTTCATCGATCTCTGGAGTTACATTTGTTTCAGTGCCTGGTAATGTCGGCAAAATGGGCTTCGCTTATTTTCAGATAGTACTCGGCTATCTCGTTG
>CBRFFM010000005.1:0-231496 GCA_967789005.1 uncultured bacterium | reverse complement strand
GATAAGTCGAAACAACGATGCGTTTTATTTTATACTTCACGTGAAGCGGAGCAAGCGCCATTACCATTTGAATAGTTGAGCAGTTGGGATTGGCGATAATGCGATCATCGATTTTTAATACATGCCCATTGATTTCGGGCACTACTAGTTTTTTCGTAGGGTCCATCCGCCAAGCCGAGGAGTTGTCGATTACGATTGTTCCTTTTTCGGCATATTTCGGAGCCCACTCTAATGAAGTACTACCGCCAGCAGAGAAAATAGCTACATCTGGAGCAAGGTCACATCCTTCTTGAATACTCTTGACTGTATATTCCTTACCCTTAAATTTCATTTTTTGCCCAACCGATTTGGCTGAGGCCACGAGATACAATTCATCAAATTCGATGTTACGTTCATCGATCACTTTCAACACTTCCTGACCCACCAGGCCAGTCGCGCCCACAATTGCTAACTTCATTTTATTAGAAAAATTTTATAAGCAGCAAAAATACTATTTTTGAAACCCGCGCGAAAGAAACTTTCAGCTAAACCTGAGAAATTGCCGCGGGTTCTTTGCGACAGCTTTATATCAAAACATTTCGCAAAAAACCATCCTATGAAGAAAATTGGTTCGATTATTTTTTGCTGCGTCTTAACGACCGTTTGCCTCGCTCAAGTAGCAGAGAACTTTACTGACGGAGATTTTACGAATAGCCCCACTTGGTCTGGCTCCTCTTCCAAGTTTATAGTAAATGCTTCAAAGGCGTTGCAGTTAAACAATTCGGTTGCGGGTACCTCATATCTTTCAACACCATTTTTAGCTACTAGTCTCGATAATTATGAATGGCAGGTCTATGTGAAACAGAGTTTTTCACCGTCAGGCAGTAATTATGGAAGAGTTTATTTGGTAAGTGACCAAGCTGACCTTGCGCAACCACTCAATGGATATTTTTTACAGTTTGGAGAAGCAGGAAGCCTTGATGCGATTCAACTTTTCAAGCAAACCGGTAGTGCACTTACATCAGTTTGTCGAGGTACGAATGCAGCGATCGCGAGTTCATTTGGTGTGCGAGTAAAAGTGACGCGCGATAACACCGGAGTTTGGAGTTTGTTTGTTGATTATAAAGGAGGAACGGATTTTGTTTTAGATACGAGCAACACAGATACAAGTATCAATAGCTCATCTTTCATTGGAATGAAATGTGTTTATACGGTAACGAACGCCACCAAATTTTACTACGATGATTTTTATGCCGGACCAAAGCAAGTTCCCGCGGACTTGACTCAGCCAACGGTAGTCAAAATTCAAACGCCATCTTCTAATTCTATTTCGATTTTATTCTCAGAATCAATAGATCATGCGATAGGTGAAACAGTCTCCAATTACTCTGCAAATAACAACCTAGGAAGTCCAACAACCGCAGCTCTTCAAGCCGATGGAAAGACCGTTACGCTTTCATTCACTACAACGTTTGCAAATGGAATTCAAAATCAATTGACCATTTCAAAAGTGAAAGACCTCGCGGGGAATGTGATTGCAGATACTACAGCTGTGTTTATGTTTTTTCAAGCGGTGTCAACAAAACCCAAGGATATCATTCTAACAGAAATCTTTGCAGATCCTAGCCCGCAAGTAGGATTGCCAGCGCAAGAGTTTATTGAAATTTATAATCGGAGTTCTAATCCTTTTGATTTATCGGGATGGAAATTATCAGATGGAGTGTCAACAGCCACTTTTGGAAGTCAAATCATTTTGCCAAACCAATACTGGATTATCTGTTCTTCATCCAACGCTAATTTGTTTTCTGGAAATGTTCTAAGTGTTCCCAATTTCCCCACACTAAATAATGATGGCGATAACCTTACACTTCGCGATGGCACAAATAAAACAATCGATTCAGTAAACTACACGCTCGATTGGTATCATGATGTGGACAAGCAGGAGGGAGGCTGGTCATTAGAAATTATTGATGTGAACAATGTTTGTGGTGAAGAAGAGAACTGGGCTGTTTCGGAAAATGCCGCGGGAGGAACACCGGGAAAACAGAATTCGGTATTTGCCAATAAACCTGATCTAACAGGTCCCCAATTATTGTTGATTACTCCAATTTCATCAACAGTGTTGAATTTAACTTTCAATGAAAGACTAGAAGGGGATATCTCGGCTGTTTCATTTGAGCTTGCACCATCGGCCACAGTTCCTAAGAAATATTTCAAAGATCAATCGCTTCGACAAATCACGCTTGAACTTTCAGATGCGCTTGCGTTGCGCGAACTCTACACGATTAAAGTAAGTAACCTCACGGATTGCACAGGAAATTTTATTCAAGAAAATTTCAACCGACTTTCATTTGCTCTTCCTGAAACAGCCGATAGCCTTGATGTAGTTGTGAATGAAATTCTTTTTAATCCTCGAACTGGCGGAGTAGATTTTGTAGAAGTCTATAACCAATCGCCTAAGTTCATCAATCTCAAAGACTGGAAACTTGGAAATTACAAGTCCGGATCACCAACAAGTCTTACCACAATAACATCGGGTGATTTCATTTTGACTCCCGCGAGCTATCTGGTATTTACTTCTGATCCTTCAACACTTTCTTTGCAATACTCAAAAACCAATGTGAGCGCCACATTCAAAACGATTCTGCCGAGTTTGCCGGATGATGCCGGCTCGGTTGCATTGGTAAATGACCAGGGATTGGTGGTTGATCATTTCAATTATTCTGAGAAGATGCATTCGCCCCTCCTCAAAGACAAAGAGGGCATTTCGCTTGAGCGAATTTCATTTTCAGGATTGACGAGCGATGCGAGCAATTGGAAATCAGCTAACGCTTCTGCCGGTTACGCAACGCCAGGGTTTATCAATTCAAATTCTCGGCCCCAATCCTCAATCAATGAAAACGCGGTAACAGTTGATCCGGAAATTTTCTCTCCTTCGGTTCCTGGAAAAGATTTTTCGAAGATCAATTACAAGTTTGATCAAAGCGGCATGGCAGCCAATGTGAAGATTCTTGACACGCAGGGAAGATTAATCAAAACACTGGCGAACAACGAAACTCTCGCTCATGAGGGCTTTTTCCGCTGGGATGGCGACCGGGATGATGGCACTCGCTCTCGCGTAGGCTACTATGTAGTTTGGTTCGAAGTTTTTGATTCAAATGGCTCATCCACGGTTTTCAGGAAGAGGGCAGTGATTGGCAAATAATTTCTTCTAACAAATTTGAACCACTTATATATCTAATTGTGTTTTCTACTTTTGCTTCTTCATGAACAACGACTCCTACTTAGACGATCTCGACCCGAAGGAATACATTATCATTAAACGAGCGCGTGTCAACAATCTCAAGAATCTGAGTGTTGCTATTCCGAGAAATAAATTGGTGGTGGTCACCGGCCTTTCCGGTTCGGGAAAATCCTCCTTGGCATTTGATACTCTTTTTGCCGAGGGGCAACGGATGTATGTGGAGAGCTTGAGTTCGTATGCGCGCCAATTTCTTGGCCGAATGGAAAAGCCAGAAGTAGATTACATCAGAGGAGTATCGCCCGCCATTGCTATTGAGCAAAAGGTAAACACGCGTAACCCACGAAGTACCGTAGGAACTACTACTGAGATTTATGATTATCTGAAATTACTTTTTGCCCGCATTGGCAAAACGCTTTCGCCTGTAAGCGGTAATGAAGTGAAAAGACATACCGTAACGGACGTTATCGATTTCATTAATAAGCACAAGGAAGGTACGCGAGTGATGGTGGCATGTCCATTGAAAATTCAAAAAGGAAGGAAAGCTGAGGATGAATTGAATTTGTTGCTGAGCAAAGGGTTCGCACGTGTGCTCATGAACGGTGAAGTGAAATTTATTGAGGAGATTTTAACTCCAGCACCGGTTGAGGCAACACCTAAAGCAAAGAAACCAAAGGCAAAAAAAATCGATGGGGATTTTGAAATTCTCATCGATCGAGCTGCAGTAAATGCTGCAGACGAAGATTTAACTTATCGCCTTTCCGATTCGGTGCAAACGGCTTTCTTCGAAGGTCATGGCGATTGCATTATTTATACCGAAGGCTCAGACAAGAAATTTTTCTCTGATCGCTTTGAGTTGGATGGGATGCAATTCACAGAGCCCTCAGTAAATTTCTTCAGCTTTAACAATCCATTTGGTGCTTGCCAAACCTGTGAAGGTTTTGGAAAGGTTTTGGGTATTGATGAGGATTTGGTTATTCCCGACAAGAGCTTATCAGTTTATGAAGGGGCAATAGCTCCATGGCGTGGCGAAGTGATGAGCAATTGGGCGAAGCCTTTGTTGAAGAATGGAATCAAGTTTGATTTTCCGATCCACAGGCCATATGCTGAACTAACTCAAGAGGATCGCGAATTGATTTGGAGTGGCAACGAATATTTTGAAGGCATTCGTTCATTCTTCAAATACCTGGAATCAAAAACCCATAAGATTCAATATCGCGTAATGCTTTCCCGTTATCGTGGTAGAACTACATGTCCTGATTGTCGCGGAACAAAACTTCGTAAAGATGCTTCGTATGTTAAAATTTCTAAGGCATCTATCACTGACATTGTACTCATGCCGATCGAAGACGCGCTGGTGTTTTTTGAAAAACTAAAGCTTCCTGACTACGAGCAAAAAATTTCGGAGCGCATTCTTACTGAAATCAAATCACGACTTGGCTACATGGTGAAAGTAGGGTTGGGTTATCTGACTTTGAATCGGGTCACTTCAACCTTATCGGGTGGAGAATTTCAGCGAATAAAATTGGCAACGTCATTGGGCAGCGCGTTGGTTGGTTCAATGTACATTTTGGATGAACCAAGCATCGGTCTTCATCCTCGCGATACTGCGCGAATGGTAGAAGTTTTAAAAGAACTTCGTGATCTGGGCAATACCGTGATTGTTGTTGAACACGAAGAGGAGATCATGCGAGCTGCAGATCAGATCATCGATATCGGTCCTGATGCAGGCCAACATGGCGGGCAATTAGTTTTTCAAGGCACGATCAATGAAATCAACGGCAAGGTTGTTTCGCACACCACGGATTATCTTTCAGGCAAAGAAAAAATTGTTGTGCCTACTCTTCGAAGAAAATGGAAAGACTCTGTGACTGTAATCGGTGCACGAGAAAACAATTTGAAGAATTTAAAAGTCACGTTTCCACTCGGAGCGCTTACTGTAGTAACAGGAGTGAGTGGTTCAGGAAAATCTACTTTGATCAAAAAAATTCTTTATCCGGCCACGGGAAGAGCTAACGGATCGGTTGCTGAAACTCCAGGCAAGTACGATCAACTCACTGGAGACATCGCCAAAATTGATCACGTAGAATTTGTAGATCAAAACCCGATTGGAAAATCTTCAAGATCAAACCCAATCAGTTATGTGAAGGCATATGATGTGATTCGCCAATTGTACGCTGATCAACCCTTGTCACAACAGCGAGTGTATAAACCTTCTCACTTCTCTTTCAACGTAGAAGGCGGTCGTTGTGAGACATGTGAAGGCGAAGGTTCAATTAAAGTGGAGATGCAATTCATGGCAGATATTTATCTCACCTGCGAGAGTTGTCATGGCAAAAGATTTAAGCAGGAGGTTCTGGAAGTAAAACACAAGGACAAGAATATTGCCGATGTACTTGACATGACTGTGGAAGAAGGACTTGAGTTTTTCAAAGACAGGAAAGCAGTCTATGAAAAAATTCTTCCTTTAAATGATGTCGGTCTTGGCTATGTGAAATTGGGGCAGTCTTCAAACTCACTAAGTGGTGGCGAAGCGCAGCGTGTAAAGCTCGCGTCCTTCCTTGGAAAAAATTCTGACGTGAAAGGACATATCCTTTTCATTTTTGATGAACCAACCACCGGTCTCCATTTTCATGACATCTCAAAACTTCTCAAAGCCATTAACGCGCTTGTTGATCTTGGTCATTCGGTCATTGTGATTGAGCACAATATTGAAGTAATCAAGTCTGCTGATTGGATTATTGATCTCGGCCCTGAAGGTGGTGAAAAGAATGGGGGTAATTTACTTTTTGCAGGAACACCTGAAGAGATGGTGAAGAAAAGTAAAAGTTATACAGCCGAGTTTTTGAAGGGGAAAATTTCATAGCCCCTTCTGTCTGCTAATAATTACCACGCCAATCAAAATCATTGCCGTTCCAAACAACTGCCAGATCGTTACCGATTCGCCCAAGAAAATATGAGCAAGAAAAATTGTTGATACGGGTCCAACACTGCTCACAATAGCTGCGTTGCCAGGACCAATTCTGTTGATTGCTGCTGAAATCATATACGATGGTATCACGGTTGAAAAAACCGCCATCAAAAATCCATAGAGATAAATGACAGGCTGTAACTCGAGTAGTGGCGCATCGCTCAACAAAAAGAAATGCAGCAAGACACCCAATGAAGCAAAACTCATGGCGTAACTATTAAACTTAGAGGCTCCTACTTGCGGAATAAGCTGGCCTCCGCCAATAATGTAAAAAGCATAGGTAACGGCACAGATGAAAATCATCACTGCGCCAAAAACAAAATGAGAGTTTTGATTAGAGTTAAAGTTCAAATCGCCTAGAAAGGCAACCATCAATCCAATGTAAGTGACAGACAGCGCAAGCCATTGCATCGGCTTCACTTTGATTTTAAAAATCACAGAGGAAAAAAGCAGTACAAACGTTGGGTAGATAAATAAAATCAAGCGCTCGATTCCTGCAGATACGTATTGAAGCCCCACAAAATCAAACATGCTGCTAACGTAATATCCGATGCAACCCACCAAGGCAATGTATAGCCATTGTTTGAAGGTGAATTTGACATTGGATGATTTGTTTGAAGAATAGGCAGCGGTAATCATGAAGAATGGAACCGAAAAAATCATTCGCAAGGCCAACAGAGTAACGGCATCCACCGGGCTTTCGCGGTAAGCAAGTTTTATAAAAATAGCTTTCACCGAAAAACAAATGGTGCCGCATAAAGCGATGAGAATTCCTCCAATGAAATAATATTTCGACTTACTACCTTCTGTTTTCAATACGTGGCAGATGAAATGAATTCTAACGAACGAATAAACGGATCACCTGTCTTACTTAGATGATTATTTTTTTTAGAGGGGAAGAGAAAAGGTTTAGGTGGTCTTATGTTGAAGCAAATTCAATGATGAACGAAGCGCCCTGGCCCGCTTTGCTTTCGCACCAGATTTTTCCATTCATGTTTTCAACATATTTTTTGGTTAGATAAAGGCCAAGCCCGCTGGACTCTTCACCTGAACTGGGGCGGGCGCTGAGTTGTTGGTATTTCTGGAAGATCAATTTCATATCTTCATCAGTAAGACCAGGCCCTTCATCGCGCACAATAATTCTTACATTCTCCTGGCCGTTTTCGGTTTCAACGAAAATGTTTTTGTGGGGAGGTGAAAACTTAATGGCATTGGAGAGGAGATTTTCCAACACCTGGATCAGGTAATTCACATCAACGGTCACAAACTTATTGCTATCGGTTGGTCGCACATTGATACCCAGATTTTTCTCGGCACTAATAGCTCGTACTTGATTGACGGCATCATTGATAATTTCATCAAGATTTGTGCGTACCAGCTTCACTTCAATGTCGCGGTGCTCAATGGCATTCAGGTCGAGAATGCGATTGATCATTTCGGTTAACCTGCCTGCTGCTTTAAAAATCAAATCAATAAAACTTTTTTGTTCGTCCTTTAGATTGGTAGAATCCAAATGTATCAGGCTGACGATTGCTTTAATTTGATTGAGAGGACTTCTAAGATCGTGCGCTACCGTAGAAATTAAGTTTTCGATTTTCTTGGTTCGCTCCATTACTTTTTCTTCCAGCGTGGTGTTTGCATCGGTGAGCTTTTTGATAAGCTCGCTATTTTCTTTTCGCAAGTTGTAAGTATCCAATGCCTGGTTGATGGTCATGTTCATCTCTTGCTCATTCCAGGGTTTGGTGAGGTAACGAAATATTCCGCACTCGTTGATCGCTTTCATCAACACCTCAATGTCACTGTAACCGGTGAGGATGATGCGAATTGGTTCCGGATACTTGCTCATCGTATTGCTGAGAAATTGTACACCGGTCATCCCGGGCATTTTCTGGTCAGTAATGATGATGTGCACTTCATGATTGGCAAGTATTTCAAGAGCTTCTTTTCCTGATATGGCAGTATAGATGGTGTAGTCGGTGAAATAGATTGACTTAAAGCCCTTTAAATTACTTTCCTCGTCATCAACATAGAGGATGCTAAAATTTTTCATTGTACAATGTTATAGTTCCTTTGGTATTGTAATAATAAATTCAGTACCGTTAGTTCCGTCACTTTCTACTTCAATCTGCCCGTTGTGTTTTTTGATAATTCCAAAGCTGATGGATAACCCAAGACCGGTTCCTTTACCAACGTCTTTGGTAGTAAAGAAAGGATCAAATATTTTTTCCTTGATCTCTTGGGGTATTCCTGTGCCGCTGTCTTTGATTCTAATCTCGATGTTATCGGGGTGGTTTGTTGTCTTGATTCGAATTTCGTTAGTTCCTCCTTCAGGTTTCATTTCAACAGCCTCAATGGCATTGGTGAGGATATTCATGAACACTTGATTGAGTTGACCGGGGTTGCAATTGATGATGGGCAAGTAGGGGTCATACTCTTTTACGATGTCAATGGCGTTCTTCGTTTTAGTTCTAAGCAAAACCAAAGTGGCATCAAGCCCCTCATGAATATCAGCAGCTTTAAATTCGGCTTCGTTTAAACGAGAAAAAGATCGAAGACCCTGAATGATTTCGGAAGCGCGATCGGCTCCCAATTTAATGTCATCCATTAAACCATTGATGAAATTTTTCACTTCGCCATATTGAAGATTTTGTTTTAACGCCTCAATCTCTTTTAATGCTTCAGTGGTATTCCCATTCGCTGCAATAGACTCGTATTTATCCACCACTTTCATGAACGACTTAAAGTTTTTCTCAAGCCCGGTGATTCCAACAGAAATAAAATTGATGGGATTATTTATTTCGTGCGCGATGCCGGCCGTGAGTTGACCTAGCGAAGCCATCTTTTCAGAATGAACCATTTGTGATTGTGCCGCGCGCAATTCTGCATAAGCGTGCTCAATCATTTCTTTTTGACTAACCACTTCGCGCGTGCGAGCTACCACTTTCTCTTCAAGGCTTTGATACAATAAGGCATTTTCTAGAGAGATTGTAATTTGCGTGGAAAGCAGCGTAATTATTTTAAGTTTTTCCGGATTGAATACCGTGATGGTACTGTTGTTTTCCAGGTAAATGATGGAGGTCAATTTACCTTTTACAAAAACAGGGTGACATAAAATGGAGCCCGGCTGTTCCCTTTCAATGTATGGATCGCCTTTAAAGGCTTCATTCGTTATAGCATGGTTTACAATGAGAGGTTCACCACTTTTAATAACATGATTTACAATTGCCAATGAAAGCTTGTTATTGTTAGCGATCTGCTTTGATTGCAGCACCCGAATGCCAGACTTCAAACTTCCCTTCGCCTGGATTAATAATTTGTCACCATCGTATTGCAGGAGATAACCACGCTCGGCACCAGCGTTTTCAATTACGATCTCCATCATCTTCTCCACCAGGTTCACCAAGTTCATTTCCTTGGAGAGCATCTGGAGAAACTTGATGATGCCGCTCAGGTCAAGTTCATGCTGAATATCTTCTAGCTCGGTAGGTTTTAATTCCGTAGGCATAGTGGAAGGATTTCAATCAGCCCGATTTATTCTTTTCATTTTTGGATTAATTAGAATTAACCGAGCGTTCGGATAAGTTAATCAAATTCGCTGATGCGGGCTAATTCTGAAATCGAAAAAATTATGAGACTGTTTTAAATGGGTTTCTGGTTGGGAACAACAATGGTAAATGCTGTTCCTTCGCCTACTTCAGAGCTGACTTCAATCCGCCCATTTAGTTTTTGCAAGGTTTCTTTCACAATATAAAGCCCCAAACCCGAGCCAGTGGCCAGCTCAGAGCCCCGATAAAACATCTGGAAAATTTTATGAATTTTCTCATTCTCAATTCCAATGCCGTTGTCGCGTACGGTAATGAAAGCTTCATCGCTTGAAACTTTAGCTCTAATCTCTATTTGAAGTGATCGTTCGGGTGACCGGTAACGAATAGAGTTGGAGAGAATATTTTTAAGTACAATGGAGAGCCTTTCTTTATCGGAATAGAACTCGGCTTTCTCATCCGTTGGAATGCTCCATTTTAAGTTGGCGGTCTCTTCAGCGTGATCGAGATCATCAAATAATTGATTGATTAGCCTCTGGATGTCGATAACCGATGTTAAACTTTCCAATCGCAAGTTTTGAGAAAAGTCAATAAGTTCTTTCACATAATTCTCCAGGTTGCCGACCGACTTTTTCATGTGTGTGAGTAGTGTAGCTAACTCTGAATCTCCTAGTGGAATTCGATTGATCAGGTTTACAATTCCTAGCATCGAAGCAATGGGAGCTTTTATGTCATGCGATGCCCGATACATAAAACTGTCAAGCTCTTGGTTGATTTTTGTCAGTTCTGTATTTTGAGCAATGATCTTCGACTCATAACTTTTCTGGGCCTCTTGAAATTGTTTTTTCTCAATGGTCAGTCCGGCCAGGCTCACCACAAACTTGAGCAACTCGATCTCTTCATTGGTTGGTTTGCGCACATGGTCATAATACATGGCAAAACTTCCAAGCACAGTTCCTTGCTTTGACATGATTGGCATTGACCAGCATGCTCCGAGGCTAAAAGGTTTTATCAGTTCTTGAAAAGCTTTCCATCGCGGATCAGTGTGAATGTCTTCAACGATTACCAACTCGCGTAAATAGGCGGCCGTTCCACATGATCCTGCTAGCGGCCCAATGGGCACTCCAGGAATCAATTTTAGATAGTCTTCAGGTAATGATGGCCCAATGGATTTCGCCAGATACTTTCCGGTTTCATCTAGCAAGACAATCGATGACTTCATGTTGGGGGCCTGGCTCTCAAGCAAAAAAATAATTTCTTTTAAAATCGACTCCGTCTCTTCATCCTCAATGATCATTTTTAGAATATTGGTCTGCCCGCGCAAGATCTCCTCACTTTTGTTAATATCATTTAGAACTTTCATTTGATAATTTTTTAGGCGGCCCTTTTATAGTGTAAAAAAGATAAGAAAAGTAATTCGGTTTTGCATGGTCATTCCCGATGCAAAGGTGCTATAAGTGGATAGGATGTCTTATGGTTTAATAGTTGTTTCTCCTACTTGATCATTAGCCGCCCAACAATCAGTATTACAAACAATTGGCCCCACAAAGCCTCAATCGTACTCGCCATATAAATAACACCGGTAGGCGAGTAGGGGGAGTCCATTCCACTTAGCACCATCAGGCTGTAGCCCATTCGTTTCATGAGCGCCATCGTGCGCAATGGAAATTCGATCCCTAAACAATCAACATCGAAGATGCAGAACAGTTCATAGAAACTGCCAAAGGCGAGACCTGTCATGAGATAAATGCAGGCAGCGGCCCAAAGTTTGATAGGTAGGTTAAATTCTTTTTTGAAGAATTCTTGCACAGTAAAGTAGATCACAAAGCTTTCTACCGTCAGCAAACTGATTTGAGTGAAGAGCAAAAGTGTTTTGTACAACACGCCTGACTTATCGAAGAAGTCTAAAAAAGGATTTGCAACAATGGCAGCGAGCACAAAAACTCCAATGATGAAAATGAAATTTAGGAGAATAATCGATTTGTTGTCTGTGTAATTGCGGAGCGCATCCCACAACAGAAAAACATACAGGCCCAATGCCAGAAAGAAAAATGATTCAGCAAGCTGCGGATACAATCCAAATTGGAATGACTCTGACAGCTCCAAAAAGAAAATTGAAAAGATGACGCCTGCTTGAGCAATGATCAGCCGCTTGAAGTCGCGGATTTTCTCATCGGTGAGTTCCTTGCCTTCAAGTTTCTTGATGAATGAGAATGGCATTGCGATTTCTTAGTTTTTCAATTTTATCCATTGACCAACTTCACTTGCCAACTGGGGAATCAAGTTTTCTTTTCCTTTTTTAAACGAATGATCTGCACCTTCAAATTTTATCAGGGTTGCAAGTGACAGGTGATTCGTTACTTGTTCAATCAAAGTCCATTCCGCTAGTGTGTCGCGCGTGCCTTGTAAAAAAAGTAGGGGCACCTTTACTTCTTTCAAGTGTTCTGCTCTCTCAATACCCGGCTTGCCGGCCGGATGTAATGGAAATCCGAAGAAGACAATTCCATTTACAACCGAAGGCTTTTGAATGGATAGAAACTGAGAACTCATTCTTCCGCCAAATGATTTGCCGGAAGCGTACAACGGAATTGTGGGAAACAACTCGTGGGCTTTGTTTACGGCCGATTCCACAGCTTTGTGTGCAACCGCGGGAACATCGGGTCGTTTTTTCTTTTGCTCCATGTAGGCAAAATTGAACCGCAAGCTTGCAATGTTGAGCTTGGAAAGTTCATTCGCCATGGAAGTCATGAACGGATGATTCATGCCTGCACCGGCTCCATGAGCAAATGTGATGACGGCTTCAGGTTTTTCCGGGGTTGTTAATTCGGCAGAGACCGTTCCAGTAGTTTTAGAAACCAATAATTCAAACGAATTTTTGATCATTTCTAAAATTAGCGAAAGAGGAAGAAGATTTAAATTAATTCAATAATAATATCCATTCGCAGAATTGGCTTGTGAATGGCAAGATCAAATTTGTATTTTCACCCCTCATTTTTAACCATAACCATGAAATTTTATTTGCTAGCCAAATCTGTTTTACAGCTCACCATTGTTTTAATCTTTTCCGCTGGTTTTTTATCCTGCAGTTCGGATGCTGCTAAGTTAAAATTGGAAAATGATTCTCTTCGACAGCAGTTGTCGTCTTCGTCAAAGATGATTGAAAGCATGAAGACTGTAAATGTTCTTTTGGATTCGATTGATGTGACTCGTCACTCTGTTCGTTTATTGTCGGCTGAAGATCAAGGGGGTAACGATTACTCCAACCGTATGACCGAGCTAAAGGATTATGTAAAAAAAACAGAGGGAGTCATCAGAGAACTTGAAGCCTCCGTTGCCGAAAGTTCAGTGAATACGGAAACCTACATGACGATCATCGATGCTTTAAAAGATGAATTAAAAATTCGGAACGAAGAGATTGGTATTATTGAAGATAACGATGCGCTCAATACAGCAGTAAATTTAAAATCCACACAATTGGATGAAATTGAAATGAAACTCGAGTCGAAGAGAAATGAATTAAAGCTTCTTAATATTCGAATCAGTGAGCTAGTAAGAACAGCAAAAATATCACAAGCAGATAGTTACTTTGCCCAGGCCGGAGCCATTGAAGAAGCCGCCAAACGAACCAAGCTTGCCCCCAACAAGAAAAGAGACACCTACGAAGAAGCACTTCATCTTTATGAGAAAGCGCTTAAGCTCGGCAAGAAAGAAGCCAAAGCGAAAGTAGCAGAGTTGAAAGAGAAGGTGGATTAGGCAAGTCATACAGTGTTCTAATTCCGGCCTTGCTGCGTCAGTAAAAATTAAACTCCGAGGAAATAGATGCTAAAGCGCCTTCTCTTCGGGGTTTATACTTTCCATCCTACTTACTATTCATTTTTTAAAACCTCGGCCGGGTTAGTGCGAGTGATTTTTAAAGTCTGTGAAGCAATCATCACGAAAGCAATCGTCATGACAATGCCAAAACCCGAAAGCATTTCACCAAACCCAATAGGCAAATGATAAGCAATGCTGGGAAGCACAACTTCGTCAAAGAAAAAATAAGTAGCGGGTAGGGCTATTGCTGCCGACACAGATAACAAAATCAGAAAACCTTTACTGATCAGATAGATTAGGTTTCCTTCACTTGCACCCATTACTTTACGAATGCTGATCTCTTTGAGTTTAGTTTCAGTGGTAAAGACAACCATTCCAAAAAGCCCCATAGAAGCGATGGATATAGCTAGCAGAGCAAGGAAGCCGATAATCTTAAGCATGGCAGAAAATTCACCATATGCTCTTTCAATTTCATCAGTGTAAAAAGTGGCGGCTAATGGATGAATGCGATCAATCTTCCTCCATGCCAGATCAATTTTATTTAACGTAGCAGGCCAATCGGTAGAACCAATTTTAACGTTGACAAAGCCGGGAGCTTCTGCCGCTAAATATCTGAAAATGACAGGATCGATTTTATTATCCACTTTTCCATAATGAAAATCCTTAAGTACTCCGATGATGGTCAGTTTCTTTCCTTCTACACTTATTGTTTCTCCCAAAGCTTTTTCAGGATGTCCTTTGCCAATGTTATATTTCTTTACTGCTTGTTCGTTCACGATTACTTCACTCTCTGCCTCGGCTGTTACCGGCTTGGCGGAAAAGTTTCTGCCGGCAAGAAGTTTATGACCATGAAGCGATAGATAGTGCTCGTCCATGGAATTGTACCAAATATCAACCGAGTCCTTTTGATCAATGTATTTCATGTTGGTGCTGTAATACCTACCAACACTCGTTACCATCAGCGATTTGGAGATGGCGCTAATTTCAGGCATCTCTGCAAGCTCCTTTACAAAAAGATCGGCTTTGTTTCCTTGAAGCTCAATGTTTAAAACATTCTCAGTGCTGAAACCTAAGTCGAACGTTAAAAAGTTTTTGTATTGCTTGTATCCAATAAATGTGGTCGTAATAAAAATCAATGAGAACGTATACTGAACAACAATGAGTGCTCTGCGCATATTCACGTGACGAAAAACTTTCATGGTCGATACGTCTTTGAGTACTTGTGATGTGCTAAGGCGAGAGAAAAACAATGCTGGTAAAAACCCAGCCAGTATGCCAACAATGATAGCAAAGGCAATAAAATACATAACCACGTTGCCTGTGAGATCAAGTTTTACCATACTTTCCAATTCAGGCGCCATGCCGAGAAATTGCGGCTTTAGAAAAAGGAAAATCAGAAAAGAGAAAGCCAGTGCCAGTAAAGAGATCATAACCGCCTCCACAATAAACTGACTCAGCACATGACTTTTTGAGGCGCCAATAACTTTGCGTATTCCCACTTCACGTGAGCGCCTGAATGAACGAGCAATAGATAGGTTAGTGTAATTGAAACAGGCAGAGAGAACAACGATAAACGCTAATCCTCCGATGACCCAGATGATGCTCATCATCATTTCGGGTCCGATCGGGTTTGATAAACCATTGCCTAGCACAATCTTACTCAACGGCTGAAGTGACAGCGATATTTTTGTGTCTTCAAATGCAGCGTTTTCTTCAGAACAGAGTTTGTCCAGATGGGATTGCAGTGCTTCAGGATTAGTTTTTTCGGGAAGGACTATATAAACATAATTAGACCACATGCTCGTCCAGCTTGAAAACCGCGTGTCATTCCTGTTTTGGAGTTCGATAGTGGAGAATGAGACAAGCGATTCAAATTGGAGGTGAGAGAAGAACGGTACGTCTTTCATTATTCCCGTCACCATGTAGTTAACGGTATCAAACTTCACCGACTTGCCTAACGCCTCTCCATCGCCAAACAATTTCTTAGCTGATTTTTCTGTCAACACAATTGAATACGGTTCCTTTAGTACGGTGGATGGATCTCCCTTCAGCATTGGAAATGTAAAGACATTGAAAAGAGATGCATCAGCCCATAGTGCAGCAAGAGGAATTATCTTTTCGTCAACGTGGGCATCACCGGCAAAACCTCTGCGGAGAATGGTGACTTCACTTACGCCCGCCATTTTCTCTTTTATCAACTTCCCGGCTTTCACGGAGGTGGAGGCAAACTGATTCGCAGGCGGCTCTCCTTTAAACACAGGTTGGCTAATGACACGATAGATCTGATCTCCTTTTGTATGAAAGCGATCATAGGAAAATAAGTCGGTGAGAAAAGCGATCATCAGGAG
The DNA here is from genome assembly GCA_967789005.1 of uncultured bacterium. Classification (GTDB taxonomy): domain Bacteria; phylum Bacteroidota; class Bacteroidia; order Cytophagales; family Cyclobacteriaceae; genus ELB16-189. Next base: position 215,602 of record CBRFFM010000005.1, on the reverse strand, counting down.
CCCAACCGACATGCTTACTGCAAGCCCCACGATGTTGATGGTTGAAAACAATTTGTTGCGCACAATATTGCGACCCGATGTTTTGATGTAACTGCCAAGCATAAGCCAATTGATTAAAAGGTTAATGAATTCCGGTTTTCGGATAGTATAAAGTCTAAAAAATTTCAAAACATCGATTACGTAAATCAGCTTAGCTCTCCGCAAGCTTTTATATTTTACATTTCTCTCGAAGTATTCGTAGAGGTCTCCTTGCAAGTCTTCCAGCAACTCGGGTCTGCAGTACCATTCCAGCAAGCGCTCAGCCCAGCGAGGCGGATGAATGTTTTTCTCTGCGCTCATATCTAAACTGTTTTGAGGACGAAGGCTGGAATTTTTTCCCAGAGTTGATCACGCATGTCTTTTGCACGAACTAAAGCAGTCTTGCCAGGAAGGGTGAGCGTATAAAATCTTTTACGCTTACCTCCTCTCGATTTGGTGGCTTCACCAAGTTTACTTTTGATCAGCCCTTTTTCTTCCAGCCGATTGAGGACCGAATGCACCACGCCCAGTTTTGCAGAGCGACCGGAGTTCTTTTCAACTTCATCGCAGATTGCCACGCTGTAAGCATCATTTACTAATGAAGCGATGGTTAATAATACCAGCTCTTCAAACTCGCCAAGGTTAGTTCCTTTCATAACTTTGATTAATTACGTAAATGTATGTAAAATGGTTTTGGATTTCTTTTTCAAAAAAAATGACGAGCTCTGCTTTTAGTTGCTGTTTGGAATTTTATCCAGCCACTGCGGCAATTGGTGGATGAGTTTTTTCATCACGACTTCGGTTCCGTTTTGAAAAACTTGATTATTGCCGTAAGCTTCACCTCCGGTAGAGGTTACTAAGTCAGTTACACCACGTAGAATGATTAGTTTTTTATTATTGCGTTTACACACATAAGCAATGGAGCTGCTTTCCCAATCACCGGCAATCGCGTTGTAATTTTTTTCAAGGACAGCAATTTCTGCAGGTACTAAATCGCGATCGGCCGAAACGAGTAGAGTTTGTATTACGGAATCACTTGCTTCTACTTTGATCCACGACAAATCAATTGAGGTTGAATAATCGTCAATCGCTTCTTTCGAATCGCCCATCGCTTCTTTGATATCGTAGATGATCGTTTTGTTGACGAGTACTATTTCGTAGCGATTAATTTTTCCGTCAAACCCACCGCAAGTTCCCAGGTTGATAAAATATTCGGGATTCCATCTGGTGATGGCATATTGAGTTGCACCGGCAGCAGCGGTTTTTCCCCAGCCTTCATGAAAGAAAATAACGGGAGTTTTTCCTTTTGAACTTTTGATTTCTGTTTGAAAGAATTCACCCCACGGGGTTTGCTGATAATTCTCTTTCGGATAAATCGACTTCACAACTTTCCACTCGGCATTGGCAGAAATAAGAACAACAATTTTGTGTGCTGTTTCCTTCTCGCATGAGAAATGAATCAGGAAAAGGAGGAATAGGATTTTTCTCACTCTAAAAATTTAATGGGCCTCTAACCAATTCTTTCCAATGCCCACTTCTACTTCCATGGGCACATCAAGGATTACCGCAGTCTTCATCATTTCAATGACCCGGGGTTTAACAATTTCTTGTTCATCTACGTGAAGATCGAAAACCAATTCGTCATGCACTTGCATGATCATTTTCGTTTTCAGTTTCTCCCGCTCCAGCCAACGGTGAATGTTGATCATGGCGATTTTAATGATATCAGCAGCGCTGCCTTGAATCGGTGCATTGATGGCGTTGCGCTCGGCAAACTGACGGGTAGCCATGTTACGCGAATTGATATCGCGCAAATATCTTCTGCGGCCTAAGATGGTTTCTACATATTCTTTTTCGCGGGCGGAGTTGATCGAGTCGTCCATGTATTTTTTGATGGCTGAAAATTCTTTGAAATACGAATCGATGATTTCAGCCGCCTCGCCTCTGGAGATATTCAGGTTTTGTGAAAGTCCGAACGCAGTGCTACCGTACAAAATACCGAAGTTCACCTCCTTGGCTTTGCGCCTCATATCGGGCGTGACTTTATCGAGCTCCACTTTGAAAACTTTTGCAGCGGTGGTGGTGTGAATATCACGACCGGTGCGGAAAGCTTCGGTCATCGTTTCATCTTTTGCGAATGAAGCAGCGATGCGCAACTCAATTTGCGAGTAGTCGGCCGACATGGTGAGGAAATTTTTATCGCGGGGCACGAATGCGCCTCGGATTTGCCTTCCTTTTTCTGTGCGGATAGGAATGTTCTGCAAATTGGGATTGTTGGAACTCAATCTTCCCGTTGCCGCAACGGCTTGTCTGTAATCGGTGTGAATGCGATTGTCAAACTTGCTGAGCATTTTTGGCAATGCATCCACATAAGTGGAGCGCAGCTTTTCATATTCGCGGAAGTCGAGAATCTTTTTCGCGATTTCATGTTCTTCGGCAAGCTTAACCAACACTTCTTCACCGGTAGCGTACTGACCGGTTTTGGTTTTCTTTGCTTTGTCGAGGAGCTTGAGTTTATCGAATAAGATTTCACCTAATTGTTTTGGTGATGCAATGTTAAATTCGGCATCAGCCAGCTTAAATATTTCGGATTGTGTTTTCTCGCTGTCTTTTTTCAATAAAGAAGACATTCCTTGCAAAGCCGATTCATCAAGCGCCACGCCTTGATACTCCATGGCAGCAAGAGCATACACCAAGGGCATTTCTACTTCGCGCCCCAAGCGCCAGTGGCCTCGCACATGCAATTCTTTTTCTAGTGGAGCTTTGAGTTGAAGAGCCTGATCTGCGCGTTCGCAATAATTTTTAGCTTCGTCTGTATCGCTGGCAATGAGCTGATAACTCAAATATTGATTACAGATAATTCCTAAATCATGCGATGACTCAGGCTCAATTAAATAATGAGCAAGCATCGTATCAAACACGGTTCCTCGCACGTCAACACCGAATTTCTTCAGCGACAAAATGCTTTGCTTGATGTTGTGGCTTATTTTTGAAATACTCTCATTGGAAAATACCTCAGAGAAACTCTGTAATTGGTTTTTGTCTTTGATCGGAACGAAGAACGCTTCATTTGAAGCAAAAGAAAATGCAATGCCCGTAATATTGAAATCGAAATTCTCTTCTTCATCGGTAGCAATCGCAATAGCAATTTCTTTTTGCGACTTCAGGTTTTCGATCAGAGACTTTATTTCATCATCGCTTTCAATTTTTTTATAGGAAGCACTCGAATTATCCTGAACAGTTTCCGAACCTTCAGTAACAGGAGTGCTCGGTTTTCCAAACATCGATAACTGCGAAGGCTTTGATTCTTTAATTACTGGAGCAGATGCAGTACCTGAAGGTCCCACAAACACCCGTGGAATCATCGTCTTGAATTCAAGCTCTTCAAGAATAGGCCGCAGCTTGGGTTCATCAGGACTTTTATAAGTCAATGCCTCTTCATCAAATGCAACAGGAACATCGAGGAAGATTGTTGCCAGTTTTTTTGAAAGAAGAGCCTGCTCTCCAAATTGCTCCACACGTTCTTTTTGTTTGCCTTTCAATTCACTTGCGTGTGCAATAACTCCTTCTACGGTTTTGTACTGCTTCAAAAGATCTGCTGCTGTCTTGGGTCCGAAGCCGGGAATGCCGGGAATATTATCAGACGTATCTCCTTGCAGCCCGAGGATGTCGATTACTTGCGAAACATTTTCGATGTCCCACTTCTCGCACACTTCTTTAGGGCCGAGTACATCTACCGCGTTGCCCATGTAAGCGGGCTTGTAGAGGAAAACATTTTCTTTCACGAGCTGCCCAAAATCTTTGTCGGGCGTCATCATGTAAACCACAAAACCTTTGCCTGCAGCTTGTGCTGCAATGGTGCCGATGATGTCGTCAGCTTCATAGCCATCCATTTCTAAAATAGGGATGTTGAAGCCGCGAATGATTTCTTTCACCGTAGGAATGCCGTGCTTGATATCTTCAGGAGTAGCCTGGCGGGTAGCCTTGTATTCTTTAAAAATTCCATCTCGAAAGGTGGGTGCAGCCGTATCAAACGCCACCGCGATGTGCGTGGGCTTTTGTTTTTGAATGACCTCCAGCAATGTATTTGTAAAACCAAAAGGCACCGAAGTATTATGTCCTTTAGAATTGATCCGCGGGTTTTTAGTAAATGCAAAATGAGCGCGGTAAATCAGCGCGTAGGCATCTAGGAGGAAAAGTTTTTTAGCGTCAGCCATGGAATAAAAGTAGGCTTCGAAAGTCGTAATTTTTGTAAAGAAATCCGCGTGAATGTGGATCAATCAAAAATTATGTCATTAATACCTACCTAGGAAAAAGAAAAAGGTCGGAAAGGCCTTAATAATAAAGAAGCCTCAATCGATGGGCAAGCACTTGCCTTGAGGAGCTTTAATGTCTCAACGATTTAATCCGCTTATCATCAACTTCCTAGGTAAACTTTTTATTCGTTCGAGCTGAATATTCAACTTCCTAATGAGATCATTTGTCTCATTGTCTGGAGACTGGAGATTTATCAGCCTTTGCATAAGTAGGACAAGTACGAAATGTACATGCTCCTAAGCTTAGCGCGAGAATCAATAAGGCAATTGCAACGATAAATAATTTTGCTTTCATAGGATATAGATTTAATAGTGGTTTTCTAAGAGGGTATTTAAAAACGAGTGTCCGCCTTCAGTTCTTTGGCTGCGGTTTTCATGACCAGCGAGTGCAAACGCTGATCTAAAAGTTTGCTGTGTGTTGCAATTAGTTCAAGTAGTTTATCAATCTCCTTATCGTCTTGTCTGATCTTGGCAAGGTTGACCAAGCCAAGAACGGTGGCAATGGGGCCGCGTAAATCATGGGACGCTCTGTAAACCAGGTTTTCGAGAATGGCTTCCTTGATCTTTAGCTTCTTAATTAATTTATAAGTGGGATTCATGTCCTTTACTGTGAGAATAATGAGTTCATTAAAGTCACTGATCAGGCCGAGATAAATTCCAGATACTTTGGCTCTGAATACTTTTCCTTTCGAATCCATCAATTCAAAACAATGCCCGCGGAAGTATCCGTTCCTTAGAAGGTATCCAACTTCGCTGGCGAGGTCTGCGTCTTTTGTCAAAAAATTGAGAGATCGACCTGCCAATTCCTCGGGAGAACATTTAAACAACTCAGCCGCACATTGGCTTGCGGCAACAATGTCGAGTTTCGAGTTTAGAACGATAGCGTCTTCAAAAATGAGACCGAGTTTAGAAGCCACGAATTCACGCGTTAGCACTTCTGATGAGATTTCTGTTGTAAAATTTTTTTTCCCCATTTGATTTTGTTCTTGCTCCATTTCATTGTCATCATACCCTTCCGTGAGCAAGAATTCTTACAATATTAAAGGTCAAGGCAGTGCCACTTTAATCAGAATTAGCAGTCGGTAGCCCTAAATGAGTAAGTGGAAGAAATGAAACAAGCGTGACTCCAGTTACTCGGCCCGATCGGCCAGATAATCATTCTCCATTTTAATAGGCCTGTATTGAATCCACTTTTGTCCGCTGATTAGTCAATCACTATCCGCATGACAAATGAAAAAGCTACACACCTTATTAAAGACTGAGCTCCATTCAATCGAGTCGATTTGTTCATATGAATTACCAGTTAAAGCTTTTCTCGAAGTAATCGTGGAAAGGCAAATAGATTCCCACTTACTCAAACTAACCAGACACCTGCTCATTTTAGATTTAAAAAAGGAATTCGGAGTATCAATTTAGCATCAGAAACAGCCACAAACCCAAACAGACTAACCCTAATGAACATCGCCACAATCATATTTCCAGTTATCAATGCAATAGGTGTAGTATGCCTCTCGAGCGCATATGCAGTTATCGCAATTCTGGCAATGGCGGTGGCGATCATTTTGGTAGTGAAAGGAATTAAGATCAAGAAGCAAATCAACGCGCTGTCAGTTCAATTTTTCAAGAACGAAAACAAAAGTACTTCAGAAGCCTTAGCTGCTTTCAAAGAAAGATTTAAGTCGCAGGAGGAAAATCTTGAAAAAGCAATTAAGGAATTGGAAAGCCTTGGTAAGAATGAATACAACCACGTATCACAAAATATTCAAGGGCCATTAGGCGATGCACTGACAAATTTGCAATCACGATTAGCAGCCATCAAACTGCAAGAGTCGCAGCAAAATTGGTTGGTGCAGGGAATGGCCGAACTCGGCCGAATCAAGGGCAATAATATTTCGCAAGAAGACTATGCTTATCAAACGATCAATTTTGTAATCAAATATCTGAGCGCTAACCAGGGCGGCTTCTTCGGAATGAACGAAGACAAGAAAAACTTAAAGCTGTTGGCTGCTTATGCTTACGGAAGAAAAAAATATCGAGCTGAAGATTTAGTAATTGAAGTGGGCTGCGGGCTGCTTGGTCAAAGCGTGCTTGAGCGAGACATCATTTACATGACTAATCTACCCAAGGATTATTTAAAGATCACTTCAGGATTGGGCGAAGCTACTCCGCGTTGTATCGCGATTGTGCCATTGTTTTACCGCGACTTGGCGTACGGTGTTTTAGAGATCGCTTCTTTTCAAGTTTTAGAAGAATATCAGAAAGAATTTTTGCGCAAGGCTTCGGCAGTGATTGCTTCAGAGTTATCCAATGTGAACAATCAAATACAAACAAAGAAACTCTTAGATCAGGCACAAGATCAGGCCCACCAGTTGAGTTCGCAAGAAGAAGAGCTTCGCCAGAGTATGGAAGAAATGTCGGCTACGCAAGAGGAAATGAGGCGCAAAGAAATTGCCTTGGAAGAAAAGCTTGAAGAAATTGAAGCAGAGCGTGCCAAGAACGTAGCCATTCTCGAAAGCTGTGCCGATGGCGTAATCAGCTTTAATGAATTAGGACATATTGAGTTTACCAACGTAGCAGCTCAAGACATGCTTGGCTTCGTGAAAGAAGAATTGCTCGACAAAACCGTTGAGGGATTGTTGGGTATTCTTATCAATTACGATAAATCAGGACAACCACAATTGTTGGCAAGAACAGGAAATCAAATAACGTCTCGTACAGAAGTAAACACCATCGATCGCTTCGGGAATGAAGTATCACTTTTAATCACTGCAGCTCGTGTAAAAGTGAGAGGCAAATCTTTATTCACCTTGTTCGCCCAAAAAATCTCCGTAGATCTATTTTAAAACCACTCACAAACCTTATGATCAATACTACCAACACCAATAGCACCCATTCAAACCTCGAAGAGGCTCACCAGGAGCAAATCAAAGTTTTGAACATGATGCTTACAGAAACGATTGACATCGCTTCGATAGATTTTTTACAAATGATAACAGCACTTACAAAATATGAGGAAGAAGCAGCACATGAAGATGTATCAAACGCAGTGAAAGAATTACAGCATATTGATACGCTTCGTCAGAAACTGGAGCATGTGATTGCATTTCAACAGGAAGTGTTGAATGGTGAAAACCCTTATCAGGAGTATTGCGAAGAGGCAAGTATCAAAAGTATTATCGGTCCCCTCCTAAAATTGAACTACTACCAGTTGATTGCGGCTCAAGATGATTTAACAAAAACAGTTTTCAAGGTGCAAACCCTGATACTTAAAATTAAATCACAATTGACGCATGCGGCACACGAAGTTTCGAAAGCGGCATTTACTAACCTCAACCGCATCAACGATAATTTCAGAAACGTAACAACCACACTCAGTCACCTGGCGAATGAGTATTACTCATCGTCAGATATTAATCTCTCAGAGATCTCAGATTATTTCTCTGACCGCTATAGCATGCTTAGCGAGCGCATTGTATTGAATTGGTGTGTGAGCAGCGAATATGAATCGATCGAAGAATTTAAAAAATACTATAGCAATCGCGATAAGAGTGAGAGCATTGAGCTTTTCTAAAAGTATAAACACAAGAAGATGAAAACGGAATTCAAATTAAAGAAGAATAAAAAGAGCAGCGCGTTGGAGGTGAAGGGAGATCTTACCGCTCAAGCTGGTGATCAGTTTAAGCAGCATCTTCAGCAACTTTTAGAGGAGAACACTGACAGAGTGCTTTCGCTTAAAGAAGTGAAGTCTATCGATGTGTCTTCGATTCAGCTTATTCAAAGTTTTCGATCATCGACTGCTAGTCAGCGCAAGATTCAAATCGATCTTCCGGAAAATTTGGAGCTGCTTGATCTGCTCGAGAAAACAGAACTACTTAATGTTTTTCATATCAATAATTAAATACAGACAACCCTTTAAATCATATCATTATGTCAAAGAATATCCTCATCGTAGACGATTCAGAAAGCATCCGCGAATTAGTCGGACTCACACTAGAGTCTTCAGGTTACCAGGTTCATAAAGGAGTGGATGGCCAGGACGCATTAAAATATTTTGATGGTCGTGAACTTGATCTCGTCATCACAGACTTGAATATGCCCATCATGGATGGCATTGAATTGATTCGTGAGATCAGGAAAAAACCTGAGTACGCTACCGTGCCTATTCTGATGCTGACTACCGAATCGCAAGCAGCAAAGAAAGACGAGGCCAAAGCAGCTGGTGCTACCGGTTGGATTGTTAAGCCTTTCGTTCAAGACAAGCTTCTTCAGGTAGTTAAAAAAGTAATACGCTAATGGAAAACCTCATTTCAATATTTGTTGGCGAGGCCACAGAGCTGCTCGAAGACTTAGAGAAGGCGCTCTTGCAGTTGGAAAAAGACAAGCAGAACAAGCAGGGCATCAGCGAAGCATTTCGAATCATGCATTCGTTGAAGGGAGCGGCTAACATGTTTGGTTTCGAGGCGATCAATAACCTTACGCATAATCTTGAAACCATCTATCAAGCTATTCGCGATGATGGCGCCAGTTTGACAAACGAAATATTCAATACCACACTTGCGTGCCTTGATCACTTGAAAGCCCTCTTGGAAAATCCCAAGATGGACGATCCTGAATTGAAAAAGGTGCATGTGAATTTGATCAAAGAGATTAATCGCTTAAGTGTAGGAATTACTAAGAATACTTCCGAGAAAGTAGAGGTCATTTCTACGGCAAGTGAAGCTACCTACTATGTGTACTTCAAACCTGCTTTAGAAATTCTCCGTAATGGCACAAACACATTGTACTTAATTGATGAGTTGCTTTCGCTGGGAAAAGGAATTTCTCTTCCATTTTTTCAAGACATGCCCGAGTGGAACGAAATTAAACCCGATGCATCTTATACCGCTTTTGAAATCGTTCTTGCTACAAACAAATCAGAACAAGAAATTCATGACGTTTTCATTTTTGTTGCAGACGAATCTGAAATTGAAATTGTAAGGCTGGCAGACAAAGGGTTGATCACAGACGAGGCCAAAGCGAAATTAAAAGCAGCTCATCATTTTCAGAAGAAAATGGGAGAGAGCATCGTTCGAAAATTAGTGGCTCAAAAAGAAGAAATTCAGGCCGCAAAAAAATCTGAGCAAAAAACCGCCAAGAATGTAGCTAACGTTCGCGTATCATCTGAAAGACTAGACGAGCTGATGAACTTGGTGAGTGAATTGGTAACTACACAAGCAAGTCTTTCATTACTCGCAGAGAAAAATAACTCGCCAGAACTTACGGCTGTTGCCGAAACAGTAGAAAAACTGACCCGAAGACTTCGTGACAACGCGTTTACCATGAGTCTTATTCCGGTAGAGAATCTGGCCGTGCGTTTTCAGCGCCTCGTAAGAGACTTATCAAAAGGACTTAAGAAAGACATCCTTTTCAAAACGGAAGGAACAGAAACCGAAATCGACAAATCGATTATCGAAAAATTATCTGACCCGATCATGCATTTGATACGAAACGGGTTGGATCATGGAATTGAAATGCCGGAAGAGCGCGTGAAGAATGGCAAACCACGCCAGGGAACAATTCAATTCAAAGCTTACTATTCAGGAGCGAACGTGATCATTGAAATCAGTGATGACGGTGCAGGAATAAATGCTGAGAAAGTTCGCGCGAAAGCGATTCAAAAAGGACTCATCTCTGCCGATGTTGAATTGACTGAGAAAGAAATTGTAAATCTTATTTTCTTGCCAGGCTTTTCCACCAGCGACACCATCACCGATGTTTCTGGTCGTGGTGTAGGCATGGACGTAGTGCGCAGAAATATAGCCGACATCAGAGGAGAAATCGACATTCAATCAAAAGCCGGAGAGGGTTCAATCTTCACCATCAAACTTCCACTAACGCTTTCAATCATTGATGGCTTGCGAGTGAACATTGGTGAATCTGATTTTATTCTTCCGCTCTCATCGGTAGAGAAGTGTTATGAAATTGAATCGAGCCAGTTGAGCGACAACTACAATCAATGGACTACTTTAGATGGTGAGCGCACGCCTTACTTTTATTTGAGAAATCATTTCCACGCTGCCACTCCCGCTCCTCAGTATAGTCAGATCATTAAAATATCAAGTCACCTGGGGCAAATCGGTTTAGTAGTTGACAAAATCATTGGCGATTACCAAGCTGTGTTGAAACCATTGGGCCAAGCTTATCGCGATCAGCAAGAGTTTTCCGGAGCCACTATTTTGGGTGATGGAACTGTAGCGCTTGTGATCGATCCATTAAAACTGATTAACAAGTTGAAAGACATTAATTAGTTAAAGAAAGGGGTTTGTTTGTGAAAGGCTGTCTCAGGCGGAGACAGCTTTTCCTGTTTTTGACCAGGATGTTTCTTGGTCAAGTAAGTGATCAATAGCTATCCGATCTCTCATTCAGCCTCCATCCTCGCCCATATAAAACTGCTCTTTCAAGAGAAAACCCCGATTTATAAGATGGCCCAAGCCCCGCATTTTCCCTTCTACTCACGCAGACAAGACACTTACTCATTCTGGATTTTAAAGCGATCCATTACATATCACCTTAGCATCATGAAATCAAACAAAAACCAGGCGAAAGACAGCAAGCAGTTCCTGATCATTCTACTTTTATTCATTTTCTGCATGCTTTTCAAAGTTGCGTGCGCAACAGACAAGAAGAGTCCCCAGCCACAAAAAGATTCGACATCAACGAAAATTTTGCCGGTAAAGGAAGTGAGCCCTTCCCTCAAATTCTCCGGGTATTTTGATACCTATTTCTTTGCTAACCTTAATAATCCCTCTACCAGAAACAACTTAGGCAGCAGCGGAAGCGCTCGCGGCTTTGATCGGTTCTCCAATCAGTTTCAGTTAGGAATGTTTCTCACTCAAATTAATTACACCAACAAGAATGTAGAGTTCGTTGGTGAGGTTGGTTACGGCCCCAACATGCAATACGCAAGTTATGGAAGTGACTTTCGCTATAAGTGGGGAACGGTTGTGGCCAGCAATACTTACACTGCCATTTTCATTAAGCAAGCATACATCAAATTGAAGGCAAGCAAAAAACTTTCCTTTGTGATGGGGCAGTTCGGTACACACATCGGTTACGAATACATCGATGCGCCTCTCAACTTTCATTATTCCATCAGTAACACATTCAACTCAGGCATTCCATTCTATCATGTAGGCTTAAAAGCGACTTATGCTTTCAGTGATAAGATTTCTTTGATGGGAGGGGTGGTGAACGGAACAGACAATATTAATAGCAACAATGGTTCAATGAAATTCATCGGACAAGTTCTTGTCACTCCGCGCGAGGGACTTGAGTTGTCTTTAAATACAATTCAAGGCAACGAAGCTAATTCAAGAACAAATGGCAAAGACACCACTTCTTATTTCGGTGTACTTGATTTTGTTGCCAACTACCAGGTGAACCAAAAAGTGAAGCTTGGATTTTGGGCCATGTATGGTTCGCAACAAGGTGAATTTCAAGGCGGCACTTATTTCGCGCAAATGCGTCATTGGTCGGGCGTAAGCTTATACACTCAAATCAAAATCAATAAAGATTTTGCTGTGGGCACTCGCCTCGAGCATTTTGATAATACGGAAGGTGTTCGCCCTTTACTTACTAATGGTTTGGGAACCTATGTGGATACATTCACACTTACCGGAAGCTTTCAGCTCTCTGATGGCGCTCTCACATTGAAGCCGGAACTGCGCTTCGACAGCTTTGAAAAAATGAAAGGCCCCAATGGCGAACAGATGGTTCAGCAATTCGCTGATCGCAATGGCAACTTCACAAAAAACAACCAGACCACTATCGGTATGGCTGCGATACTAAAATTTTAAAAAATAAAAAACCAATAACTAAATCCATTACACAATGGCAAAGACAAACAAAATAGAAAACGTGGACACCCTTCGATCCTTCCTTACTTTCCGTATGATGGACGAAGTGTTTGCCATTGATGTGCTCAAAGTGATCGAGATCCTTGAGCTATCGAAGATTACCAAAGTGCCACGCGCACCCGAGTTCATGGTGGGTATTATCAACCTGAGGGGAAATGTACTACCGGTAATTGATGCCCGCACAAAATTTGGCATGCCTAAAAAAGAGGCTACTGTTGAAACGTGCATTATCGTAATGGACATAGATGTAGATGATGATGTAGTAACACTGGGAGCTTTGGTGGATTCTGTAAGCGAAGTAATCGAGATTCAAGCGGAGGCAATTCAAAAATCGCCAAGCATCGGTGCTCGCTACAACTCTGACTTCATCGATGGCTTAGTGAAAAAGGATGATGACTTTGTGATGATCCTCAATATAGGCAAAGCTTTTTCGCAAGATGAGTTAGGTCAACTTAGCCTTGCTGCTGACAATCAAGAAAAACAATTAGCATAAATAAATAATCAACTAAGAAATAAAAAAGCCATGTATAAAAATTTAAGCATCCGATTTAAAATAGCGATTGTAGTATCGCTCTGCGTGCTATTCACAGCAGCATTGTTAGGCACGATCGCCTACTTCCTCAGTCGTAACACACTCCAGGAATCTTATTCTGCTCAATTAACTTCTATTCGTGAGTTAAAGAAAAGAAGAATTGAAGCCTACTACAACCAATTGCATTCGCAAGTAAGAACACTTGCCGAAGATCGCACTGTGATTGATGCCACCCGTAGCATGCGCGATGCCTTCTTTAAAACCTATCTCAATGATGGAAAACAAGATTTTCGTGCTTCGTCCATGAAAAATTATTTTCAGAATGAATTCATGAAGCGCATTGATAACAAAGGTTCTATTACCGACTATTCGTCAACAGATCCAAGAACGGAATACTTCCAGTCAGAATACATTGCTAACAACCCTAATCCGGTTGGCTCAAAAGATAAACTGGATCGCTCAGTAGAAAATATTGAATACAACCGCTTGCATAGTTTTTATCATCCTTCATTCAGAAGCTACATCAAAGAATTTAAGATCTATGATATGTTTTTGGTCGACCCCAAAACGGGCTACGTGTTCTACACCATGTTTAAAGAGGCTGACTATGCCACTTCATTATTGGAAGGCCCATTCAAGGATTCAAATCTAGCCCAGCTTTTCAATGATGTACGCTCCGCTGCCAAAGGAACAGTTTTGATGAGTAAGTATAGAAAATATGCGGCCTCATATTTTCAGCCTGCTGCCTTCTTGGGCACACCTGTTTATGAAAACAATGAGTTGGTAGGCGTATTGATTGTACAGATACCGCTTGAAGAAGTTGACAATACCATGACCAGCAATAAACAATGGGCGAAAGACGGAATGGGCAAATCTGGCGAGTCTTACATTGTATCCGATGACCGTTATGTAAGAAGTACTTCACGTTTCCTTGTGGAAGACCCTGAAGGGTATTTCAAAACCCTAAAAGAAGTAGGTTATGCAGATGAAATAATTGAAACCATTAAAAAGACAGGTACACCTGTGCTTAATCAAAAAGTGGAGACAGAATCAGTCAGTGCTGGTTTGTCCGGCACATCGGATGTGCGCATTACAAAAGATTACAGAGGCGTTCAGGTATTGAGTGCTTTCACTCCGCTGGCTGTGCCTGGTGTTAATTGGGTAATGTTGGTTGAGATTGACCTGGATGAAGTGTTTGCTCCGATTGCCACATTACGAAACATGATATTGCTCTGTGGTCTCGGTGTAATTGTTTTGGCGGTGATCATTGCGATGTTCGTAGCAGGATCAATTGCAAGACCAATTGTTTCATTAGCCGAGAAAATCGGATTAGTATCCAGCGGTGACCTTACGGTGGTAGTTGAGGCTGACTCTAAAGATGAGGTTGGAACAGCTATGAGTAGCCTGCGAGACATGGTGGCAAAATTGAAAGAAGTAATTGGTGGTGTGATGAGCTCAGCTGATCAAATTACAACAGCCAGCACAGAGATGAATCAATCATCACAACAGATGTCTGAGGGCGCGACTGAACAAGCGAGCTCTGCCGAAGAAGTTTCATCTTCAATGGAAGAGATGGCCGCCAGCATTCAACAGAACACTGACAATGCAAAAGAAACAGAAAAGATTTCGCGTAAAGCTGCCTTGGATGTAGAAGAAAGCAGCAAAGCGGTGAATGACACTGTCAATTCAATGAAGGTCATCGCTGACAAGATCAGCATCATTGGAGAGATTGCCAGACAAACTAATCTTCTTGCATTGAACGCTGCCGTTGAAGCGGCACGTGCAGGTGAACATGGAAGAGGCTTCGCAGTAGTTGCAGCTGAAGTAAGAAGACTTGCCGAGAGAAGCCAACAGGCAGCTGCTGAAATTGACAGCGTATCGAAGAGCAGTGTAGAAATTGCACAGAAATCAGGTAAGATGTTGAACGATGTGGTGCCGAGCATTCAGAAGACGGCTGAACTCGTTCGTGAGATCACAACGGCAAGCACAGAGATGAGCAGCGGCTCTGATCAGGTGAACACAGCGCTTCAGCAATTGAACCAGGTGGTTCAGAAGAACGCTGCCAATGCAGAAGAAGTAGCAGCTACTTCAGAAGAATTGAACAGCCAATCGATCAATATGAAAGAGTTGATGAGCTACTTCAATATCGGTGAGCAGCATAACGGAAATTCCAAAAAAGAAAAATCAACTAAGCACCATTATTCAAAATCACAAGAGGCGAGGAAAGAAGTGAAGCAGCTTGTTCACAAGAAAGAAAATGGTAAAGCCAATGGCGTGAACATCAACCTTGCATCGACCGATGTAAACGATGATGACTACCAGCGATTTTAAAAACAGTTAGTGTTCAGGTTTATCCTACCCGGGAGGCCTTCCTTCCGGGGTCCAGGATAAAAGCTAAACCTGACACACCTCCAAAAGAAAAATTAGCAGCCATTGGTATATCAACCTTCGAAAAGTTGACTACCAAAAATTCTAACGATAGGGTTGTCGTTGGCAGCCGGACTGGGGAGGGCAACTTCCTTCGGTTCGGCTTATTTTTTTGTTCTCTTCCCACTTACTCAAGCACCGGTGCCAGTTAATCATTTCGGATTTCAGCGAGCCCATTCGTCAAATACTTTTGACCAAAAATCAACGAAAGCCATATCCAACCCGACCCGTTCAAAAATGAAAAAGATATTATTTGTACTGTGCTTGTTTACCTCAATACAGAGTTATGCGCAGTTTCCAACTAAGCTAAAGGACGGACTGAAAACGTATTTGAGCCCTGATAGCGCTTCTTTTATCAAGCTTAATTTTGTGGCGCAAACATGGATGCGATACAACCAAAATAATCCTGGCTCTATGGTCAATGGTGAGCTGGAGCCGAATACGTTTGATGTGGGTCTCAGACGCGTGAGACTGGTGATGAGCGGACAGCTTTCAAAGCGTGTTTCGTTTTTCTTTCAGTTCGGACAAAACAGTTTTAATTACCTATCCACAAGGAAGACCGGGGCATTTATTCACGATGCCACAGCGGATTACGCGTTCGTTCCAAAGAAACTGAGCATCGGCTTTGGCCTGCAAGGATGGAATGGGCTTGGTCGCTTTTCAAACTCATCAGCGGCTTCAATCCTCCTATTAGATCCCCCCATTTTTCAAGAAACTACCAATGACGTTAGCGATCAATTTGTACGAAAACTGGGCGTGTATGCTAAAGGCAAATTGGGAAGACTGGACTACAGACTTTCATTAAGCAAGCCCTTTGTCACGCAAACCGCTTCAGCTTCGGTTGATCCACTTACTGTTAATGCTACGTATTCTCCTAAAGTGCCAAGAGAAGCGCTGCAAGGATATTTCAGCTGTCAGCTTTTCGATAAAGAAAGCAATTTCGGATCGGGCACTACCGGTACTTATCTCGGAAAAAAGAGAGTATTTAATATGGGTGGTGGCTTTGTACACCAGACGAAGGCCATGTGGAGCAGAGCATCTACCGATGTGTTAAGTGACACCGTATATCACAGCATGAATTTGTGGGCGGTTGATTTATTTTATGATGCACCGATTAACAAACAAACAGGCTCCGCTATTTCATTTTACGCGGGCTACTTCAATTACGATTTCGGAAAAGGATACCTGAGAAATGTGGCACCCATGAACCCAACCAACGGGGTGAAGAATGGATCACTAAACGGATCAGGAAACGGTGCACCACTCATTGGAACAGGCAATTCAATCTATGTTCAATCAGGATACAAATTCAAAGACGGACTGTTAGGTGAATCGGGAACACTACAATTTTATTCTGCAGTTCAGTACGGTCAGTATGATCGATTAAAAGATCCGATGGTGTTGGTGGATGCTGGAGTCAATTGGTTGATCTACGGACACAACAGCAAGTTCACGCTGAACTATCAGAGCCGGCCTGTCTTTTCTGTAACTGACGGTACCGCAATCAACCGCAAAGGCGAGTGGGTACTTCAATATCAGGTTTCGTTTTAGGTAGAGGCATTGTTGCCTCGGTAATAGACGGAAAAGCTGTCTCTCAAGGGGCAGTTTTTCGCGTTTTTAAGCAGGATTACATCGGCCAAATACCAGCCAATTCGCCCCCGATTAAATTGATGTCTATCGGTATAAAACCGGCTTTTTCCTGAGAATAGCCCCGATTTAGGGATTTGGTGAAGCCTCTATTTCACCCTTCTGCTCACGCAGACAAGACACTTACTCATTCTGGGTTTTAAGGCGACTGTATCAGTATCACCTTAGCATCATGAAACAAAAGAAAGCCGATTCAAATGATGAGTAAACCAGCTAACAATAATTAAACGATTAAACGACAACCCCCATGTACAACAACTTAAGTATCAAATTCAAAATAGCCATCGTAGTAGCGCTCTGCGTTTTATTTACGGCCACGCTATTGGGTATTATCAGCTACAATCTTAGTAGCGATACACTCCAGTCTGCCTATTCAGCGCAGATGACTTCCATCAGAGAACTAAAAAAAAGAAGGATAGAAGGCTTCTACAAGCAGATGCACTCGCAGGTGAGAACCTTTGCCGATGACAAAATGGTAATCGAAGCTTCAAAAGGTTTGCGCGATGCATTCCTTAAAGCAAATGTGAATGATGGCCACCAGGAATCCAGAGGCCGCGACATGAAGAATTATCTAGAAACCGAATTCATGAAAAGAATTGAAACCGGTTCAATTGGTGATTATCTGTCAACGGATTCGCGCACAAATTTTTTCCAATCTCAATACATCATTGAAAATCCAAACGCGATCGGATCTAAAGATAAATTGGAACGCGCTCCCGGCAATAGTGCATACAATGAGTTGCACGCATTTTATCACCCTGCTTTTAGAAATTTCATCAACGAGTTCAAGATCTATGACATGATGTTGATTGACGCTAAAACCGGATATGTAGTGTACTCTATGTTTAAAGAAGTAGACTTTGCTACTTCGTTAATCGATGGTCCTTTCAAGGCTTCTGTCCTTGGTAATTTATATAACGAGACGAAAGCATTGCCTAAAGGGCAGGTATATATGAGCCCTACCAGGAGATATTCTCCATCTTATAATATTCCAACGTCATTTCTTTCAGCGCCAGTTTATGATGGTCATGAAGTAGTTGGTGTTCTTGTCTTTCAAGTTCCATTGGATGAAGTCAACAATGTAATGACTAGTGAGAAGCAATGGTTGGCCGATGGCATGGGTACTACTGGCGAATCGTATATCGTGTCAGCCGATGATGGTACTATGCGAAGCACTTCCAGATTCATGCTTGAAAACCCCGAGGGATATTTTACCGCACTGAAAGATGCCGGCTACAGCGATGACGTAATCAACACCATAAAGAAAACCCATACACCGGTAATGACACAGAAGATAGAAACCGAAGTGATGAAGTTGGGTACTAAAAAAGGTTCTTCTGGTGTATTGGTTACGAAAGACTACAGAGGTGTGGCAGTGCTCAGTTCATTTTGCACTCTGGATGTACACGCAGGAGTGAACTGGGTAATGTTGGTAGAAGTTGACCTGGACGAAGTTTTCGCACCCATCAAAACTTTACGAAACATGACGCTGATGGTTGGCCTTGGAGTTGTTCTCCTTACCATCATGGTGGCTTTGTTTATGGCTACCACTATTGCTAAACCAATCATCATGCTAACGCAAAAAATCGGACAGGTTTCTGACGGAGACTTAACAGTAGAAGTAGAAGTATCTAGCCAAGATGAAATTGGAAATGCACTGACCAGCTTGCGCAACATGATTGCTAAGTTGAAAGAAGTAATTGGTGGCGTAATGAGTTCGGCAGATCAAATTACTACGGCAAGCACGGAGATGAACCAGTCATCACAGCAAATGTCGGAAGGCGCTACTGAGCAAGCGAGCTCGGCAGAAGAAGTTTCATCATCAATGGAAGAGATGGCTTCAAGCATTCAACAGAATACAGACAATGCAAAGGAGACTGAAAAGATTTCTCGTAAGGCGGCATTGGATATTGAAGAGAGCAGTAAAGCTGTAAACGATACGGTTAATTCGATGAAGACCATTGCCGATAAGATCAGCATCATTGGTGAGATTGCAAGACAAACTAATCTTCTGGCATTGAACGCTGCAGTTGAAGCAGCTCGTGCCGGAGAGCATGGAAGAGGTTTTGCAGTGGTAGCCGCTGAAGTGAGAAGACTCGCAGAAAGAAGCCAGCAAGCGGCAGCCGAAATCAACAACGTATCTAAGAGCAGTGTAGAGATTGCACAGAAATCGGGCAAAATGTTGAACGATGTTGTGCCAGATATTCAGAAGACGGCTGAGCTTGTTCTTGAAATTACTACAGCAAATGCCGAGATGAGCAGCGGCTCTGACCAGGTGAACACCGCACTGCAACAGTTAAACCAAGTGGTGCAGAAGAATGCCGCCAATGCAGAAGAAGTGGCCGCAACTTCGGAAGAGTTGAACAGCCAGTCGATCAACTTGAAAGAATTGGTGAGCTATTTTAATATAGGTGAACACGTGAGCGCAAACTCCCGCAAGGAAAAGACCAAAAGCGTGGCAAAGAAAGAAGCAACTCGCACGCCTGTACACAAAGTGAAATCAAATGGCAAAACCAATGGTGTACACATCAACCTTCGCAGCAATGATGAAGGCGATGACGAATACCAAAAATATTAACGAATAGGGTTGTCCGTTGGCTGCTGGACTGGGAGAGGGCAACTTCTCTCAGGCTGGCTAAAGCCGATAACAATTCACCAAAAAATTCTAAACACATGACAAACCTCATCTTGGAAACATATCAAAAAGGAACGCTGGGCGACAAAGATTTTCGCAGACTCAGCGAGTTTATCTACACCAACTACGGCATCAAAATGCCACCCGAAAAAAGAACGATGCTGGAAGGAAGGCTCGCCAAACGCTTACGCGCCAACCAGATGAACAACTATGCCGAGTATTGCGATTTTGTTTTTAGCGAAAAAGGAGAGCACGAGATCATTCACATGATCAACGTTGTCTCAACTAACAAGACCGATTTTTTCCGCGAGCAAGCTCACTTTGAATTTTTGATGGAAACAGTTCTTCCTGAATATTCCTCGGAGGAAAGAACGCGCCCACTAAAGTTTTGGAGCGCTGCAAGTTCAAGCGGAGAAGAGGCCTACACGCTCGCCATCGTCATGAATGAGTTTAACAGAATGAATGATCAGTCAATACCTTTTGATATTTATGGAACGGACATCTCGAGCGATATTTTACAGAGGGCTTTGATGGGCGTTTACACCGAAGAACGAGTTGCCAACATTCCGCTCTCTTACAAACAGAGATATTTCCTTCGAAGCAAGGACAAGGAGAAAAAACTAGTACGCATCGTTCCGGAGTTGAGAAGAACGTGCTCCTTTGAGCGGCTCAACCTGATGGATGCGAGTTATCCTGTAAAGGAAGAATTTGATGTGATCTTCTGCCGCAACGTACTGATCTACTTTGATAGGCCAACGCAAGAAGCGGTAATCAACAAATTATGCAGGCATCTTCGCCCGAGCGGATATTTTTTCCTTGGGCATTCTGAATCTGCCATGGGCATGAATGTGCCGTTGACGACAATCAAACCAACAGTGTTTAGAAAAAACCAACTATAAGCGCACGGAGAAACTTCGGAACTCATTCAACCCAAATTGCATACCATGAAAGAAGTATCAAACGAACAACTTTTGGCCGAACTGAAAAGTCGGTTTGACCAAAACACGGAGATGAACAAGCAGCAGACTAAGATGCTCCGTCAGTTGGAAAAACTCAACCATCGCCTGCTGCAATCAGAGAAAATCCAAAGCATGTTTCTCTCTAACATCCGAAACGAAATCAACAATCCACTCACCGCAATTTTGGGCTTATCGAAAGAGATGGTGAATGGAAAGAGCGATGTAGAGAAATACAAGAAGAATGCTTCGTTGATTTTTTCAGAATCATTTCTGTTGAGTCTTCAATTGCAAAATATTTTCGTGGCTGCAGAATTGGAAGCCGGTCAATATAAACCCTATGTCATGAATGTTCAGATTAACAACCTGATCACAAGCACGCTTGAAAATTTCAAACACTTGATTGCCCGTAAAAAGTTAGGAGTGCGATTTACAACGAACCTGGACGATGAGGCTGTTTTTCCAACCGATCCCGAAAAGCTTAAAGTCGTTCTTTCAAACCTGTTGATGAATGCAGTTGAGTACACTCAACCCAAAGGCGAGATATCCATTGCCATTCACAAACAAAAAGATGCCAACCTCTGCATTTCGATTCAAGACAATGGCGAAGGAATTCCTGAAGAAAAACTGGGAACTATCTTCGACCGATTTGTGCAGCTGAATAATGGATCTACCAAAATGCATCCAGGCCATGGCTTAGGATTATCAGTTGTAAATTCTCTCGTAGAACTTTTGGAGGGCAAAATCGAAGTGGTGAGCAAAGTGAGGAAAGGCTCTGTGTTTTTAGTCACCATTCCTGAAAATCAACAAGCTTACAAGCTGAACGGATTATCTGATGATGGAAACGAATTTCTATTTGACTCTGACGATACAGTCATCATATGAAGGA
This sequence comes from uncultured bacterium, assembly GCA_967789005.1. Classification (GTDB taxonomy): domain Bacteria; phylum Bacteroidota; class Bacteroidia; order Cytophagales; family Cyclobacteriaceae; genus ELB16-189. The sequence continues at coordinate 194,287 of CBRFFM010000005.1, read as the reverse complement.
TGATCTCAGATCGATACCTGGCCACTACCTGTATCCTTCTAGCCTTTTCGCAAGCACCGAACGACATTTGATTACTACCATTTTAGGTTCGTGCGTAGGGATATGTCTCTACAATCACAGACTTCAACTTGGCGGTATGAACCACTACATGCTCGCGCTTTGGAATGGAAACGGTTTGGCTTCGCCTCGCTTTGGAAATATTGCCAATGAAAAATTGCTGCAAGAGCTAGTCCAACTGGGAAGTGCTAAAATGCATTTGGTTGCAAAAGTGTTTGGTGGTGCCAATCAAACAACAAGCTATAATGATGTAGGCACGCGCAACATTGAAGTCGCCTTTGAATTTCTGGATCGCATGGAAATACCGGTGATCGCTAAAAACGTGGGCGGTGAAATTGGACGCAAATTAGTTTTCGATACTTATACCGGAGAAGTGAGAATGAAGTTCGTTCAAAAAACAACTCCGGTCACAACATAGTAATTAGACCAAGGTGTCCTACACCTATAAATCGAAGCAGATAGGTGTAGGACACTTCATCGTGTAACAACAGTTAATGATATGAAAAGAAAAATCAGTGTGATGGTGGTGGATGATTCTGCCATCGTCAGACAAACCTTAACAGAGATATTTAATTCAGATCCCGATTTAGAAGTGATGTGTACTGCATCCAATCCCTATTCGGCAGTGAAGAAATTGAAACAAGAAATACCAGATGTGATTTCGTTAGACATTGAAATGCCGGGAATGGACGGCCTCACTTTTTTGAAGAAGTTGATGGACCAGCATCCAATTCCCGTGGTAGTGATCTCATCACTTTCGGTGAAGGGCAGTGATATTGCGATGAAAGCATTGGCTTATGGAGCCGTTGATGTGATGAGTAAGCCGAAGGTTCATACACAAGAATTTTTGCAAGAATCATCCATTCTCCTATGCGATGCGATCAAGGCCGCGTATCATTCAAAATCGAAAAGAAAAATGGGTGGTGATAACGAGGATGAAAGAAGAGTTTCAAAAAAACTTTCAGCCGATGCGATTATCGCAAAAACAAAAACGAGGATAAAAGAAACAGCCGATAAAATTATTGCCATCGGTTCATCGACAGGCGGAATTGATGCGCTTCAGAATGTACTGAAAGAAATGCCAATAGATTGCCCGGGAATAGTAATTACGCAACACCTGCCAGGTGAATTTGTTAAATCTTTTGCCGACCGCATGAATGAGATTTGTGAAATAGAAGTGAAGGAGGCTGAAGATGGAGATTTGATCATGAATGGTCGAGCATTGATAGCGCCCGGAGGAAAGCACATGCTGGTGGCGAGAAGTGGTGGACACTATAAGGTGAAGATCATCGAAGGGCCACTAGTGAATCGTCATCGGCCATCGGTTGATGTACTTTTTAGATCAACTGCGCAAAACGCTGGCCGCAATGCAGTAGGGGTTATTTTAACAGGTATGGGTGATGATGGTGCAAAAGGGCTATTAGAGATGAAGGAGGCAGGCGCTTTTACGATTGCCCAAGATGAGGAAAGCTGTGTGGTGTTTGGTATGCCAAAAGAGGCCATCAAATTAGGCGCAGCTAATGTAGTTCTGCCGCTACATGTAATCGGATCTAAAATGATTGCTGTCAGCGAACAACATCTTCGCGAAAAAGGAAGTAGGGCAGTTTAGAGTATCATATAGTGGAAAGAGGTAGGACTTTTTATTCATTCACTCATTCTTTCATTACTTAACCCCGATTTTCACAAGGAATGCCTCCTTCTTTCTTTTAGACACATCAAGTGAAATATCGTTTTCCATAATCACATATCCGCCATCGCCTTTTACATATTTCTTGATGGCTTTAATATTTATAAGATAGGTATTGTGAATTCGAAAGAAGTTTCGGTCTGACAAAAGTTCATCGTACTCTTTTAAAGTTTTGCTCACGATATACTTTTGTCCGCCCAGCAGGAAGAAAGTGGTATAGTTGCTGGAGGCTTCACAATAGTTGATATCATCTACATTAATAAAAACAAGGCCTTCTAATGTGGGCAACGCTAACTTCAGAAATTCTTGCTTTTGCGATTTCAAATCGCGGAATAAGTTCTCCAGTCGGCTGTTGAGATTACCAACCATGCGATGCTCTACTTTTTTTACCGATTCTTGCAATTCAGCAATGTCAATGGGTTTAAGAAGGTAATCAATTGCAGCATACCTGAAAGCCTTTATTGCGTATTCCGAAAAAGCGGTGGTGAATATTACATCAAACGGAACGTTTGAGAAATGCTTGAAGAGATCAAATCCTGTTTCCCGTTGAAGGTTGATATCCAGGAACACAACATCGGGTGAGTTTTGCTTGATCGCCTCAACACCTTGGCTAATACTTTGACAAGTGGCGCTAACTTCTACATTCTCACAAAAGTCGGTCAACAAAATCTTTAAGCTTTCAGCACTTTTTGCCTCATCGTCAATAATAATACTCTTCATTTTTTGGTAGTGGGTAATAGACTACAATATTTAGAAAACTCGCGTCTAAAAAACAAGTAAATCGCAGAAATTGGTACAGAGGAAGGAAGTTCAATATACTAAAGTTGTTGATTTAAGGGAAGGACAGTAGCTTGTTTAGTTTTATAAGCAATCAAGGACTTAAATCATATTAACCCATATATTATACATGAAGTATGTAATAAGATGAGTGACAGGCGTGCACTACATTTTGATGTTGATAAATTAGTCATGTGAGGCAGTCTTAAAGATTAAATTAAATAGTTCATCGCCAAGCCTAAGATTAGAAACAATGAATAAAATAGAGAAAGCATGATCAGGAAATACATTGGTTTCTTACTCGACAGCGGCACAAGCCATGTGGCGTTGCCTTCACAAAAGCGAAATATTTGGGTAGCCAACTTTGTTTCCCTGGTCATTTTTATATTCTTGTTTGTGTCGCTGGCTTATCGCATGTTTCTGGGCGGAAAGTTTGAGGTTTATAGAGTATTATTGATCGAAGCAGTAATCAGTATTCTTCCTCTCATTTTTAATAGGCTCAACTTTACTAACACGGGGCGAATTTTGATTAGCTGGATCCCGCCCGTAATGATCTTATCTAATGCTGCAATTTTGATGTCTTATGCTGTTGAGGTGGAGACTTCCACTTTTATCAGTCATCGGTTTCATCTGATTGCTTTTGCAACCATTCCTTTTCTGGTATTTAATTCCTCTGAAAAAGGATATCTGATACTAGGCTTAAGCTTGCCTTTGGTTTGCTTGTTCTACTTTGACCCAATTTTTAATTTTTTTGGTATAGGATATTATCAGTCGGGGCTTCATGATACCAGCTACCCCTACACCAATTTTAGAATTTTTGTTTCCTATTCTATTCTGGGGAGCTCCATTTTCTTTTTGAAGCAAACTCTTGAAAAAGGAGAAAGAGTTAACGAACATCTTTTAGTTGAACTTGAAACGAAAAACAAAACGATTCAAGGACAAGCAGAAGAAGATGTCATGCAACTCAATAATCAGCTGCAAGACAATCTGGAAAAACTAATAAAGTACAATCGGGAACTCTCCTTATTAAATGCAATTACAGATGCAAGCTCAAAAGCAACTCATGTTCATGAACTCCTTAAAGACTTGTGTCGACTTTTAGTGAATCAAGGCGGATATAAGTTGACGTGGATTGGAGAGATGCCGGCTCCTTCGGAAGGAAAGGTACTTGTAAAACCGTTGGTCAGTGCAGGGTCCCCCGAGGACTATGTGGACGGATTGCGCATCGACCTGAATAATCCGGAACATCAAACTGGGCCAACGGCAAGGGCGTTGCTTCTGGGGAAAACCACTGTGATCAACAATATGGCTACAGCTGCTGAATATGAGCCATGGCAGGCACGCGCGGGCGATTATGGATTTCATTCTTCCCTTGCCATTTGTATTGAGTCGAGACCAAATGACGACTATGTTTTAAATATTTATTCCGAGCACGAAGATTCCTTTGATTTCCATGAAGTCAGTATTCTTGAAAGGATAGTACAAAACGTAAGCAATGCGATCAAATCATTGCGGGCTTCAAAAGAGCGCGACAATGCTAAACGCGAATTACTGGGAACGTACGAGCGATTGAATTACCATGTTAATAACACCCCACTGGCAATCATTGAGCGCGACATGAATTTGAATATCACTTTCTGGAATAAAATAGCAGAGGAATTGTTTGGATGGGAGGAACGCGAAGTGCTGGGAAAAAAAACATATCAGTTTTTGGTACCTGAAGAAGATATTGAAGTGGCGCAGCAAACGCTCGAGGAAATGGTAACAGGAGACGTTAACTCAACCATTAAAGAAGTTCGTAATATTTCTAAGAATGGTAAGGTCCTATTCTGCAAATGGTACTATTCTTTGTTGCGTAACCGAGATGGAAGCATTCAAGGCTTACTTTCTTTTGTAAGCGATATGACGGAAGTAAAAACCATCAACTATCAGCTTACAGAACGAATCAAAGAGCGAACCGCACTTTACCGCGTGGGGCAAGTCCTTCAAAATAAAGACCGATTGGTGGATGACGTTATGAAAGAGCTGGTGGAGATCCTTCCACCGGGGTGGCAATATCCGGAAATCACTGCTGCTCGAATTGTCGTTGGTGGTATTGAATTTAAGACTTCAAATTTTGCGCAAGGTGTAAGTACCCAAAGAGCCGAGTTTTTTTTGCCGCAAGGATTTAAAGGAATTATCGAGGTGGTGTATCTAAAGGAAACACCCGAAGAAGCCGAGGGGGCCTTCATGGCAGAAGAACGCAACTTGATTAATTTGATTGCCGAATTACTCCGCACTTATTTTGTGAGCAGGTTTGAGTCAGAGGCTTTGCGCAAATCGGAAGCAAACCTGAATGCTACGATCAACAACACCAATGTCATCATTTGGTCGCTCGATCGAAATTTGAATTTGTTGGCCTATAATCGTTCCTTCATTAAGCACATGAAAGAACGTTACGATCTGGAACCAGAGATTGGTTCGCAGGTACTGCAAAATACCAAGGGGGAATCTTTTGAGATGCTCGACCAAAAATGGAAAAGCTTATGCAAAAGAGTGCTCGAAGGTGAAGCCATCTTGTTTGAAGAAAATAAATTCGGGATTGATTTTCATTGTTCATTAAGTCCAATAATAGAAGATGACGGAAGAATAACGGGTGTCAGCATTTTTGCCGATGATATAACTGAAGATAAACTTCGTTCTAAAGAGTTAGGCGAAGCCCTAAAGAAAATTGGGGAATTGCGACTCATGGCCCTTCGATCGGTAATGAATCCTCACTTTGTTTTTAATGTACTTAACTCTATCCAGTTTTACATTGTAGCCAATGATCGGCTGAACGCAGTTAACTATCTATCTACGTTTTCAAAACTGATTCGAAATATCCTCACCCATTCGGTGGATAACAAAATCAAGTTGGAAGATGAAATCGAAATGTTAAAGAATTATGTTCAGCTCGAAATGGTGCGCTTCGAAAATAAATTCAGCTTCCACCTCGAGGTTGATCCCAATTTAGAAATCGACAGCATTGAAATTCCATCATTGCTTATTCAGCCTTATGTAGAGAACGCCATCTTACACGGACTTTATAATAAAGAGGAGAAGGGCAACCTGATCATCCGTATCCGTGAACAGGATGACTCGGTCGTTTTTGAAATTGAAGATGATGGAGTAGGGCGCGAAGCCGCCATGAAAATAAGGCAACGATCTTTTGCCGATCACAAATCTTTGGGTGTTAAACTCACCGAAGAACGTCTTAAATTAATCAATGAACACCACAACGTCTCCTCCCAAATCATTGACCTAATGAAAGACGGTAAACCTTGCGGCACGAAGATTATTATTTGGGTTAAGCTTTATGAGCAAGCACAGTAAATCAGTGCGGAGGCATCGATGAGGAAAAGTTTTTTGTTGAAGACATGGGGCGAAGGTAAAAAGAATGTGGTAACAGCCCCATAGGGTTACCTGGATGTTAACCGGACGGATTTGATTGGGAGTATATCTGTCGGAGAAAGAAGAAATCCGAGAACCTGTTTTGTGTAAAGATCTTTTTTAAAGATGCTGTTGTAAAAAATTCTTCAGGTTCTGTAGGTAAGGATTATTCAAATCCCAAATGGATGTGTCAGTATATTCTCTTTTGCCATCTTGAGCCAACTTTATCTTATTAGAAGGCAAAATTGCAGCTGCATAAGCATACACTTTATCCTTGTCTGGCGGTTTTGTATATCCAGTCGGAAGACAATTCCTGTATTGGTCATAACAAACATTTATAGCTGAATGTTTTGGAAGCATCATTCTAAACAATAATGTTTCAAGATTACCATTGTCTGCATTGTTTGGCAATAAAAAATAAGGAATCGCGGTTAAGTTAAGTTTAGCCAGTTCATTCACTATTTCGGCCTGCCTTTGTTGAAAATTACCATTTGCATCTAGTACTATTGCAGGAAGCATTCCGTTTTTCTTAGCAATTTCTATTAAAGGTCTATGCTTATCAATCCAATTATCACAGTAACCTTTTGTATTGAGGAAATTGGCGTCTTCAAGATTTTTGTTGAATGAAAAAGAAACTAAATCTTTTAAAAGTTTTATATCTCCAATGCCTTCGACAACTAAAAATATTTGGCTATCCAAAATTGTTCTCATTAATTATCTTACTTCATTTCCTTCAGCAATGGCGTTCTCAAATTGTTCGTAGCCAAATCTTACTGCTTCTATCCCTTGGTCTGTTTTGATCATTGTATATGAAGAAACCTTATTATGCACCTCTCTCAAATCCTCATCTTCAAGTGCCAATCTAAGTTGCTCTAAAACTTCATAGTTATGAGTAGTGATAAATAATTGCACATTAAAATCTAAGGCAGCCTTAATTATTACCCTCCAAAGCGATCTAAAAATTTTGTAATGAAGACCATTCTCAATTTCGTCAATAAACAAAACTCCGTTTTTATTGAAAAATATCGTAGTGATAAGCGCAAGAAACCTGTGCGTACCGGCTCCCTCAATGTTGACTGGTAGATATTTAGTAAGACCAACATCTAAATAAATCATACCTCGTGCGCCTAAAATGATATCCTTGATATTTGGATCAATTATTTTAAGAACATTTATTAATTCATCCTTTTGTTTCTCAACGATTACCTTTTCTAATCTACTAGGCAGTTCAATAGATACGTTGGCCGGGGAGAGGAAAATTCCAAATATTTTTTCCCTGTAATTTTTAGGAGGGCTACTTTTTATTTGAACTCCATCAAATTCTATTGTTGATTTTTGAGAATCTCTTTGGGAGTGTGGGGATTTAGTTGAAAAATCAAAAACAAGTCCATTAACCTGTAATCCTCCAGCTGTATTGGTTGATAGACCAGAGTTTAAAGTGCCCAATTTTTCCGCTCCAACTTGCTTCATTGTCGGGCGTATTATCAATGTCCGTGTTTCCTTATTGAAAAGCTCAGCTTCAATTGTAGGTTCATTCTTGTACTCTAAGCCATAGAAAATAAACTGAAAATCATCAGCCTCCGTATGAAGCAGGTTCCTAAGGTTATCCAAGGTAATAGCGAGAGTCGGATTCGACATTCCAGCGGCTAGCATAACACCCTCAAGAGCCGATGTCTTTCCGGAGTTATTTTTCCCGGTGAATAGATTTATTAGACCAAAATCTCTCAGAGTCAAATCTCGGATACCCCTAAAGTTTTTAATAGAAATTTCTTTGAAAATCATATTAGGCTAGGAATGGAAAAGTTTGACAGATGGTTCAGATTATTTGCAATAAATATAAGGAACTTTCAATTCGTCAAAATTTTCTGCTCCGAATCAGCACCCTAGAAAATAAATAAGCCCTAAGAAATCAGGGCTTAGATTGTAAAAATATGTACCCCGGACGGGAGTTGAACCCGTACAGCCATTACTGGCCACAGGATTTTAAGTCCTGCGTGTCTACCAATTCCACCACCAGGGCGGGTGTTCGTTAATCGTTATCAGTTATTCGTGAATAGCGCTAATCACTAATCTCGATTTCAAAATAAAAAAGTGTGAGGTCTATCTCACACTTTTTTGTTACGATTAATCATTAGCGAATAACGATTAACCTCAAAATTGAGCGGGAAACGAGACTCGAACTCGCGACCCCGACCTTGGCAAGGTCGTGCTCTACCAACTGAGCTACTCCCGCTTTTTTACCAGCCGTAGCGTTAGCGAAGGCTGGTGTTTGGTTCCTTTTCAGCGAAATCTTAAGGATCTACCCTAAAAAGGACTGCAAAGTTAATTCCGTTTGCTAAAAATCCAAATCAGAGCTTATCAGTAAAGTGTTTTCTTTCTTTTGCCTGACTGAATTTATCCTGGTTAAAGCTATCCGACTTCCCTTTCGGGATAGAAAGTGACTTAAAATCATTTCCAACCAAAATCTTAGCCTGATACAAAATCTGCCCTACATGGTGCGGATAATGCGCTAACTGCCTCTGAATGGCCTCCATCACCGACTGGCCTTCGTTTCGGATATAAATTATTTTCGAAAGGTCTTCAGGCTTCAAACTTTCGAGCGCGTCCAACAAGCATTTCCATCCTTTCTCCCAAGCCGCTAGCATTTCTGCTTTATCGGCATACGATTTCTCGAATTCGCCTTCACGATCACGCCACGGTTTCTCTCCATCCGAGGTTAAGAAATCGGTCCAGCGTGAAAGCATATTCCCGCTAAGGTGATGTACAATTAATGCAATGCTGTTGCTGAGTTCATTCGGCTTTGCCAAAACTTGCTCATCGTTGAGTTGAGCAATTGCTCCTTCTCCGAGTTTTTTATAATACCGGAAAAGTTTGATGGAGCTCTCTAGAAAATTCTGGTCGTTAGACGGTGACATCTTCTTCAACAAACTTTTGACTCGCCAGAGGAGGACGTGAAGCATCGAACTGCTTCTTCAACTCCTGTGCATGCGATTTGTTTTTAGAATATTTGATATGCTTCGGTACTTCTTTCAGCTCCCAAATCAAGCCAACCGCGGCAAGTCCTCTTAAAATGTAGTAAGTAATGTCAACTTCCCACCAGAAAAACCCCTGGCGCGATGCCACCTCATAATAATGGTGGTTGTTATGCCATCCTTCACCAAGAGTAAGTAGAGCTAGCCACACACTGTTACGACTCTCATCATGAGATTCGTATCGCTGGTTGCCAAACTTGTGCATGATCGAGTTGATCGAGAATGTGCCGTGATACAAGACCACAGTGCTCAAAAAGAATCCGATAAACAATGTTGAGAAGCCAGCGGTAGTAAACATGGTTAAGATGCTTCCTCCATTCACGATTCCGCCAAGAGCCATTACAGTAAGAGCAAGAATGGTTGGTGCCACGAGGTAATGTTTGTTCAACCAAACCAACTCAGGATACTTGGCATAATCGCCAATGGTCTTGTAATCGGTTTCCTTAAAATCAGGACCAACGATCCAGCCGATGTGTGAATACCAGAATCCATAAATCTTCATTGAATGTGGATCGGCAGGAGTATCACTATGTCTGTGGTGATGACGGTGATGGGCTGCCCACCAAAGTGCACCCTTCTGTGCTGAAGTCTGTGCCATAAATGCAATCACAGCCTGAAACCAACGCGAAGTTTTGTAAGATTTATGAGCAAAGTATCTGTGGTATCCTCCGGTGATCCAAAACATGCGGAAAACATAAAGGAAAATGCAAACCATCCAATCAAAAAAAGTGGCGCCAGTGAAAATGGCAGCCAGCGGTATAAGATGAATCAACGCAAAAGCGAATTCCTGTTTGAGGATTGGTTTTCTGCGAACCTCGGGTTGTACTGTAGCTGTGTTCATTTTAATTCTTTCTCTAAGACAATCTTAGAAATAAAACGTGACGATTGTCTGCTGTTTTTTTCTTAAGAGATCTGTTGCTTAAGCTCTTGAATCAATTTCGAAGCGTTGCCGAAATCGCAAGCTTCACGAAAACTCTTCATCATTTTAGAAGTGTCGGGAAGTGTGAACTGAATCTTGGAAGTCTCTTCATCCAATTTCTTTTTCGCACGGCAAAATAACTGGCGGCAGTGTTCTTTCTTTTTGTCGAGGGCTACTTGAAGCTCATCGTAATCGAAATCGAAAACCTCTTTGAGCAAATAAACGGCACGTTCAAGTGGTCCGAGTTTGGTATGCAATACTTTAAAGGCTTCGCTCAGATTGATATCCAAATCAATTTTAGAAATATTGGTCTCCTTGAATTTGGTGAGCAATTCAGACAACTGAAAGTGATCGAAGTATTCTTCTTTTTTCTTTCGAAGAGAACTGAGGTGATTCAAGCAGTTATTGGTAACGGCCTTAATCAAATACGCTTTTGTGTTTTCGATTTTTTTCTGATCGATCGTAAGCCATTTGACGAACGTCTCTTGCACAATATCTTCAGCATCCTCTTTGCAACGCACCAGATTGTAGGCAATGGTGTGCAAAAGCGGCTGGTAAAGCGTAATAGTTTGTGCTTGTGTCATAGCGGATTACAAAGGTACTTGAAAATCCACGCGCGACAATGAATATTTTGACGGACTTACATCAAACAAACGCTTGTAAATCAGTTCAATTTAGATTGAAATGGTACATCTAGGCCAGTACCGCTTTCCCGGCTTCTAACTTAGGTTTCTGTTTAATGCGCTCTTCGATCACTCCTTCAGAAACCTTCAACATCAATACAATGATCAATTTGATCAAAATGCTGTAGCCTACTCCGTTTCCAAATTGCTCAATTACTGGCTCGATTAGAAATTCTTCCAAGACGAAAAGTACAATGGCAATGAAGTAAATAATGGCGTAAGCACTTCTTCCCGCTTTAGCAGTCATCAATTCATCTACTGCCTTTTCAAGCTTTGAATTGCGCTCTGCCAAGTCGCGATTCGATTTATGCAATTTCTTCTCCAATCGCCCGCTGATCCAGGTAAGGAATCGCGCTTGTTCCAAAAGCTTCTTATAGTCTTCCGTCAGCTTCTCGTGAGCCGATTTGAGGTCATCAAGTGATTTTTGTTCATCGGATAAATCTCTATTACGATTATAAATGCTCAACTCATTAGTGAACATCTTCTCTTCACGCGCAGGTTTACTCATACAGGGGTTTGATCGGGTAGGTGCAAAGGTATTTCGATTAAGTCAACGCAATAGGTGCGTGTAAGATTATCAGAAGATTATTACGAATTCAAAGCATGAAACAGAATTATTTTCTGTAAACCCCCAGAATTTCATTCAATTTAAGCAGTGCTTCTACTGGGCTGATGGTATTGATATCGATTTTGTCAAGCATGTTTTGGAGCTCTTTCGTCTTCGGATCAGCCTCAAACAAGGTCATTTGTGAAGTTGACTTGGGTAATGCATCGAATTTCTTCTCCGGTTCGTTCTTGTGCTTCTCCTTTTCGAGGAAATGTAAGATTTCATTCGCTCTGAGTACAATTTTGTTGGGCATGCCCGCCAATTGTGCCACGTGAATACCGAAACTATGCTCGCTGCCACCTTCTTTCAGCTTGCGCATGAAAATAATCTTGTCGCCAATTTCTTTCACGCTCACATTGAAATTTTTCACGCGCACTAGGTCTTCAGCCAATTGATTCAGCTCATGATAGTGTGTGGCGAAAAGTGTTTTGGCTTTGAAGTCTTTATGGTTGTGCAAAAACTCTACGATACTCCACGCAATGGACACGCCATCATAAGTACTAGTGCCTCGGCCGATCTCATCCATCAAAATCAAACTGCGATTGCTCAGGTTGTTGAGAATACTTGCAGTCTCCGTCATCTCCACCATGAATGTCGATTCGCCTTTCGATAAATTATCGGAGGCTCCAACACGCGTGAAAACTTTATCTACTACACCGATTGCAGCACTTGTGGCTGGCACAAAACTTCCCATCTGCGCCATCAAAACGATTAATGCTGTTTGTCTCAGCAAAGCAGACTTGCCCGCCATGTTCGGACCGGTGATAATTAGAATTTGTTGCGAGTCGTTGTCTAAATAAATGTCGTTGGGCACATAGCTTTCGCCAATAGGCAATTGCTTTTCGATTACCGGGTGGCGGCCTTCTTTAATTTCAAGCTTGGTTGATTCATTTACTTCCGGCTTTGAATAGCGATTTGCATGAGCAATGGTGGCGAATGAAAGTAGACAATCGAGAACAGCGATGGTACGTGCATTGAGTTGAATCTGCGGAATGAATTCTGACGCATGGCGAACAAGTTCATTGAAGATTCGTTGTTCAATCACCACCAGTTTTTCTTCAGCATGAAGAATTTTTTCTTCGTAGACTTTCAATTCTTCGGTGATGAAGCGCTCGGCATTCACCAAAGTCTGTTTACGAATCCAGTCGGTAGGAACTTTGTCTTTATTAGAGTTACTTACTTCAAGGTAATAACCGAAAACTTTGTTGTAAGAAATCTTCAGTGAATTGATTCCAGTTCGTTCTACCTCTCGCTTTTGAATTTGTAAGAGATAATCTTTCCCCGCGAAAGCGATTTTTTGCAGTTCATCCAACTCAGCATCGACACCTTCTTTGATGATGCCGCCTTGATTACTTGCAATGGAGACATCTTCGCGAAGTTCTTTTTCTATTTTCTCTAAGAGGAATTCGCATTCGTGAAGCTGGTCGGCCATTTTCTTCAAATGGATCGATGGCAGTTTTTCGAGCAATTGTTTTATCGGAGCAACACATTTTAGTGAGCGCTTCAGTTGCAACAACTCTCTTGGATTGATTCTGCCAACAGCAACTTTAGAAATAAGTCTTTCTAAATCGGCAACACTTCTGAATTGCTCTACAATTTTTTCTGCTATCTCTGAATTTTTGTAAAAGAAATCTACAGAGTCAAGTCGCTCGTCAATCGCATTTTTATCCCGCAATGGTAAGATCATCCACTGACGAAGCAAACGCGAACCCATGGGAGTGATCGTGCGATCAAGAATTTCAATCAACGGAACTCCACCGTCTTGCTGGGCATAAACGATTTCTAAATTCCGGATGGTGAACTTATCGAGCCACACATATTTGTCTTCATCGATGCGCGAAATGGAAGCGATGTGAGAAGTGTCTTTGTGCTCGGTTCCTTCGAGGTAATGCAAAATCGCACCGGCCGCAACGATGCCTTCGCTCATGCCATCAATTCCGAATCCCTTGAGCGAGGAAGTTTTAAATTGATTGATCAGCTTGTCATGGCCGTAATCAAATTGATAAACCCATTCATCTAGCGCATAAGTGGCGTGGTCTGCACTAAACAGATTTTCAAATTTCTCTCTCGCCTGCTTGCTGAAAATTATCTCGCTTGGCGCAAACCCCTGAACCAGTTTCAATACATAATTTTCATTCCCTTGAGCGGCATAAAACTCTCCAGTAGAAATATCCAGGAAGGAAATGCCCCAAACATTTTTGCCAATGCAGATGGAAGCAAGAAAATTATTCTGTTTGCGATCGAGTACGTGATCATTGAAAGAAAGACCGGGGGTCACCAATTCGGTTACACCTCTTTTCACGATTCCCTTAACGAAGCGTGGGTCTTCCAATTGATCGCAAATCGCCACGCGATGGCCGGCACGAACCAGCTTGGGCAAATAAGTATCTAACGAATGATGGGGGAATCCTGCAAGGGCAGTTTCGGAAGCGGAACCATTTCCGCGTTTGGTTAAAACGATATCGAGGATTTTACTTGCTGTGATGGCATCCTCGCCAAAGGTTTCGTAAAAATCGCCCACACGAAAAAGCAACAACGCACCGGGGTATTTTACCTTGATTGCATTGAATTGTTTTTGTAGCGGGGTTTCGTTAGCAGCCATTCGCGCGAAGATAAACGTTGATTACGCATTATCAATCGGTTTAACCGCAAAGTGCGCAAAGAAATACACGCAGAGTTACGCGGAGGTTATTTTTTGTATTTCTCTGCGGCCTTCAGCGTCCTCAGCGGTTAAAGTTTCGGCAAACCACTGGTTATCGAATTGATATTTTTCGAATTAATAATCAAAGTTATCTTTGACAGTGATTTTTCTCTTTCAAATCGGCTTTCTTGAAGTCACCTGGGTTGACGTGGTCGACATTGGCTTAGTATCGGTTTTGCTTTACCAGGTTTACAAACTCATTCGCGGAAGTATTGCCGTCAATATTTTCTTAGGGATTCTTGCGCTCTACTTAGTTTATCTCATTGTGCGTGCCGCTCAAATGGAATTGCTAGCTAAAATTCTCGGCCAGTTCATGGGCGTGGGGGTATTGGCGATGATCATTTTATTTCAACCGGAGATCAGAAAGTTTTTGCTGCTCATCGGCCGTAGCACGGAAATCAATCGCGAAAGCATTTTTAAAACCCTGCAAAACTGGCGGCAAGGGCATCATGATGATTTTGATGTTCACCAATTGATTGAGGCATGCAAATCCATGAAAGCCACTCGCACCGGAGCACTCATTGTCTTCTCTCGCGATAATGAATTGAAATCGTATTGCGAAACAGGCGAGATGCTCGATGCCGAAGTGAATCGCAGATTGATCCTTTCTATTTTCAATAAGCACACCCCACTACACGATGGAGCTGCCATTATTTTTAAAGGACGAATCCTTGCCGCGCGATGCGTGTTGCCTGTGAGTGAAAACGATCATCTTCCTCCACAGTTTGGATTGCGTCACCGCTCGGCTATTGGTATGAGTGAGGTTACCGATACACTTCTCCTTGCCATTTCGGAAGAAACCGGCCGACTGATTTTAGCACGCAACGGAAAATTTATCCGCGGACTAAAACTCTGGCAAGTCGAGAAGAAAATTTTAGAGTATTTACACGACAACGAACCACGTAATTGGGAGGAAGTGCCCGTTGAGCCTGAGGCACAAGAGCCCGAAGCAATTAAGAATTAATCATGCGACTACTTATTTTCCTTGCATCAATCGCTTTTAGTTTACAAAGCGCTGGTCAATCTATTGAAACAGTTATTCAACGCGGGCATGAACTGGCCGTAGTTGCCGTGGCAGTTAGCCCAGACAGTAATTATGTGGTCACGGCTAGTAGAGATAAATCGGCAAAGCTTTGGGAGTTGAGTACGGGCCGCGAAGTACGCAGCTTTTTGGGCCACGACTTCACTGTGACATCCGTTGACATCAGCAGCAATGGAAAATACCTTCTTACCGGAAGCAATGATGAAACTGTGAAGCTTTGGGAGATGGAAACGGGAAAGGAAATTTTTTCAATCAATCCTCTTCATGAAAGAATCACTCACGTAGCCATTAGTCCCGACATGAAATTTTTTGTGACTGCAGGCCTGCGTTACAATGTTCTTGTTTACGATTTCAATTCAAAAAAGAAAATAAAGGAAATTGAAGTTAATCCCGAATCAAATAGAAATGGGGTTGATGTGTCGATTAGTTCAGATTCAAAATGGATAGCTTTTGGTGAAGACAATCGAATCGTAAATGTTTATCGCACCAGCGATTGGCAGAAGGCTTACACCTTTGAATATGGAACCGGATGGTGTGGAGGTTGCGCCACGTTTTGCTCCTTTTCTCCCGATGGCAAAAGCCTGGTGATGGTTTCGCATAATGGTTCTGCAAAGAGATATGATCTCGCTTCAGGGAAATTAGTGAAGCAATATGCCGATGAGCTTCGCGATGCTTCTTCGATTGCGGTTTCTCCGGATAACAAAAAAGTTGTTCTCGCGCTCAAAAAGGAAATCATTATTTGGGATAGTGAGTCGGGAAAAGAATTGCAACGATTCAATCCCGGAGTTGAACAAGAGATGAACGAAACTGTTTTCACGAAAAATGGAAAGCAACTCTTGATCGCTTGCGATAATAACTCCACTCTTGTTTGGGATTTAGAGAAGAAGAAAGTAGTTCAATCGCTCACCGGCTTTCTCAACCTTCGCGATAAAGGCGGCATCACCTACGATCCTAATTTTATCTGGGAAATGCAGATTGCAAAATACGTTCGTTTCAAAAATAATTTACTGATCACTAATGATGGAAAGACTTTGATCAAAGGAAAATTTGGATCGAAAGTGAAGCAATGGGACATAGCCGCAGGAAAAAGTGTGATGGAATTTGTTGGCCATCAGAAAGCAGTGCTCTGCTACGATCTTTCGAAAGATGGAAAGAGATTGATCACAGGTGGAGGCGAAGGAAAAATTATTCTGTGGAATGTACAAACCGGAGATACGATCAGAACAATCAAAGCTCATCGTGAGCCGATTCTCGACATTCATTTCAATAGCGATGAAACCAAAGTAGCAGCCTCTAGCTGGGATGCGCGAATGATCACTTGGGATTTGAGTACAGGTAAGTCGGTCAATTTTTTTGATTTCGAAAACAATGCCGCACTCAACATTCAGTGGGGACAAAACGATTTGTATCTATTCACCGGGCAGAGCAAGGAAATAAAAATGTGGGAGCTCGACACGAAAGCGATGGTGCGCGATTTCATTGGTCATAGCGATGTGATTTCTTCCTTACGGCTCAGTGCCGACAAACAACAATTACTTTCTGCCAGCTGGGATGGAAGCATTCGTCTGTGGAATGTGGGTACCGGTTTAATGGAAAGAAAATTTATGGGGCATCGGGGAGCAGTGCACGTTGCAATTTTTAGTCCCGATGGTAAAAGCGTTTACTCTGCCGGAGCCGACAGGCAAATTCGTGTTTGGGATATTGCCTCAGCAAAAGTTATCCGAACATTTGATGGACATAAGGCTGAAGTAACTTCGCTTCTTTTCAGTCCCGATAATAAAATGCTGATCAGCCACAGTGTGGATGGCACTACCAAATTCTGGGATTTGAATTCAGGCAAAGAATTTTTCGAGCACATTCATTTTGGTGAAAAGGAATGGATGGTGAAAAACCCGGAAGGGTATTTCAACGGAACACAAGAAGCGCGTCAGTTCATCCACTTCGTCAATGGAATGAAAACGTATGGAGCCGATCAGTTCTTCAATGAGTTTTATCGCCCTGATTTGTTGCCGAAAATTTTTCAAAGCAGAGGTAACGATGGATCGCAAGGCATCAATCAGAAACTAAAAGGCTCACCTCCGCCAACCCTGAAGGTAGCAATCCAGTCAACGTCTGATCCCGCAAAGGCAGACGTATTTGTAAAAATTATTGACAACGGAGCTGGAGTAGCCAATGTAAAATTGTTTCACAACGGCAAGAGCATTGTCTTGAACGAAATGAAACTCCCAAATGGCAAAGGTCAAGCTACAGTGATCAAGGAGACCTTGAGTTTGATTGGAGGCACCAATACGTTTACGGCATCGGCAAGTAATAAAGATAGAGTTGAGTCAGATCCCGTGTCGGCAGAAATATTCTCAGAGAGCTCAGATAAGAACTCGGTCTGTCACATTCTGGCGGTGGGAATCAATCAATACAAAAATCCAAAGATGACGTTGAATTATGCCAAGCCCGATGCAGAATCGTTTGGCAAAGCAGTCGACTCCAAAGGTTTATTTAAAAATGTTGAACTCCACACGCTGTATGATGGCGAAGCTTCCAGAGCTAACATCTTGAAAGCGATGGATGAACTATCAGTGCAAATCCACCAGGAAGATGTTTTCATTTTTTATTACGCTGGCCACGGAAGCATGGTTGAAGATCAATTCTTTTTCATTCCAAGCGAAAGTGCGCGTCTCTACGATTTAAGTTCTCTGAAGAAAGAAGCAATCGAAGCTAGTGTGCTGCAAGAGAAATTTAAAAACATCAAAGCGTTAAAACAGTTGATCATCATGGACGCCTGTCAGAGCGGAGGATCAGTCGAGCTACTAGCTAATCGCGGAGCTGCCGAAGAAAAAGCAATTGCACAACTCTCGCGCAGTGCGGGTATTCATGTGATGGCATCTGCAGGCAGCGAACAATTTGCAGCAGAGTTTGCCGAGCTTGGTCATGGAATTTTTACTTACCTCTTGATCAAGGGACTCGAAGGTGAAGCCGATGGTTCTCCCAAAGATGGCAAGGTGACGATCTACGAACTAAAATCTTTTCTCGATGATCAAGTGCCTGAGCTTACACGCAAATTAAAAGGCAAGCCACAGTATCCATATACCTTTTCACGAGGTCAAGATTTTCCTGTCGTGATCGATCAACATTAAATCTCTTTCAGCTTGTATTTAATCAGCGTTCATCCGCTGCAACCCACATAATCCTCGGTCAAGATTTCCTGTGGCGATCGACCAACATTAATTTCAATTCTCTTGTTCGTGTATGATAATCTGCGGTAATTCTTGCATTTACCAAAATTTCTGTTTTAATTTTGTGTAAACGTTCTAGAGTACTTCATTTTTTAAACTTTGATTTAGATGAGAGAAGCCAATTTATTTAAGTACTACTTCGTGCGGTATTTTTTCCTCGCGTTTGCCGCGATGCAAGCTGTAGCAGCAACTGTCCTCCTGCTAAGATTTCAGGATTCGCCCAAGAACAGGTTTGCCATTTTCGTTTTCCTCACATTAGCGATGATCCTGATCTCGATTCATTTCATCGTTTTCAGCAAAGTGAAGCGTGTGGCTATGAGCAAAAAGAAAATTGCTGTGATCACCACGTTCAAAGCAAAGCAGTATGATTGGGACGAAGTAAAAGATTTGAAACTACTCCCGTTCCTGAATATGTATTCACTCAAGCTGAAAGGAAAGAAAAACAGAATCTACTTTCTGCCGATGCACGACAGTGAAGCTCTCTTCGGAATGTTTTCAGGTGATCCGGATTTCCTGAAAGAAAAATTGAGTAAGGCTTCTTAACCTACTTCAACACGCCCAATTCTTTTCCAACTTCAGTAAATGCTTTGATGGCTTTGTCTAGATGATGCCTTTCGTGTCCGGCTGAAATTTGTACACGAATACGCGCCTGGCCTTTAGCCACCACCGGGAAGAAGAACCCGATTACATAAATTCCTTTTTCTAAAAGTCGCTCAGCAAATTTTTGAGCCAGGGGTGCTTCATACAGCATGATGGGAACAATCGGGTGAACACCCGGCTTGATATCAAAACCAGCTTTGGTCATTTCATCTCTGAAATATTTTGTGTTTTGCTCCAGCTTATCGCGAAGGGCAGTTGTTTCCGAAAGCATGTTGAAGACTTCAATGGAAGCGCCAGTTATTGAAGGCGCAAGGGTATTCGAAAACAAATACGGTCTTGAACGCTGACGGAGCAATTCAATAATTTCTTTTTTGCCAGAAGTGAATCCGCCTGAAGCCCCACCCAATGCTTTACCTAAAGTTCCAGTGATAATATCTACGCGATCCATAACACCTCTGAGTTCAGGTACACCGCGACCAGTTTTTCCCAGGAAACCCGTTGAGTGACACTCATCAGTCATCACCAAAGCTTCGTATTGATCGGCCAAGTCACAGATCTCATCCATCTTAGCAATTGTGCCATCCATGGAAAAAGCGCCATCAGTTACAATGATGATTTGGTTTGCTCCGGCTTTTTTGGCGTCTTCCAATTGCTGCTTCAGATCTTCCATGTTGTTGTGCTTGTAGCGATAGCGCATGGCCTTACACAAACGAACCCCATCAATAATAGAAGCGTGATTTAACTCATCCGAAATGATTGCATCCTTTTCACCAAGTAAAGGTTCGAATACGCCACCATTGGCATCAAAAGCAGCAGCGTATAGAATGGTGTCTTCCGTGTGGAGGAACTCTGAAATCTTTTTTTCTAATTCCTTATGAATGTCTTGGGTTCCGCAAATGAAACGTACTGATGACATACCAAACCCATGAGTATCGATTGCTTTTTTCGCGGCAGCAATTACACGAGGGTGTGACGACAACCCCAAATAATTATTCGCACAAAAATTAATTACCTCTTTACCATCCGTGGTTTTGATATCGGCTGCCTGGGGCGTGGTGATGATACGCTCCTTTTTATAAAGACCGGCCTCGCGGATGCTGTTCAATTCCTTTTCTAAAACGGGTTTTAATTTTTTGTACATGGTAATAATATTTGAAGTGTAAAGCTAAAAGCTTAAGGCTTCAAGGTGCAAGCTTTTCATAAAAATTTAGCCTGAAGCTTTCGGCTTGTAGCTTGAAGCCTTTTTCAATTAACTTCGCGCCCAATCTATTTTTTCATGAAGAAGACAAAAATTCTTTTGATCGGTGCTGGCGGCCAACTTGGCGCTGAGCTCACGCAAGGCCTCTGGAAAATTTACGGACAAGAAAACGTAATCGCCTCTGACATCAAAGACGCTCAAGGTGTTTTGAAAGAAGGCCCTTACGAGAAATTTGATGTGATGCAGCGCGACAGGCTTTTTGAGTTGCTGAAGAAACACGAGATCACTCAAGTTTATCATTTGGCAGCGTTGCTTTCGGCTACTGGCGAGAAAGACCCGCGCTGGGCTTGGAAATTGAATATGGAAAGCCTGCTTTTCGTTTTAGAAGCAGCTCAAGAATTGAAACTACACAAAGTATATTGGCCAAGTTCGATCGCGGCCTTTGGCCCAACAACTCCGAAACAAAATACTCCGCAAGACACGGTGATGGATCCCACGACCGTTTATGGAATTACAAAGCTCGCGGGAGAATTATGGTGCGATTATTATTTTAGAAGATATGGTGTAGACGTGCGCAGTTTGCGCTACCCAGGGTTGATTGGATGGAAGACCCCTCCAGGCGGTGGCACCACCGATTACGCAGTTGATATTTATTTCAAAGCAGTCAAAGACAAGAAATACGAGTGCTTTCTCTCCGCGGATACTTACTTGCCCATGATGTACATGGACGATGCGGTGAAAGCGACAATCGATCTGATGGAGGCTCCTGCAGAAAAAGTGAAAGTGCGTACGAGTTATAATGTTAGCGCGATGAGCTTCTGCCCCGCACAGATTGCCTCAACAATCAAAAAACATATTCCTGATTTTCACATTTCTTATCAACCAGATTTCCGCCAATCGATTGCCGACTCGTGGCCAAAATCAATTGACGATTCACCCGCGCGCAAAGATTGGGGATGGCAACATCAATTTGGATTAGAAGAGATGACAGAAGATATTTTGAAGAATATCTCTTAGTGGTGCTCCTTAATTATCCGAAAACCGCACAGACATATTTGTAGAGATTCCCAAACGAAAGCCATTGCCAATGTAATTTCCATTTTGGAAAGAAGTGGTAAACTCCAACCTGAACAGGCGCAAGATTCCATTGATACCATATCCCAGCTCGGTGTAATTTCCGGATGAAGGTGTTGCTAAATAATTAACAAAGAAATTTTCTGTTACACCCAAGAGCCTTGCTTTGGCGAAGCGTGATACTAAAAACTTGCGGAAGTGATAATGCGCATTGACTGAAAAATATTGATCGCGCGTGCTGTATTTGTAGTAATCAAGCAAACGGAAACTTCCGGCCGGATCAGTTGTAATAAATGGAGTTTGGTTGCCCATGAAGTGTTTGTAATCCATGAAGTACATGGATTTTGCATTGAAGAATTTTCCAGCTTTCAAATTCAAATCCAGCGTTCCGCGAATACCGAAGCGAATTACATCGCGGATACCAGCTTCCATCAAATCGTAATCAACATCGCTTCCGAGAACTCCACTAAATCCTTTTCTGTAATCTACAGAGAGAACAGGCGATGAACGATCGGCCCTGTATTTCACTCCATTACGAATTCTAAATTTCTGCCATGGTCTTACCTCAATTCCAATTCGGCCTGTGAAGGCGGTGTTGTCAGCGAAACTTGTGCTTGGTAATTCTGAATTGACAGGAGCGTTGGCGGTAAAACGTTCTTTACTTTTATTATTAAATGAATAGTCGTTGTTGTTGAACAACTCATACCTTCGGGCAAGCGCTAGCCCTGACGTAAAAGAATATTTACTGCTGAATGTTTGACGAAATGTAGCCTCCACGAAATCGCGTTCATAAATCTTCATCCAATTCTGTCCATCAAACAATGTAGTGATTGTATTGATGAATGGGTGAATTGGCTCGTTGCTATTGAATTGCTGAATGTATCGGCCACCGTTAATTCTTAAGTTGCTGGTTCGAGTACGATAATCAATTCTTAAGAAGCCGGTGAGTTTATCGCGAGCAAAGGCATAACGGAAGAACGGACTTATCTCTAATCGTCTAGTCTCAGGTTTTTTGTCTTTGTTTACTGTGTCGCGTTTTACCCAGCGCTTATAATAACTCAAACGATAAAATGCATTCACGCCTTCCACGGTGTTATAGCCTCCAAAGGGAGTGTGAATTTCAAAGCTGGAAGTTTTATTAAGGGTATAAGTATTTCCAGTCAGCACATCAAACGGACTAAATCCTTTATGCTTCTTCTTCGACTTGAGCGTATCGCCTTCATCGCGTTTGCGCTGCACTTCGCTAATGCTATCAGATTTTTTGTAGCCGCGAATTTCTTCTTTGTCGAGCGGTGCCGGGCGAATGTCTACCCAGAAAGTCGAATCTTTTTTGTAGGCTGTTGAATCGACCGAAAACTTCGATTCGGAAATGACATCGGGTTCTTTTTGTTGTTTCTGTTCCTCTTTCTCGTAGGCTTTTACCAGCTGCTTCAGTTCTTTGTTTGTGATTTCTTTTCCGCTTTCGAGGCGCTGTTTGAGTTGCTGATTTTTCTGGCTGAATTGCTGCTTAATTTTTTTAGCTTCCTCTTTATCCAATTTAGCATCAATCACCTCCATCTCCACAGGCAGCGCTGGGTTCAACTTGATTTTATAGCCGCCCATGGTGGCATGGTACGAGCCTTCAAAATCAAAACCGAAAATTTTTCCTCCCACAACCGCTTCCTGCGACACAGGAAGCCAAGCCTTATCTTCGATGGGATTATAAATTTGTTTTAGCTGAAAATGAATTCCGAGTTTAGTGGCAGTCAGGTCCAGGCTGTGGATACTCCACCAGTTTTCTACAATCGAAATTGTTCCTTCAAAAACATTGTCGCCTTTTGAACGAGGAATTACCTTGACCTTACTAATGTCATAATTGCCATCTTTGAAAGTGCCCAAGTATTCAAACTTGTAATAAGAAAATGATTTTGGCGAAAGCGGGGACACGGTCTCAGCAATTTCGGGATGATAGAAGCTTCCGAAAAAATAATTGTTAGGAGAAGTGTCTTTGTTTTTGCCTTGGGTGTAAATCGCTATTACTTTTTCTTCAAACTTATTAGGCCTCGTATATTTTATTTCGCTGACGGATTCACTAATAAACAAACGATCCTTAGTGATGCCTTCCTTTTCCAGCATTTTTTTGGCGAGCCACGGATAGTCTTTTATTTTGCCCTTGCCTTTGATGTAGGCATGAGCGATATAACTATCGATTTGTTGAGTGTGGTATTTTGCCTTCGCGATGGCTTTGCGCATGATGGTATAAGCCGGATCCTCTTTGCTCGCCTTTACGGTTACGGTGGCGAGAACAACCGATTCTTGCTTCATTGTTACATTGACTTCAACAAAGCTGTCGGCCACCTCAATCACGCGCGTTACAGATTCGTACCCAAGAAATTTATAAACGAGTTCGTAATGACCGGCCGGGAGAGTGATTTCATAGTACCCATTCAAATCGGTAGCCGCTCCTGATGCTGTTTGCTTAACATAAATTGAGGCAAAGGGAAGAGCACTTCCGTCATCAGCTTTTAAGATGCCTTTGATCCCACCTGCGAAGGATGAAAGCGAAAGGATTACAAAAAGAGAAAAAAGTAAAAATTGTTTCATAGGATTTCGCAGTAAGACGAAAACAAGATCTGAAAAGTTGTCTCTTGAAAATTATTTATAAAAACCTTTTGAGCGAATCATTTGCTCAACGACCTCTGGAACGAGATAGCGAATGGATTTATTGTTTTTGATGCAATCGCGAATGTAGGTTGCGGAAATATCAAGCAAGGGAGCCTCAATGACTTTTACTTGCGGATGACGCTTCAACTCTGAATTTGTTACATGTGGCCTTGGATAAACATATAATCCAAATTGTTCCAGAATTTGATCGTGATTTTTCCACTTCTCGAAATTATCAAGGTTATCCTCTCCCAAGATAACTTTAAATTCTTTTTCAGGATGCTTTTCACGCAAGTGCACGAGTGTGTGAATGGTGTAACTCGGTTTAGTTAAATGAAATTCAACATCACTTACTTCAAGTTTATAGTTATCGGCAATGGCGGCCTTCACCATGTCATAACGATCGAATTCATGAAGTAATCCTTTGCTTGGTTTGAAAGGATTTTGAGGAGAAACAACAAACCAAACTTTTGCGAGGTCAGTATTTTCGGCCATCACATTAGCAATGGCAAGATGACCGACATGAATAGGATTAAATGAGCCGAAGTAGAGCCCGATTTTCATTTATCGTTTTTTGAAGTCATCATACAAACGCTGAGCTTCAGCCAATGACTTATCTAGATCTTCATTTACAAGCACCACATCAAAATGATCTTGAAAAGACATTTCGAACTTAGCCTTGAACAATCTGCGTGAGAGACTTTCTTCTGTCTCCGTACCACGATCGTTAAGGCGGACTTTTAAAACATCAATAGACGGAACTTTTACAAAAATGGCGAGAGCTTTGTCTCCGAAATATTTTTTCAAATTGAGACCGCCTTTTACATCTACATCGAAGATTACATTTTTGCCTTCGCTCCAAATGCGATCGATCTCTGATTTCAACGTGCCGTAAAAATTTCCGGCATATACTTCTTCCCACTCCACAAACTCATCGTTATCGATTTTGAGTATGAACTCTTCGGGAGAAAGGAAGTAATAATCTTTTCCATTTTCTTCTTTACGCCCGCGCTTATCGCGAGTAGCAGCAGAAATAGAAAAACCTAAGTCAGGGTTTTTTGAGAGTAGGTGATGAACGATGGTTGTTTTACCAGAACCGGATGGGGCTGAAAAAATAATTGCTTTTCCGGCCATTAAGCAGTGGTTGAATTGATTTTGGCTTTGATTTGATCGGCCAGTCCTTCAGGGCAATTTCCTCCGCAGCATTTGGCTTTCAGTAATTCTTTGATCGCCATGTCTACATTGTATTCTTTGTAGCAGGGCATGCACATATCCATGTGTTGCTTGAAATAATCTTTCTGCTCATTGGTGGCCTCGCCATCGAGGATCGTCTGAAGCATCTCCATGCACGTTGGCTTTTTGCCATCGGCCTGAACGAAAGGATTTTGGGAAGTTGCCATAACTTACTTATGCTTTGTTGTAACCCATTGATTGTGCGTACGACTTCAATTTTTCTTTGAGGAGATTCCGGGCACGGTGCAGGCGGCTGCGAACAGTGCCGATGGGGATATCTAAAATCTTTGCCATCTCCTCATATTTAAAACCTTCAAGGTCGCACAGAATAATCACGGTGCGAAAATCAACATCGAGCGCATTAAGCGCGTTGCTGATCTCATCACCAATCATATCTTTCAAACTCTCGACACGCAAGTCAGGTGTGATCTGGCGGTCGACTTCCTCTGAGTTATAATAAGTTTCGACTTCCTGATAGTCTACCTTCGAAGGCTCCTTACTCTTCTTCCGGTAGTCAT
This sequence comes from uncultured bacterium, assembly GCA_967789005.1. Classification (GTDB taxonomy): domain Bacteria; phylum Bacteroidota; class Bacteroidia; order Cytophagales; family Cyclobacteriaceae; genus ELB16-189. The sequence continues at coordinate 168,878 of CBRFFM010000005.1, read as the reverse complement.
TAATAAAACTGTTTTTCAAGATGCGGAACAGCCATGCTTTTGCATTAGTTCCTTTCTGGAATGATTCTATAAAGCGATAAGCCTTAAGATATGTGTCTTGAACTAAGTCTTTGGCATCATCGCGATCAAGCGTAAGACGATAGCCAAAGTTGTACATCGAGTTAATGTGGGGCATGAACTCGTTATCGAAAATATCGCGCTTTTCTTTTTCAGAATAATGTTGGCGTGGTGCGTCTTCGAGTTCCATGAAGGGCAAAAGTAACTAATTTGAAGATTGAATGATTTGAAAATTTGAAGATTAAATGCCCTATCAATAGATGACGTTAAAAAATTTTCAAGCTCAAGTCCAGGCTTTTAGCAGAATGAGTGAGCGCGCCCATTGAAATATAATCAACACCACATTCGGCAACGGAGCGGAGGGTAGATTCGGTAATTCCACCACTGGCTTCCGTTTTACATTTTCCATTGATGAGCTTTACAGCCTCTTTCATCTCGTCAAGCTTCATGTTGTCAAGCATGATTACATCAGCCTTATTTGTATCGAGAGCTTCTTGTACTTCTTTCAGGTTGCGTGTCTCTACTTCGATCTGAAGTTTTTTGTTTCTCTCCTTTAAATAACTGACTGCGTTGCTCACGGCCTTTGTAATTCCACCGGCCACATCGATGTGATTGTCTTTGAGCATGATCATGTCATACAAAGCAAATCGATGATTTCGTCCGCCACCAACAGCTACAGCCCATTTTTCCATTAAACGAAAATTGGGAGTGGTTTTACGAGTGTCCATCAACTGCGCAGAGGTTCCTTCAATAAGTTTACACAACCTATTGGTATATGTTGCAATGCCACTCATTCGCTGCATGCAGTTAAGTACAAGTCGCTCACCAGAAAGAATAGATTGGGCTTTACCGCTTACTTCAAAAGCGATGTCGCCCTTGGTCATCGCATCACCATCCTTTTTAAAGAAACTAAGTTGAAGAGAGGGATCTACTTCGTTAAAAATTCTTTCCGCTAGTTCAATACCCGCAATAATGCCATCTGCCTTGACAAGCAATTTAGCTTTTGAAAGTTTATCAGCAGGTATAGTGCTAAGGGTAGAGTGATCGCCTTCGCCAATATCTTCGGCAAGAGCCGAATGGATGAATTCGTGAATTGCCTTTTCTGTGAGATAGGAAGGACGCGTCATTCTTTAGTGAAGCTCATCTCATGGATGAGATAGTTTTTATCAACCTCGCGTATGCGCATGAGTACATCGTAGCTATCTGCGCCACTTTGGTACTTGCCAATGGCGAATTGCAATCCTGCCTTGGATGAGCCCGTATGAACAATAGTAAAATCAGTGGGTGTATGCTTCTTAAAAAAATCACGCAATACAAATTCAGCCTGGGCTTTGCTGTAAGTGCTTACCTCTCCTTCCAAGTTTAAATCAATCGAATTATTGAAATACTTAACGAGGTCTTTCGCATTCCCTGCTTTCACAGCATCCTTCATGGGCGCAAAGATATTCTGCGACCAGCCCTGCAACCCCGCCATTAACAAGAATCCTGCTATGATTATCTTTTTCATCTGATCAGATCACTCCAAAATTATGCCATTGTTAGCAGACCAAAAAATGCATTTCAGTTTTGATTTTCAGGATTTATTGACTCATCCATCGATGCGGAAATGAATGGTGAAGCCAATTGATGAAGCCGAATCGCCTTTCGTGAAAGTAAAAGGCCTATCACTAACGATGCAATTGCACCCATCCATAGCCCCGGAACCCAAGAGATAAACCAAAAGTAGTCATACGCGCCATGAAAGAGAGTGGCGGCCCCCAATCCATACCATGCGAGGTATGATTTCCCTTGTTCGTGCTTGGCTCGGCCCAAAAAATAACCCATCAATGCAGCAAAAGAGGCGTGAGCAGGCACGGCAGTAAACATGCGTAGAATCCCTACGGCCACTCCGTTATCGCTGCTCATTACATATAAAATATTCTCAAGCCCTGCGAAGCCCAGGCTTACACTTACCGCATAGACAATTCCGTCAAAAGGTTCATTGAAATTTTTGTTCGGGTACAACACCCATCGCACGAAAATAAATTTGCTGAACTCCTCGATGAGTGCAACCAGAAGAAAAGCATGAATCGCTTGCTCGCTCAAGCTTTTTTCATCGATGGGAACAAAATAATTAATCGGGAGACTGATGAGGAGCGTAACGATGGTACTTGCTACTCCGAGAAAAAAACTTAGCACCACTAATCGAATCGGTTCACGCTCATATTTGTCTTTGATATAGATGTAAAGACCGATGACTGCGCCTGGAGCCAAGGCAAGCGCAAGGAGTAGCAATTTATCCATGAATGAATTTTAATTTTCGATCACGGCTTCAATAGATTCCATCTTCGCATCGCTATAAGCTCCGTTGGTAGCGAATACAATTTTTCCATCGGCATCAAGCACGAAAAAATAGGGAATGTCTTTCTTCTCGAAGTCAAGTTCGTCTTTGTATTTCTTTAATTCTCCTTTATAGAATAAGATGTAAGGCAGCAATTGGGGGTCAGTATTTTTCAATGCCTTGCGCTTTGCTGTGCCGGTTGCGGCCGCATTAATGCCCGTGAACATAGGCACAAAATAGACATTCACATCGTAATTGAATCCGGCCATTTGACCGGTGTTCTTTTGTATGAAAGTGGTGAATACAGGAGTGAACCAAGTGTTCAATTGGTCCTCCGATTTTTTAGAGTAGGCAAGGCCAAGCAGTGTATATTTTCCTTTCACATCCGCAGGTAGGTTTACCTTCTTATTTTCTACCGTTTCAGCCACCATGTCAGGAAATGGTTTGCCTACAATCTGAGCGTAAGTGGTGAGCAGTGAGCCAATGAAAAAAATGAAAATGGAAATACTTTTTATCATAAACCCGAAGGTACAAAATCTAAGGAATGATTTTTACCGTTCCCTTTCGAACTCCGATAGATTTACCCAAAAATTCCCCAGTCTCGGGGAGACGAATGGTATTCACAAACCACCACTCGGCTTTTGCTTTTTGCAGAGTAAGTGTGAGCAGCATGTACCCATGATCACGGTTGTTGAGGTACTTGAGGTGGGGGTTGACTTTAAGCATCTTGGCTTCTTTCACCTTAACCGTATCTATCGGATACCTTTCATCGCCATTGGCAGAGGATATACTTGTCGTCACTAATTCAATGGCGAAGGGCGAATAATCTCTCTTCACATCTGTTGCTGTCTCTATCGCCCATGACGAATGAGCATCGCCTGTTATGAAAACAATGTCTTTGATTTTGTTTTGAAGAATGAAGTTTTTTAGGTTCCTCTTTTCAGCCGGGTATCCATCCCAACTATCATAGTTGATTGGCAATTGCGGGTGAATTGGCCCCGTAAGCATATCAGAAAAGATTACTTGGTTGCCAATGATTTTCCACACGGCCTGCGAATTCTTTAACTGCACTTCAAACCAAGCGAGCTGGTCATTGCCAAGCATCGTGCGCGTTTCGCTTTGGAGGCTAGGATCGTTTGCATTTTCAACAGGCTTTTCTCGGCCAGCCAAGCGCTCATCAAGCATGATCAGATCGGCCAACTTGCCAAAAGAAAATGCTCTATAGTGATTTTCGCTTTCGCGGATAGGAATCCATTCATAATAAGCCTGACGGGCCGAGGCTTTTCGTTTTGAATAATCACCTTCATTTGATTGATGATTTTGCGCTCCTTTTGAATAACTGTTGTTTGCAATTTCATGATCATCCCAAATGGCGATCATAGGGTGCTTAAGACTTATATCATGCAATCCTTTATCGAGCCGATATTGCGAATAGCGCGAACGATAATCTTTGAGTGAAACAATTTCATGTTTGGGAATATTGATTCGACCGATAGTTGTATCTCCGTATTTGCCTGTGCCATATTCGTAAATGAAATCGCCTAGGTGAACAACCACATCTACCTCAGGGCGTAGCGAAATCTTTTCATATGGATTAAAAAATCCCCATTCCCAGTTGGCGCAACTTACTATCGCAAATTTTACGCTATCCGGATTTCGCGAAAGTGTTTTGGTTTCGCCTGTTTCTGAAATTGAGCCAAGAGATTTGAAACGATAGAAATATTTTGTTCCGGGTAGCAATCCGGTTGCATCAACCTTCACAGTAAAGTCTTTGGCAATGGACGTGGTAACAGAATCAGATTTTACAATGGAAGAAAAATCAGATGAAGTAGAAATTTCCCATTTCACAGATGCGGTAGCGGAAGAGTCATCTGGCGTTACGCGTGTCCATAGAATAACGCGGTCTTGTAATGGATCACCCGAAGCTACTCCGTGATAAAATGGTTTGAGGCTCTGATGATAAAGAGATGATGTCGCTTCAACAAAAGTTCCTTCTTGCTTTTTTTCTTTCACCGAACAAGAAGCAAGCAGAAGGAAAACGAAAACCAAATTCAAGATTGATTTCATGATAAAATCACTTAGAGTTTTTACTGAATTTATAAATAAGCGACAATTGAAGGGCGCGATTCATTACTTTGGTGTGGTATGTTGTATTTGTAAAGTTATCAGTAGTAGTATCTTCAAGCCATACATTCATCAATCCCAACACGTAATTTATATTCACCGAAAGGTTTTTGTGAAATTCATAGGCAACACCAAATCTAAAACCCCTGTCATTTTGATGAAATGTTTTGGTGATTGGTTCATTATTTAATCTCGTTCCTCCAAGAGTAAAACTCAAATAGGGACCTGCATTAAATGACAAGCGATTCTTTATTGAATAATGGATTGTTAAGGGAAGCGTTAAATAGTTGATTTCAATATCTTTTGCTTGATATCCATTGGCTTTTGCCCCCATGCCCATGTATTGCGCACCAAGTCTGACTCCCACATTTTTAGATAAACCTCTTTGATAAAACACGCCCAACGTGGGTTTGGTTACAACTGCGCCTGACGAAGTTGAATGAACAGTGCTACCCGGACTATTTATTGTTAGCACAGTTCTCTGGCTTGCTACATTAACCCCTGCATCCACACCAAAAAAAGATTTTTGGGCCATGATGTGTGATGAAATGCATACCAATGAGAACAGAATAATTTTTCGCATTCTCAAATGTAGATTTTTTGAATCAATGCTTTTTTGCACTTCCCAAAAAATCACTTACCTTTGCCTCACTTCTTAATGAAATTGTTTAGAGGGGACCGCAAGTCCCCTCTTTCTTTCTATAGATTTTTGACTTTCGATGGATTTTAAAGAAAAAATAAAGGAATTAACACTGGCGAGCCTCTCCAACCCCGCCCACTTTTTGGTGGATGTGGTTGTGAGCAAGCACAAGCCAATGAAATTCACCGTAATTCTGGATGGCGACAACGGAATTACCATCGAAGATTGCGCACTTGTAAGCCGTGCAGTGAACGAATCTTTAGAAAGTTTGGTAGAAGATCCGTACGCATTAGAAGTTTCAACACCCGGCCTTGATCATCCGCTGAAATTGAATCGGCAGTATGTCAAAAACAAAGGCCGCCAATTGAAAGTGCACCTAACTGACAAATCCATTGTATTAGGTATTCTTCAGCAAGTAGATACCGAAAAAATCGTGATCGAAGCAGAAGTTAAAGAAGGAAAGAAAACAGAAAGAAAAGCGATGGAAATACCATTCGCAGAAATAGAAAGAGCATTTGTAACCGTATCTTTTAAATAGACAGAACTATGGACGCATCAACGTTAATTGAATCGTTTGCTGATTTTGCCAAGCAGAAGAACATCGACAGGCCAACCATGATACGCATCTTGGAAGATGTGTTTCGCAACATGATTCGCAAGAAGTATGTGCAAGACGACAACTTTGACATCATCGTCAATGCCGACAAAGGAGATTTGGAAATCTGGCGCTTCCGCGAAATTGTGGATGACGAATCAGAAGATATTTGGGACCACGATAAGATCAGTTTGACTGACGCACAAAAAATCGAACCTGATTTTGAAGTGGGTGAAGAAGTAGCTGAAGAAATTCATTTGGAAGATTTTGGTCGCAGAGCGGTAACTACTGCTCGTCAGGCCTTAATGCAAAAAGTAAAAGACTTAGAGAAAGACATCCTCTATCAAAAGTATAAAGACATCGTTGGTGAAATCATCAGCGGTGAAGTTTATCAGGTATTGAGCCGTGAAGTTTTGCTAACTGATTCTGAAGGAAATGAGATTTCAGTTCCTCGCGGTGAGCAAATCCCTAAGGATCGTTACCGCAAAGGTGAAACTGTTCGCTCTATCGTTCACAAAGTGGATATGGTGAATGGCAGCCCTAAAATCATTTTGTCACGTACTTCTCCTGTTTTCCTTGAGCGTTTGTTCGAGCAGGAAGTTCCTGAAGTTTATGATGGATTGATCACCATTAAGAAAGTAGTTCGTGAGCCAGGTGAGCGTGCGAAAGTAGCAGTAGAATCTTATGACGACCGAATTGACCCAGTAGGAGCTTGCGTAGGTATGAAAGGTTCACGTATTCACGCCATCGTTCGCGAATTGCAGAATGAAAATATTGACGTAATCAACTATACTGAAAACCTTGAACTCTATATTCAGCGTGCATTAAGCCCGGCTAAAATTGTGAGCATCAAGATTGACAAAGAAAATGGCCGTGTGGCTGTCTTCTTGAAGCCTGACCAGGTTTCATTGGCAATTGGTAAGGGTGGCTTGAACATTAAGCTTGCCAGCCGGTTGGTAGGTATGGAAATCGATGTGTTCCGTGAAACAGACGGAGCTGCACAAGAAGAAGATGTTGACCTGGATGAGTTCACCGATGAGCTGGAAGGATGGGTTGTAGATGAGCTGAAGCGCATCGGTCTTGATACTGCCAAGAGTGTACTCGCATTGAACAAAGAAGAACTTGTGCGCAGAACAGACTTGGAAGAAGAAACAATCGATCAGGTTTTGGGGGTTTTGAAGAAAGAATTTGAACAACAACAATAAGCGCTTTACAGAATAGTAAAACGCACAAATCAATAAAATACCAGATATTTGAGCATGGCTGACGAAAAAGGAATACGATTAGGACAAGCATCGCGCAAACTCAACGTGGGCCACAATACCATTTTGGATTTTTTGGCCAAAAAGGGATTTGCCGTTGAGAATAATCCGAACGCCAAATTAACACCCGAGCAATTTGCCATGCTCGCGAAGGAATACGCTTCTTCAGCATCAGAAAAACTCGAAGCTTCAGGTCTTACAATCGGTGTGAAACATGGCGAACCTGTTGCGAAAACAGTGGAGCCGGAAGTGGTTCACCGCAAGAAGACGGAAGACGAAGAGAGCATGCTGATTAAAAATCTGGGCTCGAAGGATATTGTTAAGCACAAAGAAGAAGTTAAGACCGACAAAGTTGAGATTGAAAAACCGAAACTTGAAGGCATTAAAGTATTAGGCAAACTTGATCTTGGCAAGAAGAAAAAGGAAGAAGAGGTAAAAGAGATCAAAGAGGTAAAGGAAGTCAAAGAGGTCAAGGAAGTTATTGAAGAAAAAGTAGTAGAAGTTGTTAAGCCTGAGGTTGAAAAAGCACCAGAAGTTGAGCTTGAATTAATCAAAGCAAAAGCTGGCAAACTTCAAGGGTTGAAAGTGTTGGATAAAATCAATTTGCCGCAAGCGCCTACTCCTTCAGAATCAAAAAGCTCTTCAGCACAACAGCAACAAAAGCGTCCAAGAAAACGCATTCCAAATTTCAACGACTCTAAGGGTGCAAGACCTGCAGGCGGTGGAGGTGGTGCCAAAGGACCACAAAGACCTGCACCTCGTGTGCAGAAGGTTGAGCCAACCGACAAAGAAATTCAAGATCAGATCCGTGCTACGCTGGCTAAGTTGAGCAGTGGAACGAAGAAATTTACAGGAGCAAAATACCGTAAGGAAAAACGCCAATCAGTTTCAGAAGCTGAAGTAGAACGTTTGCAACAGGAACAGGCGCAGTCAAAAACATTGAAAGTAACTGAATTCATTTCAGCGAATGACTTGGCTTCATTGATGAACGTTTCGGTAAACGAAGTAATCTCAACCTGTATGGGATTGGGTATGTTCGTTTCCATCAACCAACGTTTGGATGCCGAAGCAATCACCATCATAGCCGATGAATTTGGTTATGAAATACAATTCTCTACTACCGAAGGTGAAGAGGAATTGGTAAGAGAAGTTGAATCTGAAGAAGAATTACAGCCACGTGCACCAATTGTTACAATCATGGGTCACGTTGACCATGGAAAGACTTCGTTGCTCGATTACATTCGTAAGACAAAAGTAGTGGCATCAGAAGCTGGTGGTATCACGCAGCACATTGGTGCTTATGATGTGACTACACAAAGCGGACAAAAAATTGCATTCCTTGATACACCAGGTCACGAAGCGTTTACCGCTATGCGTGCTCGTGGTGCAAAACTCACGGACATTGCAATCATTGTGGTTGCTGCCGATGATGACGTGATGCCTCAAACAAAAGAAGCAATCAACCACGCTCAAGTGGCGGGTGTTCCTTTGATTTTTGCCATCAATAAAATTGACAAGCCGGGAGCTAATCCTGAAAAAGTTAAAGAATCACTTTCTAAGTTAAACATCCTTGTTGAAGACTGGGGTGGTAAATATCAGAGCCAGGCTATTTCGGCAAAGACAGGCCAGGGCATCGATGATCTATTAGAAAAGGTTTTGCTTGAAGCAGAATTACTAGCCCTCAAGGCAAATCCTAATAAGACTGCCGTTGGATCTATCATTGAAGCCGAGCTCGACAAAGGCCGTGGCTACGTAACCACATTGATGGTTCAAGCAGGTACTTTGAAGGTAGGAGATATTATGGTGGCAGGTTCAAATCATGGTCGTGTGAAGGCGATGTTTGACGACACCGGTAAAAAAGTAAATGAAGCTGGTCCTTCTACACCAGTACAAGTATTAGGTTTAGATGGTGCTCCTCAAGCAGGTGAGAAGTTTCAAGTTTATGAAACCGATCGCGAAGCTCGTGAAGTTGCCAACAAACGCAGCCAGATTTTACGTGAACAGAGCATCCGTACCAAGAAGCACATTACTCTTGATGAAATCGGTAGACGTTTGGCTATCGGTTCATTCAAGCAATTGAATGTGATTGTAAAAGGTGACGTGGATGGTTCAGTTGAAGCGTTGTCTGATTCATTGTTGAAACTTTCTACACAGAAGGTAGCTGTGAGCATCATTCACAAGGCAGTAGGTCAGATTTCAGAATCGGATGTGTTGTTGGCGTCAGCATCTGATGCGATCATCGTTGGATTCCAGGTTCGTCCTTCAGCATCTGCGCGCAGAATTGCTGACAATGAAGAAATCGAAATTCGCTTGTACTCGATCATCTATGATGCAATCAACGAAGTGAAGGCTGCGATGGAAGGTATGCTTGAGAAGGAGATGGAAGAGGTGATCGTGGGTAATGCCGAAATACGCGAAGTATTCAAGATTTCTAAAGTGGGTACAATAGCCGGAACGATGGTGACCGATGGTTATATCAAACGTAACAATCCTGTCCGCTTGATCAGAGATGGCATCGTAGTGTTTGCCGGTAAGCTTACTTCATTGAAGCGTCACAAAGATGATGCAAGTGAAGTGAAGTCGGGCTTCGACTGCGGTATGGGCATCGACAACTTTAACAACATGGAAGTGGGTGATGTAATTGAAAGCTACGAAATGCGCGAAGTGAAAAAGTCGCTTTAACAGATAAATAATCTATTTGGATTGCCCGATGACTATAGTTGTCGGGCAATTTTTTTATCCAAAAAAGAATTTTGCAAAGGCATAAAGCCCCAGGGAAAGCAAAATAACTCCGGGGACAATCTTGATCCACTTGCTTCCTTGCACATAAGGAGCCAACCGTTGTGCGAATTTGATGAGCAAGAGTAGAAGGACGAGGGCGCCTATTGACGTGCCTAAAACATAAGTATGCAACAAGCCAGTAGATGAGAGGCTTATCCATCCCTCCGCTTTCAAATATGCAGTAAAGCCCATCCAATAGGGAATAGCCATGGGGTTGAGGATACTAAGTGCAATTCCTCTTCTAAAGCCACTTTCGTTGAATTTTTTTGCAAAGCCCTTAGGCGATTCATTCGTGGGCCAAAGATTGAAAATGGCCAATGCTGTAATTACAATGGCGGCAATCAGTTGAAAGTTCTCAACCACCCAAGGCGCTGAGGTGATCCAGTATTCAAATTGAACACCTATCCATGCATATGGATATTCTATGATCGCTACCGCAAAAGCAAAGCGTGTAGCGATCGCGACTTTATGCTGTAATGAAAGTTGTAAAATGGAAACGTTTAATGATCCTGGGGGTATCGAGCCGATGAAGCTGAAAAAGAAACCGAGAAAGAAAACGTACAAGTAATACATTCAAAAAACAGTCAGGCTTTTAACGCTTTGAACTTTCTATAAATCGCGCGGCCTTCCCGGAACGAAATATACGCAACACCGCGCTTATGATTTTCTTTGCTAATACGATACATATTTTTCCAGTAGGTAATCAAATCACGAATCCCTATCCACAAGGAAGCTCCCGGATGATAAATGTGAGAGGGTTCTGCACCGCAGCCGTTAAGCTCAACAATTTTCACTTTGCCGTTTTCCAAATCTTCTATGGATGCGCATCGTAAATCGTAGCGACCAAAATAAAACCCCGGTACTTGCTTGCTGATGCGATCGAAAGAAGCTGAAAGTTTTTCTGTGATCAGGTGATTGGAGTTCATGAACATTGTGCCTAAACAATGATTCCCAATGGAAACAAGTTCAACTTTTTCCCCAGTGTGAATAACTTCATTTAACCTACTGCTGAATTTTTCTTTTAGTATCTCCCACTGGAACCTCGCCCGGTCTTTCTCCAAAATCAATTCTTGTAAAGTTTTCTTGCCGCCCCCTTCAACAAAAAGAAATTCTTTGGATGTAACCGAATTTACGAAGCCATTTTCTTTTTCGGGGAAACGGACATAGTAGACACCAAACTCCAATGTGAGATCAACCAACTCTTGAACAATGAAGTCGATTTTAATCTCAGAAAGATATTGAATGAGTTCATCTTCATTGTTGATTCGCCTCACAAACCATCCACGTTCACCTAAATCAGGCTTACAAATTACCGGAAAGGCAATCGATGCATCCTTCCTTTGTTTTGTTACTTCAGCAACAGAGGATGGAATCTTAATGAGTATTGTTTTTGGCTTTACTTCTTCAGGCAAAAGCGAAAGCACTTCATATTTTGATTCGCCCATCATCCCACCGGTAAAAATTCCGGGATTTGAAGCTGTAAAATAAAATAGGGATCGCTCTTTAAGCGAATACCAAAGCCACATGAACATCAGCGGCAATTGAATGATGCCGAATGGCCAGTATTCCCAATGAAAAAGTTTGACGAAGAAATTACGAATGGAAAGGTTCACAACGATTAGCGTGCTTCAACGAGACTTTCTTCGCGATAGCGAATAGTAGATGCGGCTACGCCAAAATCGGCTGGAAGTTTTACGTCATTGGCCACCTCATTAATCCCGATTTTCATGATCGCCATGTGGTGTACGGCATGCTCAATGTTATAAGTAAGCTCTCTGAAATAATTAGTTTGTACAGACACATTTTCGCTAGAAGAAAGATCGTAGCCTACTTCTAGTGTAAGCAATTTGTCAGAAACTTGATTGGTAACAAAGGAGTGAATTCGTTGAATTACCTCTAAGGCTATCTCTTTGTCTGTTTCAATCATTTTATCGTGTGAGCGCTTGTCATAATTGATCAACCCTTGTTTGTAACCTTGCTCAAGGCAAATGAAGAACTCAAGGGTATGACGCAAATGCTGACCTATAGATGAACCGCCCAATGTTTTTGATGGCTTGACGAATTCAGCTTCAGACAATTGCTTAACTGCATCTGACAATTGATTTAAGATAGCTTGACTGGCGATTATAAGTTGACTCATGATAAATTCTAATTTGTAAAAATAACTCGGTTTTGTCTAGGGCAAAAATTTCTTCCAGTTGAGATCGGCCTTTGCTTTCAATGGCTTTTCATTTTTGTTCCAATCATTCAGAGTGTTGTTGGTCCAGAAGTTGTAAAACAAAAATAATTTACCATCGATGATTTTATAGGTCTCAGGATCAATTTTCACTTTCTCCCCAGTTTCACCCATGGCGTAAGCACACCATCCGCCATAAGCAGGTTCATATTTTTCCGGACTTACCTTGAATTTATTAAGATTGGCCGCGCTGCTGAAAAGATAAGCCACTCCTTTATGGGTACTTGAAAACTTCGATTCTCCTTCAGTCGGTTTGCCATCAAAGTAACTTACGGGGTCATAGCCATCGAGGGCTATATTTTTTTTGATGTTGAAATTCTTTTTGCGAGCCTCATCGCTTTGGGCAAAGGCCACCTGCGATAAAACAAAAAGAAAAAGTAGGGCCAAATTTTTCATATAGCTAAGATACGTAAACAGCACAAAGGTAGGTTTGCTAACACGGTTGAAATGTCGCAAAGGTTACAAAACCAAATACGGGATTTTTGATCAGGATTAAGCCAATCTTCAGGATTAACAGAAATGAATTTGAGCCTAAAATTTTGTGTGCCTAATCAAAGAGATCGTTGATCGATTGCCAAACCAGTTCGGGTTCATAACCTTTGCCAATGGCAAACTGGGCGATTTTGTTTTTCTTTTTGAATGGATTGGGCTCAGTTACAAGAGTGGATTTCTTTTTAAGAAGCTGAACCAAAGCTTTGGAATAATCTTTTGAGTCAATCTCGGCAAGGCCCCGGGCGATACATTTTGGTGTTAGCCCTTCCATTTCCAATTCACGCTCAATTTTTATTCTGCCCCATTTCATCATCCGGAATTTTCCGCCAGCAAATGCTTTGGCGTAACGCTCCTCGTTCAAGAAACCTTCAGTGATCAGGCGCGCAAGAGTTTCATCCACTTCGGTAGAGCGAAGTCCGTATTCAAACAGTTTGTTTTTAACTTCTCGATGTGAGCGCTCCTGGTAGGCGCAGTAGCGACAGATTTTCGCGAATGCCTCAGCAGGTGAATTTGATTTTTTCTTTGATGTTTTAGTCTCGATACCCGATACTCGTCTTTGCGATTTCATGGCAAAGCCTGACATCAAACAATCGTAAATCTAGAACTCAGCATTACGGATTGGTTACTTCACTAGCCCCTTATTCTTCAAAATACTCACAACAAACTTTCGCTCATTATCGGTGTTAAAAATTTTGAATGGCAGATAAACCATTTGAGCCTTGTTAACGAATAGCGCGAAGTAGTCTTTACCAATTTTAGCACTTTTAAACTGATCCCACTTCATGGGCATTCCCTCGCGAGGATTCAATTTCATTACCACTTGTTGGCTGCTGATTTCATAAGAATAGCGTTCGAACAACATTTTGCCCTGCTCCAATTGAGTGACGCCATAAAATTGAAGCCACCAGAATAGCAAATAAAAGCCCGCACCCAGAAAAGCCGCGAAAAACCACCACCAGCTTGGCACAAACACATACCCCAAACAAATGGCCACCACAATCAATCCAACCCACCATTGTTGCTTCAATACGCTTGTAAAAGCCAATTTAATGTATGTACTCTTCTCTAACCGGTAGTTCTTCGTCTTTACAATCATAAATTTTCTTCAATAAGGAGCGCAAAAATACGGTCTTTCCTGATTATAAAAACAACTAAAGTGAATGATCAGATAATTTTATAATTCTTGTATTCGCCAATGCGATAGCCGGTAATTGAATAGACGAATCGCTTGATTTTTTCTTTGAAAGAATATTTCTTTTTGGAGATGTCGAAGTCGAACTTCCAGTTCTTTTTGGAGATGCGATCTAGAAGCGTTTTCGGATGGGATCCGTCAAAAAGCGCAAGGGAATCTACATTGCTGTAGTCAAACTCTTCGGCTTTGGCGATGTTCGATTCAATCCATTGGTCGTCATGATAGAACTTGTTCCAATCCTGCTGCTTGCTTTGCATTGCTCTGGGGTCTTTTACCCAGCCATAATGATAGATGAAGGCATCAATCAATTTTACTCTTAATTTTTCATTTGGCTTTTTGCGGAAACCTTGCGCATCGCGATAAGAGAAAATGTTTTTGTCATTTCGAACAATGCGTATCTCTCGCCTATACCATTGCCATGATTCGCCTATGTAATCATATGAGCCGTAAAAATGTTTGTAGTGGAAAAGCAATCCATCAACCGAGCGATCGTTTTTGTATTTTTCCATTGCTTCGCGAATAGCCGGGTAATATTTTTCATGCACGGCCTCATCGGCCTGAATGTAAAATGCCCAGTCGCTATCAGTTGAAATGGCCTGAAAAGCTTTATCCGTTTCCAAAGCAAAAGTTCGCCCTCCTTCACGCACGCGATCATCCCAAATTGTTTCAATGATTTTAATTTTAGGAGAATTGATGTTGCGAATCACCTCGAGAGTATTGTCGGATGAATTTCCAACGGCTACTACAAACTGATCACATAATGGTAACACCGAAGTGATTGCCTCTACAACAGGGTAATCGTATTTAATTGCGTTTCTTATAATTGTAAAGCCGGAGACCTTCATTCCATTCGATTAATATTTGCGCAGCCTCCAATTATGCCTGGATTGAAGACGAGGTCGTTAATTTAGGTATTTTTGCTTTTGCAATTGATTCGCTTTATTTGGCTGGCATGAAAATTCTTGAACTAAATTTTGAAAAAGGATGGAGGGGAGGTGAGCGACAAACACTCTATAACATGTTGGGCTTTAAAGAAGCTTCTATAGCAGTTCATTTGGTATGCCGCAAGGGTTCCTCAATGGAAACAATGGCGATCAAAGAAGGATTTGTTGTTCATTCTTTCCGTGGCGTTATGGGCGTTATTTTTTTTTTAATCGCCAATGGAAGAAAGTACGACTTCATTCACGCCCAAACTTCTCAAATATTAACTTATTGCGTCTTTACTAAAATCTTTCATCGAACAAAAGTACTATTTACGAGGCGAGTCAATTTTGCACAGAAGGGTTTTTTCACACGACTTAAGTATCGGTTTACTGATAAAATAATTGCCATAAGTCCGGCTGTAAAAAAAACGTTGGAGGCCTTCACAAGCCGAACTGATATTGAGGTAATCTCAGATATGGTAGTTAGAAGAGATATTAATGCTGCTCGGGCGCGCGAAAAGATTAATCGCTTAAAAATAGATGGTCGTAAGATCATTGCCACTACTTCTGCTTTTAGCAAGGAGAAGGACCCGTTTACAATGGTGGAGGTAATCAATATTTTGTCCAGGAAGAGAAATGACTTTGTTTTTCTTCATTTTGGCTCAGGATATTTTATGAATGCCATTTTAACAAAAATCAGAGCGTACAAATTAGAGCAAAACTATATACTCATGGGTTTTGTGGATGACACTGAAGATTTTTTTCCCTTAATGGATGCTTTTGTGATGACGTCTAAGGAAGAGGGATTAGGCAGTAGCGTCTTGGATGCATTTCTTTATCACGTGCCTGTAGTATCAACAAATGCTGGCGGGTTGGGCGACTTAGTTGGTGACGAACGAGGTATTCTGTGCAACATCGGAGACAGTCGGGCTATAGCTCGCGGACTTGAATCAATGTTGAATGATCATGCTAAGAAAGAAAGCTATGTGAATAAAGCCTATGATTATGTTAGCCTTTACCACAACAAAAAATACCTGACAGAAAAATATATTGAGACGATGAAAAGGCTTCTTAATTAGCAATTAGTTATTCAGCCTGCTCGCATTAGGACTTACTTAACCTTGGCAATAGTAGCGAACTGGAGAAATTTAATATCCCAGAACCATCCTAAAAAGAAGATGTTAAAAATAAAAGGACGAATAGATTTCGTTGCATTAATTCCCTCCATCTTCACGATTTCGTAACCGTTCTCTTCAAATAACTTCCGGATACTCTTATAAGTGAAAAACCGAAGATGAGTTCTATCTAGAATTCCGCTGTCGGTGTAGTCCCAATTCTTATTGAACATTAAGTCGAAGAAATTCCTGAAATAACGGATGTTGGGAATTGAACTTACGATCACTCCATTTTTGTTGAGCTTATTCTTCAACTTAAGAACAACAGTGTAAGGATCCAGCAAATGCTCTAGCACATCGTTGCAAACAATGACATCAAAATATTGATCGGGCAAATTTGAAAGTTGTACTGCAACATCGCCCACTAAAACTTTATATAATCTCTTGCTGGCGATATCCGCCTGAGCTTGTTCGTATTCAAGGCCCCAAACTTCTTTAGCCCCCTCTTTTAGTAATAACGCTCCGAAATTGCCATCGGCACATCCTATTTCCAGGATCTTTAATGGTCCTTTGGGAATGAAAGGGAGCATCTCCGTTCTTACCATCGTAAAATAGTTTCCCGGTTTTGCAGTAACATCAAATGCCATGAATTATACTTTAGTTATTTTTTGTTTGTTTATCTCTTGGCCAATGGAGTTCATTATTTCTTCAATCGACTTTCCATTGTGACTCAATGCCAATAGTCTTTTTTTCGATTCTTTAATTTGAGATCCTTTGCGAAGGTAATTCAAATATGCTTCATGATATTTCCAGCGGAAAAATATAGCCTGGATAAATAAGGTAAAGGTTTGCCGCAGGTTCCAAATAAATTTTGACTCAGGGCTTAGATGAAGGTTGTGCAAAATCAGTTTATTACGCTGGGTCAAAACCCAAACCCTTCTGCTTTTATGAAATTTATTGATAGTTGATGTAGTGGCGTGCATGCAAATAGCATCGTGTTCATAGTAACATCGCCAGCCAGCCCTCCATGCTCTTATAGAAAGATCGGTATCCTCATAATAAAATGGAGCATAGATCTCATCAAATCCACCTAACTCTACTAATTTCTTTCGGTCAACTAGGGAGCCTCCTCCTGAAATGGCGAAGGTAGGCACCCACTCCCGGGGATTTTCTACAAAAAAATTATAAGGCTGCATTTTCCTAGAGGGCATCAGCTGAGGAAACCGGGCGGCATCCTGAATTTTGCCATCCTCAAATCCGGTAAATCGACCCGACACACCAAAAGTATCGGCTCTATCAAAGTATTTAAAGAAGGGCTTGAAATAATCAACCGAAAGAGAGACATCGCTATTCAATAGCAACACCAAATCATTTTTAGCTTTAAAAATTCCGCGGTTAATGGTGGGTGAAAAGCCCTGATTCTTTTCATTGACTAAAACGATAACGTCTTGATGTGAATCTTTAAGAAATTGGACAGAGTCATCTGAAGAAGCATCGTCTATGACAATAATTTCAAAATCAGAATTGGTTAGCCGCAGTGCATTGTAAATCGAAGGCAAATTCTTTTGTAATAGATCTTTGCCGTTGTAATTAGGAATAACTACTGAAATGCTTTTCTGCACGAGTGGAAATTACTTTTTGTCGAAAATGAATTTCTTAAACCTCTCTTGATTGTTTTGGACATACACCGGAAACTCTGAATTTATTTCTGTAAAGATGCATTGCGTATCTCTCCCGAAAATACTTTTTCCACTTTCGATTAACTCCTTAATTTTTTCAGGGTTTTTGAAGTCCTCCGAATTGTATTCGGTATGAGCATAAGATTCGATTTTGTGAATAATCCTTTCAACGCCCCCCAAATAAGAGAAATGCCAGCCGGCATCTTCAATCACAGTGCTATTGGTGTATTTATCAATCTCCCTTTGTATCCTTAATTTATTTCCGGTTTTGAAATTGCGAAAGGCAGTCATTACCGGTCCATACCACCATTTATTCAAACTATGATTGGAAGGCTCTACCTCCAGGCAATTGAGGTAGTAGTAATACATTCTTTGTTGAAATACTCCGTAGTTTTTTATTTCCCTATTCGCTTCTATTTTCTTTGGATTGGGAATCTCATCAATGTCGGAGATAATGACGATATCATCTGGTTTACAATCATAAAGTCCCATCTTGATTTGGTCTTTCTGAAATCTTTCAAAATCCCAGGGAGTTGGTCTGCGAAAATTGTAAAAGAAACTGGGTTCTTCTTTAACAATGATGTGTCGGATCTTTGAATGGAATTTAGCGAAACGATCTTTATTCAATTCGTAATACAATGGTTTGCTTTTCTTTTGGTGGTTCCACTCGGCTTCAACCAATACGAAGAAATCTACCGTATCATTTAGTTCATTCAGTCGAAGCTCCAGAATATCCAATTCATTAAAAAAACAAAAGCAATCATAGATCCGATTCATATGACATTTATTTAAAAGTGCTTGCGGGGTTCAAATCAGAATACTGAATTTTTGAGCCCCTTTATCTGTCGGCAAAAATTGTCAAAATTTTAACAGAAATGAAATGAGCGAAGGCGCGATTCGGATTATCTAATAAATATGGTTGCCCAAAAAAATGAGGCTACGAATGCAGCCCCATTTTAATTTCAATTCTCTTTGCTTTCTATTTACTTACTACCAATCGATCGGTTTTTACCATGCTGATAAATTCAGCCATGTAACCATCTTTATCATCACCTTGCGAGCCTTGTGCCAGGCGAAGGATTCCATCTTCAGAAAAACCATTTAAGTATTCGGAATTTCGTAACAACATTCCAAAGGACGCAACAGAGGCAGCCCAACGAAAATTATCCGATGTTTTCTCAAGGGCAGTATTATTATCGTTCATCGGGTGCACGATCAATTTGCTTACGTCTCCATCAGGTTTTTTGTAGCGAAACTTCACCGTCATCAATTCATTCGACTGGGAATTCTTTGGATCAAGCTTTGTGGTTTGATATTTCAATTCATCTACTTTGAAAAACTTACTCTCTACACCTACCGGAATTATTTCGTAAAGGGCAGTAACGGTATGACCTGAACCCAATTCGCCAGCGTCTTTCTTGTCGTTGTTGAAGTCTTCGCTTTTCAGCATTCTGTTTTCATATCCAATCAATCGATAAGCTCTTACTTTAGCGGGATTAAATTCGATCTGAAGTTTTACGTCTTTGGCGATAGCGAAAAGAGTACCTCCAAATTCATTCACCAATGCTTTCTGCGCTTCAAGTATAGAATCGATGTACAAATAGTTTCCGTTCCCCTTGTCGGCAATGGTTTCCATTTTAGAATCTTTGTAGTTGCCCATCCCAAATCCCATTACGGTAATAAAAATTCCGTCTTGTCTTTTCTCTTCAATCAAATGTTCCATCGCTCCATTACTTGATTCGCCAATGTTGAAGTCACCATCGGTAGCTAAAATCACACGATTGTTTCCTTCTTTGTTGAAATTCTCTTTTGCCACTTGATAGGCCAGACGAATACCGGCCCCACCTGCTGTTGAACCACCAGCTTCCAAATGATCCAGGGCTTCAATTATTTTTTTCTTGTAGGCACCTGAAGTAGGAGGAAGCACCAAACCTGCCGCACCCGCATACACCACAATAGACACGTGATCTTGCTCACGCAGTTGTTGCACTAATAATTTGAAAGAGGATTTAAGCAAAGGCAATTTGTTTGGATCGCTCATTGAGCCAGACACATCGATTAGGAAAACCAAATTAGAAGGAGGTAATTTTTCGGTTGGAATCTTTTTGCCTTGCAATCCGATCAACACCAGTTTGTGTTTTTCATTCCATGGCGCTGTAGAAATTTCGGTGTTGATAGAGAAAGGATCTTCACCATCGGGTTGTGGATATACATAATGAAAGTAATTCACCATCTCTTCGATGCGCACTGCATCTTGTGGAGGACGCTGCCCGCCTTGAATGAATCTACGAATGTTACTATACGAGGCAGCATCGACATCGATTGAAAAAGTCGAAATCGGGCTGTGCACAGCTTCATGAAAAATATTTTCAGTAATACCATCGTATTCCTCAGTGTTAAATTGTTCGTTCGGCTCCTGCGCTACCACCGTTTTTGGTGAATATTGATATGACATATCCGCTGCCCCATTCATTTTGTAAGCCGGTTGCCCAGCTGAAATGGGGGCGGCTTCATGTTTTTTGGCTTTACCTCGACCTACAGTTACTACCGATTCACTTAATTGAGTAACCTCAGTTTGTAAAGAGACATCAATTCGATTCTTTGTGCCGATTGAAACCTCCTTAGTCTTCAGCCCTATGAATGAAAATACCAACGTGCCTCCCTGATCGGGAGCGGTAATTACATAATTCCCTTGCGCATCGGTAACGGTGCCTTCTGAAGTTCCTTTCAGTACAACGTTAACACCGGGTAAATTTGAACCGTCAGCTGCCAAGGTGACTTTGCCTACAATGGAGCGGGTAACTGCAGAGCGAAAACCGGCCAGGACAATTAAAGCCAGAGCCAGCGCGATGATTTTTGTTTTCATAACTTTTGAATTTGATGATAGGATGCAACTCAACCTCATTTTCCATAAACCCCGGAAAAAAAATTAACTTGACCAGCAATGGCCGAGCCCCAACCCGATAGTGAGATCCTGCTGCTTTATAAAAAGTCGGGCGATCTTTCGCTCATCGGAAAGCTCTTTACGCGATACACCTCTTTAGTTTATGGTGTTTGCATGAAATATTTAAAAGATCGCGAATCGGCAAAGGATGCGGTCACGCAGGTTTTTGAAAAATTGATCTCCACCCTCAAGAATCACGAAGTGGATAATTTCAAGGGGTGGCTCTATGTTACCGCCCGTAACCATTGCTTGATGGAGCTGCGTAGCAAAAAGGGTAAATTCATGGAAGAAATCTCCCCAAACTTTGTGGAATTTGAGTTCCGACTGCATCAAGAAGTGGACGAACCCCTGGAAGAAGATTTAGAAAAGATGGAAGATTGCATCAATAAGCTAATGGAGGGGCAACAGCAGTGCGTGAGATTGTTCTATTTGGAAGAAAGGTGTTATAAGGACATTGTTGTCGTTACAGGATTTGATATGAACCAGGTGAAAAGTTTTATTCAAAATGGAAAGCGGAATTTGAAAATTTGTATGGAAGGGAATGGGTAATCTTCAAGACGATATCATCAGATACAAAAGGGGAGAACTCAGCCCGAAAGAAATGCATTCGCTCGAAAAGAAAGCATTGAGTGATCCTTTCTTGGCGGAAGCTTTGGAAGGGCTGGAGAATATTTCCCCAGAAAATTGTTTATCCGATGTTGAGGAGCTGAATCGGAAAATTTTAAAAGAGAAGAAAGCTTTTTTGTTCACGCCATTGCGCATAGCAGCAGCAGTGATTTTAGTATCGGCTACCATTTTCCTTTTTTACCAATTGATGCCGAAACACGAATCACTGGCGTTGAAAACTGAAAAACAAAATGTGCAAACTCCTGCCCCAAAGACAGAGCCCCCAAAGCCAGAGGAAAAAAAGGAACTGAAAGAGAACGATGCTCCGGCAAAATCAGCTCAAGGTGAAGGAAGTAAATTTAAACATCATCTAGCAAAAGCAGAATCACCCAAGATTAAACATGAACAGTTGGATGTAAAGACTGATCAAGTTGCTTCGGAAAGTGCAAAACCAAAAATTGAAACTCAACCCATTATAGCTGAGCAAAAGGAATTGGCCGGACCAGATGACAAGGTGGAGGATGCAAAAGTAGAAGTTCAAAATAGCGCACCAATGGCACAGGTAATGCAGCCTGCTAAAGAATTGCAACAAGAAGATCTGAAGGCGGAGAGTAGCGCAATAGGAAGGGCGAAAAAAGCAAAGTATAAATCAGAGGCGCTGAGTGGAGCCGGGCTTCCGGGAAAAGTTTCAGCCGCCCCAAAATCAATTACCGGAAAAGTAGTTTCAGCCGAAGACAAGGCGCCAATTCCAGGAGTAAACATTGTGATTGATGGAACGACTACGGGAACTGTCACCGATGCAGATGGAAAATATACATTACAGACATCAGGCGAGAATCAGCGCCTGGTCTTTTCTTTTATCGGGCTTCAAAGCCAGGAGGTAAACATTGAGGGAAAGAATAAAGTAGATGTTGAGTTGAAAAATGACGCCACGCAACTTAGTGAAGTAGTAGTTACTGGAATGGGGATTGCAAAAGACGAAGATGCCGAGCCGGTCATCCATTTCGCAGATCCGGTTGGGGGCAGAAAGGCGTTTAATAAATATTTAGAATCGAAGGTCCGGTACCCTGAAGAAGCTTTAAAAAATAATATCAAGGGAAAAGTTAAAGTTGAATTTGCCGTTCTGGTCGATGGAACTCTGGACCAATATAAAGTGGTAAAAAGTCTGGGCTATGGGTGTGATGAAGAAGTGATACGGCTGATCAAAGAAGGACCCAAATGGACTCCTACTACTGAAAACGGACGCCCCGTTGAGAGCACAGTTTTGGTCGGATTGAAGTTCGATCCCGCAAAGGCAGGGAGGTAATCCACCAAATAAAAAGTTCCTTTTACTTCCGCTATTAATTTATACTTTTGCGCTCCTTAGGCTTAACATAATTTTCATGAGTTTATTTATCAAAAAACCACTTTCACAACTTTTGGCTCAAGTAGCAGATTCGAGTCACCAATTAAAAAGGACTTTAGGAGCAGGTAATTTAGTGGCGCTTGGAGTAGGCGCGATTATAGGTGCTGGTCTTTTCGTTAGGACAGCGGCCGCAGCCGGAGAAGCAGCCGGACCAGCCGTAGTGCTTTCATTTGTTGTTGCTGCCGTGGGCTGCGCTTTTGCGGGATTATGTTATGCTGAGTTTGCTTCAATGATTCCCGTGGCTGGTAGTGCTTATACATATGCGTATGCAACGTTGGGAGAATTGGTAGCCTGGGCAATTGGTTGGTCGTTGGTTCTGGAATATGCATTGGGTGCAGCAACGGTTGCCATTTCATGGAGTCAATATTTAAATAATTTGCTGGGAGGATCCATACCGTATGAGTGGTGTCACTCACCATTTGAACATACAGCTACCGGTGTTTATGGAATTATCAATGCTCCAGCATTGCTCATACTTACCATTATCACTTTAATTTTGATCAAAGGCACTCAGGAGTCTGCCTTTTTTAATGCAATTATTGTTGTGATCAAAGTTTCGATTGTGTTGGTTTTCATAGCTATTGGCTGGAAGTTCATCAACCCTACGAACTATGTTCCTTTCTTCATTCCGGCAGATGCTCCAGATGTAGTGAACGCGAGTGGTGAGACGCATTCATATGCTCCATTGTTTAATCACGGTTTTATGGGCGTGCTTCATGGAGCAGGTATTGTATTCTTTGCCTTCATTGGTTTTGATGCAGTATCAACTGCCGCACAGGAAACTAAAAATCCTAAACGCGACATGCCGATTGGAATTCTTGGATCGCTTGCGATTTGCACGGTTCTCTACGTTTTATTTTCGCACGTGCTGACAGGCGTGGCTCCTTACACATTCTTTATTAAAGAAGGTAAAGAGGCTTCTGTGGCAGCGGCCATTACTCAGTATATGCCAGGATATGGATGGCTTGCTACTCTGGTGAGTGCCGCTATTCTTGCCGGATTTTCAACTGTTATTTTGGCAATGTTGTACGGACAATCACGCGTGTTCTTTTCAATGTCGAATGATAAATTGTTGCCAAAAGTATTCTCAGATCTTCACCCAACATTTCGCACTCCGTATAAATCCAATCTCATCTTGTTGGTATTTACCGGAGCAATTGCAGGTTTTATACCTGAAAGCCTCACCGGTAGTCTAACCAGTATCGGTACACTATTCGCATTCGTTTTGGTATGCGTTGGAATTTGGGTTATGCGCAAGACTGACCCAACTACTGAAAGACCATTCCGTACACCGCTTGTGCCACTTGTTCCAATTCTTGGTATACTTGTTTGCACAGCGCTAATTGTTGGCTTGGATACTAAGACTCAGGTGGTAGCCTTAATATGGCTGCTGATTGGATTAGTAATCTATTTCAGCTACAGCAGAAAAAATAGCGCCTTGCGCAACGGTCTTAAGTAAGATTAATACTTCAGGAATCTGAAGTCTTTAAACCCTCGCTCTACAAACTTTAAAAAGTTAAAAGGGCGAGGGTTAATTTTTTTTTGGAGCTAATAGAAGTTTCTCTCTTAATTAATTATCTCATCAGAGATTTTAAGAATGTTGCCCTCCTGATCTACCCGATACTGGATCAGTGGGCGCTCAGCCGGCCCCCCGGTCACTTGACCATCAGAAAAATTAAAGCTGGAGTTGCAACAACGATCGATCATGAAAAGTGTGGAGCCATCCACTTGAACGATGGCACAAGCAGCACCCGGATGGTGCGGGCAGGCGCGCTCATAGGCGAGATATGAATTTTCGCTAGCGCGATAGAGAATAATTCCTTTTAAGCCACCACCTTCAACATAAACAAATCCTCCATCCAATTTCAATCTTTGATATTGAGGATAATTAAGGTTTATGGTAATGGTTGGAAATGAAGCCTGGGCGTATGCAGCACCAGAAATCATTACCAATAGGGACGCGATGGTTAATCGAAGATTATTTTTTGTCGTACTCATAATATCCTTTTCCGGTTTTCTTACCTAAATTTCCTAAACGAACCTTTTCCTCCTGAATATGGCTTGGCTTGAATCGCTTCACTTGCCCGAAGGCTTCGTACATCTGTTTGCTTACTTCTAGGTTTATGTCGTTGCCGATTAAATCCATTAATTCAAAAGGCCCCAGTTTAAATCCGGAAGAGCGCGTGAGGGCATCAATTGTGCCAATATCGGCCGCGCCTTCATCTAGTAGTTTGAGAGATTCAAGATAATAATGACGTGCCACGCGATTAACGATAAAGCCGGGAGAATCTTTCACGGCCACAGGAATTTTTTCCAGTGTCTTGACAAAAGAAATCATTTCCGGCATCAGGGCCGCATCTGTCTTTTCTCCTGCAATCACCTCAACCAATTTCATTAGGTGAGCTGGATTAAAAAAATGAAGCCCTACAAACCGATGAGGCTTCTTAAGCCCACTTGCAATTTTTGAAACGGAAAGGGAAGAAGTGTTAGTGGCTAAAACTGTTTCTTCGCCATTTATTTTTTCGAGATCTGAAAATATCTTTTGCTTCAACTCTAACTTTTCGATTACCGCTTCGATAATCAAATCGGCTTTGAGGTTGTCAGGAGAAATGGCCTTTATCTTTTCGAGGGCGGTTGCCTTTTTTTCTACCGTGTATTTTCCTTTGGCTATGGCCTGATCTAAATTTTTGCTAATGCTTTGAATTCCCTTTTCGATGATTTCTGATTTTACATCGCAAAGCAAAACATCATAACCGGCCATCGCGCAAGACTGGGCAATACCCTGACCCATCGACCCGGCTCCCACCACTCCAACTATTTTGATTGGCTTCATTAGATCACCGTTTTGAATTGCTTCAAGAAACGAATATCATTTTCAGAATAAAGGCGAAGATCGTTCACTTGAAATAATAACTGAGTCACTCGCTCTATTCCCATTCCAAATGCAAAACCGGTATATTCTTCAGGGTCGATGTCGCAATTTTTTAAAACGTTGGGGTGGACCATTCCAGAGCCGGCAATCTCAACCCATCCGCTATGCTTACAAATGTTACAGCCCTTTCCCTTACAGATCAAACAAGAAATATCAATCTCTGCACTGGGCTCTGTAAACGGAAAGAATGAAGGCCTGTATCTGATCTTGATGTCTTTGCCATACATTTCTTGTGCGAAGTGATAGAGCGTTTGCTTCAGGTCGGCAAAGCCAACGTTTTTGTCAACGTACAATCCTTCCACCTGATGAAAGAAACAATGGGCTCTTGCTGAGATTGCTTCGTTGCGATAAACGCGTCCTGGCATGATCGATCGAATGGGCGGCTTTTGTTGCTTCATCAATCGGATCTGAACATTCGATGTGTGCGTGCGCAATAACATGTCAGGATTCTTCTCAATGAAAAATGTATCCTGCATTTCGCGTGCAGGGTGATTGGGCGGGAAATTCAGAGCGGTGAAATTATGCCAATCGTCTTCAATCTCCGGGCCATCGGCCACATTGAATCCCAGCTTTTCAAAAACTTCAATGATGCGATAGCGCGTAAGACTTAAAGGATGCTGATTGCCCAATTTGTTGGGAACTACCGGAAGCGAGAGATCAATTTGGTCTGTAGACGCAACAGATGAATTATCCAGTTCCTCTTGTGCAATTTTGAATTTACCTTCAGCCAACTGCTTAAGATCGTTGAGTAGTTTCCCAACTTTCTTTTTCTCTTCAACACTAGCTTGCTTCATTTCATCAAACAGTGAAGGAATTAATCCCTTTTTGCTAATAAACTTCAAGCGGAAATTTTCCAGTGTTTCTTTGGAGGAGACGAGAAACGAGTTTACCTCTTGTTCAATTGATTTTATTTTCTGTTCCATTGGAGTTTGACTTCTGCTGGGCCCACCTCAATACAAAATTGACGGTGAAGCACAATGTAATTACAATCCCCAAAATTAACAGATCATTTTGTTTTCGTAAGAGCCAGGCCAAAACTATCATGGTAATATTTATGCCTGCAATCATGAGCACGGCCTTGGCATGGCTAAATCCTAACTTGATAAACTGGTGATGGAGGTGATTTCGGTCTGCATGAAAAGGAGAAAGCCCTTGACGCAAGCGCAAAACAATTACGCGCAACGTATCAAATACGGGAATGATGACAACACAAATGGCGCTGGCAATGGAAGCATGCAATTTATAGGGATGCGCTTGTGGTAACTGATAATTGGTATTGATGAATAGAACAGCCAAAAATGATAGCATTAAACCGATCATCAATGCGCCAGTATCGCCCATAAAAATTTTAGAGGGCTCCCAATTAAAAAAAAGAAATGCCAGCAAAGCTCCTGCAAAGGCGAGTGAAATAAGAGCAATCGAGTTATCGCCAGCGAAGTGAAACCAAACCCCAAAAGTCACTAGCCCGATCAAGCCAATGGAGCCAGCCAGGCCATCAATCCCATCGATTAAATTAAATGCGTTGGTAAGGATGACTAGCGTGAAAATGCTGAGCGCCCAAATGATAGTGACAGGTACATAAGGCAATTCTAGCAATCCATAGGAAGAATTGAGTGTAGTTCTATTGAAGAACACCAATAGTATAACGGGCAAAAATTGACTGAATAATTTTTGTATTGGCGTTAGGGCAAGCGCGTCATCGCGAAGACCAATAAGTGCCATCAGTATTATGGAAGTAAAAAAATATTTGTGCGACATCCAGTCACTCAAGGAAAGACCTATTATTAATGAAAAACATGCGCCAATCAAAACAGCAATTCCCCCAATAGAGGGTTTGTAGTCTGAATGGATTTTATGAGATCCTGGCGAATCGAACAGTCGCCATTGTGTAACCAATTTGATCAAGACAGGAAAGATCAGGAATGAGATCAAAAAGGAGATGGCAGTATATAAAGCAAGCCGGGCGATAGGTTTGTGTGTTAGGGTTAATTCGTTGTGCAAAATATTGGTAACTCATAACAAAAGCAAAGAGGCCCGAAGGCCTCTTCTTAATGCTTTCATGGAGTATCCCCAAGGGTATTCGTCCAATCAGTTTTTCTTCAGTTGTTCAAATTTATTGACGCTTGTTTTTTTAGGGAAAATATTATCGCCAAGATTTGAATCGCCCGTGTCATTGTTAGGGTCAATCACCACGTTTGTTACTTCTTTCTCTTTCATGAAAACTTTTTTCACTTCGTTTTCATTAACCCTCCATATTTCTGCTGGTAGTTTTTCAATTTCTTTGCTACCATCGGCAAAAGTCCATTCGATGACAACCGGTGTTACCAAACCTCCTTTGTTCTTCAGGGAGATTTCATACAGGTTTTTACCTTTCAATTTCGCGCGCACATCAGCATCATTGATTTTGTTTTTGAATTCACCATAGAAATTATCTTTCGTGTCAAGCACGGTGATTTCTTGTGGTCCCTGGCTGAAGTCGTTGGTTTTGTCCTTGCTTCCTGCAGAAGAAGTCAAATCCCCTTGAGTGGTCTTTACAGTTTTTCCTTCCAAATCCTTTTGCTCTGATTTTACACGGAACCATTTCACGTTGTCTAGTTCTACGTCAACATTGTCAACAGAATAGAACCATCCACGCCAGAACCAATCTAAATCTACAGCAGAAGCATCTTCCATTGTACGGAAGAAATCAGCTGGCTTAGGATGCTTGAATGCCCAGCGTTGTGCATATTCTTTAAATGATTTGTCGAATAACTCAGGGCCCATCACCGTTTCACGAAGCAAAGTAAGAGCAGCTGCGGGCTTGCCATAGGCATTAGGACCAAAATCACCGCCAGGGATATTATCTGAATCCCACATGATAGGGCGCATTTTGTTTTTGTCGCCTTTCATGTATCCGGAAAGACCTTTTGGAGATCCCCAGTTAATATTCACATCCGGGTAGCGCTCGCGTTTGGTTTCGCGCTCCAGGAATGAATTCAATCCTTCATCCATCCAACTCCATTGACGCTCGTCTGAGTTCACAATCATAGGAAAGAAATTGTGGCCCACTTCATGGACGATTACACCGATCATTCCTTCATAAAGTCCGTGCGAATAGGTTCCGTCCTTTTTAGGACGACCGTAATTGAAACAGATCATAGGATATTCCATTCCCTGATTGGCTGTATGAACAGAATAAGCTACAGGATAAGGGTAATCGAGTGTGCGAGAAGAATAAACTTCGAGTGTATTTTTAATTGCCATCGTAGACTCTTTTCCCCAAAGTGGATTACCTTCTTTTGGATAGAGTGACTCAGCCAGTGGAGTTTTATCTCCTACTTTTACGGCCATCGCATCCCAAATGAATTTACGTGAAGTGGCGAATGCAAAGTCACGAACATTCTCTGCATAAAACTCCCAAGTGCTTTTCTTGGTTGATCTTTCTTTCTCTTTCGCAATGGCTTCATCTTGAGTAACAATTAGCACTGGCTTGTCGAAAGTCTTTTTAGCAGACTCAAATCGCTCCAATTGTGTAGGTGTAAGTACAGCTTTTGCATTTTGAAGCGTTCCACTAGCTCCAACAATGTGATCTGAAGGAACGGTGATCTTCACTTTATAATTTCCGAACGTAAGGGCAAACTCACCCTGACCAAGGAATTGTTTGTTTTGCCAACCTTCGTAATCATCAAATACACACATGCGTGGAAACCATTGAGCTTCTGTGTAGAGGTAGTTTCCATCTTCAGGGAAAAATTCATATCCACCACGCTCACCGAGTTTCATTCTGTCTTTTTCCACATAGCTCCACTCAATTTTGAAGCTGTATTTCTCACCTGTCTTTAAAGGTGTTGGCAAGTCAATACGCATCATGGTGTAGTTCACAAGGAAAGTAAGATCTTTTCCTGTGACCGCGTCTTTCACCGACTTGATGGTGAATCCTCCTTTGTAATCGTAGGTCTCGTTTGCTAAAGGAAAAAACTTAGCAGCGGTTGAATCGCGTACAGTGTTGGTCTTGGTTTTGGCAGTCATGTTGCCATTAGAAAGATTATTTTGATCTAACTGCAACCAAACATACTTCATTACCTCAGGGGCGTTGTTAAAGTAAGTGATGCTTTCTTTGCCGGTAAGAACTTGTGTTTCATCATTGATCTCTACATCGATATCATAGTCGGCACGCTGCTGCCAGTAGTTGGCACCTGGTGCACCTGATGCAGTGCGATAAGTGTTTGGAGTAGGCAACATTTGATCAAGCTGTTCAAACTTGCCAGCCCACTTTTTGTCTTGGGCCGCCAATGAAAGCGACAAGACCAGTAAGCTAAAACATAAAAGACTTCTCATAATTGGATTTTAGTTAGTCAGAAAGGGTGCAAAAATAGTAATCTTAAAATAATAGCGCCCCGACTTGTCGGGCGCAGGTTTTTCAAATCGTTTAGTTCGTTTTCTTTTTCATTTCATCAAACTTCGAAGGCTGAGCTACGCGAGGGAACACATTATCATCCGCTGTGATGTCTGATGTCTCTTTTAACGGATCGACAGTAACGCTTGCCACTTCTTTGTCTTTGGCGAATACTTTGGTCACTTTAGTTTCATTCACGCGCCATATCTCTGCAGGAATACGATCAGTTTCTTTGGTTCCGTCTTTATAAGTCCATTCTATAATTACGGGCATCACCAATCCACCCTTATTAGATAAGGTGATTTCGTAGATGTTCTTATTCTCCAGTTTGCTTACTACAGCCTTGTCATCGATTTTATTTTGGAATTCGCCATAGAAGCGATCGTTGGTGGGAAGCACAGTAATCATGGTTGGGCCATTGCTGAAATCTTCCGCTTTCTTATCGCCTTCTTTGCTTGCAAGATCACCTGAAGCAACCGTTTTCTCTTTGCCTTCAAGATTAGTTTTCTCAGTGCGTAGTTTGAACCACTTCACTTTGTCGAGCGACATGTCTACGTTGTCAGTAGAATAGAACCAACCTCTCCAGAACCAGTCAAGATCAACGGCAGATGCATCTTCCATCGTGCGGAAGAAATCCGCTGGCTTTGGGTGATGGAATGCCCAACGCTGTGCATATTCTTTAAATGATTTGTCGAATAACTCGTGGCCCATAACCGTTTCGCGCAAAATGAAAAGAGCGGTTGCGGCTTTCTGATATTGCTCTGCACCAAATTGAATTACTTGTTCAGAATTAACCATCAAAGGACGCATCGTGGTTTTGTCACCTTTCATATAAGGAACAAGGCCAGCAGGTTTGCCGCGGGTGAAATCTAAATTAGGGTAGCGCTCAAGTTCAGTAAGTAACTGTACGAAGCTATTGATACCTTCATCCATCCAAGTGGTTTGACGCTCATCATTGTTAATGATCATCGGGAAGAAGTTGTGGCCTACCTCATGGATCACTACTCCGAGCATACGCTGAAGCAATGCATTGTCATACGTTCCATCTTTTTTCGGACGACCGAAGTTGAAACAGATCATAGGATATTCCATTCCAATGCTTGCTCCATGCACTGAAGTTGCCTGTGGATAAGGATAGTCAACAGTATATTTTGAATAGACCTCAAGCGTGTTTTTCACTGCGTTGGTTGATTCTTTTTCCCAAAGAGGATTACCTTCTTTAGGATAGTAAGACATGGCAAGAGGACTGGTATTGCCAATTTTTACGGCCATCGCATCCCAAATGAATTTTCTGGAAGAAGCGAAAGCGAAATCGCGAACGTTGGTGGCTTCAAATTGCCAGGTCTTCTTCTCTTTCGATTTTGTTTTTTCTTTTTCGATGGCCTCAGCTTGAGTTACAATTACTACTGGCTTGTCATAAGTTGCTTTTGCTTTCTCGAAGCGAGCGATCTGAGTACTTGTCAAAACTTGCTGTGGGTTTTTAACCATGCCTGTTGCTGCAATGATATGATCGGCAGGAACAGTAAGTGCAACTTTATAATTTCCGAAAGGCAATGTGAACTCACCGCGGCCAAGGAACTGTTTGTTTTGCCAGCCCACTACATCATCATACACGCACATACGTGGGAACCATTGAGCTACTGTGTACACATAGTTATTGTCTTCAGGAAAATACTCATAACCACCACGAGCAAAAGTCAGCATGCGATCAAGGATGTTAAAAGACCACTCTACTTTGAAGGAATATTTAGCACCTGGCTTTAGCGGTTGAGGAAGATCAACGCGCATCATGGTTTTATTAATGGTGTACTTCAAGTCTTTTCCGGTAGCATCTTTCACCGACTTGATTTTGTAACCACCATCGTAATCAAAAATATTAAGTGGGCCGAGAAATTGTTTAGCTGCTGAAGAGTCGCGCACACTGCTGGTTGAGCTCTTTGCGGTATTGTTCTCCTTGTCAAAAATGTTTTGATCAAGCTGCATCCAAAGGTACTTGAGCACATCAGGAGAGTTATTGGTGTACGTGATCGTTTCAGCTCCTGTGAGGCTTTGCTTGTCATCATTCAACTCGGCAGCGATATCATAGTCTGCTTGCTGTTGCCAATACTTTGGACCGGGAGAACCCGAACCGGTGCGATACTCATTAGGAGTAGGCAGCATTTGATCGAGTTGTTCAAACTTGCCTTTCCACTGAATGGCATCTGTCTTGGACTGCTCTTGGGCCATTGTTGAGAAGCCAACTCCAAGGAGCAGGAGTAGTAATAATCGTTTCATAATTGATTTTAGGATTTACAAAATTTAGGATTTAAAACATTCGGTCTTTCATGAGGATAAAAGCGATTCCCGCTATGGCAGAAGACAAAACCATCTTCCAATCTCTACGCGACACTTTTAGCCAATCGACCAAAATATAACTGATAACGAGAAAAATAGTTACAACAATTATTTGGCCCAGCTCAAGCCCGAGGTTAAAGGCCAATAGGGGTGATAAAATACTGTGACTTTTGCCCAATAACGCCCTTAAATAATTGGAAAAGCCCATTCCATGAATCAGCCCGAAAAAGAGCGCGAAGAAGTAATTGATCTGGATGTTCTGTTTGCCAATGCTTTCTTCATTGCGAAAGAGATTGGAGCAGGCGGTAACAAAAATGGTAAGCGGAATCAAAAATTCAATCAATTCCGTCTTAACTGAAATGATTTGCATTGTGGCCAGAGCTAAGGTGATGGAATGACCAATGGTAAATGCAGTGACCAGAATCAAAATCTTTTTCCAATCACGAGTCAAGTAAACAGCGCATAAGGCCAACACAAATAAGATGTGATCATATCCATTAATATAATCGAGGATATGTTCGCGACCCAGGCCAAAATAGAGTTGAAACTCACTCATGATTAAGAAGCAAAAAAAATTGCGCCACAAGTATAGCGCAATTTTCAGGTGAAGTCTAGCGATTTTACATCACTCGCTTTTCAAATTATCTACTGGCTTTATAAACACCGCTCGGTAAGTTTGAGAACCGATAGTGAGTGTTCCGAATAGAATTAAAACGAATATGCCTAAAGCGATTACACCAAAATCGACTGAGACGTGATAAGCCAATTCTTCTAACCATAAATTATTGATGAAGTAAGCCGCAGGAACCGCGATCACGATGGCGATCAAAAGCACAGCAAAAAAACCTTTCGACAACATGTATACCAATGAGCCATCGCTACTGCCAAGCACTTTGCGGATGGAAATTTCTTTAAT
Organism: uncultured bacterium; assembly: GCA_967789005.1. GTDB lineage: Bacteria > Bacteroidota > Bacteroidia > Cytophagales > Cyclobacteriaceae > ELB16-189. Next base: position 135,950 of record CBRFFM010000005.1, on the reverse strand, counting down.
GCGGGTTTCAGTAGCGTACGTTGCCATGCCAAGTAATCCTAAGCAAGAGATCAGAATAGCAAGAAATGAGATGACACTGAGTATGCTTACCAAATCGCCAAAGAAGATATCATAGATTTTGTGGATCTCTTCGTAAAAATCTTTGTAGTCTACTTTTAAGGTTGGATTTACTTTGGCCCAAGCGGCCTCAATGGATTGGCCAGCCTCCTGGAATGTGCCAGTATACTTTACTTGCAATAAGTTAAATTCCTTCGGATTATAAATCAGCGCGAGCGGCTCCAGTTTGTCAATGAGCATTTGATGGTTGTAATTTTTAATTACCCCAATGATTTGAAGCCTCGAAGAATCTTTTTGCGAAATGATTTCTTGTCCTAACGCATCGGCCGGGCCTTTGAATTGGAATTTCTCAATTGCCTTTTCGTTAATAACGACAAACTTTTTGTTTGATTCTCCTGCATCGGCCTGATAAAATCTACCGGCCACTAAAGACAACTCAATATTTTTGAGATAATCTTCATCTACGGAAAAGTAATAGACCTCGGTCCATTCCTTTTCGTCAAGTGATCGTTTATAGTTTTCACCATAAGAGGAACCTGCTGCCGGCACGTGAGACGAGGCTGTGACATTCTCAATGTTGCTGTATTTGAGCAATTCAGTTTTCATTGTTTGTGCAGACGTATTGTTGAGCGACACCACCGCTTTTTTCTCCATGCTAAATCCGTGATCAGCCTTCAAAAACATTTGGAGTTGATTGAAGACTACGATCACTGAAAGAATAAAAATCAATGAGAAGGTGAACTGAGCTACAAGTAAACTTTTGCGTAGCCCTATTCGGGAGAATAGCCTTACGTTGGTAACGCCCTTCAACACCTTCACCGGCTGAAATCCGCTCATCACTAGAGCAGGAAATAATCCTGCGATGATCCCGACAACCAATGCAAAAACCACAAAAATTAGATAGATGAAGTAGTTGGCTTCCAAATCCCATTGCATCATTCTTGCAAAACTGAGTTGTGACATTAGCGGTTTTAGGCAGATCAACAGAACGACTGCCAATACTAGGGCAAACATGGAAACCATTACCGCCTCTGATAAAAACTGAATAAAGATTTGCCAGCGTCTTGCCCCTGTAACTTTGCGCACACCAATTTCACGAGCGCGCGTGAGTGATCGGGCGATCGAGAGATTAGTGAAATTAAAACATGACGTTAGCATTACAACGGCAGCGAGTCCTATGAAAAAATAAACGAAGACCCATGGCAAAAACGGACCAATCGGATTGCCAATAAATGGCCCTGGAGTGATGCTCGTCAAGTTTTGAAGTGAGTATTTAATTTTTGATTGTCTATCGGGATTGGGCAAAGTTGTAAAATGATCTTTCTGAACTTTTTCCAAGTGAGCTTGGATGTCGGCCGGAGTTTTTCCTTTCTCAAGCAAAATATAAACCCAGCCCCCGGTGTACTGATACCAGTTTTCTGAATCCTTGCTTCTTTTGTTTTCTAATTTTTTAACTGTAGAAATACTTGCCAATGCATCAAATACAATATGTGATTTGTGATTGGTCTCTTTTAAAACGCCCGTGACTTTATAGGGACCTTCTTCTCCTACTTTAAAGCTTTCTCCTACAGGGTTATCCTGGCGGAATAATTTTTTCGCAGCCTTTTTGGTAAGCACTACTGAATAGGGGTCAACTAATGCTGTTCGCTTATCGCCATGCTCTAATTCATATTCAAATAGATCAAGTGCTTCAGGATCGACATAGTATCCGGCTACAGGGATATTTACATTTTGCTCTATCTCAAGCCACAGGTTACCAAACCCCCGCTGGATGCGAACCGCTTTTTCTACACCTGTGTATTTTTCCAACAGCTCATCGCGTAAAGGAAGTGTTGTGGTGGCCGTCTCGTTACGCATCGCTCCGCTTTCATTCATGGGAATGCTGTTGACCCTGTAAATGCGATCGCGTTTGGTATTGTATCGGTCATACATCATTTGATCTGCTACCAGCATGATGATCATCATCGACAAGGCCATGGCCACAGCTAATCCGAAAACATTGATTGCAGAGAAAAAGCGATGCCTGAGCAGACTGCGCAAAGCAGTCTTGAAATAATTTTTGAACATAATGTTTGTGGTTTAGAAATGAAGGCCGTCCATTAGACGGCCTTAAGAAAGAGTTGTTACAATTATTTTGTGCTCTCCTTTTTTACAAAGAAAAAATAGATTAAGAAGCCAACAGAAACGAACACTGAAAATAAACCGTAAGGAAGAGGTGATTCTGGTCGAACGGGAATGTATTCCATAATGATTAACGAAAGCCCGCCAAATAGAGCGATTAACCCCCACTTCAAGGAGGAATATTTGTTTTCGCCAGCGTGATTTTTGAAAATCGCCTGCGTTTCATCGTTAACAAATCCTTTATCGATCATTTTCTTTTTTAGGATATAGTCGGTCATCACACGAGCAAAGAAATAAAGCGCAGTGCCAAAACTGCCGAAAATAGTAACGGGCATTAATACCTCTCTTAATTCGTTGTCCATAAAATTTATTTTTTTTTAATTTGATTCTACTGCGTGAGACACGGGGTCTTTGTCAGATGTTGCAGAAACTCTAAAATATTCTTCCTGTCCTAAAATGACTTGATAAGTGGGCAGGTGTAATACTACCAACTATTTTAAAGTGGCCTGCAACATTCTACCTTCGTTGTGTGTCTCACCCCGAAATGAATGACGATCAGGCGCTGGCCTCGTATGTGGCCCAAGGCAATAAACACGCTTTTGAGCTTCTTATACGCAAACACGAGCGGCTGGTGACGCACATGGTGGGTCGTTTGATTAACAATTCAGAAGACCTTGAAGAAATTTGTCAGGATGTTTTTTTGAAAGTACATGAAAAGATTTCTGAATTTAATTTTCAATCGAAGTTGAGTACATGGATCGCCACCATTGCCTATCGTCATGCGATCAACCATTTGAGGAAAAAGAAAATTGAGATTGAAGAACTTCCGGGGGATGAAAAGTTTGCCGAGCGATTTATCGCAGACTCCAACCCAAGCGAAGCAGTTGAAGATGATGAGATGGAATCGCTTGTCATGAAAATGATTGATCGGTTACCGGCTCAGTACAAAGTAGTGCTTACCTTATATCACCTGGAAGACATGAATTATGCAGAGATTGGCGAGACCACGGGAATGCCAGAAGGAACAGTAAAGAATTATTTGTTCCGGGCACGTCAACTCTTAAAAGAAAAAGTTAAAACTTACCTTGCCAAAGAAGTATGAACCAAGAAGAATTAATTCAGAAGCAAATAGAAGAAGGAAATACTCCTCAAGGAATGGATGGAGAGGCGTATCGTTTGGTATTTCGGGCGTTAAAAAAAGAGCCAACTCATAATCTGTCGAGTGATTTTGCAAAGCGCGTTGCCTCATTAGCCCAGGCGCCTTCTAAAGGTTTCGATTGGGACAAGTTTTTTCTTTTTGCGGGAATCGGAGTCTTTGGAATAATACTTCTCTACGCTGCGGCTGTTACAAACTTTACCCCCTCGTTTGGTGCATTTCAGTTTCTCAAAGGTTATCCAATGATAATAGTTCTCGCTGTATTACTTATTGCCGTGGGCCAATGGCTGGACACTAGAATTATCAGAAAGATCAATACCTGATCAGGTTCAATTAAAAAGTCGCAAGCAATTATTGCGATTTGATCTGATTTTTGACCCTTAATTAATTTGATCTGCGAGACTTTTTTAATTCTCATTGTTCCATCTACCTTTGGCGCACAAAACACAAATCCATGAAACAAATTTTAGCATTTGCAGTGATCGTTATCACTTGCGCATTTACCAATCCTCCCAAGGAACTTCAATTTCATTATGTATTTAAGAAAGGCGAAACGTTTGAGTTGACTCAAACTACTGCCACTACTCAACATATTGTTGTAGCTGGACAGGATCAAAATATCGAGACCGGACTTAAGGTCACCACCTTGATGAAAACAATTGAAGCGAATTCAAACAGCGCCAAGTTTGAAGTTGAATATCTAAACATCACGATGAAAATGAAATCTCCTGGTGGCGATATGTTGATGGACTCTGAAGGCGATACTTCTAAAGTCCTCAATAAGATTATGATCGCTTTAAAGGGAAAGAAATTCAATTTTACCCTGACCAAATTTGGCTTGGTTGAATCTGTTGATAAAATTGAAAACCTCTGGTCAGATTTGGGGAAGCTTTCAAAAGATCCAATGATCGCTCAGATGAAACCACAAATTGAAAAATCTTTCAGCAAGAATGCATTCAAGAAAAGCATTGAAGGCAGTTTTGTGTTTTACCCTGAACAAAAATTGCAAGTAGGATCTGCCTGGAAGCAATCGAAAGATGCTAACATGGAGCTGCCACTGCAAATTGTAAACAACTGGACACTTGAATCGGTAACTGAACCTACTGCAGTTGTAGTGAGCGATGGTGAGATCATCACTACAGACACTACAAAGGTTAACCCCATCTTTGGCTCATTTAAAGCAACGGCCAATCTGAAAGGTCGCCAGGTAACAAAGGCTACAGTTTCTACAACACATGGATGGCCACAAACCAGCAAGTCTTATTCTGAATTAAAAGGCAAAATGACTTTGCTTGCCGGTGGACAGATTCCTGAAGACATGCCAATGCAAATGGAAACTACTACTGAGACAGAATCTGTAATCAAGAAAAAATAAAAAGCTCTTATACGAATTGAGAAAAGCCTGTGTGAAAGCGCAGGCTTTTTTTTTGAAAAAAAACCACATATTGAATTTATGAGTATTAAAAGAATTAAGTCTCGATTTCTGTTCATCATCTTCACAATTCTGCTGGTGTCTTGTTTTAATAATGACTTGAAGCGGGAGTCGCCTTACAAAGGCGAGATTTTAAATTATTTAAAGCAGCTTAAGGGTATTGCAAATGAAACCCAATCAAAGAAGATAGATGAATTGGTAAGTGCTATAGACTTCACCACGGCTGGAATTCATAAACTAAGAACTACAGAGAAGGCAGTTATTGCTGATCTAAGGTCAATGGATTCGTTTGATAAATCAGATAAGTTAAAAGTGATCTTCTACCTGAACCAGAATGAAATTGTCAGGTCAACTATAGTCACATTCAATGATAAGGTTAGGCCAAAAGATTATGACCAGGTTATTCTATCGGTGTTGAATATGGATGTGACCAGTAATAATTATTCCGGAAAGATATCCTTTTACGGCCCGTTTCAACATCTGATGCTGTTTGACGATTTTGAAAATGGGAAGCTTAATGTTAACGGCATTGCGCATAAGAGTACAACGAAAGACGAAGCAGGACGAGTTGCTGGTTGTACAGACTGGTATTTGGTGACCACATATTATTATTCGGATGAGTCTACGAGCACTACATCATTGTATCTGTACACCTCGTGCCCCCTCACAGGCTGTGAGAATCAAGCCTACCGCGTTGGGAGAATTACCGGAAATTGTAGTGGTGGAACCAGTGGAGGAGGGAGTGGCAGTGCCGGCTCCGCGCTAACCTTTCCAACAGCCCCTAAAAATAATGACACCTATGAGTTTACTGATAAGGATGGGAAGTACACGAAGTATGTATTTAACAGCCAAACCAACTATTGGACAATTGTTGAAGTGATTCTTCCTCCCGTAGTAGTTCTGAGTGCGCCCGACAGTTATCCTTTTTTACAAATACAATACCCGGTTAATGACCAAGTGGTTTATGGAACAGACAACTTGATCTACCATTACAATGGAAGTACTGGTAACTGGGTTGGTGTTACCTGTATCCGAAACCAATTGACCACACCATGTTTGAATCTTACGGCAGAAAAAGTGCTCAACCCTGATTTGGTTAGTAAATACAATAACTGGATACAAGATGTTTTTAATTCCAGCGACAAGGTGAATTTGATTTTGAAGGAAGGACCACTTCCTCCTAATAAAACAGCCGCAACTGATCCTCTATCAAGTAAAAATGGAATCATAGATGTCATTGTTACTTTAGATCCAGCTAAACTCATAAACGGGTCCCAACAGTTTATAGCAGCAACCATCTATCATGAATGCTTTCATGCTTTAACTAAATATCTTTCAAATGGTAACTTTTCATCAGATGATCAGCATATTGCCATGTTCACTATCCGCCTTGATTTATTAGCTTCCAGCCTCGATGCAGCGTATCCTGAAATGCAATATGGCGATTCAAAAGGGCTTATTCTTGCAGGCTTACTTGCAATGGACGGAGGTGATAATCCCGACCCTGGCGAATGGACAACTGATTTTGTGAACGAAATTTTAGCCGCAACAAAATTTTCACGAGTCCAGGTGACTACGATTTATAAAAGGTATCAGGTCTACAAAACGTCTGGAACGAGATGCAACTAAAATTTATGAAAAAATATATTTTATTTTTTTTAGTCATCACTTGTTTTCGATGCCACGAAAAGGATGACAGGTTTCCATCGTTCCAACCAAACATAACCTTAAAAGAAGGAGATTATGTAAAAGACCTGACGAAAGGAAGGGATTTTTCGATAGCCTATGGTCATTCAACAGATTTTCCAGATGGGCACTCGATTAAGGTTTTCTCACAAAAAAATGGCATTTGGGAAAAAATCGAATTTGTGCGCGACTTAAGCGAGATGGACACGAGTTTTTCAGAAAGTGATCTTGACTTGGTCTTTATGGAGATGACGATAAGAAAAGAATGCCGAAAAGACGAAGGCGAAATGTTTTTTAGTGAACTCAAAAAAAATGGTTTGTTTGAATTACCCGAGGAGCGCGAACTTCTGGAGAAATGCCGTGAGCAGCGGCAAGATAAAACCATTCCAGTGTATGACGATATTGGTTATGTCAATTTTTACATTGTTCAAGGAGACAAGGCGAGACTACTAAGCTACCAAACTCATAAGCGGGATGAGGATTGTCCTGGATTTTCAGAATGGGATAAGGTTGACAGGATCCAGCAACTTTTTGAAAAGAGTTGGTACCGCAAGAAGCACTATTAGAATTTCTGACCAAATGAATCGCTTGTTTGTTTTGCTTTTTATTCTGTTAGCAGTCTCCAACTGTGCCAACAAGAAATTATCGAAGGAAGAAAATTTTATTGCCGACTTTGCTGCTTCGAAAGAATTGGATGTTAGAAGAATTGTGTATGCGGATAAACTGGATGATTATACTATTGGTGAAATAGAGAAGTCAATGAATTCTGATTCGAGACTATTGGGAGAGTCTGATACTATTATTTTAACAAAAGCAGAAAAGGCCAAAATCATTAGCTGCCTTCGAACACAGAGATTGGACTCATTGGGTGGCACCTCTTTTAAAAATTCCCGAATGATTTCGCGGGATACGTTAGGGTCTATTTTTAAAGGAGCTGATCATCTTAAAAATTGGACTGAATTTAATCGCAAATACAATGCTTCTTTGTTTTACTTCTCCAAACCTGTTTTTTTTAGGGAAGGAACGTTTTGTGCTTTTTATTGGGGCAATTCTTGTGGACCACTTTGCGGAGAAGGAGAATTTTCTATTTATAGAAAAACGTGGAGAGGCTGGAAAAGATATGTTGGGATGTACGGTTGGATAAGTTGAAACATTTGATCATTAATAGAAATGAAACCGTTGGGCATTTTATTACTACTCTTTCTTCGCGTTTATAGCGTCTCTTATGCCTGTGTTTGTGAGCTAAAGCCATCAATCAGAACGGTGAACGATCTGGCTGAGTATTCTTTTTTAGCTCTTGTAGATATTAAAAATATAGACAGCCTCTTCAGCATAGATGGGTCAATCTATCATCGAATGAAATTTGTTATTGCGGAGAGTTTTAAAGGAGATGCTCTAAGTTCAATCAATGTAGATGGAGGGCATCCATCATTTAAGCAAACAACTTCATGCGATCTTGGTGAGCACGTTGGTGAGCAGTGGATAGTTTTTGGGAGGAAGGATGCGGAGGGAAGGGTGGTAACAGGTCTGTGCGATCGATCGCATATTTACAAAAGGGCTGATGGATTCCGTCACGCTGAACACCCATTGGAATTTGACGCGCTGAATCAACTGAGAAAATTTTTTGACCACGAAATTGTTTCTCGCAAGGACGGTGAACGAATTGAATACTATAAAAATGGGAACAAGGAATTGCAAGAGACCTATAGAGCAGGAAAGTTAGAGGGTGAGAGAAAATGCTGGTTCCCCAATGGTCAATTGGAGTCAAAACAGTTTTATAAAAAGGGTTTAAGGAACGGTGTATTCAAATTGTGGAATGAACAAGGACAGCTTACCGCAAGAGAAAAATTCAACAAGGGAAAGAATATCGATACGCTTACTCGATGGCATGAATCTGATACAACCCATGCATTCCTTAAACTCTACACTATGGTTTATATGGTTTCAATGGATTCGGCTGTTAAAGTCCATTTAAGTAAGGGGATCGAATACCAAGCTATTTATAGCCCAAAAGGGAAGCCTATTTCAAGAGTAGCTTATTCCCTCAATGGGAAAATAAATAATCAAAGTACCTACAAAGGGAAGTTTGTGTACACGACCTATTATCATGAAGATGGGAATAGGAACTACGAATCGGTCAGGAAAAATGACAGAGATTACTCTATCACTGAGTGGGACAGCCAAGGAAAAATAAAGAGAATTTTAAAATTCGATAAAAAGGGCACAGTTATTAAGTAGGAGTTACTTGAAGTAGTTTGATCCTACTATATAGCTTTCACATCAATTGTACTTCACATAATGTTCCCATTTCTCCAGCACTTCAGTAAAATCTTGTGGAAGTTCTGAATCGAATTGAATAAATTTTTGGGTAGCCGGATGAATGAAGCCAACGGTCTTGGCATGCAATGACTGTCGGGGAATTATTTTAAAACAGTTATCTACAAATTGTTTGTACTTGGTAAACACCGTGCCTTTTACAATGTCACTTCCACCATACATCCCATCATTAAAGATTGGATGATTAATATATTTCATGTGAGCCCTAATCTGATGTGTGCGCCCCGTCTCCAATTTGCATTCGATCAACGAAACGTAACGAAAGTCTTTCAGTAATTTATAATTGGTGATGGCGGTTCTTCCAAAATCACCTTTCGGAAATGCAGTAGTCACCCTTCGGTCTTTCAGGCTACGACCAACGTTAACCTCAATTCGGCCTTGAGGAGGATCAGGAATTCCCCAAACAATGGCATTGTAGGTTCGCTCGATACTGTGATCAAAAAATTGTCGGGCCAGGGAAGTCATTGCTTTCTCTGTTTTAGCAATAACCAATAACCCCGAAGTGTCTTTGTCGATTCGGTGCACAAGCCCAGGCCTTCCTTCATTGCCCGTCATTTGTGGGAGATTTTGAAAGTGATAGGCGAGCGCATTCACAAGTGTACCACTCCAATTTTGATAAGCCGGATGCACCACCATGCCTGCAGGTTTATTGACTATCAGCAGATGGTCGTCTTCAAAAACAATATTCAATGGAATATTTTCAGGCTTTACATCGGTATCTCGCGGAGGTTCGGGCAGCGAAACCGTAATCACATCCAGCGGGTGGATTTTGTAGTTGGGCTTGATGGTTTTGTCATTGACTTTGACGAAACCATCGTGAATGCCGCCCTGGATTTTCGTGCGCGTTACATTCGGCAACCGGTCCATGAGAAACTTATCGATGCGAACTAAACTTTGGCCTGCATCGACAACTATGCGATGGTGCTCAAAGAGATCATCATCCGGTTCGTCTATGATTTCATCTTCAGACATAAATGGAAATTGGGTGCAAGAACGGTAAAAAAGAGGAGACTATTTTTTGAGCAACCATTTCATGAGCGGACCACTGCTGATGCTGGTGACCAAGGCCATGATTACCAAGGAGACAAATACGCGTTCGTTGATCAATCCATTCTCCAGCGCCACTATTCCTAAAATAATCTCCATGGCGCCTCGTGCATTCATTCCGCAGGCGGCCGCGAGTGACTCGCGCCAGGTGAATCCACCAAGGCGAGTGCCAAGTCCACTGCCTATTATTTTTCCGGCAAAGGCAATGACAATAATGATTAGCGTGAGGAGCCAATCGAAGTTGGTAAAGAAATTTACGCGCAACCCAATGGAAACAAAAAACAATGGAGCAAAAATGTTGTTGATGAACTGATGCACAATTTCTTTTGCTCGCTCACTGAAATGTTCTGAATCACCAAGAGCTACACCGATGATGAAGGCACCAAACACGGCATGAATCCCAATATATTCGGTGAAGGCAGCCCCAAGAAAACTTAATGCTAAGGAGAGCGACAACACACCACCAGGCCAGGCAAGTTTGTTATTGACCCAGGGCAGCACACGATTAAGAAGCCCGCGACCGAGAGTAAGCATCACCAAAACAAAAGTAATAGTAAGCCCGATCGTGTAGCCTACCGAAATGGTTTCTCCGTGCTTGCCGATCATTCCAAGTATCACTGAAAAGATAATCCACCCCACCGTATCATCAATCATGGCAGAGGTAACGATCAATAATCCAATTCTAGATTTGAATAAATTTAAATCCATCAGTATGCGCACAATCACCGGCAGTGCTGTGATCGCCATGGCTGTTCCCATGAAGAGCGCAAAAACTAAATGTTCATTCTCATTCGCGATGCCGAAAAACTTAGGAAAGAAGTAAGGGAAAATAAATCCGATAAAAAACGGAATCACTAGCCCGAGAAGACTAGTTGATAGTGCTTGCCTCCATTGTTGCCAAACAATGTGAAGGTCAACTTCCAACCCGGCAATGAAAAGAAGCATCACCATTGCAGCTTGTACTAATCCCGAAAGGATGGTTGCATTTGCACTAGGAACTGGGAATAGCGAATGAAACCAGTCGGGATTGATCATGCCAAGAATTGTTGGGCCCAACAAAATTCCCCCAATAATTTCACCGATAACACCTGGAAGTTTAAATTTTCGCATGCCTTCTGCCAGAAGCCGCGCGATCAAAAGCATGATGCTTAATTGCAACAGAAGATGAACAACCTCTGAATGACCGAGTTTACCCATGCGTCTTTCTTTGATTAATAATTAAAAGATTACAAGGCATGTCGGCAAAAATATATTCGAGGTCATGTGGAAATAGCCGATCAAAAAACGAAAGTCTTCTGGGTGGCGCTCCTACTACCAGAAGGTCTGCCTGTTTGCGTTCTACAAATTTCCGCAATTCAAATCCCGATTTGCCCGAGAGTACTTTGATATTCACTCTAGTATTTGAATGAGGAATTTTTTCCAGCATTTTCTCTACAACGGTTATTTCCTCACGCACCAGGTTTTGTTTGCTCTCACTATATTCTTGGGCGGTCAATTGCTCATTCGCACTGAGCGTAAGTCCCATCATTTTAATCTCTCGCACAATGTGCACCCAAGATGCTTGTTCTTTTTCAGCTAGGTAGCATGACATTGCGATCGCTGTTTCCACAAACGGACTATCTTCGGCATTCACAACGATCTGGTGAATCGGTTTGGGTTGGGTAGATGGATTGTTTACCATGAATAGCGAACACTCGGCTTTACGCATGATGGCACGCGCCACTGTGCCGATGTACCGCTGGATCATATTTTCTTTCTTCAGCGCACCTGCCACCAGAAGGTCAATATTTTTTTCGTGGCACGCATCTAATATTTCTTTTTCCGGCTTTCCACTTCGCCAAACCACCGAGTAATCTGTCAGTTTTAATGAGGCAGCCAAATCACTGATCTTTCGTTCGGTCTTTGAGTTTTGTTCACCCACATGAATAAGCATCAGCTCAGCTGAAAACATTTGAGCTAGACGCGCTGCTTCTGCCAGCATCGCTTCGGCTGTTGGAGAGAACGCAACAGCAAGGCCAATTTTTTTAAAAACAATTTTCACGCGAAATAACCAATGACAATTTTAGTTTTGATAGTTGGCCAGACTACAGGCATGATTACAGAACTCATCATTCTGCAACTCTAATTTTATTTAGTTTGAATCAGCAGGTCAGTCCTTCTATTCATTCTGCGCCCTGCGGTTGTAGCATTATCACCTTGAGGTTTTGATTCACCCAATGCAATTGTTTCAATGCGTGATGCCGCTATCCCTGATTTAATTAAATAGTCTTTGACTTCTTCAGCTCTTTTCTTACTTAACTCCAAGTTATGAGATTCATCACCATTGCTATCGGTGTTGCTCGACACGATCACTGAGCTTGATGGATCTGACTTTAATCGTAAGACCACAATATCTAAAACTTCGCGATGAAGTGGCCCCGTAAAATTAGTTTCGTAGAAGAGGCTGAAGTTAGAAGCGGGACTGTTCAAATTAGCTTCAGGTTTTAACAGCACCGTCTGACTGAATTTACTGCTCTCCTGGGCAGCGCTGAATTTGATTGCCACAATTTCGGGAAGAAAACCTTTGGCCGAAATCTTTATTTTGTATTCACGGTCGGGGATAAAAGAAAACTGCGAATGATAATTTCCTTCGCCCACTTTTTCGAATGCTACCTCCAGTTCGTTAGCGCTAAGCAAGAGTGCACTTACCGGCTGGCTTGTTGCGGCATCACGTACTTGAATCTGCCAGTCCAGTTGCTTTTTGTTGTCGGAAGACGTGACAGCAATTGGTGTATTTAAGCCAGATTTTATCGCGGCCTGGTGTACTATCGCTAATTGGGTTTCTTCAAGAGATTTCCGACTCACTGGTTTCCATTCTTTCAAGTCAACACCATAAATGTCTGGCCCTCCATGGCTGTCTTTTCTCGCGGAAGAGAAGTAGCCATATTGTTCGCTCCCATTCAAAACAAAGTAAATGTCATTCTCTACAGAGTTGATTGGATAACCAAGATTCATTGGCTCACTCCATTCCATTTTCACAGAATCAAATTCTGAGCGATAGATATCCAAACCTCCCATGCCCGGATGGCCATTGGAGCTAAAGTAGAGGTGTTTTCCACTGGCAGAAATAAATACGTCTTCTTCGTCTCGTTCTGTATTAATTACCGGACCTAAGTTTTGTGCTTCACTCCATTCACCGCGTTTATTTTTGACTGATAGAAAAATATCGGTGCCGCCATATCCACCAGGGCGATCACTTACAAAAAACAATTTGTCTTCTTGCGCATTAGTAGCGGCTGAGCTCTCGTAGTAAGGGCTGTTGATATAGCCGTTTAGTCTTTTGGGTTTAGACCATTTGTCGTCAGGCTGCAAATCGGTTTCATAAATATCGCCTCCGTTTTCATCGCCATAGACAAACATTTGTTTGCCGTCTGGTGAAATGCTTACGCTAGCATCATTAAAAGTAGAATTAATCTCTTCAATACTTTTGGATTGCAGCCATACTCCATTTTCTCTCTTCGCTTGAAAAATCTCTTCATAGAACTCAGGTTCATCCAGTTGATTGATGTCATTTTTCTTTGGCCTGCGGGTAGTGAAGATCATAATGGATTCATCGGCAGAAATGGTAGGAGCATAGTCTGCAAATTCAGAATTGATTTTGTTCCCCAGGTTGACAATCGCTGCTTTTACAGGATTGTTTTTGAAAACGATGGCATTACGGCACTCAAAAATTTTCCAATTCACTTCGTTCATTTTCATTACCCGGCTATAGCGTAAAGATTTGGCAAGCGATTGATTCATCAAATCATAATAGAGCAAGGCGCTATCAAACAACTCATTGTAGTGATAGGATTGTCCAATCAGAAATAAGATGTCTTCATCGACTTGCTGATTAAGGCCATAGGCTTTCTTGAAATGCCGGAGAGCGTCTTCTTTATCGGTAGTTTGAAGTAATGCTTTGCCGGCCATCAAGTAAGCTTTCGAATTATTAGGATTGGTTTTGATGGAAAGCTTGAACAATTGAATGGCCTCTTTGCTTCGCGAGAAATTATAGTTCACCATTCCCTCACTGAAGTAGTGATCTGATAATTTCAACGAATCTGTTTGCGCAAATCCTGTTTGGCAAAAGCACAGAAAAGAGAGCGCATAACCAATTACTCGCATAGACTCAATTTTAATTGTATTGAATGTATAAAGAAAAATTGAAAAAATGATGAAGGGCTATCAGGGTGATCCAATTTCTTTTGAAATTCAATATTTCGGAGCATGAAAATAACGAGGTCGTTTATGCCTACCGTGATATTTCGCGAATATCTTTGTGCATGCCTATGACTGACAGCAAGAAGTTTGGCGATTATATTTTAAAGACCGACACTTTCACTTCGCGCAACAGCTATAAAAGAGCAGTGTTGCGAGGGCAATTGAGTTTGGTTGGTGTTTTGGTGGGCGTCATTTATACAATCATTGATTTATCTAATCAGCTTTACGTGAGCCTTCCATTTTATGGGCTGCTGATTTTACTTTGTTCAGTAGTTTTTTGGATTAACCGCAGAGGCGATTTTTTCTTAGCTAATGTTATCTATTTATTATTGCTTGTCTCCCTCATCTACGTATTTGCAGACAACGACTACAACCATACCGGGGTAGGCGCCTATTTTGTAGTGTACGCACTCATTGCATTAACTCTATGTGGCTACGAGCAGATTAAATTAGGGTTAGCATTTTCATCACTGGGCATTGCTGGCTTTTTTCTGGCTTACTATGTTGATCTGCCACCGATCATTAAGCCTGTAAGCTATTCAGAGATTTATGTGAACATTTCATTCATGACGAATTTTGTTGTTACACTTTTGGTGGCAGTGTCATTGCTCTTTTTTTCTCTGAACATCAATTATAAAACCGAAAAAGAACTTTCACTTAATAACCAACTGTTGACCAAAGCCAATCAAGAGCTTGACCGTTTTGTGTACAGTGCCTCGCACGATTTGCGCGCCCCATTAACTTCTGTTTTAGGATTGATAGAACTGAGTCAACGAAGTACTGATCCCGAAGAAATCAGCCATTGCTTGACGCTGATGAAATCGCGAATAGCAGACCTGGATTCTTTTATTAGAGAGATTATCGATTATTCAAGAAATGCACGTCAGGAAGTTCGCCTTGAAAATTTCAATTTGTATACGCTTGTAGAGGAAGTGGCAAATGGTTTGAAGTTTGGCAATGGCATGGAAAATATTCTGATCCACTATTCAATTCCGCAAGACTTGAAAATAACTACTGATCGATCGAGATTAAAAGTAGTGTTGAACAATTTGATTGGGAATGCGCTGAAATACAGCAACCCGCGCCATGAAGAGCCGATGATTTTTGTTAACGCAATGATGAATGGCCATCAACTAAAAATTCAAGTTGAAGATAACGGCATTGGCATAGGTGATGAGCACTTGCCGAAAATTTTTGAAATGTTTTATCGCGCCTCTGAAAGATCGGAGGGGTCGGGTCTGGGGCTTTACATTGTAAAAGAAACGCTGGATAAACTCAAAGGCAAAATCCAGGTGAAATCCACTCATGGATATGGTTCTGTTTTTAGTATCGATGTACCTGTTAAGAGCTAGAAGCCTGTTCTTGAGTGATTGTGCGAGTTCAACACATCTAGCGACAAGGATAAACTTATTTCATGCGAAGTAAAGTTCATCATTGAGCTTTTGCCTGGCACCTCGAAGACATAACCTACCCGATAATTGCTCATCGCCATCTGTAACAATACCCCGTACGAATTCAAATTGCGAGTGAATATGCCAGCACTGTACAACTGATTTAAAACAAAATTGCAATTGATATCGGCCGAGGCTGACGATCCTTTGGTCATGCGCAGCAACATGGATGGTTTGAATTGAATTTTTTCAGTCAGGTATAAGAGATAAGATCCGTACAAATAAAAATTCTGACTGTAGACCTGTATACTTTGACCGCCTTGGCTCACATTGCTTGGCAATATTCTTGGAACTGATAAACTCAACGTGTAGCGCTCCCCTTGAAGCAGAGCTCCGGCACCAACATTAAATTTTGTTGCATTGAATTGCGCAAATAGCGGATCAGGATTTTGAACCCGAACAGCATTAGGATCAGTGGCATAACGAGTAGCTCCCATTTGCATCCCAAATGAAAAAGTAGAGGTTGATAGTTTGATGCGGTAAGAGCCAACTGCACCATATTGTGTGTTCTTCACATCACCGATCTGATCCTGAACGGCAATTACACCAAGACCAACCTTGTTGTTCATCAACGCGATGTGGCTGTTCAAATTAAAAGTTTGAGGTGCGCCTTCTACTCCCGCCCATTGTGTACGATATGCAACACCGCCATAAAATCGTTCTGTGCTTCCGGCAAACGCGGGATTGATCAACATGGGATTGTTGAAGTACTGTGAGTACAAAGGATCTTGCTGTGCGCAAAGATCGGTTGAGCCAATGCAGGTAAGAATAAAAAAAGTATAGATGTATTTCATAGTATTATCGTCTTAAAGAAATGAAACCTGTTTTTGTACCGCGGCCGCTGAAGAATTCAATCTTGTAGAAATAAACTCCTGAAGGCAATGCATTACCGCTGTCGCTGTTGCCGGTAAATATTACAGCGCTATTGTCGTAGTTGGAGCCGCGCCACACTAAGTTTTCCCATCGATCGAAAATGGAAACCTTATTTCTTTTCGTTTCGGGAAGAATATCGATGTATTGAAGAATTAATTTTGGATTGGCGCCATCGGGAGAAATGCCATTGTAGATCACGATGTCATCAGCCATGATCACGTCTACAGAAAAATTCTGAGTGGCACATTGATTCTTGGCATCACAAGCTTTGATGGTAATTTGTTCATCTCCAATAAATGGTTTCCCATTATAGTCGAGGGTGAGGATTCCATTGGCATCTATACTTGCAATTGCTCCACTTGATGGTGGGGTGATGATTTGTAATGAAGAGAGATTTAAAGTGCTGCCCGGAGTTGAGATCAACGGTTTCAAATCCAGGGTAATTTTTCCTCCCAAGTTGGTTGAAAGTGGTTCTGGTGTAATCACGGGAGCTCCACAAGAAATCGAGACAGCGCTTATTGCAGCTTTTGAACTAGTGCATATCCCGTTTGTGATTGCTACTGAATAAGCGGTAGAAGATATAAGAACAGGTGTGTAAGTACTATTAACTTGTCCGTTGATCACGCTGCCATTTTGATCGTACCAAATATAATTTCCGTTGCTTCCCCCGGTGGCGGTGAGGAGCACTGTACTCGATGCGCAGAAATTAACATCACTTGTGGTTGGTGCGGCAGGAACGGTTTGTGCAACTGCATTCAAATTTGTTTTAGCACTTGTGCAATTTCCATTCGTAATCGCAACTGAATAGGGAGTTGTAACTGAAATGGTTGGTGTAGTATAAGTACTGTTCGTTTGCCCGTTGATCACACCATTTTGATCGTACCAAATATAGTTTCCACTGCTTCCACCAGAAGCGGTGAGAAGCACTGAACTCGATGAACAGAAATTCACATCACTTGCTGTTGGCGCAGTGGGAATCGTTTTTGCAACTGCATTCAAATTAGCTTTAGTACTAATGCAGTTTCCATTCGTGATAGCAACCGAATAAGGTGTTGTAATGGAAATGGTCGGTGTGGTGCAGGTGCTATTCGTTTGCCCGCTGATTACACCATTTTGATCGTACCAAATATAATTTCCGCTGCTTCCCCCAGAGGCTGATAGTAACACCGTGTTTGATGGGCAGAAATTAACATCACTTGTAGTCGGTGCGGATGGAACTGTTTTTGCAACCGCATTCAGATTTGTTTTAGTACTGGTACAGTTCCCATTTGTTATTGCAACCGAATAAGGAGTTGTTGTTGAAATGGTTGGTGTTGTATAGGTACTGTTCGTTTGTCCAGCGATCGCACCATTTTGATCGTACCAAATATAGTTTCCGTTGCTTCCACCAGAAGCTAATAGTAACACTGTGTTTGATGGGCAGAAATTCACATCACTTGTAGTTGGTGCGGTTGGAACTGTTTTTGCAACCGCATTCAGATTTGTTTTAGTACTGGTGCAGTTGCCATTTGTTATTGCAACCGAATAAGGCGTTGTAACCGAAATGCTTGGTGTAGTATAAGTGCTATTCGTTTGCCCGCTGATCACGCCATTCTGATCGTACCAGATATAGTTTCCATTGCTTCCGCCTGAAGCACTAAGTAACACCGTATTCGATGGACAAAAATTCATGTCACTTGCCGTTGGTGCTGTGGGTATAGAATTCACTGTGAAAGAAACAGTGTTGGTGTAAACAGTAACAGCATAGTCGCCATTGATTTTGCATCGATAAGTACCCGTTCCAAAATTACCTGTTGTGTTGATGGTCAATGACGAAGTGGCAACATTGGAATAGCCACTCGTGTTAGCGAGGTCATTATATCCTCCTGTTCCTGAATTAAAAATCTGCCATTGATATGTGATGTTAGTAGTACCACTTGCGGAAGTTGAAATGATCTGAGTTGCGCCATCGCAAAGAGAATATGATGAGGCTGGTTGTGGATCGATGGTAATTACCGGAGTGACCATAACGTTTTGAAAAACCATCAGTGCTTGAATAGGAGCAATTGAGCCGCCTGAACCAACAATTAAAATATCCGGCTTTTGATCTGAATTGATATCCGCGAATGCAATGGCTTGCGGATACCTCGTCATGGCATAAATTACAGCCGAACTAAAATTCAATGATCCGGACGTTGAATTATTTTGGAATATGCTGAACGATGGCGTGCCCGGATTAGGATTACGTGTAGTCACGATCTCAGCTTTTCCATCACCATCTAAATCTTGCCATGAGATGTTGTATCCAAAAGTTGGGCCAGTGTAGTTGACCGCTGCCGCAAAACTGATCGATCCCACTGAGCTGGTGTTGCGATAAACCGAAACATTGGTTGAACTGTAGTGTACAACAGCAATATCGATTTTGCCATCACCATCAAAATCATTCGCGGTAATTCCGTAAGGGTTGCTCGAGGTTGCAACTGCTGTTCCTGCAGCGAACGATGCGCTTGAAATTGTTCCGAAGACAGCAAGGTTTTTAAAAATGATGAAACTGTTTGATGAGGGTGAAGCTCCGGCAATATCATCATATCCATCGCCATCAAAGTCGGCAGCGACCAGGGAATTATTTCCTCCGAAAGCACTTCCTGTTGGATGTGAAAGAGTGGTAGGCGTTGGAAAATACGTTGAAAGATTTCCGTTGTTGACAAAAGTTCCTTTTGAACTTATGTTCTCATACAATTGAATGTTGGCAGAACCATTGGTGACGGCTTCGTCAATCTTCCCGTCATGGTTGAAGTCACCAGAAGCCACTCCACCCGGATTACTGACTTGCGAGTAAACATTCGCTGCAAAAGATATGGTTGAGCCTGTACTTGTGTTTTGATTGATTCCGGAGCCGCCATTCAAATCGACTTTGCCATCGCCATCAATATCGTTGACGATCACATTAGCACCAGGTGTGTAAGTGGTTGCTAATTTTGTTAACGAACCTGAAGTAATCGTTTGTCCCGCTGTTGCTGCATTCTGAAAAATTCCTACTCCGTTATTATCTGAAATAACAACGTCAACTCTGCCATCATCATCGAAGTCGGCTGTTTCTAAAACATCTTTTGGGCTAAATGCTAAAGCAAAATCGACACTTGGATTGAAAGAAGATGAATTGATGATGTGCCCGGTGCTAAACGATGAATTGAAATAATTGCTAAATCCGGTAAGCCCATGATTAGTGACGTTAAATTTTCCACTGATCCCTCCGACAGGCGTGGTAATGGAAGTCAATGTGTTGGTTGGGCTCCCGCTGATACTTGAAGCAAGTTTATTCAACCGAATCGATGGATTCACATTTCCGGTGTACATGTAAGTGCCATTAAGGGCAACCGTTGCTCCTGTTGCAGCGCTTGTAGGAGAAACACTTGAGATCGTTGGAACAGGATAGCTTTCATTATGAAAAATGTAAACACCCGTTGCACCAACGGGCAAACTTCCTCCCGAAGAAACAAAAACAGCTTCGGGTTTATTATCGCCATCCAAGTCTGCCAGCAATGGACTTAAACCGAAAACATTGCCTGTTGCGGCTCCTTGAAATAAAGTGGTTTGCAAAAACGAAGTAGAACTTAAATTTCCGGCAGTGCCCACATTTTGCAGCGCAGCCAAATCAGAATAACCACTCATGATTACATCTGGCTTACTGTCACCATTAAGATCGCCTACGGTAATTCCGAGAGGATTTGACAATTTATTCGCGACTTGAAATGCAGACCCGAAAGAAGAAGAATTGAAGGTGCCGCTTGAATAAAGATTTTTTGCGAAGTAAACGTATTGGGATCCATAGACACTCCACGCCATATCCAATTTATTGTCAGCATCAAGATCGGTCATCACCAATTGAACAGTGTATGAAACCATGGCAGGAATGGCGAAGGGAGTGCCCATCGAAATAGTACCCGGAGTAGAGTTGTTTTGATAAATGGAAAGCGTTGTGGCATTGTATCCGGGCGAAACTATCTCTGGCTTACCATCTCCGGTCAAATCGCCAATGACGATGTCACTGTATCCACTCGTTGTAGTTGCACTGATACTTGCACCAAACGAAAAATCAATGTTGCCGGGAGTACTGAGGTTTTGACAAATGAAAACATTGCCTGGCGAAGTGCCGGTTGTAAAGACAAAATCCGTTTTGCCATCCACATCAAGATCGCCTGTGGCCATATATATCGGATTGTAATAGTTGTATGCGAAGAACAACGGACTCGCAAATGAAATCGATCCTACGGTGCTCGTATTTCTGTACACCGCAAGAAAGCCTGTACCCGATGCATAGTTTCCGGAAGTGGATGCAGCGACATCCAATTTCCCGTCAGAATCAACATCTACTACAATCACTTCTGAAAGCGATGGACTACCGCCCGGAATTGTGGATAGACTTGGAAGGGTAATGGCTGATGCAAACGAAGAAGCATTCACTGTACCTCCAGTTCCCAAATTGCGGAAGGCATAAATTTTTGCAGTGGATGTTTCTGTAGAAACGAGATCTATCCAACCATCACCATCAAGATCTCCTTTGTCCATAGAGCCAAAGCCATTCGAAGCAGTTGAGGTGGTGGGCAGAACAACATTATATCCTCGGCCCATTGAAGCTGGAATAATTCTTCCGCCAAAATCTTTATTGTTATCAAATAACGGATTGAAACTTTGTGCACTTGATCCTTGCAGGCCGCTGGCGAGATTCACTACCGTGATTGATCCATACGAAGCCCCTGTTGGAACCGTAACCGTAAGCTGACTAGCTGTTGCACTAGTTACAGCTGCTTTTACTCCTTTGAAGTAAACTGCATTTTGTGTCAGTGTCGAATTAAAGTTGGAACCCGTAATGGTGATCGATGCTCCTGCAATTGCAGCAGTAGGACTTATCGAAATAATTGACGGAGGAGAATTAAGCGTGGGCGTGTTAAGAACAACGTTATCTAATTGACTAGTATAAGTACCGCCCGTGGTGACAAGATACTTTAATCTGATTTGCAGATTGGTAATATTGCTAAGCACCTGCTTCATCTGAATTTGATTGGGAGCAGCAGCAGCGATACCTCCGTTATGCCACAGCGATTCGTTAAGCGAAATGGAATATGAACTCCACTGTGTTGATGAAGGCTTGGATGGTAGCTGGTAAAACAGGGTTCCATAAGGACTGAGAATCATAATATCTCCATTCGAGTTATCAGAGCCGGCAGTTGAAATTCGGAGATCGAATGTTAAAGTTTGATTGTAAGAAGCGCTTTGGTTGCCAATGAATTTTGACGGGGCTCTGAAATAAAAAGGAACAGCAGTTGAGGTTGTGCTAAATGAAATATATCCTCCGGGGTTTCCCCCAGTAGAATTGTAGGTTGGCGTTGTGCTTGATCCCGAGTTGTTATCAAATACAGTCCACGAGTCGGCACTGGAGGAGAAATCGCTGGTGACTTGGCTGTGGGCTAAGACTGCAGAGAGTAGAAAGAAAAAACCAAAGCCAATCTTTTTGGAAAGGGATGTTTGTGTGAGCATGAAATTGAATGAGTTACTACGAATGTTTGTAACTCAAAAGTCCCCATTATTTAAGGACGGAAATATCACACAATCATGTGAGTGAATTAGAGAAGGCTAAAACCGCTTGGGCTAACCAACTTTTCATTGAGGGCTTTTGCTACGGCCTCTGTCTGCGAATGCACGTGAAGCTTTTCATAAATGCTTTTAATATGAGTGCGAACAGTATCCACACTCAAGCCAAATTCAGCTGCAATCAATTTATAGCTGTTCCCCTTTGAAAGGGAGGTGAGGACATCATTCTCTCTTGCGGTGAGCCCATAAGGATTTACTTGCACGGCCTTTTGGTGCATAGAAGAAATGACCATCCGCGCAATGCTGGGCGACATGGGAGCGCCACCCGTCCGCAGTTCTTCAATGGCATCGAAGAGTCTTGATGAAAGATGTTTCTTAAGAAGATAGCCAGAGGCCCCCGCACAGATGGCATCAAATACATGTTCGTTGTCATCAAAGACAGTGAGCATTAAAATCGGAGTTGTTGAACCTATGCTACGTATTTTTTTTACCGCTTCAATTCCGCTCAGGCCTGGCATATCGATATCCATTAGAATGACATCGGGGGTCAACGCCTTCACTTGCTCGGTAGATTTGAGGACATTTCCGAAGGCGCCCTTTACTTGAAATCCATTATTACTTGACAACATGCTTACGATGCTCTCGCGAAGCATTTCGTTGTCTTCAAATAATACTATTGTGATGGCCACGCTATTTTAAAATTAGTTAATCAAACTACGCAAAGTCTCTGATTATAAAAAATACCCTGATCATGTGAGGGGCATACCTAATGCTAATGAAGTGCCAGTTCCAACAACTGACTCAACCTTAAGATTTGCCCCTACTTCAATTGCGCGTTCTTTCATGTTACGCAATCCATTCCCATTCGATGGGTTTAAAATGTCAAATCCTTTTCCGTTATCATTAATTGTTAACAGAAGCTCATTTACGACTTGAGATAAATTGATATTAATAAATGAACTTTCACTGTACTTGGCAGCATTATTTATCGCCTCTTTAAATATCAGGAATAAATTTTTTCTTTTAGCAACATCTAGCGAGATATCGTTCAGCGTTTCATCGACCTGAAATTGATACCCGATATTTTTTGGTTCCAAAATCTCAGCCGAGAATTCTTTCATCTTGGCTACTGTCTTTTGAACCGTGTCATTATCAGGATTAATCGACCAGACCATATCCGACATGCTCTCCATCATCTTAGCAGATTGGTCTACGATACGTTTAAAATATTTGGTTTGTCCACCCGCGGAATCTTCTTTCAACGCCACCTGGCTGATCAGGTTTATACTGGAAAGCGTGGATCCCATGTCATCATGAAGATCGCGCGCAATTTGATTTCGCATGCGCTCAATTTCCATTTGCCTGTTGGCTTGATGAATCATTTTATTACGGTTGAGAACTAAAAACCCAATCACGATCATCATCACAAAAGCCAGTAGCAATGCTGTTTGCACGGTACGACTTTGCTTCAGTGAAATATTTTTTAGCAACTGATCTTTTTGCAACAATTTGATTTCTGCCGCCTTCTTTGTGTTTTGATATTTTGCTTCGAGTTCTTCGGTGGTATGACGATTTTCATCTGCAATCAAGCTGTCTCTCAGCGTAGAGAACAGGCGGTGAAAGTCTAGCGCCCTTTCGTAATTGCCCCGATCGGAAAAAATATTGCTCTTTACTTCATATGCATCCATCACTAAATAACGATTTTTTATTTCTCGGGATATCGTAATCGAGGAATCGAAGTAGGATATCGCTCTATCAAATTTTTTTAGTTGGTACCATGCGCTACCCATTGCTGAAAAAGAGTAGGCCAATTGCGATGACTTTGAAATATTCCTGGCTATTCGAATCGACTTCTCAAATTCAGTTAGCGCATTATTGTATTTTCCCTGATCAAAATAAATGTTGCCAATGTTTTGATAGGTTTCGCTTTCATTTTTCAGGTCGCCAACTTTAGTATAAATTTTTAAAGCAAATCTATATTCAATCAAAGCCGTATCATATGATTTTTGTCTGCGATAGATGCGCCCTCTCAATCGATGACAGTAGGCCAGGCTTGACTCATTATTAATCTCCTCAAAAATCTTTTGTGCACGCTCAGTATAATTCAAAGCTTTTTCAAAGTGCCCAAGTACGTTTTCCATATTCCCAATATTCACCAGGGCTTTACTCAAACCGTATCGATCACCGATTTGCTCAAAAAGATTGGCGCCTTTTATAAATTCTTCGAGCGCCTCGGGGTATTGCACTTCCTCCAAAAGTACATTGCCTAAATTGTTATGACCACTTGCCTGCAATGAAAGATCTTTCAACTGAACACCAATGATTAAAACCTGATTATAATAATAATGCGCTGAATCATTTTGCGACAAGACCATAAAATTCAAGCCAATACCTTGCATAGCTTGGGCCAGCTCCTTACTGAAATTAAATTTTTGAGCCAACGCCAATGCCTGACGATAGAGGAGAAATGAAGAATCGTAAAGCCCGCGATTATGATAAAGTTCTGCAAGAGAATTGCATAGGTCTACAAACTCCCGCCCGTAGATAGTTCTGAATGGAAATTCAGTGGCGTGTCGATAATAGCTGATGGCCCGCTCGGGCTCCTCCTTATCGCATAGCTCGGCTAATTTTTTTAAGGCAAAAAATGTTTTGGCATCGCCATCGTTATGACTTACAATCTCAAGCAAGCTGTCCACATTACTTTTTTGACAAAAGAGTGGCGTGGAAAATGAAAAAATTACAAGGATTAAAGAAAACCGCATAGACTTTTGTGCGCAAA
Source organism: uncultured bacterium (assembly GCA_967789005.1). Classification (GTDB taxonomy): domain Bacteria; phylum Bacteroidota; class Bacteroidia; order Cytophagales; family Cyclobacteriaceae; genus ELB16-189. Next base: position 111,201 of record CBRFFM010000005.1, on the reverse strand, counting down.
ATTGGGTTGCGAAAAATAGGAAAGCCGCTTAGACAAATCAAAGTTAACAATTCAGCGAACGGACTACCGTTTTCGGTGAGATATTGTTTATTTTTGCTGCAAATTCACGATGGCCGAAAACACATTTAAGACCAACACTTTCAAGAAGCCCGAAAAAGAGAAGAAGGCAAAGCCAGGAAAGTCGAAGTCTAGTTTCAGTTTTGATTTTTTTAAAGACCAGCGCTTCATTCTCGCGATCGGTTTTTTCCTCATCATCATCTCCCTTTATCTTTTCACGGCCTTTGTCTCTTATATTTTCACCGGCAAGGCCGATCAAAGTGTAATTGAAGCACTAGGTGATACCAGTGTTGTCGATTCAGGAAAAGAAACTAGCAACTGGCTTGGCCTATGGGGTGCCCTCACATCACATTACATGATTTTCAGATGGCTAGGCATCTCGGCTTTCTTTATGCCACCACTACTTTTCTTTTTAGGATTCAAACTTGTTTTTAAAAGAGATCTCGTTCGGTTATTCCCCGCATTTATTTTCTCAGTTTTCTCCGGGTTGTGGTTAAGCCTTTTGTTGGGATACATCACACACAGTTTGGCGGGAGTAACTGAGATTGGTTTTTTGAGTGGCGGACTAGGTTACGAGCTAGCAAAAATATCTGACGGACTTTTCGGCTGGGGCACATTTTTGATTTTAGTGCTTACGCTTTTCGTTTTCATTATCTATTATTTCAACGTTACGGCAATCAATGCTTTCCAGGTGCGCGATCCCAAACCTATGGGCAACGATGCATTACCTGTTGATGATGACAAAACAGACGCCACATATACAGACGAGCGCGACAATTGGCCAAAGCAAGAGGAGCTAATTCCCGAACCGATTTTGCTAGTCAATGAGCCAATCGTTGAAAAAGTAAAACCGGAAATCAAATTAGAAGTAGAGCCAACGAATAATAAAGAAGAACTCGATCTTATTGTTGACGAACCAAAAACGGATACTGAATTACTCGCAGACAAGTTAGTTGAGCAGAGTGGTGAGTATGATCCTACCTTGGATTTGAGCGGCTATCGTTTTCCTCCGCTTGAACTACTCAATGAATATGAGGTCGGCAAGGTTCAAGTTACTCCTGAAGAGTTGAATGCCAATAAGGACAAGATTGTAGCTACGCTTACCAATTTTAAAATTGGAATCAGTAGCATCAAGGCTACCATTGGTCCGACTGTAACACTCTATGAAATTGTGCCTGAAGCGGGAATAAAAATTTCGCGCATCAAGAATCTGGAAGACGACATCGCACTGAACTTGGCAGCACTCGGTATTCGTATCATTGCACCGATTCCTGGCAAAGGAACCATCGGTATTGAAGTGCCAAACAAAAATCGTGAGATGGTGAGCATTCGCTCGGTGCTTTCCTCTCCGGCATTTAAGAATTCAGACAAAGAATTGCCTGTGGCGTTGGGTAAAACAATTTCGAATGAATTGTTTATCATGGATCTCACCAAGATGCCGCACTTACTTGTAGCTGGTGCTACGGGTCAGGGAAAATCGGTGGGATTGAATGTGATTTTGACTTCACTACTTTACAAGCGTCATCCAAGTCAGTTGAAGTTTGTGTTGGTCGATCCGAAAAAAGTGGAGATGAGTTTGTTCAGCAAAATAGAAAGACACTATTTGGCAAAACTCCCCAACAGCGAAGAGGCGATCATTACTGATACGAAGAAAGTGGTTTATACGCTCAATTCGCTTTGCATCGAGATGGAGAACCGATATGAGATGCTGAAAGATGCGGGCGCAAAAAATCTGAAAGAATACAACGCCAAATTTGTTAGCCGCAAACTCAATCCGAAAGAAGGCCATCGCTTTTTGCCTTACATCGTGTTAGTGATTGACGAGTTGGCCGACTTGATGATGACTGCAGGCAAAGAAGTGGAAACACCGATCGCCCGACTTGCACAATTAGCACGTGCTATCGGTATTCATTTGGTTGTTGCAACCCAACGTCCTTCAGTGAACGTAATCACCGGTGTAATCAAAGCCAACTTCCCGGCACGTTTGTCTTTTAGAGTTACATCAAAAATAGATTCGCGTACAATTTTAGATACAGGTGGAGCAGATCAATTAGTCGGTCAGGGCGATATGTTGCTCTCGGCTGGCTCTGAAATAATTCGCTTACAAAGTCCGTTTGTAGATACGCCTGAGTTGGATAAGATCGTTGACTTCATCGGGTCACAGCGTGGATACGACTCTGCCTACATGCTTCCTGAATTTGAAGGCGAAGATGAAGGCGGTGCATCGATGGTTGATTTGTCTGAACGCGATGCCTTGTTTGAAGAAGCAGCACGTTTGATTGTGCACCATCAGCAGGGAAGTACTTCGCTGATTCAAAGAAAATTGAAGTTGGGTTATAATCGTGCCGGTCGCTTGATCGATCAGTTGGAAGCGGCAGGAATTGTGGGGCCTTTTGAAGGAAGTAAGGCTCGTGAAGTTCTAATTCGTGATGAAATGAGTTTGGAACAATTATTGAATGCATTAAAGGAAAAACATAGTCAATCTTAACTAATGGAAATGAAAAAAACGGTTTTTGTTCTTATAGGGGCACTTTTTATAAAGACAGCAGTAGCGCAGTATGACCCAAAGGCTCTAGAGGTATTGGAGGCGATGAGCAAAAGATATAAGTCGATCACTGCATTTGAGGCGAACCTCACCTCTACTTTAGTGAATGAATCGGCCAATGTGAAAGACGAATTCAAAGGCAAGATCACGGTGAAGGGAGACAAGTATCGCCTGGAATTGCCCGAGCAGCAAGTTTATAATAACGGCACCACCGTTTGGACTTACCTTCCTGAGCAAAAGGAAGTGAACATCGATAACTTCGATCCTAAGTCCGATGACTTGAATCCGTCCAAGATTTTTGAGATGTATAAAAAAGGATTTAAGTACATGCTCGTAGGTGATAAAACTGAAGCCGGTACACCATGCGATGAAATCGATTTAGTCCCTGAAAAGAAGGACTCTCAATATTTTAAGATCAAGATGATGATCTCGAAGAAAGACAAGAGCGTTGCCAGCTGGACCATGTTTGATCGTGGAGGCAATCGCTACAAATACATCATCACCAAGTTTACTCCAAATGTCAAAGTGGATGATTTATTCTTCAACTTCGATGTAAAGGCACACCCTGGCGTAGAGGTGTCTGACTTGCGATAAGAAAATTTCAAATTCAATTTAAAGCCCTGGTAGTCGGGGCTTTTTTTATTTTTGCTCTATGAACCGAACTCAACTCTTCGAGCAAATCAAAAAAAAGAATTCTTACCTCTGCGTTGGTCTGGATACTGACTTGGAAAAGATTCCCAAACACCTTTTGAAAACCGATGATCCTGTTTTTGAATTCAACAAACAAATCATCGATGCCACGAAGGAATTTTGCGTGGCTTACAAACCTAACACCGCTTTTTATGAAGCGCTCGGAGCAAAGGGCTGGGAGAGCTTGAAAAAAACGTTGGATTACATCCCTAAAGATTGCTTTACTATTGCTGATGCCAAGCGTGGTGATATTGGAAACACCTCGTCACTTTATGCGAGAGCATTTTTCCAGCAGATGGATTTTGATTCGATCACTGTGGCTCCTTATATGGGCGAAGATTCGGTGAAGCCATTTTTAGAGTTTAAAGACAAGTGGGTGATTCTCCTAATACATACATCCAATAAAGGGGCCGAAGATTTTCAATTACTTGAAACGCGCAGTGGAAAATTTCTTTTCGAGGAAGTAATTTTTGCTTCACAACAATGGGCCACTGCCGATCAGATGATGTACGTAGTTGGAGCAACACAAGCAGGAAAAATTGAAGAGATACGTAGGCTTGCACCAGACCATTTTTTTCTTGTACCCGGAGTAGGCGCACAAGGCGGAGATTTGGAAGCAGTATCAAAAGCAGGAATGAACGAGCAGTGTGGCTTACTCGTAAATTCCTCTCGTGCCATTATTTATGCTTCAGCGAAGGAAGACTTTGCGGAAGTTGCGGGGAGAGAGGCGAAGGCTGTGCAGATGCAAATGAAAAAATTGCTTGATAGCAACTTATTAAAATGAGCTGGATGGATCTTCTGGCGGCATTTCTTTTTAATCCAATTCGATTCCCAGTTGGTCTCATGCGACTTTGGCTGATAGAAGAGAAAAGAAAAAAGAGTTTTCGGCAGATATTGAATGAAACTGATCTTAATGAAATCTGCCTTCACGGAACCCATTCTTTTATTCAACTAATTGCCGCGATCGGAGTGCTTCTAATGATTGGGATGATTCTAGCGACAATTATTAGCATTTTCAGAAACGGATTTACACACTAACCAAACTTCAACACTTTCCCTTTCTCAATTAACAACTGCCTCGCCTCCTTCCAACCTGGAAGTTTTTCAGTTTGATACGTAAACGTCCGTGTTTCTGTGGAAATCTTAGATGCTTGCTTCATCGCAGTTAAATGAGCGCCTTCGCGATAGAATCTTTTCAAATCCTCTTCACTCTCCCAAGTAGACATGGTGTACTGCAAATAACCGAATCCTGTATTCTTCAGCTTTATAAATCCTTTCTGCTGCTTTAGCTGGCCAGTAATTTTTAATCCGTGTAGTGAAAGTTGAAAAAATCGCCACCAGCTTTTTAGTCGGATAGAAGTAATTGTAATAATCATCTAAAATAAGTTTGCTTTAGTACTAACGGTTCTGTTGAAAAAAATAAATAATATTGAAAGAGCAATATATGAACGAATCCTTTCTTCATTACCTCTGGCAGTTTCAATATTTTGAAAAGAAAGAGCTGTTTACTTCAGAAGCGGAGCCTTTGACAATTTTGAAGACCGGAACTCTGAATTCAAATGCCGGGCCGGATTTCTTCAACGCCAAAGTGAAGATTGGCGAGTTGGAGTGGGTAGGTAATGTAGAAATCCACATCAAGAGTTCAGATTGGTTTGCTCACCATCACGAAAAAAATTCGGCTTACCATAACGTGATCCTTCACGTAGTGTGGGATAATGACAAACCTGTTTTGAGAAATGGGATTACTATTCCCACACTTGAATTGAAAGACAGGGTTGATATATCGCTCCTTCATGAGTACAAAAAATTGATTAGCAGCCCTACCTCCATAGCCTGTCAAAAATCCTTTCCTCAGGTAGATGACTTAGTAAAATTTTCCATGCTTGACAAGGCTTTGATGCAACGGCTTGAAACAAAAGCAAGCCAGGCTGTAGAATTGCTAAAGTTGAACAATAATGATTGGGAGGAGACATCGTATCAATTGCTTGCAAGGAATTTTGGTTTCAAAGTAAATGCCGATCCGTTTTTTCAATTGAGTAAATCGCTGCCTTACAAAATCATTCAAAAGCAGAACAGCTTGCTGCAAGTTGAAGCATTACTTTTTGGTCAGGCAGGAATGCTGGAGACGAAAACGAAGGACGAATACATTTCCCTTCTGTTTCGTGAATACCATTTGCTCGAGCAAAAATATTCTTTGAGTAGTTTTAAATTGAGTCCTGGTCAGTGGAGATTTTTGCGATTGAGGCCGGCTAATTTTCCAACCATTCGATTGGCACAGTTCGCAGCATTGCTTTTTGCGTCAAAAAATATTTTCTCACAGCTCATTTCCATCGAGTCATACGCTTCTATCCAAAAGATATTCTTGCAGCAGCAATCGGATTACTGGAGAACACACTACCGATTTGGAAAGAAGGCGAAGGGAGATGTTCCTGAATTGGGTGAAGCGAGTATTCAAAACATTGTGATCAATACGGTAGCTCCACTGCTAGTAGCTTATGGAAAACACAAGGACGAACAGACGTACATCGACCGAGCTGTAGACCTGTTGCAGCAGTTGCCCGCTGAGCAAAACAAAATAATGAGAGAGTGGAATGCTTTAGGTCTGAAAGTAAAAAATGCTTTCGACTCCCAAGCGCTGATTGAGTTGCACAATAACTTTTGTCAAAAGAGGCAATGCCTTAATTGCACCATTGGCATTTCTATTTTAAAGCCGCAACCATGAGCAATGCTTTAGCCTTCCTTCACTGCGGGCTGATTCTCTTTATCGGCTACTTGTTGGCGAGGCGATGGGGTGTGGTGAGAAGTAAATTATATTGGTCAGCATTAATTTACCATCTCGTTGCAGGGTTGTGTGTGGGGTTGGTGTATCAATATTATTATTCTGCTAATGATACTTGGCAGTTCTTTGGAGCAGCCGCAAAGCTGGCTGACTTCGCCAGGCAAGATTTTTCCTCTTACATAAAGTTGTTGTTTAATTTTAGATGGGATCAGCGACCGCACATAGATACTAACGACTTTCGCTCCATGCTTTTCATCAAAATGATTAGCTTATTCTGCTTGACTGGAAACAATAACTATTGGGTGTGTGCCGGATATTTTTCTTTGCTATCATTTAGTGCATCGTGGTTTCTATTTAGAAAGGTGACTCGGTATTTTAAAGAAAGCGCTTTTGCGGCCGCACTGGCATTTCTTTTTTTTCCTTCCGTAGTTTTCTGGGGCAGCGGTATTGAAAAGGAAACGCTCACCCTGGCCTCCCTTTATTTCTTATCAGGAATTCTTTTGCAAATCTTTTACGACCGAAGAGTCGACAAACTTGTTTTGGTAATTGCTTTGGTTGCCACAATTGTACTTTGGGCTTTGAAATATTATTGGGCAGGCGTATTCTTCATTTCCGTTATCACTGCTTTTGTGATTCAGCCCTTGTCATTGCGTTGGCCAATCGTAAAGAGAAATCTTGCAATCATTTACCTTCTCTTATTTGCATTGGTTGGTGTAGCAGTAAGTTTTTTGCATCCCAATTTTTATTTGCACCGGTTTCTCGAAGTGATGGTTTCAAATCACGATGCTTTCGTGCAATTTTCAAACGATCATAACTTGATCCATTATTATGAATTGAGCGCCACATTGAAAAGTGTTATTATCAATGCGCCCTGGGCATTAGTATCCGGAATTTTCAGGCCGTTCATTGGAGAAGGTTACGGAGCGCTTGGTTTACTGGCGTCTCTAGAGAACCTGTTTGTTCTGACATTATTCCTCTCATGGCTATGGAGATTCAAAAGACAGTCTCATGAACCAATAACTATTTTGGCAATGACTGTGGTCAGTTACTGTATTGTTCTTTGCGTATTCCTTGCTTTATCCACACCTAATCTCGGTACGCTCTCGCGTTATCGGGTTGGGTTTCTCCCTTTTCTGATTTTTATAATTGCTTACCGCAACCCGTTATTTGATTCGGTTACAAAGAAATTTTGAGTTAACGATTGCGGGCAATATCTATCTTTGCCGAATGGAAAACCCTGTGATGATTTTTGGCGCGAGTTACATTGGCCGCGCAGCTAAAGAAATTTTTGAAAAAAATGGAGTTGTGGTCTACGGATTTCTGGATGACGACAAAAAGCTCCATCAAAAAGAAATCGATGAAGCCACGGTACTTGGATCTACCGATGACGATGGCTACTTAAAACTGATCAGCAAAAAATGTGAAGCTTTCATAGCTGTTGATGACAACAAGCTTCGGAAGGGCCTGGTGAAGATGTTGCATGAAGTAAGACATGTGCAGCCTGTTAATGCGGTGCATCCTCAATCTTCAGTTTCAACGAAAGCAGAAATTGGTTATGGAAATTTTGTCGACCATGGCGCATCTGTTTCGGTGGGAGCGAAAATAGGAAGCCATTGCCTTATTCATGCGCAAGCGCATCTGGGTGTAGAGGCATCGCTTGGTGATTTTGTTCAAGTGGGAGCAGGAAGCATTATTAACTCAGGAGTGAAAATTGAAGATGAAGTCTTTATTGGATCTGGCGTTACTATCGTTTCCGGAATTACAATAGGCAAAGGCGCTCGTATTGGTGCAGGTTCTGTTGTGATTGCACCAGTGAAAGCGGGCGAAACTGTGTTTGGGAATCCGGCACAGGCGGTTAAGAGCTAGTCTATTCGATTTATAAACTTCGGACCATGCAACCTGCTTCAGGGACTCTCGAGATTAAAACAAAAAAGTATGATCCAGCCTCAAGCGGCAATGTGAATCTTATACTCCTCGAATAGTTGCAGCACTCTCTTTACATACCATACCGGTCCGTCACACCGGCAGTAGCCTGCTGCAGCGATAGGATCGCGGTAGTATTTGGGATTTGATTTTTGTGCGAGGAAATATTCAACGTTGTCGTCCCACACATTTGTTTTTCTTCCATACTTACGCGCGAGCTTTTGCGCATCAATTACATGCGAAACCCCAACGTTGTAAGAGGCCAGCACAAACTTTATTCGCTCGGTGCTATCCTGGACAGACTCTTTCCAATAGTCATCTAAATATTTTAGGAAGCGAACACCCACTAAAATATTTTGGTGAGGGTCCAAAAGGTTACTTACGCCAAAATAATCGGCAGTCTCGGGCATCACTTGCATGAGGCCGATAGCCCCCGCCCAGGATTTTACATTTGGGTCAAAGTTGGATTCTTGAAAAACTAGTGAGGCAAGCAATCGCCAGTCCCAGCCTAAGTCTTTAGCGCTTTGCTTTAGTTGGACGTCATACGGAGAGAGTTTTTCAGAATTCCATGAAGAGTAATCACTGGAAGCCAAATGAATTGAAAAACGTGGACTGTTAAAATATTTTTCACGGATTATCTGTAGTGTTCCGTCCTTCTTAATTCGATCGAGCCACTGATTAATGGCTTGCGTTAGTTTCGGAGAATTTTTCCGGGTGGCCCAGGCAATCTGCTGTGGCAAACTTATCACGGTGTTGATATCGATGTCGGGATAATACAGCTGATTGACTTGGGCTATCATCTGATCGGTAACCGTATACTTTATTTCTCCTTGAGCCACTTTGCGAATGAGCGATTCGGTTTCGGCATCGGCACTGTCTTCGCGAATGATAATCTCGCCACCCACTTCTTCTGAGAGATTTTGAAGGCGCTCCTTAAAAGAAGATTCTTTGATCACGTATATCTCTTTGCCTATGAGATCTGACGGATTGCGCAACATGGCTCTCTCATTTTGATCGGCTTGGCCAGCCCGCCAGCCCTCAGGCCTTAGCTGAACTAACACCTGGCAAGTAGTTATCATTGGACTACTGAAAGAAACATATTGGGTTCTTTCTTTTGTCACTGTTAAGGGAAAGGCGATTACATCTCCTTCACCACGATTGAGTTTATCAATAGCTTCTTCGATTCCGGAAATTACTTTGATTTTGAGATTGAGTTTGAGATGATCTGAAAGACGCTTTAACAACTCATACTCATAACCCATTGGGCGGCCTTTGTAAATGAAATAGCTGATAGAATTATTATCGAGGATGGCCTCCAGGCTTCCCCGCCTTTGAATGGTATCCAGATCGCGTGTTAATAGAGGGCTCGGAGCAAAAGAGACTTTATTTTTTTCTTTACAGGCAAATAAGAGGACCGACAGAAAAACGACAAAAATCCGTGAAGACATGAATGGAAGGTAGCCAACAGGAGGGAAATAAAAAAGCTGCTCAATTGGCAGCTGAAAGTTGTGATAAAAAAGAAGCGCCTGAATTTCAGGCGCTTCTTTGAGAAAAACTTTAGAAGTTTAATTAGTTAAATGTGTATCGTATACCGATTTGAGCCTGCCATGCATTGTTTATGCTGGCGCTCTTTACAAATGAGCCAGGTCCACCAATGATTGCTGAAGACAAACGATAGGTAGGAACCCCTGCGGTAACACTAGCAACTGTCAAAGGAGTAGTCGTTGTAGCATTATAATTGACGCCCAATCCGTTATTGAGCAAATTGCCAAAATTCAAGATGTCGCCACGTACCTGAAGAGTGTGTTTCTTTCCACTCACTTTCATATAAAATTCCTGAACCACAGATAGGTCGAAGCGAGTAAGCCAAGGGAAGTAGCCACCATTTCTTTCTGCGTACAGGCCTCTTCTCGTTTTAAGATAAGGATTTTTATCGATGAAGGCATCAAGTGCGGCTTGCTGTTCTGCTGCAGTATAGGTGATGCCTTGAAAGGTCAAAGTAGTAAAAGTAAGGTCTGTTGCCACTTTGGGAACGAAAATAAGATCGTTGGTCTGTCCATCTCCATTCAAATCATTAGAGTAATTGTAAGAGAATTTACCTCCACTGGCTGACACCATTCCTAAAGTGAACATGGTTGACCCTCCGTACTCTCCACCATAGTTAAGACGATAATTGACGTAGCCAACAATGCGATGACGCAAGTCATTATCAGAATAGGAGAGAGGAAGATAATTCTGCCCTGAAGTTGTAGAGGTGTTTGCTAGTACTGTACTCGCAACAGATTGAATATCTCTTGCCTGTCCATAAGTGTAGGCTAACATTCCGCCCAAACCTTTAGATACGGGTTTTTCGAGTTTAGCTGTAATTGTGAAAGCGTCACCTTTGGTGGTATTCCTTAATACATATACACTCTGAACTGCAGAGTTATAGTATTTAGAAGGGTTTGTTCTAAAACTTGGGCGGGTATCTTCGCCAACGAGATTGCTGCTAGGTCCTTGCAAATTAGCATCAACATATTTCATCGCCTGAAGAGTCTTACTATAAAGTACTTCAAATGTTCCAATAAAGCCGAAAGGTAACTTTTGATCTACGGCAATATTTGTTTTCCAAACTTCAGGAGATTTGAAATTGGCATCGGTGGCATTAACTGTATAAGGTGGCAAAGTGGCAATATTGATTGTTGATGGATCTACCTTTACAGTTGCAGGTAAATCATTAGGGTTCGTTCTAAACGGATAGGCATTTGTAGCAGTTCCAAGAGTTCCACCACCCGCAGTAATAAGAGCAGTGTTTACACCATTATTTCCCAATTGATTTGATACAAGTACTTCAGGGAGACGAGATACAAATAACCCAGTACCGCCACGAATTTGAGTGGTTTTATCTCCTTTAAAATCATAGTTGAATCCTACACGTGGGGAAAGAAGAAGGCGTGTTTTAGGGAAGGCACCGGTATTAACACTATAAGGCTCTTGATATTCGTTCACAAAAGTAAGAGCTCCAACTACAGGGTTATAGAAATCTTTTGCTGTATTGTTATTATAGGCGAACACATCACCTCTCAAGCCGCCAGTAATTTTGAGCTTTTCGTTAAGTTGGAATTCGTCCTGAACATAAAAACTGTAGGTATTCAGTTTTAAATATTGCCATGGAGCAGTGCCATTTGGAAGCAACGAAAGGCGAAGGTTATATCTCAAAACAGGTACTGGTGAGGTTGTTGCTGTTGGGTTGCTTTTATAATCAGTTGCAGCGGTTATAAAATCTTCTACAGAGTTATAAGAATACACTCCATTAGACTCAGGAAAAAACAAATTATCAGATTTAAAGTGCTCAAAAGAAATACCTGCAGTAAGGGTATGATCTCCAGCGAAATAGGTAAAGTTATCTGTAATGTTTAGGGTAGAGTAGCGTAGTTTGTTGCTCGGAGTAAATGGATCCATTCCCAGGGAAGTATAAGTAGTTGTAGAGTTTCCACGACCATTTCCATCCAAAATATCGATCATTGGGAAAGGAGGTGACTTATACTGACGATCTTCATTTTGGAAATTGTAAGTACCAATCAGTTTATTAGAAAATTTACCGCCAAAATTTGAGTTGAGTTCAACAGCGATAGATTTTGTATTGTCCCCAATCACATAACCTGTATTTTGTGGAGAAAGTGCGCCCTGGCCAGTGTAACTACCAGTGGGATAGCCTTGACGGTTTCCAAATCCTGCAGCGGTTCCTGAGTTACTATTACTTACTGACTGGTCAGACTGAGAATCATGTTGAGAATACCTAATAGCAAGCTTATGATTGTTATCGATATTATAATCTAGTCGGATCAACCCTTTCTTGCTTGAGATTTCGTTATTATAACCACCAAGAGCCCCTGCAACCCAACCAAAATTGGTGGCCATGAAATCGCTCAAAGTTTGTAAATCAGTCAATGTTGTGCGTGAAACATTTGGTCCGGCAGTTCCTTGATTAGCAGTGTAGTTCAAAGCTGGAGTGCTGCTGGTAAACTGTTCATAGTTTACAAAAAGGAATAATTTGTTTTTGATGATTGGTGCACCAAGTCGAAACCCGGTCGTCTTTTCATTAATATTAATATTGGAAAGAGAATTTCCATCCACTGTTTTACCTACAAGGCTGTTGCCTCTGGAAAGAAAATAAACGGAACCAGAAATGTCGTTTGTGCCAGAGCGGGTAACCACGTTAATAGTGGATCCTGCAAAACCAGATTGACGAACATCGAAAGGTGCTATGTTCAATTGAATTTGCTCAAAAGCATCTAATGAAACCGGAGTTGTTCCTGTACGTCCACCGGCTTGTGCAGAGCTACCTAACCCGAAACCGTTATTGAAAACAGCTCCATCAATGGTGAAGTTGTTAAAGCGAGTGTCTTGTCCACCAAAAGAGCTTCCGTTTCCGTAAGCATTATATTTTATAATGTCATCTACTCTTCTACCAATCGTTGGAACGCTATTAATTAAGCCAGTTCCGTAAGATGCAGCTGCTCCGGTTCGGTCTGAACTGAAAATATCGCTTCGGCTGCTGGTAACAACTACGTCCTGTAGTTGAGTAGCTTCATCGGCAAGTTTCGCATTGATATCAGTTGCCACGTTCAAGCTGAGAAATATATTCTCCACTACGTCCTCCTTGAGACCAATGAAACTAATTTTTACAGTATAGGGTCCACCTACACGCATACCATTTAAACGGTATCTTCCATCTGCTAAGGTTGTTGTTCCGTAGGTGGTACCTGAAGGAGTATGAGTTGCTACCACATTTGCTCCCGGAACTACTTCACCTTTCGAGTCTGTAACTAACCCCGTAATGGAGGAGGTAGTAATCTGCGCAAAAAGCACTGGTGCACTCACTAGTGCTAGAAAACTGGCTAACAGTAATTTTTTCATCATGTCAGTTTTAATTATGGTTTAATTTTATTTTGGATTTTAACGCGGCAAAAGTATTCGATTTAGTGGTTACAAAATCTAACATTTGCTTTAATTCTTAAGCCAATTTATTAACAATTAGGTAACATAAAAACTTATAATTCGGCTGAATAACGTTTTTTTAATGCTAAATTTTAGAAACTCCATTGGAGAAGTTCAAGCGCACTTTTTCACATCTTTGCAAACCTTATTCTTAAAATTCTGTTTAAACCGAGATGGAAAAAGAAACAGTAAGCAGCGGTAATATTATCGATCTGAAAGTGCTGCAAAGGATCATGAAGTTTGTAACGCCCTATCGCACACGTTTTTATGTAGTTGTCTTTCTTACTTTCTCTATCGGGCTTTTGACTCCACTCAGACCGTGGCTTATCCAATACACCATCGACAAACACGTGCAGCACGGTGACTATTGGGGCATGGTTAATATCATTTTGATCATCGTTGCTCTCCTGTTTGTGCAGTCAATCATGCAGTATGTGCACACATATCTATCTGGCCGCATAGCGCAATCTGTTCTGCGTGATATTCGCATCAAACTTTATGAACATATCGTTCACCTTCGCCTTCAGTTCTTTGATAAGACCCCGATTGGAAGGTTAGTGACCCGTACGATTTCAGATGTTGAAACACTTTCCGATGTCTTCAGCGAAGGTCTTGCCGCCATGGCCAGTGACTTGCTTCAAATCGGGTTCATCCTGGTGTTTATGTTTGTTATCGATTGGCGATTGGCATTCATCAGTCTGTCTACCATTCCGTTAATGATATTGTCTACTTACGTTTTCAAGGAAAAAATTAAAGTCGCTTTTAATGATGTACGTAATGCGGTATCCAATCTCAACGCTTTTGTGCAAGAGCATATTACCGGTATGGGTATCGTTCAGATTTTTGGAAGTGAAAAAAAGGAATTCGAAAAATTTAAAGTTATTAACAAGGATCACCGCGATTCCAACCTAAGATCGGTATTGTACTATTCCGTTTATTTTCCGGTGGCCGAAGTCATTGCAGCTATGGGCATGGGTTTGTTGGTATGGTATGGGGCCAAAAATGCCATCAACCCAGAGGTCACAGGCATCACTTATGGTAAGTTGGTTTCATTCATCATGTACATTCAACTGTTCTTCCGACCGATAAGAATGCTAGCTGACCGATACAACACTTTGCAAATGGGAATTGTGAGTTCGTCAAGGATAATCAATTTGCTAGACGATAAGACGCATGTAGCAAAAAATGGCTTCATTAAGCCGAAGGGAGTGGAGGGGTATGTTCAGTTTGATCATGTTTGGTTTGCCTATAATGATTCTAACTACGTATTGAAGGATTTCTCTTTAAAAATTAATAGTGGTGAGACAGTGGCATTGGTTGGGGCAACGGGCGCAGGGAAATCTTCTGTGATCAATTTACTTAGCCGATTTTATGAAGTCAATCGCGGCACCATCAACATTGATGGCATTGAAATTCGCGACTTTGATATGGGCATACTTCGAAAAAATATTGGAGTAGTACTCCAAGATGTATTCCTATTTTCAAGTTCGATCCGTTACAATATCACCCTTGGAAATCCGGAAGTAACAGATGAAATGATCATGCACGCAGCGGAATTAGTAGGGGCGAAAAAATTTATTGATCGACTGCCCGGTGGTCTTGATTATAATGTGATGGAACGCGGTGCTACTCTTTCTGTAGGCCAACGACAATTGCTTTCTTTTATCCGCGCCATGGTTTACGATCCTAAAATTTTGGTTTTAGATGAAGCAACATCATCGGTGGATTCAGAGACAGAAGAAATGATTCAGGATGCTATTGCCAAAATGATGGAAGGAAGAACTTCTATTGTCATTGCTCATCGTCTTTCTACCATTCAACATGCACACAAGATTATTGTGCTTGACAAAGGCGAGATTAAAGAAACCGGACGCCACGATGAGCTGCTCCTGCAAAATGGTTTCTACGCACACCTTCACAAAATGCAGTACAAAGAAGCTGTCTGATTTCCGAAGTCTATAAACTCCTCGTGCTTTTCGCAAAAGGATTATCTTTGCTTTGATGCGTTTCAAAAAAATATCGCTTCTATTTTTTCTAGCCGGTGTAAGCACGGTTGGCTTCTCACAGCTCAGAAAGAGCCAGGTGAGTACAGGCCTGCGCGTACCTAGAGTTTCAGAAAACAAGGCGAGAATCGTTTGCCCCATTTTTAATGTTAATCAATATCCTTATCAGGGCCTAGGTGTGAAGTTAGGCGACCCCTTTGCGATTACTTACAAATTATATCCAAGTCGTCACTGGGCTTTTGCAGCAGATGTGGGAATGACTTCCAGTGGCTTATACAATGATTATTACAAAGGACTTTTCAAAAGCTATTCTCCTGTAGATACACTCAACTACTTGTCTCACAAAGTCACGGGTGATTTATATATCGAAACGAAATTCTTGTACCAGTGGGACGTAGAGAAAATTTCTAAAGGATTACAGTTGTATGCAGGTATTGGTTGGCAATGGCGTAGTACAACATTAAAATACAATTATAGCTATGAGTTGGGCACCAAGTACGGAACATTCACGCACAGCCGATTTACATATGGCCCGGTGCTAATCCTTGGTTTTGAATATGCCTATTTCACCTGGCCAGTCTCTGCTTTTATTGAAGTTGAATTATTTACCGACAACATGGCTGATCCCGGATATCACCGCTTTCAAGGTGGCGTGGGCTTGAGGTATGTATTTTAGTCAGCGCTCACTTCATCTACTTGCATCTGCTTTTCATAGAGCTCTTTGTAAACTCCATTTCTAGCCAGTAGATTTTCATGAGTGCCTTGCTCTACAATTACACCATCGTCAAGTACTATGATTTTGTTGGCAAGCTTTGCCGATGACACTCGATGTGAAATAATAATGGAAGTTCTTCCCATCATTATTTTCTTGAGACTATTGAGAATGTTGTTCTCGGTTTTAGTATCAACAGCCGAGAGCGCGTCATCGAGAATCAGGATTTTTGGTTTACGTGCTATAGCTCTGGCAATAGACACGCGTTGCTTTTGGCCACCCGATAATGTGATTCCTCTTTCTCCAATGCGTGTAGCAAACCCTTGTGGGAACGCCTGAACATTTTCATACACATCAGCATCTTTGGCGGCTTGAAGGATTTTACTTTCATCAAGCTCTTCTAAACCAAATCCAATGTTATTGAAAATAGTATCGCTAAATAAGAAAACATCTTGCGGAACAGTACCTATCTGTTTGCGGAGATTGACGAGATCATAATTCTTGACGGGGATATCATCAATTAAAACTTCACCCGAAGTGGTGTCATACAATCTTGAAACAAGATTGGAAACAGTACTCTTGCCTGAGCCCGTAGTGCCAATGATTCCCAACGACTCCCCCGGTTGAATGGTGAACGAAATATTTTTCAGTGCTTTTATTCCGGTGTCAGGATAAGTGAATTCAACGTTTACGAAATCTACTTTGCCTTTCATCTCGCGAATCAGATTTGTCTCAGACACGATATCCGTCTTTTCCCTCAAAAATTGATTGATTCTTTTCTGCGAAGCTTCCGCGCGCTTCACCTGGCTACTCGTCCAGCCGAGGAAAGTCACTGGCCAAGTAAGGAGGTTAACATAAATAATGAACTCAGCCATGTTGCCGAGAGTTAATTTGCCATTAATCACTTCAACACTGCAGGCATAAACAGTCAAGACAGTACTCACGCCAATGAGTGTCATGATCAACGGATAAAACAACGACTCCACCTTGGTAAGCTTGATGGATTGACGTTTGTAATTATCACTTTCTTTAGTGAACCCCGCCACCGATTCATCCTCGCGTGTAAATGACTTCAAAACACGTATTCCCGAAAAGGCTTCTTGCACAAAAGTGCTTAATCGCGATTGACTCTTTTGTATTTCATCGCTGCGGTGCTCTATAATATTATTCACGTAGAAAACGGCAATGGATAAAAATGGCAACGGCAACAATGAGTAAAATGTAAGCTTCGGGCTGATATAAAACATAACAGGCACCAACATGGCAAACAGAGTGATCAATTGTAATCCATACATAATGGAAGGGCCGAGGTACATCCGCACGCGCCCAACATCTTCGCTGATGCGGTTCATCAAATCGCCAGTGCTGTTCCTTCTATAAAAACTCAGGGGTAAAGACTGGTAGTGCTGAAAGATTTCATTTTTCAAATCATATTCCACCTTTCGGCTCATGACTATCAAAGTCTGCCTCACGAAATACAAAAAGATTCCGCGCAATAGCGCCATGAGCAAAATAAGCATGGCGTAAAACAAAATGCCCCGGCTAAAGTCGCTGAAGAAATCTTTTTGTACTTCACTTTTGTCTAAAGATTGGAACTCGGCTACATTCTTAATAACTAAATCAATGGAATGACGAACAAATTGGGCGGGCAAAATCTGAAAAGCATTGGAAACGATTACGAAGATCAACCCCCAAATCAGGCTGCTCTTGTATTTAATCAGGTATTTATTGAGGTAAGCGAGTTCTTTCATTCAGGTCTAGGATAATCGAGAGGTAATAACGGAACCTCTGGGCAGTAAGTTCGCCATTGAAACTCGATCTGACAAAGTCTTTTACATATCAGACTTAGCTTGTAATTTGCACCCGCACAAAACGTTCTTCGACCATGCTCAACAGGCGCACCATCCGCATCAAAATCATGCAAAACCTTTTCGCCTACGCGCAATGCAAAGATGCTGACCTGACGTTAGCCCATGATTTAATAGAAGAACGCTTCTTGCCCGACTTGAATTCGATGGAAGTTCAGGACAAGGAGTTACTCCGAAAAAAGAAAAAGCAAGCCCTCCAATCTTTCGACAAACAGATGAATGGAGCCGAACCTGTCTTTGAAGATAAGGCTATTGAGAAAGCTGTGACCGATGCAACGGACTTGTTTTATAAGTCCATCAAAAAAGATCAAGTGTTTCTCGGTAAAAATATTTTGCTCGAAATGGAAAAACTTTCGGCAACGTACCATAGTGTCATCTCCTTAATGATTGCCTTTGCCGATCTTGCTGCTGTCGAAAAGAAAAGCCACGCCAACTTTGCAAATCATCTCTGGATAAAATCTTGGCGTGAAAATGATGAACTGAAGAAATTGATCTTAAAAGAAAACGCTGGATGGGAAGGCCGAATGGAGTACGTGCGCAGTTGGTTTCGCGAACGTCTAAAAGAAGATGCGGTTTATAAAGAGTTTATTGCAGAGAAAAATCCTGATGATGAGGCCCAGAAAACATTCATCAAGCACCTGGCGCGAAAAGTAATTTTGGGAACTGGCGCCATCAATGATTACTACGAGGAGCAAAATATTCGCTGGGCGGAAGACAAAGACATCATTAAAAGCATGGTGGATAAAACCATCAAATCATTTGCTGATGGAAAAACAGCGCTTCAAAAAGTCTCGTTGAATTGGGATGAGGACCGGGAGTTCACCGAAAAGTTATTCAACAATGTAATTGCACTTGATCCTAAGCACAAAGATTTAATTGCTAAGAACACGCGCAACTGGGAAGTGGACAGATTACCTCTCACCGATCGCGTGATTTTAGAAATGGCAATTGCCGAAATGATCCATTTTCCTAACATCCCGGTAAAAGTCACGATCAATGAATACATTGAGTTAACTAAAGATTATAGTACTCCAAAAAGCCGCCAGTTCATCAACGGAATTCTAGATGTGATCTCCAAATCCATGAAAGAATCGGGTGCAGTTAAAAAGAGCGGAAGAGGCTTGATCGACAATAAATAAACAAAGTCAAATATTATCTTTGTGATCCCTAACAAACAAAACTATGGGCAAGAAAAGTAGCAACGCATTAATGGCATTTTTAGCAGGCGCAGCCGCAGGAGCAATCCTTGGAATTTTGTATGCGCCAGACAAAGGCTCCAATACCCGCGAGAAGCTTTCGTTCCAGCTAGATAAGTACAAGAAAATGCTTCAAGCTTATTTAGATGACTTGATGAGCGGCAAAGAAACCGGTCTCACTTCAGAAGCTAAGTCACAAGGTGAACGCGTAGTATCTGAAGCGAAAGGGAAAGCCCAACAGCTATTGGATGATGTAGATGAATTGCTCGAGCAGATTCGTGGCAAAAACAGTTAATATTTTGTTAAACGATGGATGTGGTTTGGCCCCATCCTTTAAGAAGAAGTTATATTGTTTAATATTTTAAATTGATTTAGTATGAAGTTGGGAATAAAGATGTTGATCGTTGGTGCAATAGCTCTCACAGGAATGAGCTGCCGCGATCGTGCTACAGAAAAAAGATTGGCTGATGTAGAAAGCAGACTCGCTCAATTGGAGGGAAACAAAGCTGCAAACGCAACGCCACAAGGATTGACACCAGCAAGTACTGCTCCGACTGTGGCTGACACCAAACCGGAAGGTCCTCTTCCTGTAATTGAGTTTGAAACAAAGGAGCATAACTTTGGCACTGTGATGGAAGGGCAAAAGCTTATTTATGTTTATAAAGTTAAAAATACTGGACAAGCTCCTTTGATCATTCAAAATGCAGCACCGTCTTGCGGGTGCACTGTTCCTGATTGGACGAAAACTCCTATTCAGGTTGGGGAGTCAGGGTTTGTGAAAGCGGAATTTGACAGTAAAGGCAGACCAGGGATGAATGATAAGACAATTACCGTAACAGCCAATACTTGGCCGAAAACTTCTATTTTAAAATTTAAGGCGCAGGTTACTCCAAAGCCAGATGGAGCAAACGGACCCTTGAAGAAGTAATTTTCAACTCTGAAGATAGATTACAAATCCCCGAAAGGGGATTTTGTATTTTTAATGAATGCGTAAGTAGAAAAACATTGGTGTGAGATTAACAATTTAATGAACTGACCAATTGTTTGCCGCATTGACCCCAATCGGATAACTTTGCGCCCTAAATTTTTAAATCATGTATTCAATTTTATTACAAGCGCAACAGAGTGGTTTGGAGAAATACAGCTTCCCGATGATGATGGTGTTGATGTTCGGTATCCTTTATTTTTTCATGATCAGACCTCAGCAGAAAAAAGCGAAAGACCAAAAGAAGTTTACCGAAGAAATTAAAAAAGGAGATTACGTTGTAACCATTGGTGGTGTACACGGCCGTATTGCAGAGATCGAAGACGACACGTTCATTCTAGAAGCCGAGCGTGGTGTACGCATTAAGTTTTCGAAGTCGGCTATATCAATGGAATCTACCAAAGTTGTTGCCAATAAGAAACCAGCAGCATAATTCTCTGCGCACTAAAGTTAGTGTGCAACTGTTTAGGATGAAGGCATGAACATCGTCCAAATCATATTCAACCTCTTGCGTTTTGATCGCGCCAATTGGAAAGCGGTGTTGTTATGTATTTTGGCGGCTATGGTGTTTTGGATTTTCAATGCCTTCAATAAAGAGTATTCCACTAACCTGCGCTTCCCGATTTTATTTGAATTTAATGGCGAGCGTTATGTGCCTGCGGAGCATTTCCCCAAATCGGTTACCCTCAACGTATCAGGTATTGGATGGGATCTTTTCCGCAGGCGCATTGGCGTAAAAGTGCCTCAAGTGATCATTCCCCTCGATCGCCCGGCTGAAATAAAAAAAATTGTTGCGAGTGCCCTGATTCCGGTGATAGCCACACAGATCGGTAATCTGAAAATTAATTTTGTAGTGACCGATACCCTCCGCATTCAGATTGACAAGCGCGATGCCCATCGCTACAAATTGAAAGGCGATATTTCAGGAGTTACTTTTCGCGAAGGTTATGGGCGCATCAGTCCTGTTGTTGTTCTTCCTGATTCGGTGAGGCTTGAGGGACCCGAAAGCCGGCTTCATGCCATAATCGATTCTATCCTGTTAAGTGTAGACGGAAAAAATGTGAGTGAAAATTTTCGCGGGGAGGTTGAGGTCACATTTGCGGGGAGCGAATTTGTAAAGCGCGATCCCCCGGTGGCTCAGGTGATGTTCGAGGTAGGGCAAGTGCGTCTGCTAACAAAGAAATTGAAAGTAGTTTTGGATTCTCCAGAGGCAAATACAGTTCAGGATAGTGTGAGCGCAAGATTTCAAGTTCCTCTAAGTCGCATAATGGATTTCTCCCTTCAATCACGCGAAATGATTTCGGCCGTTAACGCCAACTATTTGAAGACGCATAAGTCGGCTCGACCAAATGTGCTGAATTTGCCTTCGTATGCTCAATTGATTAGTGTCGATTCGGTTTACATAAAAGCCAATTGATTTTAGAATAACTTTATCCAATAAAGAAACCTCACAATGAGCTATCTTCGGATTGGTGTCACGGGTGGAATTGGATCTGGCAAAAGTATGGTCTGCAAGATTTTTGCTTTGCTGGGTGCACCTACCTACGATGCTGATAGCCGCGCCAAAAAATTAATGACGGAAGATGCGGTGTTGGTAGATCAAGTCAAAAAAAAATTTGGAGCACAATCGTATTTCCAGGATGGCTCCCTCAATCGTGAGTATTTAAGCAAAGAAGTTTTTAACAATGCTGAGAAATTAAAAGAGATGAACAAATTGGTTCATCCCCGGGTAGCTGTTGATAGTGAAAAATGGATGAACGAAAACGTGCAAGCTCCTTACCTTATCAAGGAGGCTGCATTGCTTTTCGAGTCGGGTTCTTATAGAGCGTTGGACAAAATCATTGTGGTCACCGCTCCTGAACACTTGCGCCTGCAGCGTGTGATCAATCGCGATAAAACGAAAACAAAAGAAGATGTGCTGAAGATCATTCGAAGCCAGATGGCTGAAGAAGAGAAAATAAAGCAAGCCGACTTTGTGATTAACAACGATGAGACCGACTTGGTCATCCCTCAAGTGTTGAAATTACATGAACGGTTCATTAACCGTACTGAGGAATGAACTTCTGTTTCACGTAAGCGTTAGATTTAAATTCTGATTTATTAACTTAAATACATGCTAAGAAGAATTACTGTTTTAACTCTTGTGCTCTTATTTTTTATGTCGGCCTGTAAGAAAAAGGCTGCAGTGGTAATCGCAGCGCGAAAACCGATGGCCGTGCAAGCCGAGGGCTTTGTAGTTGAGCCTCGTTTTGAAAGTGAGAATGTGGAAGTGCCTGGCTCACTTTTGCCAGTAGAAGAAACTCAGATTCGCCCGGAAGTCACCGGACGAATTGTGCAACTCAATATTCAGGAAGGAACGTTTGTAGAAAAAGGATCATTGCTGGTTAAACTTTTTGATCAGGACCTGCAAGCGCAGCTGAAGAAACTACAAGTACAATTAGATATATCTATTCGCACAGTAGAGCGGCAGAAAGACCTACTCGCGATCAACGGTATTAGTCAACAAGATTTCGATTTAAGTGCGCTTGCGGTCGATAACCTAAAGGCAGACATTGAATCCACTCGAATCGCTATTTCAAAAACAGAAATCCGAGCCCCATACAATGGCAAGCTTGGCCTCCGTAACGTGAGTTTAGGTGCATACGTGTCTCCATCAGATCTTCTTACAAGCATACGCCAGGTAAATCAGTTGAAACTGGAATTTTCTATACCTGAGAAATATGCAAAAGAAATTGGTGTAGGGTACGTGGTGAGATTTAGAGTAGACGGTGGAGAAAAAGATCATGCTGCAACTGTGGTGGCCACCGAAGGAAATGTGGATCAAGTCACTCGCACACTTAAGATTAAATCAATCGTAAGAGAAAATCATCGCGAATTGTTGCCCGGTGTTTTTGCTAAAGTTGATTTGCAACTGGGCAATGTTACCAACGCCATAATGGTACCGACTCAAGCAGTGATTCCCCGCGCCCGCGATAAGCAAATTATTTTATTGAGAAAGGATAGCGCTATGTTTTTAACAGTGGAAACGGGAATTCGCGATTCAACCTATGTGCAAATTATGAAAGGCTTGAAAAAAGGGGATACCATCATCACTACTGGCTTGATGACTATTCGTCCTAAGTCAAAAATACAAGTGTCGAAGGTGAAGCGTTACGGAAATAAAAATTAGTTATGAATATCTCCGAATTGAGTTTGAGGAGGCCGGTGCTTGCATTTGTGATGAGCATTGTCCTGGTGCTGTTTGGCTTGGTCGGGTTTAAATTTTTGGGCGTTCGTGATTATCCTGCAATCGATCCGCCAAACATTAACGTGTTTACCACCTACTCAGGAGCGAATGCTGATATTGTTGAATCGCAAATCACCGAGCCATTGGAAAAAGCGATCAACGGTATTGCGGGCATTCGGAATATTTCATCCATCTCCAGCATAGGTACAAGTCGAATCAATGTAGAGTTTGATCTTGGAGTAGATCTCGAAGCTGCTGCTAATGATGTGCGCGATAAAGTTTCGCAAGCGCGTGGTTCATTGCCACTCGATTTGACGTTACCCCCCGTTGTTTCAAAAGCGGATGCCAACTCTGATGCAATCATCAGTATGACGGTTCAAAGCAACACAAAGAATCCATTGCAGTTGACGGAGTATGCCACCAATGTTTTAGTAGAGAGATTGCAAACGATTAAGGGAGTCAGCAGCGTGCAGATTTGGGGTGAGAAGAAATTCGCTATGCGGATTTGGCTGGATCCTTCCAGGCTTAGCGCCTATAACCTCACAGCATTAGATGTGCAAAATGCGCTTAACCGCGAGAATGTGGAGTTGCCTTCCGGAAAAATAGCAGGTAACTCAACAGAGCTTACAGTGCGCACATTCGGAAGACTTTATACCGAAGAAGATTTCAATAATGTTATCGTAAAAGCTTCCGCTACTGGAGATATTCGATTGAAAGATATTGGACAAGCCATGCTCGGTCCAGAAAATGAAGAATCGATTTTAAAAGATCATGGAACCCCGATGGTTGGACTAGCACTTATTCCATTGCCGGGAGCAAACTATGTTTCCATTGCCGATGAATTCTACAAACGGATGGATCAGCTGAAAAAAGAAGTGCCTGCGGATATCAAATTAAGTATTGCACTGGATCAAACGGTCTTCATCAAACGCGCAATCTCTGAGGTGCAGGAGACTTTATTGATTTCCTTTTTACTAGTTGTGCTCATCATCTATTTATTCTTCCGCGATTTCCTCATCGCCTTCCGTCCATTGATCGATATTCCTGTTTCTCTCATTGCTACCTTCTTCATCATGTATTTGTGTGGCTTCTCCATCAATGTACTCACCATGTTGGGCATTGTACTTGCCACGGGCTTGGTGGTCGATGATGGAATTGTGGTAACTGAAAACATTTACAAAAAACTCGAAGGCGGCATGAATAAATACCGCGCGGCCAAGGAAGGATCAAAAGAAATTTTCTTCGCAGTTATTTCAACCTCCATCACGCTAGCCGTTGTATTTCTTCCGATTGTATTCTTGCAAGGATTTGTCGGGCGCTTGTTTCGCGAGTTTGGAATCGTAGTGGCAGGAGCTGTACTAATATCTGCTTTCGTATCCCTCACACTCACTCCTGTGCTGAGTGTAAAACTTACCCGCGAACATCATGAGCACTCGTGGTTTTATAGAGTCACTGAACCATTCTTCATTGGAATGGAAAATGGGTACAGAAAATTTCTCGCGAAGTTTATGAACGTGCGGTGGGTAGCCTTTGTCATTATCGCCTTATGTATTTTGTCTGTTTATTTTCTGATTCAGAATATCCAATCAGAGCTGGCACCGATGGAAGATCGCAACCAATTTAGATTGGCAATTACTGCTCCGGAAGGAACGGCCTATGACTACATGGATAATTATGTAGATAAGCTGGTACTATTCGTTGAAGATTCAGTTCCAGAAGCAAGAACTATTCTCTCTGTTACTGCTCCAGGATTTGCCGGGGCTGGGTCGGTGAATAGCGCTTTTCTGCGAACGACTTTAGTAGACCCCAAAGATCGCAATCGCTCACAGCAGCAGATTGTAGATATGGTCGGAAAAAATTTGACAAGATTTCCTCAAGGCCGTGCATTTCCAATTCAGGAACAAACGATCTCTGTCAATAGACGCGGTGGACTGCCCGTTCAATTTGTTATACAAAATAATAATTTCGACAAGTTGCAGTCGGTGCTTCCTAAAATTTTAGAGCAAGTAAATTCCAACCCCACATTACAAGGTGTGGATATCGATTTAAAATTCAATAAGCCTGAACTTAGGGTAAAAATTAACAGGCTAAAAGCAACGCAGTTGGGTATTAGCGTTCAAGACATTTCACAGACATTGCAATTGGCTTATAGTAATTTGCGATTTGGATATTTCACTAGGGAGGGGAAACAATATCAAGTGATTGGTCAGGTAACGCGCATCAATCGCGATGACCCCGAGGACTTGAAAAAACTTTATGTGCGAACCAGCTCTAATCAATTGATTTCAATTGATAATGTTATTTCTATTGAAGAGTCAGCCACCCCACCCGCACTCTACCACTTCAACCGATATAAATCGGCAACTATTTCTGCGGGCCTTGCTCCGGGTAAAACTATTGGAGATGGAATTGCGGCCATGGAAAAAATAGTAAAGCCTTTATTGGATGATTCTTTTTCAACATCCTTGTCGGGAACATCTCGCGACTTTGCGGAGAGTTCAGGCAATACTTCATTTGCCTTCATCCTCGCTCTCGTTTTGATTTATTTAGTTCTGGCAGCGCAGTTCGAAAGTTTCATCGATCCGCTTACAATTATGGTGACGGTTCCGCTCGCCATCAGCGGAGCGTTTATTTCTCTTTGGATTTTCGGCCAAACGATCAACATCTTTTCACAGATTGGAATGATTATGCTAATTGGTTTGGTAACAAAGAATGGAATTTTGATTGTGGAATTTGCCAATCAGAAACGTGAAGAAGGACTTGACAAAATTAATGCAGTACTCGAAGCTTCACGTCTTCGTCTCCGTCCAATTCTGATGACAAGTTTGGCGATGGCTCTGGGCTCTTTGCCTTTGGCATTATCATTAGGCGATGCAAGCACCAGCCGTATACCACTTGGTGTTGTAATTGTAGGTGGTATTATGTTTTCATTAGTACTCACACTATTTGTGATCCCTGCCATGTACTCTTATCTATCCAGAGTGAGAAAAAACATTGATAAAGAACTGGATGAAGAAATTACTCCTCAACCTACCAAGGAATTAGTCTATGAACAATAAGTTTTGCTTCGCGTTTTTATTTACAGTATTTCTTTTTGGTTTTTCATTCGCGCAGCCCACGATTACTGTTGAAGAAGTGTTGCAAATAGCGCTTCAAAAAAACTATGACATACAGGTAGCCAGAACTACCGCGGCAACTCAATTCACAGATAAGCGATTTATTTATGGAGCATTCATTCCAACAGTCACTGGCTCGGGCGCTTACTTGGTTAATAATGTGAACGTGAGAAACACTCCGTGGACTGGCAGTGAAGTAATTAAAAACAATGTTGGATCCATTTCGGAGAACCCCAATGTTCAGTTGGTTTGGACTTTGTTTGATGGCACAAAAATGTTTGCTACCCGTCAGCGAATATTGCAGCTTGCCGAATTAGGAGAGGTGAATATTAGAAATCAAATGATGAATACGGCCGCTGCAACGATGACCAATTTTTACAATATCGTGCGGCAGCAAGAACAATTGAAGGCAATTCAAGAAGTGATGGCTGTTAACCTCGAGCGAGTTAAGCTAGCTGAAAGAAAATTAGAAGTGGGCACCGGAGCAAAGCCGGAGCTACTCCAAGCCAAGGTTGACCTTAACGCCCAACGAACTTTGGCTGTTCAACAAGAAATTCTGATTCAGCAAATCAAAGATCAAATGAATGGGCAAACGGGATTCGGGCTTCCTGATAATTACTTCATAGCCGACACCATTCCAATAAATATCAACCTCACCTTGGAAGAAGTTATTTCTGAAATCGAAAAGACCAATCAAGCGGTACTTACTGCAAAGAAAAATTTAGAAATAGCCACAACTGCCATTTGGGAGAATCGCGCTTCCAGATCTCCGGTGATTCAATTGGTTGGCGCTTACAATTATAATTACACTCTGAATAAACTTCAGACGAGTCCATTCGCATTAAAGGAGTCGAAGATCTATGGATATAATTATGGTATATCAGTATCGGTTCCGATCATTAATAACATGAATGCTTCCAGATTGATTGCGCAGGCTAAAGTGACGCAGTCAAGAATGCAGGCGATTTACGATCAGCAAAAAACAATTGCGGTTGTCGGTGTTAGGAATGCGTTCACCAATTACGAAAACTCAAAAAAGATATTGCTTATACAGGAGGAAAACATTTTAGTGGCGAAAGAAAACGTAACTATTGCTCTTGCCGGATTCAAAAGAGGAATTACAACATTTATCGAGCTGCGCACAGCCCAGCAAAGTCTATCCGATGCCTATAATCAACTTATTGCTGCTCGCTTCAGTGCGAAGTCTTCAGAGATTGAGTTGAGGCGGCTGCAGGGTTCTTTGTTAAAATAGAATCAAGAACCTTTGAATCTCCCGAGTTAAAATTCCACAGCGACTGGTAACGAGTTTTATTCTTGAGGTGTCTCCTCAGATTTAACTTCCTGATTAGGCGCTGTCACCCAAAAGTTATTGAAGCCTTCGCCTACCTGAATGCTGAGCAAGCCATTGGCAAGCATTTCTAGAATGGCGAGGAAATTAAAAATCAAAGCGATGCGTGTTGGTGCTTCTTCAAAAAGCTCAGTAAATGCAACGCGTGATTTGGAGGTGATCTTGGTTAAAATAAATTCCTTTTGTCCTTCGATAGTATAAGGATATTGAATGACTTGGTGAACTGGACGATTCTTTTCTTCTTCCGCGCGCTTTAGTACTTTTTCAAATACTGTCAGAAGCTTGAACATATCTACGTCCTGAAGTTCAGCTTCTACATTGGTGCTCTCAGCCAATTGACGAAGTTCTTTCATCAGGTTGCCACGCTTTTCTTTCATCAGTTCGGTCTCTTCCATTTTGTGGAATTGATCTACCACTGACTTGTACTTTTTGTACTCCATCAAGTGCTTCACCAACTCTTCGCGCGGATCAATCTCGTTTCCTTGCTCATCCAATTGCGGGCGTGGTAACAACATTTTTGACTTGATGCGCATTAAAGTGGCTGCCACTAAGATGAATTCACTCGCTACTTCAATGTTCAGGGTTTCCAGGCGGTGGAGGTATTCCAAAAAATCGCCCGTGATTTTTGAAATAGGAATATCATTTATGTCTAATTCATCACGTTCAATGAAAAAAAGCAAAAGGTCAAAAGGGCCTTCAAAAAGCGGGAGTCTTACCTCAAAATTTTCTTGTGTCATAACCAAATCGAGCCTGCAAAAGTATTCAAAATCCAAAGACAAAAACGGATCAATTTGAAATAAGTACATTTGCAGATTATACCATTGTAATTCTATCAAAATACCCCTAGGTTTAGTTAAATTCGAATGAAATGCTGATCACACCAGGCAAATTATTAGCTCAAATCAATAGTCCGGTCGATTTAAAAAAGCTGGATCAAGCCCAACTTGTTCAGTTGTGTGATGAACTGCGGCATTTTATCATAGATAATGTTTCTGTGTATGGTGGGCACTTTGGTGCGAGCCTTGGCGTAGTAGAATTGACCGTAGCGATGCATTATGTTTTCAATGCTCCTTATGATCAGCTGGTTTGGGATGTAGGGCATCAGGCCTATGGACACAAAATTTTGACGGGCCGCAGGGATGAGTTTTATTCGAACCGTGTTTATAAAGGAATTTCAGGCTTCCCGAAAAGGAAAGAAAGCGAGTATGATGCGTTTGGCGTGGGCCACTCTTCTACTTCAGTTTCGGCTGCTTTAGGGATGGCGTTTGCGTCTAAAAATTTGGGAATTCAGGATAAGCAGCATGTAGCCATCATTGGTGATGGTGCCATGACAGGCGGTATGGCTTTCGAAGGTCTAAATCATGCAGGAGTTTCGGATACCAACCTGTTGATTATTTTGAATGACAACTGCATGTCGATCGACCCAAATGTGGGCGCGCTTAAAGATTACCTCACCGACATTACAACATCAAATACTTATAACCGGCTGAAAGATGATGTTTGGAATATGCTTGGTAAGCTTTCCACTTTTGGAAAGAATGCGCAAGAGATCGTTTCTAAAATTGAAACTGGAATTAAATCTACTTTGCTTACCCAAAGCAATTTATTTGAGTCGCTGCATCTTCGCTACTTCGGTCCTGTAGACGGACACGATGTCGACCATTTGGTGGCAGTTCTCTCCGACCTTAAAAAAATCAAAGGGCCTAAAATTCTTCATTGTGTAACCATGAAAGGCAAAGGCTATGGCCCTGCTGAAAAAGGAAATGCAACTACATGGCACTCACCAGGCACATTTGATAAGATCACGGGAGAAATTCACAAAAAAATCTACGAGAAACCTCAAGCCCCAAAGTATCAGGATGTATTTGGGCATACCTTGGTAGAGTTGGCAAAGGCAAATGATAAAATTATTGGGATCACACCGGCTATGCCATCAGGCTCATCAATGAATATCATGATGAAAGAAATGCCCGATCGCGCAATTGATGTAGGCATTGCTGAGCAACACGCTGTTACTTTTTCTGCGGGACTTGCAACTCAAGGACTGATTCCGTTTTGCAATATTTATAGCTCGTTCATGCAACGTGCTTATGACCAGGTAGTGCATGACGTTTGTATTCAGAATTTGCCCGTAAACTTTTGTTTGGATCGTGCAGGCTTTGCAGGATCGGATGGACCAACGCACCATGGCGCTTATGATTTGGCGTACTTCCGCTGCTTACCTAACATGATTGTAGCTGCACCGATGAATGAGCAAGAGTTGCGAAACTTGATGTACACAGCTCAACTTCCTCGCACTGAAAAAGCAATTTCTATCCGCTACCCTCGCGGTCAAGGAGTGATGCCACACTGGAGAACACCTTTTGAAAAAATTGAGATTGGTACTGGCAGAAAAATAAAAGATGGAGAAGAGGTTGCCATTCTTACCATTGGTCACATCGGGAATTATGCTGTAGAGGTATGTGAGCGATTTGAGAAGCAAGGCGTGAGTGTTGCTCACTATGATATGCGTTTCGTGAAGCCGTTAGACGAAAAGATGCTTCATGAGGTATTCTCTAAATTCAAGAAGATTGTCACTCTCGAAGACGGATGCATTCAGGGGGGATTCGGTAGTGCCGTGATTGAATTCATGGCAGATAATAATTATCAAGCCGAGGTAAAAAGGCTGGGTATTCCCGATGCGATAATTGAACAGGGAGAGCAAATGGAATTGCATCGCGAATGCGGCTTTGATCCTGATGGAATCGAACGCGCCATTGCTGCCATGCTTGAGCAAGTAAAAGCCTAGAGATGTCTACTATTTTTTACCGGAAACTCGGTAAAGGGTATCCCATTGTATTGATTCATGGCTTTTGCGAGACGCACGAGATCTGGAATGATCTCGCAGAAAGTCTTTCCAACAAATTTGAAATCTTTGTTATCGACTTGCCTGGATTTGGCAATAGCCCTGCGCTTCCTTTACCATTTTCCATCGATGATGTAGGCGCTAAAGTCTTTGAGTGGATCATTCAGCAAAAAATTGAGCAGTCAATCGTCATAGGTCACTCGTTGGGTGGTTACGTTGCTTTGGCAATCGCTAAAAGACACTCCGAAAAAATTGCCGGACTTGGATTGATTCAGTCTACCGCCTTTCCAGACTCAGATGAAAAAAAGGCGAATCGAAATAAAGTTATCGAATTTGTAAAAGCGCATGGCACAGATCCATTCATCGACACGTTTGTGCCTGGATTGTTTTTTGATAAGCAACACAAGGCCATTACTGAGGTTGATAAAATCTCACGAAAGACAACAAAGGAAACGCTATTGGCTTACACTGCAGTAATGCGGGATAGACCCTCATCAATAGATTTTATTAAAAGCAATAAAGGTCCGGTTTTAATCATAGGTGGTGAAATGGATACTATTATTCCAGCTGAGGTTACGCTAGAGCTCGGGAGGCTTGCTTCCAATTCAGTAGTTCATCTTATGAAAAATATTGGGCACATGGCAATGTATGAGAGCCCTGAGGAAACCCAAAATGCAATTGAATTGTTTACGAACAGAGTCACCTTAGCTTCTTGAAATTTAAAGTTTTAGTAAATTAATGAGTTCGGATTTATCCCCCAAGCTGATTATATTTGGCTGATTGGATGCGCAAATGAACATCTTTTAACTATATTTGGTCCTCATACAAAACCCGAAAATCTGATCGCTATGAACAAAGAATTAGTAAAGAGAGCTGCTATGTTGATAATGGTGCTGCTTCCTACTTTTGCTTTTGCACAGGATGAAAATGACATTATCGAGAACTACGACTCTTGGAATGCAATGGCCCAAAACATAGCATTTGTCTGCTGGGTAGTTGGCCTTCTCATTGCCTTGGGATATTATATCAAACTGAGCGCCACCAAGGGTAGCAAAGAGAAATATGACTTTATTAACAAGTACGAAATCAGTTCCCTCTGGATTGCGGTGATCGTACTAATTGCCGGAGGCTGCTTCTTTGCAAACTCTGCAATTACGCATCTTACTCCAGTGCTGATCGGTGTACGGATTTTCGTCACAGCGGCCATGGGATTGATTGTTGCGGTGATCATCCAGAACCTGCTTAAATTCTACTATCCATTCTACATTGAAAAGCGCCTTAAATTGTTGCGTTACATGCCTCGGATTTCCCCAAAGACGGGTAAAGCAATGAAGCTTTTAAGTGAAGAAGAAGAAGATGCTTATTTGGATGAGGGTATGCAAGCAGAAGAAAACGTTTTCTCTGTTGACTACGATGTTTGGAAGGATGAAGAGACTGGCTACATCCAAATTGAAAAATATTCTGGTCACTTACACGCATTGCAGTGCCCCGAATGTAATTATCAAACATTTAAGGTAGTGAAAGAGGAAATTATTAAGCAACCTACGGAATTAGAGACAGGAGAGATCATTAAGCACTACCAATGTGGGTACTGCGGTTATAAGGCTAAAAAATCAGTGATACTAAAGCAGCAAACTAAAATTGAGCAATCAACAGCTACTGCATAAGGATCATCATCTAATAATAAAAAGGCCCTGATTAATCAATCGGGGCTTTTTTTATTGCCGTTGTTCTCTTTTACAAGCTCATCATATCCTTAAACTTGGCAGCTTGTCTGCGGCTAACTTCCACTTTGTCGCCTCCGCGTAATTTTACCATGAGACCGCCATTGAACCAGGTTTCGATTCCCTCCACCCAGCTCAAATTGACGATGTGCTTTCTGCTAGCGCGGAAGAAGGCTCTTTCATCTAATTTTTCGTCAAGCGCATTCAATGATTTGTGAATCATTGGCCGGTTGTTGTCAAAATATACTTTAATGTAATTTCCATCCGATTCAAACATTCGAACTTGAGCCAAACTTACAAACCAGCAACGCTCACCATCTTTCACAAACACCTGATCTTCCAGCCCTAATTTTTTATCATGAGCGCGACCGGCTCTTGCTTTTTCTTTTTCCAGAACTTTATGGACAGCTTCGCTTAGCCTCTCAGGCTGAATGGGTTTGAGAAGGTAATCCAATGCATTTACTTCAAAGGCTTTTAAAGCAAACTCATCATAAGCTGTGGTAAAAACGACTAAAGGAACAGAATCAAGTGATTCAAGTAATTGAAACCCATTTCTGCCAGGCATTTGAATGTCTAGAAAGAGCAAATCCGGATTATGCTCTTCGATCATCTTTTCTGCTTCATCGGCATTCATCGCTTCTCCAGCCACTTCTATGGAGGGATGTTCTTCCAGCAATTTCATCAATTCCTTTCGCGCTAAGCGCTCATCATCAATCACTAATGCTTTCATTTTGTCAAATTATAAGTTGTATAGATGGGGAATTTTAATTTCTGTCAAAACAGAATTATTTTTTTCATTGCTAATCTTTAGATAAGCGGCATCACCATAGAGTAGTTTAAGGCGCTGAATTGTATTTGAAAGGCCTAGACCACCCTTCCGTCCATTTATGTAACGTCCGCTGTTAATGATCTGAATTTTCAGTTCGTCATCGATAATCACTGTTTTTACTGTAACGGTTCCACCTGCCGTCAGGTGAGAAATCCCATGCTTGATTCCATTTTCTACCAAGGTTTGAATCATGAAGGGAGGAACCCAAAAATCACTGGAGCCAGGGGCTATATCGTATTCGATTTTCAATCTTTCTTCAAAACGTATGCTCTCTAAACTTAGATAGTCTTTTACAATTTTCAATTCGTCTTCAAATTTGGTGAGTCCTTTTTTTTCGGTAGCCAGTGAATTGCGCAAGATGTTAGATAATTGGGTAATTGCTTGTTTTGATTTGAGAGGGTCTTCATCGATCAATGCACGAATGCTATTCATTGCATTGAAAATAAAATGGGGGTTGAGTTGAGCTTTTAGGTTATTCAATTCAATTTCCTTTACAGTGGCCTCAAGTTTTAACGATTTATTATAGCGTTCAAAATAATTATAGATGAAGTACAAGGCTGACCACAAGAAAAAGAGAATGGCATAAAATAACGATTGTCCAAAGATATGCATGGGGTCAAATGCCATGGAAGCGTTGAATAAACCCAATGGGATTGAAACGGGGATTCGAAGGAAGTACATGGTTAATCCCATCACATAGACGCTCAGAATGACGCGAAGGATCAATCGTGCCATGCCTAAACTGAACCATCGCCACCGATTGATATAATACCTGTAAAGGTGAGAGGCGATCAAACAAAAAAGCGCTTCATAGAGAAAGAATATGGCCCGAGATGAATCGATTGACCCTGTGCCTGAAGCTAGCACGCTGGCGATAATTTGGAATGAAGCATAAAAAGACCAGCCCCCAATCTGCAATACCCAATAGAGCCGTTCTTTATTGTTGATCATGACAGAAAGTTAAGCATTTGGCGAAATGCCTCGCTTGGCTTATACATAAACGGAATGGAGGATTAGGGTAGGATCAAGTCGCTGGCGAGAAAGGATTAATCTTGGGTCGAGCTGGCCAGATATGACGCAATTTTGCTTTCGTGTTTTGCACAATTCAATTTCTCGTTTACCTTTGCAGTCCTAAAAAATGGGAGCTTAGCTCAGCTGGTTCAGAGCATCTGCCTTACAAGCAGAGGGTCGGGGGTTCGAACCCCTCAGCTCCCACCAAGGCCTCGAAGAAATTCGGGGCTTTTTTATTTATGCCCTGATCATGGGCCTTCCTTCACAATCATTTTCTTTGAGAATGGAATCGCCTGGTCAAACTGAGAATCATCCTCAATACCAGAACCAGATCCATTGGTTCCTTTATACCTACTGAATCCCAAAAATCAAAAAAATTTCTCTCTGAAATTCAGCCGTTTACGCAAAAAATAAGAACATTGTTATTAAACTGAACACTGTTTAGTAACTTTGCCCGTATAAGGACAAAGTTATGGGCGTAAAGGAAAGGAAAGAACGGGACCGGGCGGAGATGCGAGAAACGATTTTACAATCGGCTCACCAGCTTTTTGTTGATAAAGGGTTTGACGATGTG
Organism: uncultured bacterium; assembly: GCA_967789005.1. Classification (GTDB taxonomy): domain Bacteria; phylum Bacteroidota; class Bacteroidia; order Cytophagales; family Cyclobacteriaceae; genus ELB16-189. The sequence continues at coordinate 76,790 of CBRFFM010000005.1, read as the reverse complement.
AGCATCCGCAACATCGCTGAGGCCATTGAGTACAGTCCCGCAACAATCTATTTATACTTCAAGGACAAGAATGAAATTTTTTATGCGCTCCATGGCGAGGCGTTCAAGAAATTCAACGACTTCATGTCAGTACTCGCAACAGTAAAAGATCCATTCAAGCGACTGATCAAAATGGGTGAGCTCTACATGGAGTTCACCTTTAAATTCCCCAAGTACTATGACATCATGTTCATTATGCAATCTCCAATGGATTGCGATAAGAACTCAGAGGAATGGAAAGAGGGAGAAAGTGCACATTGCCAGCTGGAGAATGTCGTAAAAGATTGCCAGCAGCAAGGTCATTTTAAGGACATGGACTTCAAGCCACTCGCTTTTTTGATCTGGAGCACGATGCACGGCATGTGTTCATTGGCGTTGCGCGATCGAATGAAAATTTACGAAGAAGCTGAGCGTTCAAAGATGATCGACAAGACCTTCAAGATGTTTAAGCAAATTCTTTCACAACTATAAAAAAATTTAACCTTTTAGTAAACACTGTTTATACTTTGACAATGAAAACTAAAATCTTTTCACTCCTATTTGCACTGGCCTCATCGGTAGCATTTGCTCAGAGCACAATTCTTGATTCGTATATACAAGAAGGTCTGAAGAACAATCTTCAGCTGAAGCAAGAGCAATTGAATTACGAACGAAGTATGGAAAACCTGGCGCAGGCCAAATCCTTGTTTCTGCCTTATGTTGGCGCTAACTCAACTTATCAGTTTGCTGACGGAGGACGGAAGATTTCAATTCCAGTAGGTGATTTGATGAACCCTGTTTATAAAAACTTGAATGCAATCAATCTGGCAGCGAATCCCAATGCCCCTCAGTATCCTTTGATCTCCAACTCAACTACCAATTTCCTCGCTACTGATTTTCACGACACCAAGGTTCGGGTGATTCAACCTTTGTTCAATCCCGAAATCTATTTCAATTACAAAGCACAAAAGGAACTCGTTACCGTACAGCAAGCACAGAAGAAGACGTTTGAGAATCAATTAAAGTATGAAATCACCTCATCGTATTTTCAATACCTGCAAAGCGCTGAGGCGTTGAACATTCTAAAAAATACACATTCTCTTTTGCGCGAGCTTTTAAAAATTAATCAATCATTGGTGGCCAATTCCAAAGCGACCAAAGATGTTGTTCTCAATACTGAATACGAACTCAACAAAACTGAACAGCAAATTGCGGATAACGAAAAAAATAATCAGGTCGCGCAAGCGTATTTCAATTTCCTTCTAAACCGTGAAATGGAATCTTCGATTGAGAAGGATTCAGCATTGACGATGACTGTAAACGAACAGCAAGAAATTACATTGTTGACGAACACAGCACTACAGCAGCGGCAGGAGATTCAGCAACTTCAAAATGGAATGCGAGTTAACCAACAACTCATTGGTCTCAGCAAAGGCAATGCGTTCCTTCCCAAGATCAGCGCGGTGGGCGATGTGGGTTATCAAGGGTTCTATTACAAGTTTAACAGCGATCAGCGATATTGGTTGGTTCAGTTTGGTCTCACCTGGGATATTTTTAAAGGAGGAGAAAAAAGATCAAAGACGCAGCAAGCTCGAATCGATTATCAGGTGACTGAAAACAAGATGGCTCAGTTGAAAAAACAAATTGAGCTCCAGGTCATTCAATCGCATTATGAACTAGAAGCAGCGAAGCAGGCGTACAAGGCTTCGCAAAGTGGCGTGAAGAGCGCAGAGAAATCCTTTCAAATCATAAGAGCAAAGTACAGCGAAGGCCAGGCCATTCTGTTGGAATACCTCGATGCTCAAAATAAATTTACCACCGCTCAAATGACGAACTCTATTAACCAATACGAGTTGCTTCGCAAGTCAGCAGCATTACTGAAGACCATCAACAACCTTTAATATTTCTTATGAAAAAAGTATTTATCACACTTTTAGTGCCTGTCATTTTGGGCGCTTTGCTTTTGGCTTGCGGTAAGCATGAAAAGCAGACTGAAAAAACTACGATTGATGAATCAGCCATTGCTATAAAATTGGCAAAAGTAGAGAATGTGGATTATAGCTTGCCTGTAATCAGTTCAGGATTGATCAGCACTGAAACCGAATCCAGGCTCTCATTTAAAATTGGAGGAATCATTTCTAAGATTTATGTCAAGGAAGGCGAATCGGTAATGCAAGGCCAGCAGCTTGCCTCGCTTGATCTCACCGAGATTGATGCGCAAGTAGCTCAGGCAAAAAACAATCTTGAAAAAACGCAAAGAGACTTAGATCGCGGAAAGCGGTTATTAAAAGATTCTGCGGCAACGCTAGAGCAAATCCAAAATCTGACTACTGCATTTAACGTGGCAGAGGAAGGATTCAGAATAGCTTCGTTCAACAAGCAGTTTGCAGTGATAAGAGCAACCACGTCAGGCAAAGTAATTAAGAAATTTGGGAACGAAGGAGAATTGGTTGGCCCCGGCATACCTGTACTTATTGTCAATTCGTCCGGGCACAACGACTGGATTGTAAAAATCGGGTTGCCTGATGTGGATTGGGTGCGGGTGAGAAAAGGTGATCAGGCTAAAATTACTACTGATGCGTATCCGAATGAAGTGCTGATTGGCGAACTCAATCTAATCAACGAGGGGGCAGAAGTTCTTAGTGGACTATACCAGGCAGAAGTGAAAATTAAACCGGGAAATAAAAAATTGGCCTCGGGATTATTTGCGAAAGTGGAGATTGTTCCATCCATAAAGAAAAAATTACAGAAGATACCCATCGAATCGATTGTGGAGGGTCAGGGAAAAAATGCTTTTGTATTTGTGGTGAACGATGACAAAAAAACGGTGCGCAAACTTCCTGTGGTGGTTGCCTACCTCGAAAACCAAACCGCTTTCATTGCAAGCGGACTTGATTCGGTGCAAGAAGTGATTGCGGCAGGATCTGCGTTCCTTACCGAAAACAGTGTTGTAAAAATCGAGCTACAATAATTCTTGAAGTATGAAAATCGCAGAATTCTCAGTTAAGAATTGGCAGTTTACGCTTATCATTTTCATTTTGCTTTTGGCGCTGGGCGTCAACTCTTTGATGAATATGCCGCGAGGTGAAGACCCTGAAACTACCGCTCCCTCTTTTGTGATCATCGTTGTTTACCCGGGCACCAGCCCAATTGACATGGAGAAACTGGTGGTTAACCCGATGGAAAAAAAATTTAACGAACTGGACAACATCAAACGTCTGATCTCTGATGTGTATGATGGTCTGGCAACTATTCGTGTTGATTATAAACATGAAATGGATCCCGAGGAAAAATACCAGGAGATTGTTCGTGAAGTGAATGCGCTACGCATTGAACTGCCTCAGGATATTTTTGACATTAAGATTTTGAAATTCGCTTCTACCGATGTAAGCATTCTACAATTGGCATTGGTTTCTGAAACGGCTTCTTATCGCGATTTACAAAAACAGGTGGAGGAGCTGGAGAGCCGATTGGAAAAAATCAAAAGCTTAAAAAAGATTGAAACACACGGCTATCCGGAACAGCAAGTGCGGGTTTCTTTAAATATTGAAAAACTGGCACATCAGCATATTCCGCTCAATGTCGTCCTGGGAGCATTGCAAAGTGAAAACGCAAACATTCCAGGTGGGAGTTTGCAGATGAACACGCGAAGATTCAACGTAAAGACAAGTGGCGAATACAAAAGCATTGATGAAGTTAAAAACACGATCGTTTTTTCGGCCAACGGAAAAATTGTGTATCTCAAAGATGTGGCTGATGTTGAAAGTACTTATCAGGATGAATCTCATTTAGTGCGACTCAATGGTTTCAGAAGTGTGTTGCTCACAGCAGCACAAAAGGAGGAGCAAAACATTTACCAGGTGGGCGACCAGATTGAGCCAATACTCGATGAGTTTCAAAAAGAACTCCCCGCCAATATTAAAATGGTAAAAAACTTTGAGCAGGCGAAGAGCGTGCAAAAAAGACTTAATCGTTTTGCGAAAGATTTTGGGATTGCAATTCTGTTAGTGTCCATCACGTTGCTGCCGCTAGGATCGCGCGCAGCACTTGTAGTAATGATTTCTATTCCACTTTCCATTTTCACTGGATTGTTCTTGCTTGATTTTCTAGGCTACACCATCAATCAGTTAAGTATAGTTGGGTTAATTGTGGCACTAGGAATCTTGGTTGATGACTCGATTGTAGTTATTGAAAATATCGAACGCTATTTGCGGGCGGGGAAATCCAAACGCGAAGCATCGATAGAAGCTACGAAACAAATCGGACTTGCGGTACTGGGCTGTACTGCAACATTGATCCTTTCATTCTTGCCGTTGGTGTTTTTACCAGAGCAGGCAGGAGATTTTATTCGGAGTTTGCCAATGGCAGTGATCCTGACTGTACTTGCTTCTTTGTTTGTGTCGCTCACGATCGTCCCATTCTTATCTAGTCGAATATTGAAGACGCATACTTCAAGTCAGGGAAATATTTTCTTGCGTGCATTGAAAAAAGTGATTAGCGGCACGTACACAAAAGTTTTACACTGGGCTCTGCACCATCCATGGTCAACATTAGGTTTAGCTCTGGTTATATTTATTGGAAGCCTAGCCCTTTTTCCACTAGTGGGTTTTAGTTTGTTTCCAAAATCGGAGAAGCCTCAATTCCTGATTAACATCGAGACGCCAAATAGCACTAGCATTTATGAAACCGACCGCGTTGCCCGATATGTGGAGAGCGAATTGAAAAAGGAGAAAGATATTTCCTATTTCACCACGAATGTTGGCAAAGGAAATCCACGCATCTATTATAATGTAATCGCGAGAAGTGAGTCGCCCAACTTTGCTCAATTCTATGTTCAGCTTGACGGACTTACTCCTGAAAAGAAAACAGAATTGATTGATAAGCTGCGCGAAAAATTCTTCTACTATCCGAATGCAAAAATTGAAGTAAAGGATTTTGAGCAAGGTCCTCCATTAGAGGCACCTATTGCCCTGCGATTGTTTGGAGAAAATCTTGACACGCTTCGAAGAATTTCGATGGACGTGGAGAAGATTTTGAAAAACACAGAAGGAACCATTTACGTCAACAACCCATTGGCTACCCAACTCACCGATCTTCGGGTGAAAATAAATAAAGAGAAGGCTGGCCAGCTTGGAGTGCCGATTAGTGACATCGACAAAGTAGTACGACTTGGTGTAGCCGGATTAAATGTTGGAGAATTTACGCCAGGTGAAGGCGAAGATAAAATCAATATTAATGTGACCTTGCCTCGCGGAAAATATTCAACCTTTGATGTGTTTGATAAACTATACATTAATTCCTTGAGCGGCCAGGCGATACCATTGAAGCAATTAGCTTCGATTGAATTTGAAACATCTACCAATTTGGTGCGGCATTATGACAAGGCACGATTCTCTACAGTTACTTCGTTTGTCAAAAGCGGCTATTTATATTCCGATGTGACGAAAGAAGTGCTGGAGAAATTGGACAAGTTCCCGTTCCCGAAAGGATATCGTTATGTAGCGGCAGGAGAAGTAGAGAACAAACAGGAATCTTTTGGCGGGCTTGGCACTATTATATTGATCACTGTATTTGGTTTCATTGCGGTGCTGGTACTGGAGTTTGGAAATTTCAAGAGCACATTGATTGTGTTGTCAGTAATTCCGCTTGGTGTGATTGGAGCGGTTTCAATGTTGTTCGTCACGGGCAATCCATTATCGTTTGTGGCAGTGATTGGGTTGATTGCACTGGCAGGCATTGAAGTGAAAAATTCTATTCTGCTTGTAGACTTTACGCATCAGCTTAGAGAACGGGGAGTGCCTCTAGATGAAGCTATTGAGAAGGCAGGTGAGATACGCTTCGTGCCGATTGTGCTTACTTCACTCACGGCAATTGGCGGCTTGATTCCATTGGCGATAGAAGGGAATCCGCTTTATTCTCCGCTGGCCCTTGTAATTATTGGCGGCTTGATCAGTTCAACTTTGCTTTCGCGATTGGTTACTCCGGTGATGTATAAATTGCTTCCTCCTAAAGTGGAAGTATTGGGGGAGAAGCCAGGAGATATTCCGCTGGAGTAATTAGATGAAGTGCTGATTCGGTAATTCGTTGATTAAAATTCAATCACCGAATCAGCACTTCATTGAATCGAATTAAAATGGGAGATCATCCGTACCTGTTGAATCAGGAACGAACGTTTCATCAGGTGGAGGTGCTGTTTCGCGGTCGGTTGAACTTCCGGAGCCTTTCTGAATTTTCCAGGCGCGCACATCGGTGTACCAACGGCCGTTGAATTCGCGACTTTCGATATTGATTGAGGCAGTTATCTTGTCTCCTGATGATATTTTGGTTTCATCTACTTTATCTCCCCACAACGAGATGCAAACCTTTTTTGGGAATTGACCAGGGGTTTCCAAAATGAATTCTTGTTTTTTCCAGGCTCCGTTTTTTCCCTGGCCTGTCTGCATGGGAAGAAGATTTACTACTGTTCCACTGATTTCCATTTCCAATTATGCGTTTTAGTCTAAAAATTTTTCCAAAGTAATAAAATATAAATCTCTTTTCGGAATCCCCCCGCTGGGATTATCAAAAACCATCGGCTTTTTTTCCCCTACTTCCACATAACCATTTCTTTTATACCAATCGATCAGTTCTTTCCGCTCTGAAATGACGGTCATGTCTATTGATGCACAATTTTGCTTGTGTGCTTCATCTTCGGCAGCCAATAATATTTTTTTTCCGATGCCTGCGTTTTGCACTGTAGGATCGACTGCAAACATCCCCAAATAAAGCTGGCTTCCATGCTTAAGAAGGCGAACACAACCAATGATTTTTCCGCCATCAACAAATTTTAGAATGGTTGAACCCTGCTCAGTGAAAAATGATTTGATCGCATCTTCATCTGTGCGTGTGCCATCGAGTAAATCGGCTTCGGTGGTCCAGCCTTTGCGAGAAGAATCTCCCCGATAAGCAGAGTTCACCAATTTGTTCAATGCGGGGATGTCTTCGAGAGTTGCTTTAGTTATCATTTGTCTATTCTAATATTTCACGCAAAGGCGCAAAGCTGCTAAGGAAATGCAAAGATAATTTACAGTGCTCCATTCTTTATTTCTTCAACTACACTTGGATCCAGCAAAGTAGTTATGTCTCCCAGGTTAGAAGTATCACCTTCGGCCACTTTACGCAAAATCCTTCGCATGATTTTTCCGGAACGCGTTTTAGGAAGCCCACTTACAAATTGAATTTTATCTGGCTTGGCAATTGGCCCAATAATCTTAGAAACAGTTTCACGAATTTCATTCCTTAGTTTTTCTTCGTTGTGAGGCTTCTCATAGCAAATGACAAAAGCATAGACTCCTTGCCCCTTAATGTCGTGAGGAAATCCAACAACAGCTGATTCAGCAACAGCCGAATGCTCATCAATGGCACTTTCAATTTCTGCTGTACCCATGTTATGACCAGACACAATAATAATATCATCTACTCTTCCGGTGATACGATAATAACCCTCATGATCACGCTTGCAGCCATCGCCTGTAAAATATTTTCCTGGAAAAGTGGAGAAGTAGGTATCTCTGAATCGCTGATGGTCTCCATAAATTGTTCGGGCAATCGATGGCCACGGGAATTTAATTGCAAGACGCCCCTCCACACCATTCTCAAAAAGTTCATTCCCTTTTTCATCCATCACAGCGGGCTGAACTCCTGGTAATGGAAACGAAGCATGTGCAGGTTTTAATTTGGTGACGTTTGCAATTGGCGAAATCATAAATCCCCCATTTTCTGTCTGCCACCAGGTATCAACGATCGGGCATTTTCCTTTGCCAATGTTTTTGTCGTACCAATGCCAAGCTTCTTCATTAATCGGTTCACCAACGCTTCCAATTACTTGCAGTGAAGAGAGATCATATTTTTCAACGAAATCGAGAGAGGCTGCTTGCAAGGAACGAATGGCGGTGGGAGCCGTATAGAAAATATTCACTCTGTGCTTTTCAACCACATGCCAAAAGCGACCCATGTCAGGCCATGAAGGAATGCCTTCAAACATTAGTGAAGTTGCGCCCGCACTCAGTGGACCATAAACAATGTACGAGTGACCTGTGATCCAGCCCACATCGGCTGTGCACCAGTAGATTTGATTTTGTTTGTATTGAAAGACTGTACGAAAAGTGTAGTTCGTGTAAACCATGTATCCGCCACAAGTATGAACCATTCCTTTCGGCTTGCCAGTGCTGCCTGAGGTGTAAAGAATGAAAAGCAGATCTTCTGCATCCATTTCTTCAGCTGGACAGACAGGTTCCGTTTTTTTTATCTCATTGTGCCACCAGAAATCTCTATCGTGCTTCATCTCCGGATGGGAATTGGTACGCTCCAGCACAATCACTTTTTCAACAGAAGGACATTTATCTATTGCGGCATTTACAATTGATTTCAGGTCAACTTGCTTGTCGCCACGAAAGGCGCCATCGGCAGTAAGTACCATTTTGCATTTTGAATCATTGATGCGATCAACCAACGAGCCGGAAGAAAAACCGGCAAACACCAAAGAGTGAACGGCACCAATACGCGCACAACCTAACATAGCATAGGCGGTCTCCGGTACCATCGGCATGTAAATGCAAACGCGATCTCCTTTTTTTATTCCATGAGCCTTGAGCATGTTGGCAACACGACAAACCTGATCGTGAAGTTCTTGATAAGAAATTTTTCGAGAGGGCTCTTTCGGATCATTTGATTCCCAAAGGATAGCGGTTTGATTTGCACATGCGGGTAAATGCCGGTCGATGCAATTTTCAGTGATGTTCATTTTGCCGCCCATGAACCATTTCACCTCGGGCTTGTGAAAATCCCACTCAAGAACCTTACTCCATTTCTTGCGCCAGGTAAAATCTTCGGCCACATCGGCCCAAAATTTTTCAGGATCCGTTACGCTATTTTTATATAACTCTAAATATTCGGATTGATTGCTCGGGATTTTCATAGTCGGGGAAAGAAGGGATTCAAAGTAAAACCTATTCATCCAAAAACCAAGAAGAAATGTGTAGGATAAAAATTATCTTGTGAGATATTCAACCCATGACGAATTTCTTCGATGACCTTTGGATTATGTTGGTGATTTATAAAACGAAGATCAATGAGTCACCGGCCTACCAATCACTTACTGCTGGCGTGCGTCATTATGAGAAACCGGTATCTCTTTTCATTTACGACAATTCTCCGCAGCCGCAGCAATTATTAATTGATCCATGTTGGAATGCGGATTATCAACATGATCCATTCAACCCAGGTGTGAGCAAGGCTTATAATGAAGGATTTAAAAAAGCAAAAGCTCAAAATAAAAAATGGTTGTTGCTGGCAGATCAGGACACCGTTTTTCCAGCCGATGTGTTTGAAAAATACATGAACTCCACTATTAAGTATCCTGGTCAGGATTTGATTTCTCCTATTATAAAGGATGCGTCATCGCTCATTTCTCCTTTTCGTTTTGCATATGGAAGAGGGGATTCAATAACTAATGTTAGCCCCGGAGTTTATTCGATGCGTGATTATAAATTTATAAACAGCGGCCTATTAGTATCGGTAACTCTGTATGATCGAAGTGGAGGTTATGACGAAAGATTTCCTCTTGATTTCAGTGATCTTGTTTTTATTGAACGCGCCAGAAAATTTGCGAGCGAGTTTGTGGTGATGGACGCACACTGTACCCAGTCGTTATCATCGAGTGAAAAATCAATTGAAAAGACGTTGAGTCGATTTGTATTCTTTGTTAAGGCTTCAAAGAAGTATGGTCAATTGTACGGATCGTTATTTTTACTTTCGGTTACCCTCTTTCTTCGCGCTATTAAATTGTGCTATCGATTCAGATCGTTGGCGTTTTTGAAATTGTTAAATCAAAATTGACCATGCTTATCAAGGTTTCTAAAATTGTTCTATTAATAATTTTGACAGAGCTATGTCTCGGTGGTGGCGGTCGTTTAACTGCCGTGGGGCCGGTTTCATTGCGCATGATTTTATTTGGTCTTGCAATGGCGCTAACTGTTTTAATGCTAATAAAGAACAAGACGATAAAGCCTCTGTATTGGAAAATTCTTGTGATTTTTTTCTTGGTGATTTTAGTTGGCGGTATCATTGGAATGATCAATCACAGCCAGCTGCATTTGCTTAGAGAAGACATCAAACCACTGCTCTACTTTTTAATTCTTCCCTTTTTTGCATTGACAATTGAGAGGAAAGAAACTATCGATTATTCGAGGATCGTAAAAGTCAGTTCACTTGTTCTTGCCGGTCTTTTCTTCATCATGTTGATTCTTATCCATACTAAAGCTCTTCCTTTTTTAACCTTTTACAGACTAACTGAAAAAACAGAGGAGTTCTTTTATCGTGGTGAGCTCTCTTTTTTTTACAAGGGATTTCTGTTTTTAGGAATCGGATCAGTGTTCTACTACTTCGATGAGTCGAGAAAAAAGTATCTTTTAATAAGTGTTCTGATAGCGGCAATATTTTTTAGTGTAACCAGAGGACTAATATTCTCATTGGCAACAACGTTCATAATTTATTACATCACCAAGAAGAATTATTTAAAAGCCATTGGCATTGTAACGATTGCAATAGCGGTAGTTGTATGGGGGAATCAAGGCACCATCAAGCTCAGTCAATGGCTTGATTCTATAAGGAAAGAGAAATCCATCAGTGAATCAAATCCGCATTTATTTGGTGTTAGAAATTATTCTGACCAAGGACGAGCAGCGCAAATAAAGGAAGTAACGGAGCGAATCAGCATGTCGTCCATTTTTTTTGGTCATGGATTTGGGCAAGGCACACCTTCGCGGCCTGTTCATATGGAAATAGCCTACCTCGAAGTTTTTCATAAGCAGGGTTTAGTGGGCTTAGCTTTTTGGGGAATCCTTGCGGGGATGATCTTGAAGACTTATCTTAGAAGTGATAGATCTTCGCTTGCAAATTCTTTTTTTTATAGTTCCATTTTTGTTTTTGTTCAATCTGTAACGAATCAATATTTTAATAATCCAATTGGCATGTCTGTTCTGTTACTTTCTTTAGTTTGCCTGGATAAATTAAGAAACCCGTCTTGATGCAAGTTTCGGTCTGCATGACAACCCACAATGGCGCTCTCTTTTTGAGAGAGCAGTTGGATTCTATTTTAGTTCAGCTTAAAGAAAATGACGAATTAATTATTTCAGATGATGGCTCATCAGACAATACGCTCGAAATTCTGCAGTCTTATAATCATCGAATAAAAATTCTGCCTCCAAAGAAATTCAACGATCCAATAAAAAACTTTGAATACGCATTAATAAACAGCACTGGAGAAATCATTTTTCTGGCAGACCAGGATGATGTTTGGTATCCCGGAAAAATTAAAGCAATGACAAATGCACTTTCCGGCTGTGACTTGGTGGTTTGTGATTGCAGATTGGTAGATGAAAATCTGATTGTGATCGCTCCTTCTTTTTTTGAGTCGAACAAATCAAACCAAGGATTGCTGAACAATTTTATCAAAAGCTCTTTTGTAGGGTGCTGCATGGCTTTTCATCGAAAGGTTTTGTCTAAAGCACTGCCTTTCCCTAAAGCGATCTCAATGCATGATCAATGGATTGGCTTGATCGCTCAAAAATATTTTAAAGTGAAATTTGTCCCCCAAATTCTGGTAGATCACCGAAGACATTCGAAGAACTATTCTACCACTGGTGGAAGAAGTAAAAATTCACTGAGAAAAAAGGTAATTTCAAGAGTTAAATTGGCCAAAATGCTGTTACAGCGCTAATGGAAAAACTTAGGGCATCTATCGTTACTTACAAAACAGACCCTGCTCAATTGCAGCAAGTGATCAATTGTTTCTTGAATAGCTCCCTCAACGGCCATCTTACTGTTATCGATAATTCGCCAACGGATCAACTAAGGGCATTGTGTAAGGAATTCAGTGCTGAGTATATTTTTAACGGAAAAAACTTGGGTTACGGTAAGGCTCACAACCTGGCCCTAACTAAAAGCCTGGACCAATCACTTTATCATTTGGTATTGAACCCCGATGTTTTCTTCGAGTCTGATGCGTTGGAGAAAATTTTTCATTTCATGGAAGAGCATCGGCAAGCGGGACTCGTCATGCCAAAAGTATTTAGTGCCGAAGGCAAGCTGCAAATGCTTTGCAAACTTTTACCCACTCCATTTGATCTTGCAACGCGCAGGTTTTTTCCATTTGATAGTTGGTTTCAAAAAATGAATGCGCGTTATGAGATGAGGAAGGTAGGCTATGAGCGCGTGATGAATGTTCCATTTCTTTCGGGATGCTTTATGTTTCTTCGCATGGAGGCCATCAAGCAAGTGGGGCTATTTGATGAGCAATTTTTTCTGTATGCCGAAGACACGGACCTCTCTCGCAGACTGCATGAGCAATTTCAAACTTTGTTTTTTCCCGGTGCCGAAATTCGACATGTTCATGCGCGAGGTTCCTATAAAGATTTTTGGCTGACTATGCAAAATCTCAAAAGCGCGATTCAATATTTTAATAAATGGGGTTGGTTTTTTGATGCGGATCGTATTGCGATCAATCAACGTGCACAAATGCAAGTCAATATAGTTGGCTCACCACGAATGACCATCAGTGAAATAAAGACGGCATGAACTTTCTTTCTAGAGAAAACCCTGACCGGTGGCATCAGCTAGCCTGGTGGCTCTGTGTGATTACATTGCCGTGGTTAGAAATAGCTAACAGCATTTCCCTGATTCTGTTGGTAGTAGTTTCGGGGTCTGGAGGCGGACTAAAAGAAAGATTGCTTCGTATAAAATCAGCTAAATGGGCCTGGCCTTTTTTTATTTACTATGTCTTGCTCCTTATCGGGATGGCCTACACGCCTGATGTTGATAATGGATTATTTACGCTGGACAAAAAAATTACATTCCTCGGATTACCATTAGTGGCCATTGTAGGAAGAGAATTGAATGAAGAATTCATCCGATTTCTAAAACTCAGTTTTGTCTATTCGTGTACGGCAGTTATTTTTTTATGCCTCATCATTGCCTCAATGAATTTTCTCAATCAAGGTGAAGCTTATAATTTTGATATAAGCACAGCCGTAAATTTTAAAGAGCTTCATCCGGATGCTTCAAGCGCTTGGATGCATTTCTCTTATGTGCAGTTAAGTCAATGGGGGAGAATTCACCCGGCCTATTTTTCAATGTACCTCGTGTTTTGTTTGGTGATTCTATTTGTGGAGAGAGATCTATTCCAAGATAGAAAATGGCTGCATTCTATTATTGGAATTTTGATGATCTGTTTTATTGCACTGCTGTCTACACGAATGGCAGTAATCGCATTCGTTTTTGTTGCCTTGTATTTTGGGGTTATCAAAATCAGGCAGAGTCAATTCAAACCGGCCTTTCAGATTTTATGCGTTGTTCTTTTCCTTGGATTTTTACTTTGGCTCAATCCGGTGGCTCGATTTAGAGTAATTGAAGAACCAATGAAAACGGAGTATACAGCTCAAACTACGGTAACGCAATGGAATTCGGTTAGCTATCGACTGCTGGAATGGCAAGGTAGCTGGTCTATCATTAAAAATCATTTCTTATTTGGCGTGGGCACCTGCGGATGGAAAGTAGCGATGAATAATTTTTACTCGAACTACAACAGCAGCACCATTGGTCTAAACTATAATTCGCACAACCAGTTTTTGCAAACGTGGATGGAGAATGGAATATTGGCTTTGATGGTTTTTGCGTTTTGTGTTTTTGGGTATCTTTTCAGGGCAAGCCTGGATCAGAGTTATGTTGCGTTTATACTTATCTTTAGTTTAATGTGCCTCACCGAATCAATAGTTGAACGACAAAAGGGTGTAGTGTTCTTTACCTTGTTCCAAACTTTGTATTTAGCATTTGAAAATAAGTCTAAATGATTGCAGCGAAACAGATCAATTATTTTACAGACGGAGATAAGGCTCTCCTTCGAGCAATTCTTTATTTTGATATTTTCGATTATCCAATCACAGTCGAAGAGGCCATGGCATTTGCGCCATCATCAGTGAATATTTTTTCTTATGACAAGGCGCTTGAAAAACTTGTGTCTGATAAATTGATTTTCCGTTTGGGGAATTTTTATTCCATTCAAAATAATCAACAATTGGCGGAAAGACGCATTCGCGGAAATGAGCTGGCAGAAAAGAAGATGAAAACGGCCCGAAGATTCTCTAAACTTATTTCTCACTTCCCATTTGTGCGAGCGATACTTCTTTCGGGTTCCATATCCAAGGGATTCATGGATGAAGCAAGCGATATCGATTATTTCATAGTCACCGAAGCAAAACGTTTGTGGATTGTCCGCACGTCCCTGGCTATTTTCCGCAGAGTCTTTCTTCTCAATTCGCACAAAAATCTGTGCACTAATTATTTCATTGATACCGATAATCTTTCTATTCCCGATCAAAATATTTTTACTGCAACTGAATTGTGTACACTCAGGCCGATGTATGGTCAACTTATTATTCAGGAATTCCATTCAGCAAATCAATGGGCATTTTCAATTTTGCCACAAGGAAAATTTAACGGGACGGCACCTCCGGAAAGAAAGCAATTCGTCAAAGATGCGATGGAGAAAATTTTTTCTTTTGCCGCGATGGATAACGTCAATCAATGGCTGATGAAGAAGTCGATGCTATTCTGGAGAAGAAAATATGCTCATGCGGTGAGTGCTCCCGACTTTGAAATTGCATTCCGCACGAAAGAAGGAGTATCGAAGAGCCATCCACGCTTTTTTCAAAAAAGAGCGCTCGAACAATTTGAAATTAAAATTCAGAATTTTGAAAATCAGCATGGTTTAGATCTTTCATTATGAAGCGGGTTTTGGTTACACATTCGTATTTCTACAAACTCGATCCCAAACAATGGAGATTTAAACAGCCGTATCCTCCGTTAGGGTCACTGCAGGCTGCCGCAGTAGTTCGCGATGCCGGATTTGAGACCACTTTTTTTGATGTTGCATTATGCGATGACCCGCAAGAAATTGAACCACAGCTTGAAAAAGGCCCGGATGTTCTGGTGATATACGATGACGGCTTTAATTATCTCACCAAGATGTGTCTCACAGCCATGCGCGAGGCGGCATTCAAAATGATAAAGCTCGCCAAGCAACACAATGCGGTTGTGATTGTTTGCAATTCAGATTCGGCTGATCACTATGAAAAGTATTTGACTCAGGGTGTTGACTACGTGATTCGCGGTGAAGGAGAGGAAACCCTAAAAGAGCTTCTACTTTCACTAGAAAATGCAAATAGTACAAAAGAAATTTTGGGCATTGCTTATCAATACAAAGGAAGCACAGTAGTCAATCAATCAAGAGCAGTTCAGAAAAATTTGGATGCCTTCTCTTTACCCGCGTGGGATTTGGTTGACATGGAACCGTATCGCAAAATCTGGAGAAAGCACCATGGCTATTTTTCGTTGAATATTGCTACTACTCGTGGTTGCCCCTACAAATGCAATTGGTGTGCAAAGCCGATTTATGGAAATCGATACAACTCACGCTCGGTCGAACATGTGATCAATGAAATCGAATATCTGTTAAAGCAATTTCACCCAGATCACTTTTGGATGAGTGATGATATTTTTGGATTGAAACCGAATTGGATCAAGCGATTCAATGAATTAGTTCATGAAAGGAATTTGAAGTTTAAATACAAGATCCAATCGCGAGTGGATTTGCTTTTGGAGGAAAATACCGTTGATACTTTAGCGGAGTCAGGCGTTGAAACAGTTTGGGTTGGAGCTGAGTCAGGTTCACAAAAAATTTTAGATGCCATGGACAAAGGCACAACGATTGAACAGATACAGACGGCAACTACGAAACTTAAGTCAAAAGGAATTAGAGTGGGCTACTTTTTGCAATTCGGATATTTAGGCGAAACCAAATCGGACATTGACAGCACGCTGAAAATGGTCCTCCAAAATATGCCGGATGAAATCGGTATCTCTGTTTCCTATCCGTTGCCTGGAACAAAGTTTTATGAAAAGGTAAAGGGTGAATTAAAGGAAAAGCAAAACTGGACGGATTCAGATGATCTGGCGATGATGTATCATGCTACCTATTCCCCCGCGTTTTACAAACTTCTGCATCGCTATGTTCATAGTCGCTACCGAATGAAACGAGGCTGGGAGCAGTTGAAAAAATTAAATTTCAAACTGAGGCCGCTCGCTTCGATGTTTTATCACGCTCCGTTATCGGTAATTCAATCCTGGAGATTACAACAATTGCAGTATGCTGACTGAACAAGTCGATCAACGGAAGCGAGTTGATGCTGCTTTCAGTAAACAATCCACCCACTTTGACGAAAACGATTTATCTAATTCGGTTTTGCAAACCTGGCGTCAGCGGATTTATGCACATGTAGATCAATTTATAAAACCGAATTCTAGAATTCTTGAGCTGAATGCAGGCACCGGTATCGATGCGATTCGTTTTGCAAAGCAAGGCCACACGGTTCATGCCACAGATATTTCAAGCGGAATGATTATGCGATTGGAAGAAAAAATCGCACGCCATTCATTACATAATAAAATTAGCCAGCAACAAGTATCGTATACAGAGTTAGATCAGGTGAACGGAAAATTCGATTACGTCTTCTCCAACTTTGGAGGGCTGAATTGCATTGATGATTTAAAGAAAGTAACAAGGCACTTGCCTGAACTTCTGAACGAAGGAGCATTTGTTACGTGGGTAATCATGCCTCGCATTGCACCATGGGAGTGGACGTGGATACTGAAGGGAAAATTCAAGGACGCGCTTAGAAGATTTGAAAAAAAGGGAGTGAGGGCCAATGTTGATGGTGAATCGTTCCTTACGTATTACTATTCTCTTGGTGAGATTAAAAACTCTTTTGACCCGCAATTTCAATTCATAAAATCAGAAGGGCTTGGAGTCTTTTCACCGCCACCATCAGCAGAAAATTTTATAAAGAAGTTTCCATCTGTTTGCAATTTTCTAAATCATAGAGATCGGTCCATTTCAAAACTTTTCCCATTTAATCGATGGGGAGATCATTTGATAGTAACCCTAAAATTCGATACTGCGGCCTAATTATGTCAGGCTTTTTTTGAAATAGTTATTATTGGAAAAAGCGGCAGATTCACCTTGAGCAATTTACGCTTTACTCTATTGAGCAAAGTTTTTGGATCAAAAAGAATGGACGGCTTGAATCCAGAGAGAGAAGCAAACGTGTGATGATGATATCTACTAATCAATGACGGTACGCCCAAGTTTGTAAAGTGTGTAAAACTTCTTTCCTTGGCTAGCTCAGCTTCCTTAGCATTATTATAGAAAGAACTATCTATAATGTAAATCGAACCCCTAGGTGAAAGGAGTTCTGATAATCGTGTGAGGAGTATTTCAATAGAATCGAAATACTGAATGCTACTTCCGAGGATAATGGCATCAAACATTTCCTCCTGCAAGTTCATAGAAAAGACATCCGCATACAGAAATGATAAATTTTTGAACTGACTGAAAAGTTTGGCCGCTTGTAGCAACTCTGTTTCATTAATGTCGATACCACATATTTCTGCTTTTAATAGGGTGGCTAAATTATGTGACAACCACCCGTTTCCACAGCCGAGTTCTAAAATAGTTCTATGATTTTTTACCCGTATAATTTCAATTAACTTTTTTAGCGATGCTTTTCGTGCTTTCCATTCGTTAGCTAATGGATGAGCAGGAGAAATGGTTGGCAGGGTCTGAACAACAGCATCATTGTAAATCCGATTTTCTTTTTCGCGTATTTCGAGATAGTCTTTTTCAAAAAGAGTGGATCGATCTAAGTCTTTCTGATAGAAAATATGGCAATCAAAAGTTAGCGAAGGATTTTGAAGCAACTGCAGATGAAGGCTCATAAATTTTTTTATTCTAGAATATCAACTACGAAGTTTTGGGCTTCTTATTTTTTGTCAATGACCAATTTATCATATAGCTCTTTATATTGATCCGCGGTCCAGGTAAGTGAATGTGTCCTTGTCCATTCGTGGGCATTTTCTCTTAGCCTATTCTGTAGAGAAGGAGAATTTAGCAGTTCAATTGTTTTAGAGGAAAGACCTTGAAAATCTTTCAGCCTCACGGTGACACAACACTGATCTGATAAATCAGCCATTAAACCAACATGAGTTCCGCAAACGAGCATACCACAACTCATCGCCTCTGTTACTACTTCACTTTGGCCTTCAGACAATGAGGTGTGTAATAAGATGTCGGAGCGTTGATACATTAGCGGAAGTTGATTGTAAGGAAGTTGTCCTCTCAAAGAGACGGTATCGCCCAGATCTAATTTGCCAATCATTGCTTTGACCTTTCCTTCGTCAGTGCCTTCGCCAATAATTGTTAGTTGTGATGGAACCGCACGGTGGATTATTTCGAAACTTCGTAAGAGGGTTTCTTGATCTTTGACTGCGCTGAGATTTGCAATGTGCAAGAATTGAATTGGGTTTTGAATGGGCTTAACGGCAAATTGAAAGAGATTTTGGTCAACTCCCCACGGAATGATTTCCAATTTTCTTTTTAAACCAGCACGATAGAGATTTTTAGTTAGAAATTCAGTAAGGGCGTTCGCTTCATTACTATTCTTTAGTGTCCATAAAACCATGTTTCTGGTGATCACATTTCTTAGATGGCCATAATTAATTTCAGGAACTGCAGCGCCATCGCCACCCAGCACGCTTGTAATGCTTTTGATCTTGAAAATCATTCCCAGAATGACGGCCAGAAATCCGCATGGCCATGCCCAAAACCCATGTACAACCTCAAATTTTTTTTGTTTGTGTAAGCGGTAAAATGAATTGAAAAAACTGAAATACTGGCGAAACTTATTTCCCGACTTGAATCCCAAGAGGTCAAATCCCTTAACCTCATAATCTTCATTGACTTTGTATAATTGAAAAACGGTGATGTCAAACTGAAGCGACAGGAGATTTACTATTTGCTCCAGCACCGGTACTCCCATATTATTTCTACCTGTTCCCAGTCCACCGGGAATAATGATTGCAATTTTCTTTGATGGAGTCATGAGTTAGGAGATTCAATTGTTCCTTTGAGAAGTTCTGTAGCCTCATCAACAATTTGCTGTGGTTCATAACGAGTGAGGCAATGAACATCACCATATTTACAATCTTTTAAGAAACAATCACCGCAGGGCAGGTCCGATGAACTAAGGCACCGAGACCAAGATCCTAAAGGTGATGACCAATAACTCGGAGATGAACCAAACAAAGCTAAAGTGGGAACCCCCTGTATCCACGCCATGTGCATGAGCCCGGAATCTTCTGTCAACATTAATTTAGATAGTCTGATGATGGCGAATGCTTGAAGAATAGAAGTGAGACCAGTTAGATCAATCATATTATTGGTCAATTCACTCTTTAAAAGATCAGCTTTATTCTTTAAGGAGTCTAATCCTAAAAGCAAAAATTGTGTTTTCGGATAGCGTTCCTTCCAAAGTTTCGAGAAAGTAGTATAGTTTTCCATTGGCCAATTGCGACTGGTAAAAGCTCCTGCAGGATTAAGAATTACTAAAGCTTTTCCTCCATCCCATCCATTTGCCATGAGCAGGCCTTCTATATTCAATTTGTTCTTGAGAGCATGAGCCGTGGCGATGGATGTTTTCGCAATCTGCAAAGCGTCAATAGTAAGACGTGTTCGTTCACCGGCAAGAACTTTGGAGGATCTGTCAAATTCGCTCCAGGCCTTTGCATGAAGTAATTTTCTAATGATTTTGCTTATCGAGTGGTTTTGCAAATCGATGACAACATCATAACGTTGCCACCACAAAAGAGGTAAAATCAAAAGACTTAATAGAAATTGAATTTTCGCATTTCGCCCCCCACTTATGCAAAACACTTTTTCAAACAGCATTAAGTTTTTTGGGACCAGACAAACTTCATTTCGCGTTAGCAAATGAATCTGAGCTTGATTGTTTAGCTCTTTCAGGCTTTGTAAGTAGGGTAACGTGATCATGAGGTCTCCCAGCGCCTGATAACGGATAGCTAATATTTTTTTTGGCTTGGTTTTTTTAAGCCAGGGTTTACATCGCACAACAACACTGCTCATATCACCTGACAAAGCGCATAAAAATCAATCGTCTCATCCTCCGTTTAAATACTTGGCTTAGGTAGTTCCAATACATTTTCTGAAATTACGAATTAAAGTTTGATGTTTTTTCCGGATGAAAAAAGTACTTCTCTTCAACCCTCGAGCTGGCGATCCGGTGCATGTAATACCTAATGCAATACTAGCTATCGGGGCATCCATTGAAGGAATTGTTGAATATGTGATTGTAGACGGCAATCGGGAACGCGATCCTCTTGCAAAAATTTTGAATTATCTAAATACTGGAGAGTTTGGATTCTTTGCTTCTACGGTTATGCCCGGACCACAACTCAAGCAAGCGATTCCATTTACAAAATTGATCCGCAAAAAATTCCCTCAGCTAAAAATTATCTGGGGCGGATACTTTGCGTCCAATCACCACAACACAGTGATAAAATCTGGACAAGTGGATGTGGTTGTCAACGGCCCGGGAGATAAATCTTTTCCGGCAGTAATTAAGGCATTGAATGATGGCTTGCAACTGGATGAAATTGAAAGCCTGATTTTTATTCGCGATGGGAAAATTATCAAAACAAAAAAGGCAACTCTTTACGAACAAGATGAATTGAGGCCTTTACCTTATGATAAGCTCAATACATTTTATCCGATGCAAGAATTTTTGGGCAAGACTTTTTTAGGAACTAAAACGATCGCCTATCATTCAAGTATTGGATGTCCGTTTACGTGTTCTTTTTGTGGAGTGGTTCCCATTTTTGAGGCGAGGTGGAAGGGGAAATCGGCATCGGTGATTTATAAGGACATCAAATACCTCAAAGAAAAATATGGAGGCAACGCATTTCAATTCCACGACAACAATTTTTTTGTTTCAGAGAAGAGAGCTGTAGAGTTTGCCAATCTCATTGCACCTGAAAAAATGAAATGGTGGGCTGAAGGAAGAATTGATACCATGGATCAGTTTTCTGATGAATCGCTTCGGGCTGTTGCCCATTCGGGATGCACGATGATCTTCTTTGGAGCCGAGAGTGGCAACAATAAACTTTTATCGCAGATGGATAAGGGCGGAAAACAAACGGGAGAGAAAATAAAAGCCTTCGCAGCACGCATAAAAAAATTCGGTATCATCCCTGAATATTCATTTGTACTTGGATTACCTGCGCCCACCCAAGAACAAGTTTGGCAGCAGATTTACGATGAAGTGGCTTTCATCAAAGAGATCAAACAGATCAATCCACAAACAGAGATTGTCATTTACATATACACGCCAGTGCCAACCGAGGGATCTGAACTTTATATCGAATCAGAAGCGAAAGGTTTTACTTTTCCTAAATCACTAGACGAATGGATGCAACCTCAATGGCTCAATTTCGATTTGCATCGCGAATTTCTTACACCTTGGCTCAAGCCTGAGATGATTCGCTACATTCATGATTTTGAAACCGTAATACATGCGCAGTACCCAACTGTAAGTGATTATAAATTATCCAACCTCCAGCGCAATGCTATGAAATGGATTTCCTCTTTGCGTTACAAGTCCAATTTCTTTAGTTATCCCTACGAGCTGAAGGCGCTGATGAAATATTGGCTTCGCTATCGCCAACCAGAAATTCAAGGAATGTGATGAGCTGGTTTAAAAAAGAAAACAAGTTAAATCCGCTGGAGGGTTACAACCTTTGGGCGCGATCCTACGGAAATGAATCCAATCCGATAAAGAATCTTTCTGATGAATTAATCAAAAAGTGGGTGACCAATGTCGAGGGGAAGTCTGTGTTGGATGCAGGTTGTGGCGTAGGAAAGGTTTGTCAGCTGGCGAACGTGCTTGGAGCTTCTCAAATTACAGGAATAGATTTTTCACTTCCGATGGTGGAAGAGGCCAGAAGGAATTGCCCGGAAGCTGAAATCAAACAACTTGACCTCTCAACGACTAAAATTAAAGGACATTATGATTACGTCATTTGCGCCCTGGTGCTTGGGCACATTCATAATCTTGATTTTGCTTTGCCGAATTTGCTCGACAACCTTGCTCCGGATGGGGTTTTATTAATTACTGATTTTCATCCTTACCTCACGCTGCAGGGCAGCCGCAGAACTTTTACAGAAAAAAACTCTCGAAAGGTTTTTGAAGTAGATCATTACCTACACCTGTTTGAAGAATATTTTAAGATCATCAATGGATCGAATGCCTGTGTTGTTGAATTGGCAGAACGCTTATGGGAAGGGCAGCCGGTTGTTTTTGGAATGAAAATACAAAAGCACAAAACTGTTGGAACTGCTTCTTAAAAATATCTCGTGGTCGCACGAGGGCAACGAGATAACCGCTGATGTGCGGATAAGCAAAGGACTTATTTCAGATATTGGAACCCTTTCTCCGCTTAAGAAAGAGAAGGCAATCGATTTTCAAAATCATTTTCTTTACCCGGGCCTCATCAATGCACACGATCATCTTGAAATGAATTTGTATCCATTGATGGGCAAACCACTATACAATAATTACACCGAGTGGGCCCGTGACATTTATAAGCCCAAAGAATCACCTGTTAAAGAAATTGAAGGGGTTGATATCAAAGATCGGTTGCTTTGGGGTGGAATTAAGAATTTGATTTCGGGGGTAACAACTGTGGTGCACCACAACCCGTGGCATCGAATTTTATCGAAAGAGAATTTTCCAGTGCGTGTGATCGAAACAGCGTGGGCGCATTCTCTGGCGTTTGAGAAAACGATTCAAAAGAAATTTCCGGCCAAGCAAGTTCCCTTTGTAATACATGCAGCTGAAGGTGTAGATGAATTTGCTGCTCGGGAGATAGAACAGCTTAGCAAATTAGGGCTCCTTAAAGAAAACACAGTGTTGGTTCATGCCGTAGCTGTGAACGAAATGAATTCGCAATTGCTTCAAAAGAACAATGCCTCAATTGTATGGTGCCCTTCCTCCAATCAGTTTATGTTCAACCAGACGTCACCAATCGATTTGTTAAAAAATAGGGTAAGGGTTGCTCTCGGCACGGACTCAACAATGACAGGCCCTGCTACTTTGTTAGATGAAATGAGGGCTGCGTTGAAAAGTAAGATGGCCACGCCAGAGGAGATTTTTGAAATGGTCACACGTTCACCAGCTCAAATATTTGGTTTACAGCAACCGGAAATAGAAATAGGGAATCGCGCTGACCTTTGGATTGCTCCAAAACGAAGAGAAAATTATTTAGATAATATTTTCAATGTCCATTCGCCAGACATCAATGCAGTCTTTGTTAATGGTGAATTGCGATATGGAGATCTGGCAGTAGCCGATTCCATTGATTCGAAAGGCTATGCTTGCTTCATTTCAGGAATGAAAAAATGGATAGCCTATGAAGTAATGGGATTGAAGAAGAAAATTGATCTAAAGACAAAAGGTCTTTGCAGAGAAAACTCTATTTGGAAAATGGTTGATGTTCAATAATAAAGTGAACACACACACTTTTGACAAGTAGGATTTTTTGAAATGTCCAACTCCTTCCGAAATTCAATGGCCTTTTCTGAATTGATGATACTAGAAAAAGTATCATTATAAATATTTCCATAAGCCTTATGAAAGAAACAAGGGAGCACATCACCATTTGGCTCAATTACTGCCGATACCCAAGGGGCATTGCATTTCTTCTTTGGGAAACTTTCTAAACCCGCTGCAGCACGATAATGCTTCACCAACGACAACATCTTTTCAGGGCTCTCTGCCATAAATTTTTTCCGATACTCTTCTTTAAGATCAATGAAGGACTTTTTCAATTGCAGTTCTAGTTCATCAGCATCTTGCAAGTTGAGTGCTATTTCTTCTTTTTTTTCTGGAGGCAGTTCACTTAGATGATTAAAAGCGGAAGAAGAAACATCGGCAGCCAAAAATGAAATTTGATTAAGCCCTATTTCTTTTGATGATTGAATGATGTTAAAAAAATCTTTGTAGTTCTGTTTTTGCAAGACACACCTTCCGGTTACTTGAAAGAGTGGACTAAGTTTTTTGATTTCCCGAACACCTTCTGCCAATTTTTCAAATGCCGAAGGAATATTTCTAATCGAATTATGAATCTCCCGGCTGCCATCTAATGAAACAATGACGTCATCGCAATACTTGATGATTTCCTGGGCATGGGCTTTCAACGTCAGTCCTGTAGAGAGCAGACTAATCTTTGCGCCAATTGATTTTAGCTGTTCGCAAAACTTCCAAAGATTGGAATGCATTAGAGCTTCACCACCTGAGAGCGCTATCTGTTTTACTCCTAGCTTCTGAAAAGTAGAAATGTGCTTAGCGAGTTCTTCAGTGGAAATCTCCTTTTTTTCACTGTTCGCCTTCCAAATGTCGCACATAACACATCGGCAGTTGCATCGGCTGTGAGGCATCAGTACCAGCACGGGCAGTTGATAAATTCGATGGGTAATTTTAGTGGCGAACTGCTGAAGCATGGTTCAAGTTATTAATTTATCAACTTGCTTCCATCAAAAAATAGTAGGAGTGGTCACACGTAGCAAAGGATGACAGCTTCACCTTTTAGGCCCGTAATCAAGGGCATGGATGTTTTCAAATCAATGCAAGAATATCCCAGGTTTCTGATGAATTGAATTGCCTCTACTGTGTTTCGTCCGTGATTTTTGAAACTCTCATCAATAAATTCAATAACGAGGATGGGATGAAATTTCTCCAGAACATTCTTCGCGCCAAGCAACACATTGAGTTCAAGGCCTTGGGCACTGATTCTTATGATATCGACATGATCGAGCTTTAGTCTGACGTATTCGTCATCTAGTGTGGTCACATCAACCCATTCTAATTCCGGCAAATTGTTCTTTGTTAATTTTTTAGTTGGGCATCCTTCGAATTGATCGGGTTTAAACAACTGTGCTTTATGCGTTGTTTTTCCTACAGCCTTATGTATAGCGTAAATATTTTTAAAGGCATTTAATCTGATGTTATGTTGCAGTTCATCAAAATTTTCTTGATTCGGTTCGTAAGCGTAAACACTTCCAGATTTTGTGGCGGCAGCTGCGGCCAAGGCTACGGTGCCGACATGAGCGCCTATGTCAATTACAACCGAGTGGCGTTTTATGAGTTTCAAAAACTGCTCACTGGTATTACATCGATCAAAGAAATAGAGTGAATGACCAATTTCATTTTTTAGATCAAGGCGATAAGTTACACCGGCACGAGTAACTGTACGATAAGTTTTAGGAGGATAAAGGTAGCTGGGTGGAACAATTCTTTTTACGAATGGAAATCGCTTGCTTATCAAAATCAAAATGCCTTCAATCCACTTTTGCCTTAACCTTTTTCGAAAAGCATCGACCATGCGGGCTTTGGAGGTAGCAGGGTTGGGAGCGGTAATCATTTTGAAAAAGCCGTCAAACCTACCTCCTAAAAATCAATTATTAAAATATTGGATTTCATCCTCGAATCATTTACTTATTTTTGGCATTCATAAAACATACATGCAGAATGTTACTTTCTAATCGTATCAATGCCATCGAAGAGTCAGCCACACTGGCAATGGCCGCTAAAGCACGCGAGTTTAAAAATAGAGGTGTTGACGTGATCAGCCTCAGCTTGGGTGAACCGGATTTTAAAACGCCACTTCATATTTGTGATGCAGCCAAGAGGGCTATAGATGAAGGAAAATATTTTGCCTATCCTCCAGTGGCGGGCTACCAGGATTTGCGCGAAGCCATTGCAGCCAAGTATCAGAAAGAAAACAAGGTGCCTTACAAGGCGGAAAATATTGTAGTGAGCAACGGGGCCAAACAGTCGATCGCTAATGTGATGTTAGCATTGCTCAACCCGGGCGATGAGGTAATTGTCTTTTCTCCATTTTGGGTGAGCTATGATGCTCTCGTTCGCTTAGCGGAAGCTAAACCTGTTTTGGTCAAAGGCACAATTGAAAATGACTTTAAGGTAACGGCTCAGCAAGTCGAGAAAGCGATCACACCAAAAACGAAAGCCATTATTTTTTCTTCTCCTTGCAATCCTACGGGCTCCGTGTTTTCAAGGAAAGAATTGGAAGACATTTCTAAAGTAGTATTGAATCATGCAAACCTGTTGGTGATAGCGGATGAAATTTATGAACACATCAATTTTGGTGGAGATCAAACCAGCATGGCTTCCCTTCCGGGAATGTTTGACCGTACGATAACAGTAAACGGCTTTGCTAAAGGTTTTGCTATGACCGGCTGGCGCGTGGGTTATATCGCTGCGCCAAAATGGATTGCCGATGGTAGCAATAAAGTGCAGGGACAGATTACTTCTGCAAACTGCTCCATCTCTCAACGAGGCGCTCTTGCCGCCATTACCGGAGATCTGGCCCCAACAAAAATGATGGTAGAAGAATATCGCAAGCGCAGAGAAATTGTTTACAATCTTCTGAAGGAAATTCCGGGTGTAAAGGCAAATCATCCTCAAGGCGCATTTTATTTTTTCCCCGACATAAGTGCCTACTTCGGAAAATCAGATGGCGAAAGAAAAATCAACAACAGCGATGACTTCTGTCTGTGGATGTTGGAGAAAGGCCACGTTTCGCTCGTGCCTGGTGGAGCTTTTGGTGATGATAATTGTGTTCGCCTTTCTTATGCTGCCTCAGAAAAGGACTTGGTTGAAGCAATGAAGCGGATGAAGGCTTCACTGGCAACACTTAAATAAATTAAATCGGGCATCTGAAATCTGTTATGACCATTCAGCAAATTTTTGATTCATTCAATAAACTCCGTGTTTTAATCATCGGTGATGTAATGCTCGACAGCTACATCTGGGGTGCAGTAGAACGAATTTCACCTGAAGCCCCGGTGCCAGTAATTAACGTGAAGAAAAGAGATTTCCGATTAGGTGGGGCTTCGAATGTGGCCATGAATGTTTTAGCACTCGGTGCTCAACCTGTTCTTTGCGCCCTGGTTGGTGATGATGACGATGGACGAAAGTTGATGCAACGACTGGATGAATTAGGAATGAGCCGGGAAGGAATTGTAGTGAGCGATGACCGCCCGACTACGGTTAAAACCCGAGTGATCGCCAGCCATCAGCATGTGGTGCGTGTAGATGAAGAATCTGACAAGGAAGCCAACGAGAAAGAAAAAAAAATGCTTTTAGAACGGATCGAGAAACTTTTGCCGCAATGCCAGGTAGTGATCTTCGAAGATTATGACAAAGGAGTACTGAGCGAAAAAATTATTTCTCACGCAACCGCATTGGCCAAGAAACATAATATTCCAACTGTAGTAGATCCGAAAAAAAGAAATTTTTTAAGCTACAATAATGTGACCTTATTCAAACCCAACTTGAAAGAGCTTCGCGAAGGGTTGAAAATAGAAGTCAGTGCAGCCAATCAGGATCAGGTACAACAAGCAACGGCCATGCTTAAGGAAAAATTACAGGCCGGTGGTGTCATGGTCACACTCTCAGAGCATGGCGTTTACATCGATTATCAAAACCAAAAAATAAAATTACCAGCGCATGAGCGTGAGATCGCTGACGTATCTGGTGCAGGGGATACAGTGGTTAGCGTTGCAGCGCTTTGTACGGCATTGAACCTCGATGCTAAAATGATTGCTTCGCTGAGCAATCTCGCAGGAGGTCTCGTGTGCCAGCATGTGGGCGCGGTGCCAATAGATAAATCTGAATTAATCTCCGAAGCCTTAAAGGAATTTAAGGACTAAATCATTCTTTAAACTGTTTCTCCAACGGTTCTTCGCGCTCCAGGTCGGCAATGATTTTTTTATCTAAAGGAGTTGCTTTGATAATGTTATAGTTATCCCAGAATTTTTTGTTGTAGGTCTCATCCTGGTATTGCAAACCATAGCTCTTCATTTTCTGCGAAAGACTTATTCTAGTGATGGGGCTGGTATTAATATTGTTAATCAATAATTGCCTCTCTAACTCGGCTTCAAATTTTAGTTTCCCCGTTTCCCGATCGTACCAATTTACTTGCGAAGTAACTTTGAGATAGTTCAAAAATAATTTTCCATCGATCAGTCTAAAATCAATGGTGCGCTTCAGTTTGGTAAACCGGCTTTCTAAATCATGGATTTTTTGCAATTCTTGCTGGCGATTATTTTCATATTCTAGGTGAATAATGCCGTAGGTTTCTTTGTCCACGTACATCCGAAGCAATAAGTCCTTCTTCTGGGTAATCACAAACACCTCGCGATCGTAATACTGTGTACTCTTCTCAAATTCAAGAGTAGTATAGAAATCATCATCTTCGGGAAATTGACGATAACGTACATTGTTATTAGTAAGTAAATCTTCGAGCAAATTTCCATGATCAAAGAAATCGGTAAACTTACTAGAGTAGCCAAGACTTCTTCTGACCTCTTGAAGCGCAACGCGCTCTCGAAGCTTGTATTTATTTCTGGGCTCTATATAATTGTCATCATAGATTTTCACCGCAGCTTCAAGCAGTGAAATGTACGTTCCTCCTAGCTTTTTTAGATCCCTGTAAAAGCCATACATCAAGAATGGCTTCATCGGGTAATTTTGTTCAATACGCGATATGGCGATCTTAAAGACATCTCCGGCAGTTAGCTTGGCCGTTACTACTACCTCTTGAAGAAGAGTAAGGGATGGCTCCAACTCAATGGTTACCGGATCTGAATTAGTGCTTAGAAATGACCAAACCGGAGCCTCGAAGGTTTTATAGCTGATCATGCTTACCGCAAGAATATCATTGCGCAATTCAGAAGGAATGTGAAAGTCGAATTCTCCTTGAGCGTTGGAGACGACTCCAATAGCCTTGCCAGTGATAAATACAGAAGCAAATGGTAATGGTTCTTTAGTCACCCGATCTACAACCTTGCCGGTGATGGTAATTTGCTGAGCGTAGATCGACATCGAAAAAGCCAACAGCAGACAGGTCAGACTTATTCTCATCAGTTCCGAAAGTTACGATTTTGTGAAGATTGCTGTTGC
The DNA here is from genome assembly GCA_967789005.1 of uncultured bacterium. GTDB lineage: Bacteria > Bacteroidota > Bacteroidia > Cytophagales > Cyclobacteriaceae > ELB16-189. Next base: position 47,787 of record CBRFFM010000005.1, on the reverse strand, counting down.
TCTTAGGCTACGTTAACAGCTGTTCATCGCAACTATTGATATATTGGTCGTCAGTGAATACGATTGATTAACTTTATACTAGAATTTTCGACTCTTGAAGCTGCTTGATAAAATACCCCAAATTTGGAAAATGGCTTATGGCCTGATTTGCCTATGGTATTTTCTCAATTTCACGGTGAGTGCCGTTGTGGAGTGGAAATTTGTAAATCCGGCTTATTACGTACTATGGAATGCTCTTTTTCTATTTGAGGCGCTTTGCATTTCTATCGTTTTGATTTTCATTTGGTCACACTGGTTGTCCAACTTTAAAGCAGTAGTTCAAATAGTAGGCCATGTGGTAGGGCTAGTGTTCTTCTTTATGCTTATGGGCACGCTGTCTTACTTTTTTACAGACTACATGGATGGCCTCGTTTACTTTGATCACTGGAAAGAATATATGTTGGAACTGATGAGCTGGGAGGCATTACGTTTTCATGATCAATATATTATCACTGTGGGTGTTTATTACGTGATTCGATATTTCCAAGGTCTGCAGAAGCAAGAGCAGGAGAAAAGCGAACTCGCCATCAAGAACCGCGAGATGCAGATTTCGTTGCTCAAGTCTCAGATCAACCCGCATTTCCTTTTTAATACGCTCAATTCCATAAGCACATTGGTTCACAGCAGCAAAGAAGAGGCTCGCAAACTCATCACCCAACTTTCAGATGTCTTCCGTTATGCACTTGATTCGCACAACGAGAACATGGTGAAGTTGTCCAAAGAAATTGAGTTTATCGAAAACTACGTGCGTATTCAGCAAGTGAGGTTTGGTGATCGATTGAAATTTGAAAGGGATATTGACTCCACCTGTATTAATGCCAAAGTCCCTCCAATGATTTTGCAACCATTAATTGAAAATTCGGTTAAGTATGGCATTGGCCCTAAACCTGATGGGGGAATGATATCATTGACAGTTCGGAGATCCGGAAGTATCATTTTCTTTGAAGTGAAAGACAACGGCCTTGGGTCAAAAGCAAAAAAAGTAATGGACGGAAGTTCTAGTGGAATTGGGATGTCTAATACCGACATGCGATTGAAAAGTTATTTCGGTCCTGAGTCTCGACTCCGCGTACGCGCCAGCGAGAAAGGATTTTCCGTTAACTTTTACATTGAAGACAAAGAATATCAAGTTAAGCACCAGCACATAAAAATTGAACACGAAATAGAAAAACTACACGTATGAACAATAATAAAACCACCTGTGTCATTGTTGATGATGAAAAACTTGCTCGCGAGCTTTTGACCGAGTATCTCGAGACGTTTCCAGAAATAGAGATCGCTGGCGAAGCGTCTAATGGAACAGATGCGGTAGCTCAAATTGACAAGCTAAAGCCAGATCTGTTATTTCTTGATGTGCAAATGCCTGGCATGACCGGCTTTGATGTACTGGATGACATCAACCACGAACCGTATGTGATTTTTGTTACGGCCTATGATCAGTATGCAATTCAGGCTTTTGAAAAAAATGCGGTTGATTATTTATTGAAACCATTGGATCAAGAACGTTTCAGGCAAGCAGTTGATCGTGCACTCAAGCGCAAGAAAACCGAAACAGGTAATATTGAAGACTTGCTCGGCAGCATGAGACCGAATTATACTCGTGGTGCTTATGAGTCACATATTTTTGTGCAGAAATCAGAGAAGCTTTTCAGTCTGCCGGTAGATGAAATCCTTCACCTCGAAGCTTCGGGAGATTACACGATTATTACTACTAAGGGTGATCAATTTGTAAGCTCTTCGGGTATCGGTAAGTTAGAAGAGATCATGAATCCTGATAAGTTCATTCGAGTACATCGGTCAACAATTGTTAACATCAATTATCTGAAAGAAATTGAACGTCATTTCAATGGAGGCATGGTGGTAAAGATGCAAAGCGGAAAAAGCTTTCCGGTGAGTCGCACGTATGCAAAGCAGATCAGGAAGAAAGTAGTTTAACTTCACTGACAGCCAACTCCATTAACATAGCCTTCTATCACCTGAAGTGGTTGAGCTGTTTCACTTCCTAAGAAGCCATTGATGTCTTCGTACCGAATTTGGTATATATACTCTTGAAGAAGATCTTTTGAAAGTGGCATGTAAGACCAATGCCACTTTTCTTCTTCATAGCCGGTACGGCCAGTTGATTTGGGAGTGTAAGGTTGACAAAATCCGAATTCTGCTGCATGAGCACTCAGCCATTGGTAGACTTTCTTCCCTTCTTCCGTTTTAAAGTATTTGTCTTCGGTTTCGTTGATGTCGATGTCCGTTCCCCAGTGATGACGCGAAGTTCCGGGCATGGCACTATAAAGTAAAATCTTTATGGCTCGCTCATTTGAATAAGGAATCGTAGATAAATCGTTGCCGTCAACTTTGATTTTGCCATTCCACTTGTCTTCCCAGATTTTTTTTTGGTATTCGAAATTGCGCGTAGCTGAAACAATAAAAAGATTTACCCCATCCTTTTTGGCAGCCTTCGACATTTTTTTGAAAGCCTCGAACGCCTCCTTTCGCAAAAAGCGATTGACCGCACTCCCTTTTGCATGGGAGGAAGTTATTTGTGTAAACCTTGAATCGATTGCCGGATCAAACCGACCGAGTAAATAGTTTTTATCAATCGATTTTTGAGTAAAAGAAAAAGTCAGGAGTAGAAAAGCAAAAATGAATTTCATATCCTGACTTTTATGAGATTAAACTCCGAGAATCAATCTTCCCGGATCTTCAAGCAATTCTTTCACGCGAACTAAGAAGCTCACCGACTCACGACCGTCAATAATCCGGTGATCATAAGATAAAGCGAGATACATAATAGGGCGAACAACCACTTCTCCGTTTTTCACTACCGGGCGCTCAACAATGTTGTGCATTCCCAAAATTGCAGATTGAGGAGGATTAATGATTGGTGTAGAAAGCATCGAACCGAAAACACCGCCATTGGTGATGGAGAATGTTCCTCCCGTCATTTCTTCAATAGAAAGTTTTCCATCGCGACCTTTAGTTGCTAAACGCACAACTTCACTTTCTATTTGTGGCATTGAAAGCGCTTCGGCATTTCTAATTACAGGCACAACCAAACCACGAGGAGTTGACACCGCAATGGAAATGTCGCAGTAGTCATGATAGATCAATTCATCTTTATCAATAGATGCGTTTACAGCAGGAAAATCCTTTAGCGCAACGCAAATTGCTTTGGTGAAGAACGACATGAATCCAAGTCCAACACCGTATCTCTCTTTGAATTGATCTTTGTATTTGCTTCGCAGATCCATCACCGGCTTCATGTCCACTTCATTGAAAGTGGTGAGCATGGCCGTTTCGTTCTTTACAGCAACCAATCTGCGTGCAATTGTCTTACGGAGAGAAGTCATCTTCTCTCTGCGTTCAGTTCTTAATCCACCTGCAGCAATAACTGGAGGAGCCAATGCTGGTGCAGGCTTGGATTCTTTAGCAGGTGATGATTGAGCTTTTACTGCGTCTTCCTTCGTGATTCTGCCACCAACTCCTGACCCAGTCACATTAGCAGTCGCAATTCCTTTTTCATCAAGAATTTTTGCGGCCGCTGGAGAAGGTGTTCCAGAAGCATAAGAAGTAGTTGCAGCCGGTGTTGAGCTTGCAACAGTTTGAGTTTTCGGAGTTGATGTTGCGGGGGCACCGCCTTCAGTAATTTCAATTTTGCAAATCAATCCGCCAATTGGCAAAGTTGTTTTTTCTTGCGCGATAATGCGCAAAATGCCATTCGCTTCAGCGGGCAATTCAAAAGTCGCTTTGTCAGATTCTACTTCGGCAAGGATTTCATCGAGTTTAACAAAATCTCCGTCTTTTTTAAGCCACGTAGAAATCGTCACTTCTGTAATCGATTCGCCTACGGCAGGCACTTTCATTTCTTTGATAGCTCCGGTTTGCATTGGTTTAGAAGCTTGGGGTTGAGCAGTGGTAGTTGTTTCGGTTTTTGGCTGAGGTGTAGAAGCAGTTGCAACTCCATTATCAGCGATCTCGCAAATGATTGTGCCGATAGGAACAACTTCGCCTTGTGCTTTAGTGATTTTCAAAATTCCCGCTTGAGGGGCGGTGAGCTCGAATGTGGCTTTCTCCGATTCAAGCTCTGCAATCACCTCATCCATCTTCACTGCTTCACCATCTTTTTTCAGCCAATTGGCAATAGTTACTTCGGCAATTGATTCACCGACAGTAGGGACTTTAACTTGTTGTGCCATTAGAAATATTTTTGGTTTGGATGTTTAGTCGAGTGCTTGATTAACGATTTTCTCTTGCTCTGCCTTGTGCACTTTAGAATAACCCGTTGCAGGTGATGCGCTTGCCTTACGCGAGATCACGTCAAGCCCTTGCATGTAGCGCAAGATGAAAGACCAGTAGCCCATGTTGGCAGGCTCTTCTTGCACCCAAGTCAGTTTAGCGCCTTTGTATTTTTTCAAGACGACATTCAATTGCTTTTCGGGGAATGGATGCAACTGCTCCATGCGAACAAGAGCAACATCTTTGGTTTTCTTTTTCTGCTGGCCTTCAAGCAAGTCGTAATAAACTTTGCCAGTGCAAAGAACTACACGTTTCACATTCTTTGCATCAACGTTTACGTCATCAATTACTTCCTGGAACGATCCCTTAATGAAATCTTTCACAGGAGAGACCACCGCAGGATGACGTAACAATGATTTAGGCGAGAAGACAATACAAGGCTTTCTGAAATCCCATGTTACTTGCCTGCGCATCAAATGGAAAATGTTGGCAGGCGTAGTTGGGTTAGCGACAACCATGTTATACTCAGCGCATAATTGAAGGAAACGTTCAGGGCGAGCGTTTGAGTGTTCAGGACCTTGGCCTTCATATCCATGGGGAAGTAAAAGAACAATTCCATTCATCCGCTGCCATTTCGATTCGGCACTTGCAATGAACTGATCGATCATTACTTGAGCTCCATTGGCAAAATCGCCAAACTGAGCTTCCCAAACTACTAGTGCATGTGGTGATGACATGGCATAGCCATATTCAAATCCCAATACACCAAATTCAGAAAGCAACGAGTTGAAGATGTTGAATTTCTGTTGACCTGCTTCAATGTTGTCGATACAGCAGTAAGGAGCATTTGTATTCGCATCGAAGAAATAAGCATGACGATGGCTGAACGTACCACGCTTCACATCTTGTCCTGACATACGTACAGGTACGCCTTGTGCAAGTAACGAGCCGTAAGCCAGCAATTCTGCCTCTGCCCAACCCAATACCTTGTCATCAAAGAATGCTGCCTTGCGGTCTTTCAATAATTTCTCAATCTGTTTTAGCGGCTTGAATCCTTCAGGAATCGTAGTCAATGCCTTTCCCACTTTGTCAATGGTAGCTTGCTTAACACTGGTGTCAGGCGATTGATCAAAATCTTCTGGCTTCGATCTGCGAAGTTTCTCCCACTCATTCTCAATTTGCTGAGGCTTGTATGGAAGTGGTTTTTGTTTCACTTCATTCAATCGGTCTTGCAACTGATTACGGAAGCTCTTGTCCATTTCATCGGCAAGAGTGGCATCCACGTCACCACGCTCAATTAGTTTCTTTACATACACCTCGCGTGGGTTTGGGTGCTTTGCGATGAGGTTGTAAAGTTTTGGCTGAGTGAATTTCGGCTCGTCACTTTCGTTATGTCCATGTCTGCGATAGCAAAGCATGTCGATGAAAATATCTTTCCCGAATTTCTGGCGGAACTCAACGGCTAAATTTGAACAGAAAGTAACGGCCTCGGCATCGTCTCCATTTACGTGAAGGATTGGTGCGTCTACGATCTTAGATATGTCAGTACAATAGATACTTGTACGCGCATCATCATAGTCGGTAGTGAAACCTACCTGGTTGTTAATTACAAAGTGAATGGTTCCACCAGTAGTGTAGCCTGGCAAGCCTGACATCTGGATTACTTCGTAAACGATTCCTTGTCCTGCAACAGCGGCATCACCATGGATTAGAATAGCCATTGCGCTATTCACCCCTTGATATTCATCATCGATCTGGCCACGGGTATAACCTACAACCAAAGGATCTACAGCCTCAAGGTGTGATGGGTTAGGAGTAAGCTTTACATAAATCTTATTTCCAGATGGAGTTTCAATATGGCTAGAGTAGCCCAGGTGATATTTAACGTCACCATCACCCATGGTAAGATCGGGATTGATGTTTCCTTCGAACTCAGTGAAGATCTGTTGATAAACTTTACCAAGGATGTTAGTCAAAACATTCAAGCGGCCACGATGGGCCATACCAATTACGGCCTCCTTTACTCCAAGCTCTGCCGACTTATTAATAATAGTCTGAAGCGCGGGGATAGTGTTTTCGCCACCCTCCAAGGAGAATCTTTTCTGACCTAGGAATTTAGTATGCAGGAAGTTTTCAAAGACAACGGCCTCATTTAGCTTGCTGAGGATGCTTTTCTTCTCTTCACGGCTGGGATCATAGCTGAAGTATTCTTTCTCTACCTTCTGGGCTAACCACTCGCGCATCTCATCATTGCGGATGAAATTATATTCAAACCCGATTGTTCCTAAATAAAGGGTTTTGAGTCGCTCAATAATCTTACGGAGAGAAGACTTAGGCATTCCAATTTCGGAAGCCACATCAAATTCGGTGTCAAGATCGGCATCAACTAAGCCAAAATTGGTGTGATCCAATTTCACTCCGTGATCTCTGCGCTCGCGAATGGGGTTTGTACTGGCCTTGAGGTGACCAAAAGACCGGTACGCAAAAATGAGCGTACGAACTTGAGTCTCTTTAATATTACCACCGACTTCGCCATGACCGTTTTCTCCGAAACGTTGGCTGGAGAAGTCATAACCTTCGAAGAATTTCTGCCACGTGGGGTCTACTTCGGCCGGGTTTTGTTTGTAGTTTTTGTAAAGCTGATCGATATAGCCTACGTCAGCATTAGAGATGTAGGAATACTTGTCCATAGTTTTAAGGTATGAACCAAAGCTAAATAACATTCTAAAAATATTAAAACTTAATAATCGTGTAAACGAATATATTGCTCAGTGGATTACTTTTGACCAGGCAGACGGGATTAACTCAAAAAGGAGCTCTTTTTCTCACAAAGAATAAAGAGGGAGTTGCCAGTTTTGAAAAAAGACTTACTTTTGCAGTCCTTTTAAAACCGGACGAGATCCAAAATTAAAAAACAATGGTAAAAATCAGATTAGCCCGTAGAGGCAGAAAGAAACTCGCAATGTTTGATGTAGTGGTAGCTGACGCGAGATCGCCACGTGATGGCAAGTTCATCGAGAAAATTGGTACTTACAATCCACAGACCGTTCCTGCTTCTATTGTATTAGAAGACGAGCGTGCATTTCATTGGCTAATGAATGGAGCACAGCCTTCAGACACTATCCGTGCCGTGCTTTCTTACCGTGGAATCATGTTTAAGAAGCATTTGCAGCTTGGCGTTAACAAAGGCGCTTTGACTCAAGAGCAAGCTGATGCGAAATTGGCTGAGTGGGTAAAAGCTAAAGAAGCTAAAATCCAGGCTAAAATAGACAGCGTTGCGAAATCTAAGGCTGACAAAGCTAAGACACGCAAGGAAGCAGAAACCAAAGTTCGTGAAGCGCGCGCAGAGGCTATTCGCAAGAAAGCTGAAGTTGCTGCTGCTACACCTGCACCAGCTGCCGCTGAAGAAGCACCAGCTGCTGAGCCTCAGGCTTAATTTTTTGAAACTGAAATTATGGAATGCCAGTACATTTGTGCTGGCATTTTTTATTAATCTATTTTCTGAGTGAGCATCGAAGATTGTTTTAAGGTAGGATACATTTCAAAAACCCACGGTCTCAAAGGTGAAGTAACGGCCATCTTTGACCAAGACTTTGAATTGGATGAAGTCACCTCCCTTTTCCTTGAATTCAATGGAAGCCTGGTGCCTTATTTCCTTGAAGATTTTTCTGATCGTGGAGATAAGTCGTTTTTGAAATTTGAAAGCATCGATTCAATCAAAGAAGCAGACTTGCTCAAAGGCAGATCGGTTTTTCTCCCAAAGACAATTCGCCCTAAACTAAAACGTGGACAATTTTACGATGATGAAGTGGTTGGATTTTCGGTCATAGATGAAACCATGGGCGATTTGGGAACTGTAACTGAAGTTCAAAGCACAGGCCTCAACCGACTTCTTGTCATTATCCACAATCAAAGGGAAATTCTAGTACCTATTGACTCTCCGTTTATCAAAAGGTTGAACAAGACAAAAAGACAAATTCTTTTGGCACTGCCCGAAGGCTTTTTGTAAGGCCACCCACTCGTCAATAATATTAATCACGCACCATAATTAATTTAATGATTTTCAATTATTTACACAGTGGACATACTCCAAAAGGAGTAGAAATATTAAGGTAATAAAGTGGTTAAAATTGCCCTTTAAAATCAGCTCTTTTTGAGGTTTTTTGCATCTGCTAAAATCTAATTTCCCTAATTCTTAATTCATGAAAAAACGCCTTTTTTTATTGGCTTTTGCCTCTTTAGTTCTATTCCAAGTTTCACTTATTGCCCAGCCAACCATTACTTCTTTTGCGCCATCAAGTGGAGTCATTGGAACATCTGTAATTATTACAGGAACCAATTTTAGTTCAACACCGGCAAACAACATTGTTTACTTCGGGGCTGTAAAAACAACAGTTACGGCAGCCGCTACAACTTCACTTACAGTTACGGTACCAGCAGGAGCAACCTATCAACCGATTACGGTCACGACTGGGGGGCTTACGGCTTATTCTTCAAGACCATTCATAGTTACGTTTTCAACTGGCAATTCATTTAGTTCGACTTCATTTGACACTTCACTTGATTTCACGACACTTAGTTATCCATTGAATGTAAGTTCGGGCGATTTGGATGGAGATGGTAAGGCCGAACTGGTTGTCACCAACTATGGGTCCGGATCAGGCACCAGCATTTCGGTTTTTAGAAATACGAGTAGCAGCGGAAATATTTCGCTGGCAGCGAAAGTTGATTTTGTGACGCCTGCGGCACCCATGGGCATTCGATTAACAGACATAGATGGGGATGGAAAGCTTGATATGGTAGTATCGATCAATTCGGAAGGTATTTCCGTATTCCGAAATACCAGCTCGGTTGGAGCGCTTTCTTTTGCAAGTCGGTTTGATATTTCCTCAGTGCACTCATGCAGTGGCGGGGCTATTGGGAGTATTTTTGCAAGCGATGTAGATGGTGATGGAAAGACAGACATTGTTATGCCTTGTGGCCCCCTATTGTCAGTCGTCAGAAACACAAGCACTGTTGGCTCTATCTCATTTGCTTCAGCAGTTACCATAAATACGAGTGACAATAATTATGATGTTGCAGTGGGCGACCTCGATGGTGATGGGAAACCGGATATGGCTGTAGCACTGTATGGACTCAACTTGCTTTCCACCTATCGAAATACGAGTACCCCCGGCAATTTATCTTTTGCGGCCAAAGTCGATTTTGGAACAGGAGTGAATCCAGGGAAAATTTCATTGAGTGATTTTGATGGCGATGGCAAGACCGATGTTGCTGTTACCAACTTTGGAGCAACCACTACTTCTTTGTTCAAAAACAGTAGCTCAGTCGGAACGATTTCGATGACCTCTCAATCAGATTATACCTCTCAATTTACTCCTTGGGGAAGTGCAGCCGGAGACATTGATGGTGATGGTAAACCAGATCTTGCTTTGGCCACGGGAGGCGTTTTGGGCTCTCTGGCAAGAAACACCAGCACGGTCGGAACGATTTCATTTGCAGCAGAATTTCAATTGACAACTTACGATACATACATGCCCCTATTAACGGACTTGGACAATGACGGAAAGCAGGAGTTAATTATAGCTGCAGGCACCCAAAACAAATTGAAAGTTTTTCGAAATAAAGTGAATGAACCAATTGTGTCATCTTTCGCGCCCACCAGTGCAGGCGCTGGCGCAACGGTAACAATCACCGGAAGTAATTTTACAGGGGCAACGGCTGTAACTTTTGGCGGAGTCGCAGCCACGTTTAATGTGGTGTCACCAACTTCTATTACCGCGACAGTTCCTTCAAATTCCTCTGGAAGCGTCTCAGTTACTAACCCGAGCGGAACAAATGCCAAATCAGGATTTACATTTATTCCAGCTCCAACTGTTTCCTCATTCACCCCAACTTCAGCAGCAACTGGAAATAGTATTACGATTACAGGTACCAATTTTACAGGCGCAACATCGGTGAGTATCGGAGGTTTGAGTATTACTTCGTTTGCAATTAGTTCTTCCACCACTATTACCGCGACAATAGATGTAGCTGCCACAGGCAGTGTGTCAGTAACCACTCCGGGCGGAACAGGTTCATTGGCAGGATTCACCTTCCTGCCAGGACCCAAAATCACAGCATTCTCTCCCTTGTCCGGAGCTGTAGGATCTTCGGTAACAATCACCGGAACCAATTTTAGCGCCACAGCGGCAAATAATATTGTTTATTTCGGAGCTGTTCGCGCGGTTGTAACTGCAGCTACCACTACATCGCTAACGGCAAAGGTACCTTCAGGAGCAACCTACCAACCGATAAGTGTCACTACCGGAAATCTTACAGCTTTTTCATCCAAACCTTTTGACGTTACTTTCACAGGGATTGCGTTAGCTTCCAACTCATTTGTTCAGAGTCTAAGTTTTCAGACCGGTACAGACCCGAAAAGACCTGTAATCGCTGACTTGGATAATGACGGTAAACCGGAAATTGTTTTTGCAAATAGTACTTCAAATTCAATTTCAATTGTCCCTAACACCGGTGGTTCAGGTCTGATGTCATTAAATAGCAAAATAGACATAGCTACGACCTCAGCTCCAGCCGAGGCAGGAGTTGGTGATTTTGATGGCGATGGAAAAATCGATATAGCCGCTTGCATTAACGGGACGTTGTCGGTTTTTAAAAACACAACCACTTCAGGCATTTCTTTCTCAGCAAAAACGAACATTGCTTATATTGGAGTTTATAGCACGGTAACCATGATTGTTCGCGATCTTGATGGTGATGGTAGGCCCGAAATAATATTACCCACCAATGGTTCCGCTGTTTCCATTTTCAGAAATATCACAGTAGGATCAACCATTGCTTTTGCTGCAAAGTTGGACGTTCCAGTCACTGGCGCTCCAGCGGATTTTGCAATTGGCGACATTGATGGAGACGGTATGCCCGACTTGGCTGCTGCAATCTGGGGAAGTAACGTGCTTTCAATCCTAAGAAATACAAGTACATTAGGCACAATATCTTTTGCTACCAAGACAGACTATCCCTGTGGTAGTTCGCCTTTTAATTTGTTGTTCGCTGATTTGAACAATGATGGCCAACTCGACATTGCTGCTCCTAATTATGGAGCTTCGGGGACCTATTCTGTAGTGTCGATTTTTAAGAACACTAGTACAATAGGATTGATTTCATTTGCTCCAAAAGTAGATGTCTCACGCGCGGGTTATGCGAGAATATTTTGCGGGGATATGGACGGTGATGGCAAAGCAGACATCGTGGATGGTAATGGACAAATTCATCATAATGCTACAACCACTGGCTCGATTTCATTTGACCCACTGATAACTTACAACGCCATTTCAAGTAATGAACTTGCATTGGGAGACATGGATGGAAACGGAAAGCCAGATATCGTTGCACTCAATTCATCTGACGGCAAAGTATTCCGCAATCAGATCAACGAGCCGATTATTACTTCATTTTCGCCCAAGATTGGCGGCCCTGGTACTCTTGTTACAATCAATGGATTTAATCTTGACCTTGCACTCGTTTCTTTTGGTGGAATATCTGCCACCACGGTGTCAACTACTGCTACCCAGATAAAAGCCGTTGTTGGTGCTGGCGCAAGTGGACAGGTGAAAGTGGTTACGGGCAACGGTGTAGGCGTTGCCAGCGGATTTAGTTTCTTTACAGGCCCAGTCATTTCATCATTCACTCCGGTGAGTGGCATAACTGGTTCAACCGTGACTATCAATGGATCGGGCTTCGGCAGCACTCCGGCCAATAATATTGTGCGCTTTGGCACTACACTGGCGCAGGTAACATCGGCCAATGCTTTTCAATTGGTAGTGAAAGTTCCCGGAGGAGCCACGGTTGCACCCATTACAGTTACCGCGGGCAACCTGACTGGTTATTCTACCGAAACTTTCAGCGCCACTTCTTCAAAGCAAACCACTCTTACCAATGGAACTTTTGCAAAGAATGATGTGTCGGTTGCCAGTAATCCCCAGGCGATTGCTACAGGCGATTTTGATGACGATGGCAAACCGGATCTGGCTGTCGTTAATGGAACCAATTTAGTTTCTGTGTTTAGTAACACCAGTAGTGTGGGCAACACATCACTGGGTGTTGGAATAGATTTAACAACCGGTTCAATTCCGGTAGACTTAGTCACGGGAGATTTTAACCTTGATGGTAAACTCGACATTGCTGTTGCAAACTCATCTACCTATACTGTTTCTGTTTTTAATAATACCAGTACTTCCGGGGCTATTTCTTTTGCCGCAAAGGTTGACTTTACTGTTGCCACCAATCCTCAAAGTATTTCTGTTGGAGATCTTAATGGAGATGCGAGGCCCGATATTGTTACTTCAAACTTTACAGGTTCCAACCTTGTTTCTGTTTTACTGAACACAAGCCCTGGCAATGGCAGTACATCCTTTGCAGCAAAATCAGATTTCACTGCGGGAAGTTTCCCTACAGACGTTGCTATCGCTGACTTGGATAATGATGCTAATGCTGAAATGATTGTGACCAATGGTAATGCCAACAGCGTTACCATCTTCAAAAATACCATCAGCGGTGGAATATTATCTTTTCAGCCAAAGACTGAAATACCATCGGGAACTTTTCCGGTCAGTGTTGTAGCGGGCGAAATCAATGGAGACAATTGGATGGATTTTGTGGTAGCCAATAACAGTTCATCTACCATCACCGTTTTCAAAAACACAGGTGATGGTACCCTGAATTTCTACAAGTCTACTTATACCACCGCCAATGGGCCGTGGGCCGTTGCATTTGGTGAAATGAATGGTGACAGCAACCCCGATATCAATGTGGCTTGCTCGAGCAGTAATGTCGTTTCTGTATTGCGCAACGTATCTGGAAATTTTTCGACTAAAATTGATTATGCTGTTGGTGGCGGAACTCATGGTCTGGTAGCGATTGATATTGATGGCGATGGTACTACAGATATGGCTACCGTGAATAACACCGATAATTCGATTAGCCTGTTGAGGAATAATTTGCCAAGCCTGATATCTTTTACACCAACTAGTGCCGGTCCTGGAACAACGGTGACAATTACAGGGATTAATCTTGCAAATGTTTCGGCCATAAGCTTTGGGGGGTCAGCAGCTACCTCTTACAATTCTGTTTCAGCAACTAGTATCACCGCAGTTGTTCCTTCGAACGCAACCAGTGGTAATGTGACTGTAACAAATTCTGCCGGCAGTGTCTCGCTGCAAGGGTTTGTATTTATACCCAAGCCAGTGATCACTTCATTTACACCGCTCAGTGCCGGTCCTGGTGCAACAGTTACAATTACAGGAACAAACCTAAATGGCGCAACATCGGTTAGTTTTGGCGGTACACCAGCAGTTTCTTTCAATGTTGTTTCGGCTACAAGCATTACTGCTTTGGTTGGCAGCGGAACTTCCGGTGTCGTCTCGGTAACAACTCCGGGCGGTACAGCCACGCTGGTAGGATTCACTTTCGTTCCTCAGCCTACAGTCACCTCTTTTAATCCTTCTGTTGGCGGACCAGGTGTACCAATTATAATTATAGGCACAAACTTTACAGGAACAACCGCAGTAAGCTTTGGAGGAGTTGCTGCGTCTTCTTTTACTGTGCTCTCAGCAACAAGTATTAAAGCCGCTGTGGCAATCGGAGCCTCAGGTGATATTTCCATAATTACTCCTGGTGGAATTGGAACAATTTCTGGTTTTACATATGATGTAACTGTGACGGCAATAGAGCCAATGAGCTCTATTGAAGAATTAGTAGTTGAAATATTCCCTAATCCCACACATGGAAGTGAAATCAATTTTAAACTTCATAAAAGTTGGGAAGGCAAATTGGCTCGCTTGGCAATAACCGATATATCAGGAAGGGTAGCTTACGCTGACATGATAACATGTCAATCGGCTAATACAGTTTCCGTGATGCATGGAGAGCTTAAGCTGGGTATGTATATACTAATGCTTCAGTCTGACCAAATGAGTGCAAGAGCGAAGCTAATTGTGGTGGAGTAAGGATTCAAATGCCAATAAATAAAAAAAACGGTCAAGGCATTGACCGTTTTTTTTATTTCAACAACCTGACTAATTCCGGAATTAAAACAGATATAACCTTAAGGAGCCTTCGTCAGATTAGCTCTCACCTTACTATTCTTCTTTCCGTAAGAAAAGTAAATGACAAGGCCAATCACGAGCCAAACGGCTAATCGAATCCAGGTTCCTTGCGGAAGAGAAAACATCATCGCCAAACAGGTAATAATTCCCAGAATTGGCACTAGAGGTACCCACGGTGTTTTAAATGGTCTTGGCAAATTCGGTTCGCGTTTTCTCAAAACGATCACACCAATGCATACAAGGACAAATGCTAGCAGAGTACCAATGCTAGTCATCTCACCAACGATCGAGATTGGAACCAAGCCGGCAAACAAACTGATAAAAATGCAGAGCAGAATATTTCCTTTATATGGAGTTCTGAATTTCGGGTGAACCTCGGAGAAAAGCTTTGGCAACAAACCATCTCGACTCATAGAAAAGAACACTCTTGATTGCCCCATTAAGTCAACCAAAATCACTGAGGTGTATCCAATGATAATAGCCATAATAACGATCTGGCTCATCCAGTAATAAGGAGTTTTTTCAATCGCGATAGCTACGGGTGCAGCACTGTTTTTGAATTCGGTGTAATGAGCCAGTCCAGTCATTACAAAACTGAACAAACCGAATAGTAATGTGCATATAATCAAAGACCCGAGAATACCTATTGGCATTGTTCGCTGAGGGTTTTTTGCCTCCTGCGCCATCGTGGCAATGATATCAAACCCTATAAAGACAAAGAACACAACACCAGCCCCTCGAAAGATTCCACTCACACCAAATTCGCCAAACGCACCTGTATTTGTAGGAATGTAAGGCACATAGTTATCAGCGTTGATATAATTCCAACCAAGTGCAATGAATACAATTACAACTCCAATTTTCAAGGCGACTACAATTCCTGTGTAAAGGGCAGAGCCTTTTGTTCCGCGAATGATAATCGCAGTGATAAAAATGATAATGAGAACAGCCGGAAGATTAATCCAACCGTGCACAGATGTTCCATCTGCAAGCTGAACGCTTTCGAAAGGTGAAGAAATCAATTGAGCAGGAAACTGAATATTGTATTTGCTGAGAAATCGAACCAAGTACTGCGACCAGCTAATGGAAACTGTAGCAGCGCCAACAGAATATTCCAACACCAAATCCCAACCGATAATCCATGCAAAGAATTCTCCAACGGTTGCGTAAGCGTAGGTGTAAGCGCTTCCTGCCACGGGCACCATTGAAGCAAACTCGGCATAACACAAAGCACTGAATGCACAACCAATTGCAGCAATTAAAAATGATAATGTTACAGCGGGCCCAGCGTTATTTGCAGCTGCAATTCCGGTTAAGGAAAATAACCCAGCGCCAATGATCACTCCAATTCCAAGAGCAATCATGTTAACTGAATTAAGGCTTCTTTTTAATGAACCGGCTCCGGTGTCGGCCGCCTCGCGTTGGAGGGCTTCAATAGATTTTCTGATCATGAGCTAATTGAAAGTCGGCAAATATAGTCTATTAACTTTATAGGATTTAAAATGTTAAGCTCCAACGCAAGAGAGCTGACAAAAGTTGATAATATTTTTCTAAAGGTTCAGGTTTTCAGTGTGGTTTAAGACCAACCAAATCGATAGAACACCACTTGCACAAGGCCCACCAGTTTTACATCTAGTGCAATAGGACAATCAGAATGATTTTTGTTATTTACCGAGCTTCAAGTAAGTTTTTTATAATCAGTCAATCCAAAATTAATGATGATGAAAGCAAAATTTTTCACGCTCACTATTCTGTTCTGTTTCCTGTGCAGCGCAGCCATGTGGGCACAAAAGAAGGGAAAGAAAGATGTAAAGCCGGTACAGGTTAAATCGGACACAGTTAAGAGTAAACCAACCTCAGGTCTGCAGCCCTATCGAAAATTGATTTCATCAAAGGCAAAAACACAGAAGGGTTTATTCACAGTACATAAAATCAACAGCGATTATTTTTTTGAAATACCGGATAGCGTTATTGATCGTGAGTTTATAGTGGTTACCCGCATTGCAAAAGCACCTACCGGAAAAGGCTACGGAGGTGAAGAAGAAAACACGCAAGTGCTTCGTTGGGAAAAGGGCCCTAACAACAAATTATTCTTGAGAGCAGTTCTGCATATCAATGCCAGTGCAGATCCTGATAAACCTATCACACAAGCGGTGCGCAATTCAAACCTGGAACCGATTGCAGCAGCATTTGATATCAAATCGATTCGCAAAGACACTTCTGTGGTGATCAACGTTACCGATTTTTTTAAAGGAGATAATCAACTCATTGCGCTCGATCCATCAACTAAAAGAGTATTCAATCTTACCAATTTACAAAGCGACAGATCTTATATCCAGAGCATCAAATCATTCCCCATCAACACGGAGGTTAGAATGGTGAAGACGTACACCTCGGTGTTGCCACCTCCATCCATGACACCAAGTCCATTTCCTAATGTGATTTTGCCTGCAGGCGCGAGTACAGGCGTGGTTACGTTAGAAATTAATTCTTCGATGATCATTTTGCCCAAAACACCTGCACGTAAAAGATTATTTGATAATCGTGTTGGATTTTTTGCAACCGGATACACCATTTACGGTGAAGAATCTCAGCGGTCGGAAACAGAAGTTTTTGCTGTGCGTTGGAAACTGGAGCCCAAGTCATCAGCCGATACAGAAAAAATGAAGCGTGGCGAATTGATCGAGCCTAAGAAACCAATTGTCTATTACATTGATCCTGCTACTCCGGTGAAATGGAGAAGTTATTTAAAACAAGGGATTGAAGATTGGCAAAAAGCTTTTGAGCAAGCGGGATGGAGAAATGCAATCCAGGCTAAGGAAGTTGACCCGAAAGATTCGATCAGCACTGAAGATGCTCGTTACTCTTTCATCCGCTATTTCGCATCAGACATTCAAAATGCCTACGGGCCGAATGTTCATGATCCTCGCTCTGGAGAAATTCTGGAAAGCCATATCGGATGGTACCACAACGTGATGAACTTGCTCAACGATTGGTACACCATTCAAACGGCAGCAGTTGACCCACGGGCACGCAAGAAAAAATTTGATGATGAACTCATGGGGCAGTTGATCCGCTTCGTCTCAGCACATGAAGTAGGTCATACGCTAGGTCTTCGTCATAATTTTGGTTCCAGCAATTCAACACCGGTTGAGAAATTGAGAGACAAAGTCTACATGGAAAAATATGGACACACTCCTTCCATAATGGATTATGCTCGTTTCAACTACGTAGCACAGCCGGAGGATGGTGTTACTAATTTCTTCCCCGGTATTGGCGTGTATGACAAGTGGGCAATTGAGTGGGGCTACAAACCGATCTTCGATACGAAGAGCGCAGATGATGACAAGAAAATATTAAACAAGTGGGTAATCTCACATGCTGGTGATCCCATGTACTGGTTTGGTTCCGAAATCAATCCTTATGATCCTCGTTCTCAAAGCGAAGATTTAGGAAATAACGCTATGCTTGCCAGTGACTATGGTATCAAAAACTTGAAACGCATTTTGCCTAATCTCAATACATGGTATACCGAAGAGGCTGAGAAGTACAGCATGCTTAATGAAATGTACAATCAGTTGGTAACACAATACAGAAGATACATGGGGCATGTCACTAAGTATGTTGGAGGCGTTTATGAAACTCCCAAAACAACGGAGCAGGCAGGAGTCGTTTATGAGCCTACGCCAAAGAATTTGCAGAAGGACGCTGTTGCCTTTTTGAACAAGCAACTGTTTGAGACTCCTAATTGGATGCTCGATCAAAATGTGATTAGTCGAATTCGTCCTGGCTCAGGCGTGGAGAGTGTGCGAGGCATGCAAGAAGCAACGTTGAATAGTATTTTCGATTATTCGCGGATGCAGCGACTGATTGAATCCAGCGCGATTAGTCAAAATGCTTATTCACTTGATGATTTGTTTACTGATTTGCGCAGAGGAATCTGGTCAGAGCTGGCAACAAAAAAAGCAATCGACAACTTCCGGAGAAACGTGCAGAAAGTGCATGTTGAAAAATTGATTGCATTGCTAAACCCTCAGCCAAGCAATGCACCTTCTTCTGGAGGATTTAACAGTCCATTCTTCCCTGCTTCGCCTCCGTCACCCGTTGCCGATCCGAAGAAAAGTGATGTGATCTCATTAGCAAGAGCTCATCTGGTGCAGTTACAGGCAGAGATTAACGCATCGCTAACGGCCATGACCGATAAAATGAGCCGTTATCATTTGCAAGACGTGAATGCCAGAATCAAGCAGGCTTTAGAACCAAAATAGTTTAGCGGGCTATAAAAAGGAAAGGGAACTCAGTCCGAGTTCCCTTTTTTTGTTGGAGCAGAGGAGGAGGGATTCGAACCCCCGGACCGCGTGAACGGTCTCCGGTTTTCAAGACCGGTGCAATAAACCACTCTACCACTCCTCTCTAAAATCACCCGAAGCCCTAAAATTGGCTTCAATAACGAGGATTCCTCTTTTTGAGGACTGCAAAAGTAATCGGAAAATCTTTTCTGGCAAAAGCAGCTACGAAAATCTATCGAAAAGATTTAACTGACTTTAAGGAGCGCTGATAATCATTGATAGCTTCCATTTTACGGCCGTAGTGTAAGCTCGCATTGATTTCATAGCCAAACAAAAGCACCAATGTAATTAATTGAACCCAAGCCATTAATGCAATGAGTGCCCCAATTGACCCATACACCTTATTATAACTACCAAAATTGGTGATGTAAAAAGAAAACCCATAAGAAATGCCGAGTACGGAGAGAGTGGCAATGGTTGACCCTACTGAAAAGAAACTCCAATTATAATGCACTGCAGGCCCGAAGTAGTAAATGCAGGAGATGGCAATGAAGAACACAATGAAAATGATGACGAATCTCAAGGCCATCAACAGATAAAGGGCGTATTGATCAAGATTTAAGTGACTGAATTTTTCTAAATGTGTTGTGGCATAATTCAAACTAAACTTGCCTATGATAAGGAGAGCGATAGCAAGAAATAGAACAAAAGCCAGCATTATGGTTAGGCCTATAGAGGTAAATCTCATTCTGAACCAATTTCTTTTCTCCACTGTGCGATAGCAGGCGTTGAACGCGCGCATCAGCGCGGCCATTCCATTGGTTGATAAATACAAAGCCAGCAAAAAACCAAAGGTAAGCAAGCCACCACGTTGGTTGCTCACAATATCAATCACTGTTGAAGACACCGAATCGTACATGCTGGCCGGAATAGCATCTTGCAAAAAATGCATGATGGTTTCGGTAGTGATTTCGGGAAAATAAACGGAGACGTAAGGAATGAGTGTAAACAAAAAGATGATGGCTGGGAAAATGGCAAGAATGAAATTGAAGGCCACCCCATAAGAGCGATCCGTGATTTCGTCTTCACTAATGTTGTAGAGAAAAATCTTTAAAAATTTATACAGAGACAAATTCCCATGACCTTTGAACTTGATACGCTTTAGCCAATCCCTTGTCAGGCGAGCAGTGGGTACTTGGAGAATCCGTCTTCGGAGTGCGTGCTTCATTTAAAAAAAGGCTTCAATACGTTTTGAAAATGTTCAGGCGGCCGACAGGGTTTTCCTGTGGACTTATTTACGAATGCAAGCAAGGTTTCTCCTTGGTGAATCAACTGATTAGAGTCGTTAAAGATTTCATAACTAAAACTAATCCGAACCGATGGCTTCTCTAAAATTGTTGTAACAATTCTGAGCTCGTCATCATATAATGCCGGAGAAAAAAACTTTGATTTGTTTTCAAGTACCGGCATCATCACGCCACCGTCTTCCAATTCTTTGTAAGTTAATCCTAGTTGACGCAAACTTTCTACGCGCCCAACCTCGTAATACATTGCGTAATTTCCATAATAGACATAACCCATTTGATCAGTTTCGCTATAACGCACACGTACTTTGGTTTCGGACTGATACATTATTTTTTATTTTCTTTTGCTTTGGCCATTTCAATATCCAACGCTTTTTGATACTTACGTGCGTTTCGACTGTGCTCGTCAAGGCTATTGGCAAAATTGTGGTGTCCTGAAAAATCTTCTTTCGCACACATATAATAATAATTGTGATGCTGATAATTTAGAACGGCATCAATGCTTGCAATTTGTGGTACGTTGATCGGGCCTGGAGGTAAACCAGGATATTTATAAGTATTGTAAGGAGAATCAATTTCTTTATGGCCGTTGAGCACTCGCTTTAAACTAAAATCGCCAACGGCATAAACCAAAGTAGGATCAGCCTGAAGAGCAATGTTCTTTTTTAATCGATTAAGATAAAGTCCTGCAATTATTGGTGCTTCATCCGGCTTAATGGATTCGGCCTGAACAATAGATGCAAGGATCGAAACCTCAATAGGGGTGAGTCCAACTTCCTTTGCTTTCGCGATTCGCTCCTCACTCCAAAATTTTTTGTATTCAGAATTCATTCGCTTGATCAAATCTTCGGGAAGCACATTAAAATAAACTTCATAGGTGTTGGGAAGAAACATGCAAAGAATATTCTCCTTATTAAACCCTTCCGAATTGGAAGAGATGAACTGATCTAGTGCTTCATTGAATTCATTGGGAGACATACCCACGTTCTTCGTGATTTTCTCTACAAGATCCTTACGCAGGCGGGCAACAGAAAAAGTCACCTTCACGGTCTCCTGCCTTCCTGATCTTAAAACTTTTAAGGCCTGCAGGTTGGTCATGTTTCTGCGGAGGATATATCGGCCCGGAATTATCTCTTTGTCGTAACCGGAAAGTTTGGCCAGGAAACTAAATGACACCATCTCTCCAACAAAATTATTTTCGCCCAGATTTATTAAGATAGTCTGGTAACTATCGCCTTGGTGGATGATAAATGCCCGATCCTCACGATCAACCAAAATATTCGAGGTAAAGCAGATCTGATACCCGTAGAACACGAAAGTAATGATCAGTGTAGATGAAATAATATAAAATGCGAGCTTCAACTTGTTAACTTCTTGCTTCATTTTCTGCATTGATAAAGATTCAAAATTACAAAAAGAATGCGCCACAGATTGCACCAATTTTCATAGATAAATTAAAATTCTAACAGATTACTCGGATATTCACAGGAAATTAATTTTGGGCAATGGCAGCTGAGTTCTTATCGATTCATCCCCAAAATCCGGAGTTGCGCAAGCTCAACCGGGTAGTAGAGCTTTTGCAAAAGGGTGGAATTATTATTTATCCAACGGATACTATTTATGGAATTGGTTGTGACTTGATGAATAAAAGAGCGGTGGAACGGGTGTGTCATATCATGGACGTGAAACCACAAAAATTGAATCTCTCTTTTATTTGTTATGACCTGAGTCACATTTCCGAGTATGTAAAAAAAATTGACACCCCCGTATTCAAAATTCTGAAAGCGGAATTGCCTGGCCCGTTCACTTTTATTTTTGAATCGAGCAATCGTGTTCCCAAAATATTAGGCGTAGATAAAAAGACAGTGGGGATTCGCATTCCTGACCATCCGATTCCGCTTGAAATTGTAAAGTTTCTCGGAAATCCATTGATCACTTCGTCCATAAAAGATGATGATCACATAAAAGAATACACCACTGACCCGGAAGAAATTTTTGAGGACTTTAAACACAAGGTCGATTTGGTAATTGATGGGGGAGCAGGAGGAAATATCCCATCCACAATAGTTGATTTTACATCGGGTGATCCGGTGTTGACCCGGCAAGGCTTGGGAGATTTTTCATCGCACTTTTAAAGAAATCTTCAATTAATTCAGTTCGAAAATACGGGGGAACCGCTCAAGAGTTTCCTGAAAGCATTATTGGTGATAATCTTAAGCTGTGCGCCAGAGGCTCCTGCGATACCTGTAGACGAGCACCAGTCGATAGAGCCCATATTGATAATAATTCCAGAGGTGGAGCTTGCTTTCATTGCAATAAATGTGGGGAAGGTTTCAGCGCCACCACGAGCTCCTCGGTCAAAACCAATCAACTCCAATTTTTGAAAGTTAAATTTATTCTCAAGGATTGGAAACCCATCAGAATCAAACCCGATAAGTGGAGCTCCATCACACTCATCTGAGGGAACGCTAATGATATCGCCCTTCATTAAACCCGTACCTTCAAGGAGCGGGGAGTCTGGGTTAACAATTTTGTACCCATTCCAACCATTGTCTACTTTTAAGCCATAACCACCATGGTCAAAATCGGCACCAATACTTTTTAAAATCGAAAAATTGAGTGTTGGATTGGTCCATAGAACTGTTTTCATTGACTCATCTGGCTCAGGATCAGGAACTTGTGAACGATAGCAAATCAACCGTGTTCGATCGCTTGAATATCGCACCTGCCACCACATAGTATTGCCAGAAAGAAGTACCGCATGGTTGCCAGAATTTATGAATTGATCAAAATTGCTTCTTGCTTTTCGCGTCCAATATTCACTATGCCCTGTAATTACTAAAATTTTACTTCGTGAAAACGAGGAATATGAGTCAAGGTCAAGGTCACTGATATAATTAAATTTAATATCGGTTTGTGAAGGAAACCACCTCAAGCATTCGATGCATCGGTCTGCTTCAACCTCATCGGCTAAAGGCCTGAGATATGAGACCTCGTACGCTGCGATGCTATTAGTTGAATTAAAGCCGTAAAGGCTTTTGCCACCGTTTGGGTTATAGGCATTGATGGTGTTAATAGGATAAACCACCGTAATGTCGCTTGGTAACGAAGATTTAACAACAAATGGAATTTTGTTTTCAATGAAATAAATTCCGCTTGCCAGGTTATGTGGTAAAACAATTTCAGAGTAAATGCTATAGTGAAATCCGTTTAACCAAGGCTCATTTGAATCAACAAATTGGGTGGATATAGCTACATCAGAGCTGAAAGCAAACGTGCCTCTTACATCGTAAAATCCGAGACCGCATTGAAGATCGGAAGTTGAGTGAAGATAAACCTTCATGACATTGCCTGGTAAATATGAGGTCTTGTCAGTATACCCTTGAATTACGGCACTACCACAGGCAGGCAATGGAGGTTTTTTAGGAGCAATCAAATCATGGTTTTCGCAACTATAGAGGCCGAAAGCGAGAATACAATAAGTGAGTAAGCGAAAGCGCTTAAAAGTAGGAATCATGCAACTATAGAATCCTCAAAATTAATTAAGCGTACTAAATGAAAAACAGATTCCTTATGATTTCTTTTGCTCCTTCATTTTTTAATACGATTAAAGCTTAATTTCTACATGGAGAAAAGGGTACTCATCGATTCGCATTACCTTCCCTCACTTGAATACTTTTGTGCACTTCAGCCCTTCGGTGAAATTTTTCTTGAAGGCCACGAAAATTTTACAAAGCAAACGTATCGCAATCGTTGCTACATCAACACTGCTCAAGGCAAAATGATGTTGACTCTTCCGTTAATGGAGCGACATGGAAAGGTCTTGATGAAAGAAGTTTTGGTTGAAACGGGAAACAAGTGGCGAAATAATCATTGGCGCACGATTGAGTCTGCCTACCGAAAGGCACCTTATTTTGATTTTTATAGTGATGAGCTCAAAGAAATTTTATTTCAAGGACATGAACTCTTGTTTGACCTTAATCGCGATCTGATGTCATTCTGTCTGAAATGCATCCGCTCTCAAAAAAATATTTCGGCAACATTGACTTATGAAACCACGGTGCAAGAAAATATTTTGGATTTGAGATCAGCTATTTCAAGCAAAAAACCATTTAGCGAAAGGAATTACTATCAAGCTCAAAGATATTATCAGGTTTTTGGCAGTGAATTTGTTTCTAACCTCTCCATCATCGATTTATTGTTTTGCGAAGGGCCGCGGGCGAGTGAGATTATCCGATCCTCAAGTCAGATTCAGAACAAATAAAATCCAAAAGTTGTTGTTAGGTCGTTCGTTAATGGTTACAAGTATTAGTTTTTGAATAATCAAGCCTAAACATTTACATTTACATATCCTCTATAAGCTATGCCAAACATGGAAGCGAAATTTTCTAACCGGGTAAAAGAAGTAATCACGCTGAGCCGGGAAGAAGCACTACGGTTAGGTCACGATTACATTGGCACAGAACATTTGATTCTGGGCATGATTCGCGAAGGCGAAGGTGTAGCAGTGGCGTTGCTGAAAAAATTAGGCGTGCAGCTCGAGCACTTGCGTGCCGAAATAGAAAAAGTATCAAAAGGAACAGCCACACATGAAATAAAAAATGTGGCGAACATTCCACTAACACGTGCCTCAGAAAAAATTCTGAAGATCACTTATCTCGAAGCAAAAGTCTTTAAAGCACAATTGATCGGCACTGAGCATTTGTTGCTTTCTATACTTCGCGATCCGGATAACTTGGCTACTCAAATCCTCAATAAGTTTGATGTGGCTTATGATACCGTAAAAGAAATGCTGGAGTACCAGCATGAAAATCCAAAAGCATCTTCCGATACCGATGATCCTGATGAGGATTCGTCAAAAATGTTTGGGAGTGGAGCAAATCCAGGATCAGGAAAAGAAAAGAAAGGCACAGAAAAATCACGCACACCAGTGCTTGATAATTTTGGTCGCGACCTTACTCGCTTGGCCGAAGACAATAAACTCGATCCGATCGTAGGCCGTGAAAAAGAAATTGAGCGTGTGGCACAGATTCTTTCCCGTAGAAAAAAGAACAATCCTATTTTAATTGGTGAACCTGGAGTAGGTAAAACTGCCATTGCAGAAGGACTTGCTCTGCGAATCATTCAAAAGAAAGTTTCTCGCGTGCTTTTCGGCAAACGCGTTGTTACTCTCGATCTCGCATCATTGGTTGCAGGCACAAAATACCGTGGCCAGTTTGAAGAGCGAATGAAGGCGGTAATGAATGAACTTGAAAAATCACCCGATGTGATTTTATTCATTGATGAGCTTCATACAATCGTTGGCGCAGGTGGTGCTTCCGGTTCGCTTGATGCATCTAACATGTTTAAACCTGCGTTGGCCCGCGGAGAAATCCAATGTATCGGTGCCACTACGCTGGATGAGTATCGTCAGTACATTGAGAAAGACGGGGCGCTTGCCAGAAGATTCCAAATGGTGATGGTTGATTCAACATCTGTTGATGAAACGATTCAAATTCTTGAGAACATCAAGGAGAAATACGAAGATCACCATCATGTAACTTATACATCTGAAGCATTAGCGGCTTGCGTAAAACTTTCTGATCGGTACATCAGCGATCGTTTCCTACCAGATAAGGCTATTGACGTAATGGATGAAGCCGGTGCTCGCGTACACATCAACAACATTCACGTGCCGGATGACATTGTGAAGTTTGAAGAGGCGATTGAGGAAGTGAAGAAAGAAAAGAATCGTGTAGTGAAGAGCCAGAAGTATGAAGAGGCTGCTCAACTTCGCGATAAAGAGAAGAAACTCATCGAGCAATTAGATCTCGCGAAAGCGCGCTGGGAAGAAAAGACACGTACAGAAAAATATACTGTTACCGAAGACAACGTTGCTGACGTAATCGGAATGATGACAGGCATCCCTGCCAATCGCATTGCGCAAAAAGAAAGCAACAAGTTGCTGGGCATGGGAGATTCATTGGCCGATAAGGTAATTGGTCAGGAAGAAGCGATTAGGAAATTGACGAAAGCAATTCAACGCACACGTGTTGGTTTGAAAGATCCGAAGAAACCAATAGGCTCATTTATTTTCCTTGGCCCAACTGGTGTAGGAAAAACTGAATTGGCTAAAGTGCTGGCTACTTATCTATTCGATAAAGATGATGCATTGGTGCGCATCGATATGAGCGAATACATGGAGAAATTCTCAGTATCTCGTTTGGTAGGTGCGCCTCCTGGATATGTTGGTTACGAGGAAGGCGGACAGCTTACCGAAAAAGTAAGACGCAAGCCATACAGCGTTGTGTTGCTTGATGAAATTGAGAAAGCACACCCTGATGTGTTCAATATTCTTCTTCAGGTATTGGATGACGGAATTTTGACCGATGGTTTAGGTAGAAGAGTTGACTTCCGCAATACTATTATTATCATGACTTCCAATATCGGTGTTCGTGACCTGAAAGATTTTGGAGCTGGCATCGGTTTCGCTACCAAAGCGAAGCAAGACAATGAAGAGGAACTAATGAAGAGCACCATTCAAACTGCATTGAAGCGGGCATTCAGTCCTGAGTTCTTAAATCGTTTGGATGACGTGATCGTGTTTAACTCATTGTTACGCAAGGATATTCACAAGATCATCGACATCACACTTGGAAAACTTTTTGCAAGAATATTGGCACTCGGTTACACCGTTGAGCTTACTGATAAGGCAAAAGATTTCTTGGCCGAGAAAGGATATGACCATCAGTTTGGTGCACGTCCACTGAACAGAGCCATCCAAAAATATTTGGAAGACCCGGTGGCAGAAGAAATTCTTAAGGGTGAAGTAAATGAAGGAGGAACGATTTTAGCCGATTATGAAGGTACAGGCGATTTGCTCACCATTAAAGGGAAGAAAGCAAAGGCTTCCTCCAAAGAAAAGAAAAGCGAATAGCTTGATTTCAAATAAATCGAAAGGCGGGTCTTCCCGCCTTTTTTAATCTCAAATTTTTTGAGAGTCAAATAATGTTACAATGGTATAATTTGAAAAAAATGGCGTGGGTCGACAAGAAGCAATGTAAGACCAAAAAATTATGGATGCGAAACTGAAAGAATCTATAAGAAAAAAGGCATGGCGCATAGGAATTGGCGTCCTTGTCGCATTGTTAATTTTCAAGGACTGGGACAAACTAAAAGACTTGCTTTTCTAGTATTATTAATGGGCAGTAAAATGCTTTTATAACTAAAGCATTTTTATAGCTGAAAAACAGCAATCTTTTCTTAACAGAAACAAATCGTTTCTAAATGCCAGAGACCGTAATATCTTTGCGGCCTTATTTTTTGAATTTATGATCTCAGTAGACGCAGTAGGGGTAGAATTTAGTGGATCTACACTTTTTAGCAACATCACTTTCAATATTAACGAAGACGACCGCATAGCTCTCATGGGCAAAAATGGCGCGGGTAAATCGACTTTGCTGAAAATTATGGCGGGTGCAAGCAAGCCTACCCGCGGAAAGGTTTCAGCGCCCAAAGATGCGATCATTGCCTATTTGCCTCAGCATTTGCTTACCGATGATGACTGTACAGTGTTTGAAGAAACGTCAAAAGCGTTTTCTAAAATCCTGAACATGAAAAAGGAGATTGATAATCTAAATACGCAGCTAGAGACTAGAACTGACTACGAATCCGATGAGTATTCGAAAATCATTGAACAAGTGTCAGAGCTCAGCGAAAAATATTATTCCATAGAGGAAGTAAACTTCGATGCTGAGGTTGAAAAAACATTGATGGGTTTGGGGTTTGTTAGGTCAGACTTCACGAGATCAACAGGTGAGTTTAGCGGAGGCTGGCGCATGCGCATTGAGCTAGCCAAAATCCTTTTACAAAAACCTGATTTGATTTTATTGGATGAGCCGACCAACCACCTTGACATTGAATCAGTACAATGGCTCGAAGAATTTTTGAAGACCAATGCCAAAGCAGTAATTGTAATCAGTCACGATAAAGCGTTTGTTGACAATCTCACCAATCGCACCATCGAAATAACAATGGGGCGTATCTACGATTACAAAACGAACTACTCACATTACTTACAATTAAGAAAAGAGAGACGAGAGCAACAGCAAAAACATTTTGACGATCAAGCAAAAGAAATCGCTGACATCGTTGGATTCATTGAACGTTTTAAAGGAACGTACTCCAAAACATTGCAAGTGCAATCGCGCGTGAAGATGTTGGAGAAGATTGAGATTGTTCAAGTAGATGAAGTGGATACCTCTTCACTGAATTTGAAATTCGCCCCGGCACCCAAATCGGGAAGTTATCCGGTGATGGTAGATAGTTTAACAAAGCGATATGGAGATCATGTTGTGTTTCAGGATGCGTCATTAACCATTGCGCGAGGTGAGAAGGTGGCTTTCGTTGGGAAAAACGGAGAAGGGAAATCTACGCTCATCAAGGCAATCATGGGTGAGATTGAATATGAAGGCAAACTTCAGATGGGTCACAATTCGATGATTGGTTACTTCGCTCAGAATCAAGCTTCACTACTTGATGTTGATCTCACCGTTTTTGAAACGATCGATCAGATTGCGCAGGGAGATATTCGATCTAAGATCAAAGATATTCTCGGTGCGTTCATGTTCAGTGGCGACAATATCGATAAGAAAGTAAAAGTTCTTTCAGGCGGAGAACGTACGCGTTTAGCAATGATCAAACTTTTGCTTCAGCCAGTGAACCTGTTGATCCTCGATGAGCCAACCAACCATCTTGACATTAAAACAAAAGATATTTTAAAAGATGCGCTCCAAGCTTTTGACGGAACATTAATCCTTGTTTCTCACGACCGCGATTTTCTTGACGGCCTGGCGCAAAAGGTTTTTGAGTTTGGAAACAAACGCATCAAAGAACACTTCGAAGACATCAACGGGTTCTTGAGAAACAAAAAAATGGAAAACCTGAAAGAGATTGAGCGATCAAAAGCAAAGTAATTTTCTGCTTGCTCACTAATAAATCCCCACCCTTGAACTAGCGTCTTATGTCAAAAAAATTCCCTAAAGCGGTTTTAACGCTCATCATCCTTCTTATTGCAGCCAGTGGCAACGCACAATCTTTCGTGGAGGGAGTTGTTGCTAACAAATCCAATGAAGAATTGGTGCCCTTTGCTACTATTGCCGTCAAAAACAAAAGCAGGGGAACGATTTCCAATGCTGAGGGAAAATTTAGACTTGACACGCGTGGATTAGAAGACAATGATACGATTCAGATTTCGCATGTTAGTTATGCCACGTTTCAGCTCACACTCGGTAAGTTGAAAACGGATCAGGGAAAAATCACCTTGACGGAAAATGCAATCACACTTAAGGAGGTTTCCGTATATGCATCTAAAGATGATAGGGCCTTTTTAGATGAGATTATTAATCAGTCGAAGAAAAACACGGTACTCCCAACCACTTACGATGTATATTATCGTGAATGGGTGAGAGAAAACGCTTCCTATAACCGCTTCGCTGACGGACTTCTAACCGTTGCTTACCCAGTGAATAAGGAGGATGTAAAGGTGCAGGTGAAACAAAGCCGGGCATTTAAACTTCCAAAAGATGAAGACGATATGTTTGAGATGGGAAATCCTGTGAAGCTCGAATATGTTCTGGCAGGCGTTTATATAAATTTTCTAAATAGATTTCGAGGCGACAACAAGGATAACTACCGCGTTGATTTATATCAAGGTTCTGCATTTGATGATTTTAACACACTGATTATTACACCTAAACTGGGAGTCAAAGACAGCAGCAAATTATTCAAGGCCATAGTTAAAGCTGACCAAAATATGAATATCAGGACAGTAGAAATTAAAACGGATTCGTTGTACATGGTCGAGAGATCGCTTTTGGGATTCCACATGAAAATATTGACAGGCACAATCACCTTAAATTTCAAGAATAATAATGGTCATAATTATTTAGCCTATGCACGAATGGAGTTCAAATTAAAATTCACATTTAAGAAAATGGAACAAATTGATACGTACACCAGTGAATTTATATTGCTGAATGCTGTCGATCAATTAACTGAAATTGCTAGAAAAGATGAGTATAAAAAAGCATTGCTTTACAAGAGCGGCAATAAGTTCACTACGAATTTCTGGGAGGGGTTAGAAATGCCTCTTCTCTCGGACACTGAAAAAAAGCTCATCGAATCTCTTGCCGAAAAGAGCGCGGTCATCAATAAACCAAACTAAATAGCGTTTTGGTTTCATCTTATTGGGGAGAGCAGTAATTCTCAATTATTTAGGAGAAGGAGTTAACTCCCTACACCCAGGGCTTGAAATCTTAGTCTTTACTTTGAGCTAGAGAAAAGTCACACCCATTTCTGGGGGTGACCCCCGATTCATTTGATCAAATCCAATAAATTGAAAGACTCACATTATCGTGTGATGGCCTCGCTATTCATTTTAATAATTAATTCGTGTTACGAAACTGTAAAGTGACGGATTCAAATTCATTCTCACATTAAAGTAATTCAATTAATGATGCAGTTGAGATTGAAGAGCCATTAAAAATCCTTTGGAGAAATGACCCAAACACACCCAAACCTATACCCCAATGAGTTTACTAAAATATGTAGAACGTCTAAAACGTATGGATGACCTAATTCGCAGAAAAGCTACCGGTACACCTGAAGAATTTGCTAATCGCCTCGGTATCGGAAGAACAATCTTGATGGAAGAATTACGCGAGCTAAAAGAATTGGGCGCAGAGCTTTGTTATTGCAAAGTCCGTCATTCCTATTACTATGCGAATGAGTTTATTTTAAAAATTGGATGCTTGAATGAAAGATTTGCCTAAAAAAAATTGCTGGTTCGGTATTACCGAACTGACGAAATCTACTTTTAGCCCCGCAAGTTTTTGCGAGCTAGCACAAAAATTTGCCGCGGCAACCGAAAAGCGATTAGAGTAGGTAAAGTTTCATAATACAAACCAAATGAAAAAGGAAATTAAAAAACTGTCTAAGAAAGAACAAAAAGCAATTGTTGGTGGAATGTGCTTTGGTGGTGGATACCCAATCTATTGCCCAGAATTAGGAAGAAAAATATGTCCTATTTACTGCTAATATTTTGAGCAAGTCCCCTGAAAATGGGGACTTCTCTTTTTATATGGATTCAAGTAGGAAAGACAAAATTTCAAATTGACTCAAAATGAAAATTAAAAAATTATCTAAGAGCGAGCAGAAGAAAATTGTAGGCGGATATTTCTATACCGTAAAACCTACTTGCCCGAACGGTGCGACATATATTTTGTGTCCATGGACGCATCAAAATGTTTGCCCGGGAGATTGTTGATTAAGCGAGGGCTCTCCATTTAGATCGGAGCTTCTTCTTACAATTATGAGCAGAGTTATCATTCTATTTGAATTAACCTGTTCTTTAATAAATATGAATTCGAAATGAGCGCTAGCCAATTAACATCAACTGTTCACCAATGGCTTTTATTATTGGATATATCGGTTGAAAAAAAATACATCAATAAACGTTTATCATCTCATCCTGAATTTCCTTCTGCGCTCTGTATTACCAGTTTATTGGATGAGCTTGGCATTGATAACAGCGTTGCCCAAGTTGATGAAACAGAGTTAAGCAGAATCAAAACACCCTTCTTAGCATTTATCGACAACGAAAAATTTTCCATCGTAACTCAGGTAGCGCAGATGGGCAGCTTGATTCTTAATCATCGATGGAATGGAATTGTGGTGTTGGCGGAAAAACCGGAACACATTATTGAATCAAGTGAATTAAAAAAAATTAAAGCATCTGTAAAGGATGCCAGGTTAAAATCGATTGCTGCGATAAGTACACTTGTAGTACTAACAAGCGTAACATGCTTAGGATTAACCCTGACTAATTTCATACTACTCTTATCCGGATTAGCAGGACTACTACTTAGTGGTTCTATTGTCCTTCAGGAGACTGGCATTGATAATGTTTTGTCTAAACACCTGTGCGATGCAGACGAAAATACCGGATGCAATGCAGTATTGAATTCAAAAGCTTCGAGTCTTCCCTTCGGAATAAAAATATCTGATATAGGTTTGTCATTCTTCGCAGGAATTACCCTTCTATTATTGATTAACAGTTTCTCTTCAGCACATTTCAGGAGAGCATCTGACACATTTATTCAAGTAGCCTATTTAGCTAGCGTTCCTCTCACACTGGTTTCCATTTATTATCAGTGGAGAGTGATCAAACAATGGTGTACTTTCTGCATGCTCGTTATCGCAATCTTATGGTTGAGCACCTTAGTTGAAGTTTGGAATGGCATTAGCATTAGCATTAGTGTATTGCCCGTCTCAACAGCGGTATCCGTATTCGGATTTTTTGCTTTGCCGGGCATCGCATGGATATTAGTAAGGCAACTTCTTGACGAAAAAAAAGAATTGAAAAATTCCAATATCCTTTTACAAAGAATTTATCGCAGCCCCGAGTTATTAGAAGCTCATTTATTGAGACAACCTAAAATTGATGTTTCACCCTGGCCTTATGATTTTCAAATTGGAGACGCAAACGCATCGTGTCAGATGATTGTTGTAAGCAGCCATTTCTGCGGGCCATGTGCTGAAACACATGAACTTCTACACACACTCGTCAAAAGGCATAAAAATAATTTAGGAATTACGATTAGAAATCTGGTTAATAAAAATGAGGGAAGAGATAGTAAAGAGCAAGTCCAGCGACACATGCTTCAATACGCTTTATCAAAAAAAGGTTTTTTAAATCAACCGGAGAAGGTTGATCAAATGCTTGGCAACTGGTACGAGTCGAAAGACATCGAAAGATTTAAGGAGAGTTATCCGGTAACAGAAACTATTGAGGTGGAAGAAATACTCCGAACTCAAAATGAGTGGTTCAAGACTTCAGATATCAGATATACGCCAACGATTATTATCAACGGCTACAAATTAGAAAACCCATATTCGCCAACGGACTTAATGGAATTAAGCAGTTCTCTGATCGAAATTTTTGCAGATAGTGATCTTGTTGAGGAGTCATACTAAAAATAGCCATGTCATTTAAAATAATTAATCAACAAGACTTCATGGATTGTGGCCCCGCGTGCCTGGCCATGATATGCAGGCATTACGGAAAAAGAATTCCTTTAGCATCACTTCGTGAAAAATCTCAGATTGGTAAACAGGGAGTAAGTATTCTCGGAATAAGTGACGCTGCCGAAGGCTTAGGTTTTAGAACGATGGCGGCTCAACTAACCTATGAACAATTATTGGAGGATGTGTCGCTCCCTTGCATTCTTCACTGGACTCAATCGCATTTTGTAGTACTGACTGAAATCAAAAAAGAATCATTCTTCAACAAGAGAATTCTATTTGAGATTGCTGACCCTGCAGCGGAATCGCTGGTGACCTTAAGTGAAAAAACTTTTAAGAGCAATTGGATCAGCAGTCAGATTGAGGAAGAGCATGCAGGAATAGCCTTACTGTTAGAGCCAACTCAATCATTTTTCGAAAATGAAGACGAGGAAGTTTCAAATTCTCGGGGGCTGGGATTTAAAACGGTATTCAGTTATCTCTTCAAGTATAAAGTTCTGCTGACTCAATTAATTCTAAGCTTAGCACTTGGAGCATTCTTTCAGATGGTTCTTCCCTTTTTAACACAAAGTATTGTTGATACTGGGATTCAAACAGACAACCTGCATTTTGTTTATGTTGTACTGGCAGCACAGGTCGCTTTGTTCTGCGGAAAGCTGACTGTTGATTTTATCCGAAGTTGGGTGCTACTCCATATTAGCACACGAATCAACGTTACCATCTTATCTGACTTCATCAGGAAACTGATGAAGCTGCCAGTAAGTTATTTCGACAGCAAACAAACTGGAGACATACTTCAGCGCATGAGCGACCATAGTAGAATTGAACAGTTCCTTACTGGCTCATCATTGAATGTCCTTTTTTCTTTTGTCAGCCTTCTTGTGTTCTCACTGGTGTTGGCTATTTATAACAGCACCGTTTTTTTTGTATTCCTTTTGGCGAGCATTATGTATGTGCTCTGGATCATCATTTTTCTGGAGAAGAGAAGAAAGCTGGATTACAAAAAATTTGATGTCTCAGCTAAAGAGCAGGGTATCAAGATCCAGATGATACAGGGAATGCAAGAAGTAAAATTATTGGGATGTGGTAAACAAGTGCGATGGAAATGGGAGCGTCTGCAAGCAAAACTTTTCGGCATTCAAGTTAAAAGTCTTTCATTAGAGCAGTGGCAACAATCTGGAGCGCTATTCATCAATGAAGGGAAAAACATTTTGATCACATTCTTCTGTGCAAAAGCAGTAATTGATGGGCACATGACATTGGGTACAATGCTGGCTGTTCAATATATAATCGGGCAATTGAATGGACCGATCGAACAGATGATCAGCTTTGTTCAGAATTGGCAAAATGCCAGGATCAGCATCGATCGGTTAAATGAAATACATCATCTTGAAGACGAAGAGCCGGAGCACAAAAATCTGCTGACAGAAATTCCTGTCTCTTTTGCGAAGCAACTCGTAGGTGGCAAAAAAAACCCCATCGATTATGATATAGAGATGGATTCAAATGAATCGATAATAGCGGACTCGATTGAACAAGAATTTAAATCTAGTTCTCGCGGGCTATTCCCATCAATAACTTTTGACAACGTAACGTTCGCTTATAACGGAGCTGGAAATGAACCGGTACTAAAAAACATAAGCTTGTCTATTCCTGCGGGAAAGACAACAGCTATTGTTGGCGTTAGCGGTAGTGGTAAAACAACCTTACTTAAACTCCTGCTTAAGTTTTATGAGCCGCAAAAAGGCGAAGTTCGTTTGGGCGAAACGCCATTGAGTTTTATGAGTCATCAAGCGTGGAGAGGATGTTGTGGCGTGGTGATGCAGGATAGCTTTGTTTTTTCGGATACCATCGCTCGGAATATTGCAGTGGGCGTAGATAAAGTCGATATGGATCGGCTTCGTTATGCTATTAAGGTTGCTAACATCGAAAATTTTATAGCTAGTCTTCCGTTGGGACTCAATACAAAGATCGGATCTGAAGGAAATGGAATAAGCATGGGGCAGCGCCAACGAATTTTGATAGCGCGCGCGGTCTATAGAGACCCGGATTATATTTTTCTGGATGAAGCCACTAACAGCCTAGATGCAAATAATGAAAGTGTGATCATCGGAAATCTGGAAAGATTTTTTAAGGGAAGAACAGTAGTAGTGGTAGCACATCGGTTGAGTACTGTAAAACATGCTGATCAAATTATTGTGCTACATAATGGTGAGATAGCTGAGCAAGGCACTCACCAGGAATTGGTTAACCTCGGAGGTAAATATTTTCAGTTAGTGAAAAATCAACTTGACTTGGGGGCATGATGATATGAGCGAGACGAAAGAAATAGCTATTGAAATAGCGCCTGTAGAAACGAGTCAGAAGAATTTCAATCTTCGAGTTCTGAAGGATGATGAATTAGTCAGCGATGAAATTACTGACATCATATCGCGTAAACCACAGTGGGTGCTACGCTATGGAGTTAGTTTAATTGGTGCAATTGTTATAATTCTTTTGCTGTTAAGCTGGCTTGTTCGGTATCCCGATATTGTAAATGCTCCATTGTCGATCAAAGCCGTCAATGTTCCAAAAAAAGTAATTGCGAAATCGGCTGGCAAGATTGTTTCACTTAAAGTGCAAAACGGGGAATCTGTCAAAGATGCTGAGGTGCTTGCATATCTTGAAAGTACTGGGAATCACTATGAAGTACTTAGTCTATTGGAATGGACCAAGCAAGCAGAGAAATTGTTGCTCGGTCACAAGATTGAATCGCTGAGTGCGTATCCAATTCCGAAGCCAAACAACCTGGGTGAACTTCAAAAAGCGTTCTACGATTTCCATAATAACTATTTTAAGATCACTCAGACTCTTGAGGGTGGTGTTTATGAACAAAAAAAACAGTTTCTAAATGATGATCTCGCTTACATTGATGAGCAACTTCAGGTGTTGAGTAAACAAAAAGAACTCGCTGGCGAAGATTATGCTTTACAAAAAAAAGATTTTGAAGCCGAAGAGCATTTGGCCAATCAAAGGCTAATTGCTCCTTTAGAACTTGGTCAGCAAAAAAGCAAACTAATAGCAAAAGCGGGCGCGTTAAAAAACATCGAAACTCAAATATTGGATCAGAAACGTAATCAACTCAATAAACGAAGAGAGGCAATTGAGTTACAAAAGGAGAGTGATGATTACCAACAACAATTTGGAGTGGCGCTATTTAATTTCAAAAATGAAATCGAAAAATGGGTAGCCAAGTATATTGTCAGTGCACCTGAAACTGGGCAACTTCAGTACATTACTTCACTGCAAGAAAATCAGTTCATAAGCGAAGGCCAGGAATTATTTTACATCGCCCCTACCAATTCTAAGTTCTATGCCGAGATAATCGCTAATCAATCCGGTTTTGGTAGGCTCAAAGAAAAGCAAGAGGTAATTATAAAATTAGATAGTTATCCAAGCAATGAATTCGGATATATTCATGGCAGCATTAAAAGTATTTCTCCGTTTCCATTGCGTGATAGTAGTTTTGTTATTCAAGTGAATTTGCCGGAAGGGATGAAGACGAATTATGGAAAGGTTTTACCCTTCAAGAATAATCTTCACGGCAAAGCTGGAATTGTCACCGAGAATAAACGCCTCTTCGAAAGATTTGTGAGTACTATCTACAAGGCATTAGAGCGTTAATCGATCATTTCACCTTCAGTTCAAAACTCAACCACTGCACCTTCGGTTCAGTTTCAGGCGTGAGCGTAAAGAAGACTTCGATCGTTCCTTTTTCACCAACCAGATCAAAAGATCCACGAAGCAAATTCTCAGGGCGCATCTTTCTGATGGAAGTTATTTTTCCAATCTTCATCAATAGCTCGTCCGTCTCCTTCTTGCGATGGTCTTTTGAAATATCGGGAAAGAAATTTTCTGCAAAGAGCGAATTGTGCTCATCGGCCCATGCTGGCAAAAGTTTTACAATTTCGTCTTGCACCTTTTTAAGTGTAGGAGATACCGGTAATATGCGTTGTTTCAATTCGGCTAATGACATCAGGGTATCCAGTGCGTATGATGCAGGTACTCCCATATTTGCATAGGTGAGATTGCTGAATGCGACCACACCAACACTATAGTCAGGTAAGAGAAGATGAATGCTTCCAAAGCCTGGAAGGCCACCACTATGGGTAACACTTACGTCACCGTGGCAATCTTTTCTCCAGCCCAACCCAAATCCGTAGCTGCTTGTGCGTGCACAAAGTTCGCCATTGCGAGTCTTGTAGTTTGGAGCAAGTCCACGAAACTTCCATGGCTGTTGCATCTCACGTGCCGAATTTCTTTTTACAGGACCAATCTCATTCTCATTTCGAGCAGGCCAGGCAGAAAGCAAAAAACTCATGTACTTGGCGAAGTCATCAATGGTACAAATCATTCCTCCCATCGAAGCGTATGAGCCATCCTTCAATAAGGGCTCTGGTTTCCATTGGTTGTCTTCCCAGCGATAGCCAAGCGCTAATTTCTCTGAAGGAATCTTCTCATATTCAAATTCACTATCATTCATGCCGAGCGGCCGAAGGATTTTTTGGGTAATGTAGTCTTGATAATGCTGACCAGAAACCTTCGATACAATTCTTCCCAATAGTGCGTAGCCCAGGTTGCTGTATTCAAACTCAGAGCCGGGGTTGGTTGAAAAAGAAATTCCATTCTTTACCAGATCCATCAAATCCTGATCCGTATTAGAGAGCTGCCGATCGCCCCAAGGATTGTCTTCCGGAAAACCAGCTGACATGGTAAGCAAATTAAAAATGGTAATGGGTGATGAGTCATTGGTAGGATATTTCAATAATCGCAATTCATGAATGTATTTCGCTGCGGCATCGGAAAGTTGAAGTTTGCCTTCATCGCGCAAACGAAGGATTGCCATTGCAGTAAAACTTTTCGTCATGGAAGCAATCCGAAAGCGTGATTTACTGTCAGCGGGAATTTTCTTTTCGAGATTGGCAAAGCCTACTGCATTTGAATAGATCAGTTTGTTATCAACAACAATTCCGTAAGCAATCGCGGGATTGTGATTTGCTCTCGCAGATTTCGCAAAAATGGAATCAACAACTGATTTATATTTTAAAATTTTCTCAGCCCTCAACGAATCTTCAAAGTAGGGAGTCGGGTAACTCTCGTCAACATGATAGACTTCGACTTTGCCTTTCTTTACTGTACAAGAGAGAACCGTGATCAGTGAGAGGATGAATATTATTTTTTTCATATCACAATATTGTCAAAAATCAGATGAATCAGAATAATCATTTTGCGAAAGTGAGAAGAGCTAAGTGTCAAGGCGATAAAAAGTTCGGAAAATATCCTGAGCAAAGTTATCAGTGGTATTTTTTGGTTTGGAACTTGCCCTTATCTTGCCGCCATGAGTGAAAAAGAATTTAAACCTGTTTTAGGATTGTGGGACGGCACTATGTTGGTGGCGGGCTCTATGATTGGCTCCGGTATTTTCATAGTTGGTGCTGACATTTTGCGCAACGTGGGCAGCTCAGGCTGGCTTATTGGCGTGTGGGTGATCACTGGGTTCATGACGATCACCGCAGCTGTAAGTTATGGTGAACTCAGCGGCATGTTTCCTAAAGCTGGTGGCCAATACGTTTATTTGAAAGAAGCGTACAATCCACTCATCGCATTCTTATATGGATGGAGTTACTTTGCGGTGATTCAAACAGGCACGATCGCAGCAGTAGGAGTTGCCTTCGCCAAGTTCATGGCCTACATCGCTCCGTGGGCAAGCGAAGATTTAGTTTTGATTGACTTGAATTTTGTAAGGATCTCTGCAGCACAGCTGGTTTCCATTTTTACTATTGTGTTGCTCACCTTCATTAACACGCGCGGTGTGCAAGGAGGTAAACTTATTCAGACCTTCTTAACTGTTGTGAAACTGGTGAGCCTCTTCGGATTGATCGTGTTTGGTTTTATCATGATGAAGAGTGATGTGTGGAGCATGAACTGGGTGGATGCCTGGAAGATTCATGGAATAGATAAAGCCAGCGGAAATATTTTGGATTATACTTTTGTGCTTGCGCTTGGCGCGATTGCCTCTGCCATGGTTGGATCCATTTTTAGCAGTGATGCGTGGAACAGTGTGACATTCATTGCTGGCGAAATGAAAAACCCACAGCGAAACATCGGGTTAAGTTTATTTCTCGGCACGCTGATCGTTACCATAATATATGTTTTGGCAAACCTGATGTACCTGTCAGTACTTCCATTGCATGACATTGCCTTTGCAGAAAAAGATCGTGTGGCTGTGGGGGCCGCACATGTGATTTTTGGAAACGCAGGAACAATTGTGATTGCGGTGATGATCATGATCGCCACTTTTGGATGTAACAACGGATTGATTCTTTCTGGAGCAAGAGTGTACTACACGATGGCCAAAGACGGATTGTTCTTTAAGAAAGCCGGAGAACTAAATCGCTTTTCAGTTCCTCAAAGCGGATTGTGGATTCAATGTGCTCTCGCATCCATCTGGTGCCTGAGCGGCAAGTATGGTGATCTGCTTGACATGATTTCGTTTGTGGTGGTGCTATTCTATATGCTTACAATAGCGGGGATTTTCATTTTGCGTAAGCAAAGACCTGATGCTAATCGTCCATATAAGGCCTTTGGCTATCCGGTGCTTCCGCTGATTTACATCGCCATGGGAACGACTTTTTGTTTGATGCTGATCTTTTTCAAACCCAATTACACTTGGCCTGGATTGATTATCGCATTGACGGGAATACCAATTTATTATTTCGCTCTCAAGGAAAAGAGTCAGAGTTGAGATTCTAGTTCTCGCGTTTGTGGCTATTCTATTTCAAGTGAGATAGCAAGTCACTAATCTTATAAAAAATCTGATCATCGATTTTCCAGGAAATAGTTTTGGCATTTTCATGAATGGAAATGGGGATCGTTCCGCTATCCGCAACAAAAAAGCCTTCTCGCTCAAGTGCATTTTTCGTCCAGAGAAATTCATATCCGTTTCCCTGCAAATTGATTGTTGAATTTCGAAAAGAGGAGTGTTGAATTTTCCCTGTCTTCAAATCAAAACCTTTGAACTGAAATATTTCATCAAAAGAGCCGTCAAGAACTAAGTCTTCAGGGATACCGGTTTTAATTTTTTTATTTGGAGTTGCAAGCCAAATGCTGTCTGCCATTTGCAAGGCAAGATCCAGTTCATGTGTGGCCACAACGATCGCTTTGTTTTTCTTTCGGGCAAGATTCAGCAACAACTTCATAATTTCCACACGATTATTTAAATCGAGATGTGCTGTGGGTTCATCCAATAATAAAATGGGAGTTTCCTGTGCCAGTGCGCGAGCGATCATCGCCAGTTGTAGTTGGCCATCGCTTAGCTCTTCTAGCTTCTTGTTAACTAACGATTGAATAT
The DNA here is from genome assembly GCA_967789005.1 of uncultured bacterium. Lineage (GTDB taxonomy): Bacteria > Bacteroidota > Bacteroidia > Cytophagales > Cyclobacteriaceae > ELB16-189. Next base: position 7,367 of record CBRFFM010000005.1, on the reverse strand, counting down.
GAACCTCATCAATGGATTGCTCAACAACTTTATGATCTTCTTCGGTAAATGAAATGCCCCAGCTGAGATGAGGATACCTCCCATAGCTTACCAAATCATAAACCGTCATGTGCGTGGCAGTTACTTTATCAGTTAGGACTAAAGCAATTGCTTTCTCATCAAGTTTAGAAATTTCACCCGCCAAAGGTTTTTGTAAACCTGCTAGCGTGCGAATCAAAGTTGACTTGCCAATTCCGTTAGGCCCCATGAAGCACGTCAGTTTTCCCGATTGCAATGACAAATCAATTCCCTCAAAAAGAATATTGGTGGATGACTTCGAAGAATAACCTACCAATAAATTTTGGGTGAATAATGGAATTGGATTGCCCGCAACTGACATGAAGAAAATTTAAGGTAAAACTAAGATAAATCAACTCGCCAAATCATTGAAATATGATTAACATTGCCCGTTAGAACAAATCCAATTCAAAACAAAACACACACTAATGAGAAGAAGTATAATGCTTGCAGCGGCCTTGCTGCTCGCCCTTAACTTTTCTTTTGCCCAAAAGAAAAAAGGCGAAGTTGATCAAAAGAAGATGGAGGCCAAGATGACGATACCGGCCCCACAGAAAGTTACCTCGGTTGAAGGCATTACAGAGTACCGTTTGGCCAATGGACTTCGGGTATTACTTTTTCCTGATCCATCGAAGCAAACCATTACGGTAAACATCACTTACATGGTGGGCTCTAAACACGAGAACTATGGCGAGACCGGCATGGCTCACTTGCTTGAACACTTAGTGTTCAAAGGAACTCCTAAGCATACAAATATTCCGCAAGAACTGACCTCACATGGTGCCAGTCCAAACGGAACTACTTGGGTTGATCGCACCAATTATTTTGAAACATTCAATGCTACTGACGAAAACCTAAAGTGGGCACTTGATCTTGAAAGCGACCGTATGGTGAATTCATTCATCGCCAAAAAAGATTTAGACAGCGAGATGACGGTAGTAAGAAATGAGTTTGAGTCAGGAGAGAATGATCCTTTCAGAATTTTGCTGGAGCGGGTTACGTCAACAGCATACCTATGGCACAACTACGGTAAATCTACTATTGGTTCGCGTGCAGATTTAGAAAATGTGCCCATCGATAAATTGCAGGCGTTTTATAAGAAGTATTATCAGCCGGATAATGCGGTGCTTGCTGTTGCTGGAAAAATAGATGAACCAAAAACACTGGAACTGATCAATCAATACTTTGGCACAACACCAAGACCAACACGCGAACTTCAAAAATTATATACCCTTGATCCCACTCAAGATGGAGAGAGAACTGTGACGCTAAGACGTGTTGGAGATGTGCAGGTGGCATTGGCGGCATATCACGTGCCGGCAAGTTCTCATAAAGACTTTGCAGCTGTACAGGTGTTGGCGCGTTTACTCGGCAGTGAGCCCTCAGGCCGACTGTACAAAGACTTAGTGGATACCAAAAAAGCAAGTGCTATAGGTTCATTCTCTTTTTCGTTTAAGGAGCCTACTTTGCTTTTTAACTATGCTGAGGTATTAAAGGAAAAATCATTGGATGAAGCAAAGACAGCAATGTTGAAAACGCTTGATGGATTTACTTCAACGGCACCAACCAAAGAAGAAGTGGAGCGCGCAAAAAATGAGTTAATCAAACAGATCGAGTTGGCATTTAACTCATCACAGAATGTTTGTCTTCAGCTCAGCACGTTTGTGGGGATGGGCGACTGGCGATTGCTGTTTATCAATCGTGATCGAATTAAGGAAGTTGGTGTGCTTGATGTAATGCGTGTGGCACGCGAATATCTGAAGCCAGACAATCGTACAATGGGTGTGTTCATTCCAACGGAAAAACCTGAACGTTCAGAAATCCCGGCAATCCCTGATGTTGATGCCTTGGTTAAAGATTACAAAGGAAATCAAGCAGTAGTACAGGGTGAAGCATTTGATCCATCACCTGCAAACATTGAATCAAGAACAGTAAGAGCAAGTTTGCCTAACGGAATGAAGCTAGCCATGCTCTCGAAAAAAACAAGAGGTGAGTCAGTTGAGCTGCGCATCACCATTCGTATGGGTGATGAAGCATCTCTTCAAAACAAAGGCACGGCAGGAGAGTATGCAGCTAGTATGTTAAACAAAGGAACAGCGAAACATACTCGCCAGCAGATCAAAGATGAATTCGACAAGCTCAAGGCTAACGTTACTATTTTTGGTGGAGCCACTCAAGTGCAAGTCAACATTACAACTACTCGCCCGAATCTTTCAGAAGTGGTAAAACTTGTGGCAGAGGTATTCAAGGAAGCTAATTTTCCTGCCGATGAGTTTGAGAAATTGAAAAATGAAAACCTGGCAGACCTGGAATCGCAGCGCAGCGAACCTCAAGCGATCGCCATCAATAAAATTCAACGTCATGTGACTCCATTCCCGAAAAGTGATCCGAGATATATATCAACATTCGATGAAGAAGTTGCTGACACCAAAGCATTGACTTTAGATGAAGTGAAAAAATTCTATCAGGAATTTTATGGAGCAAATAACGCAACCATGGCTATCGTTGGTGATTTTGATGCCAACGAGATCAAAACCTTGACTACCGATCTATTCGGAAGCTGGAAGAGTGCAAAACCGTTTGCTCGTCTGGTTAACAATGCAGCTCAAGTACAAGTGGTTAATGAATCAGTTGAGACTCCGGATAAGGCAAATGCATTCTTCGTAGGCAGCTACAATTTCGAGTTCCGGGATGACAATGCAGACTATCCGGGTATGGTCATGGGTAACTTCATGCTGGGTGGAGGATTTCTCAATTCACGTTTAGCCACTAGAATTCGCCAAAAAGAAGGGTTAAGCTATGGAGTTGGCTCTCAGTTTAGTGCGGGAACACTAGATCCGGTAGGCTCATTTTTCGCGTATGCTATTTATGCTCCCGAAAACGTAGAAAAACTGGAGGCTGCATTCAAAGATGAAATTAACAAAGCGATTACAACTGGTTTTACAGCCGAAGAATTGGCGGCAGCAAAATCAGGATGGTCGCAACAGCGAACCGTGCAGCGTGCTCAAGATGGCGGTTTAGCTGGCACTTTGAATACCTATCTATTCACCGGTCGCACTTTGACTTGGGATGAGAGTTATGAAAAGAAAGTGATGGAGTTGACAGTTGAGCAAGTCAATGCTGCTGTTAAGAAGTATCTCAAGCCCGAGATGATAAATATTGTGAAGGCAGGTGATTTCGTAAAAGCAAAAGCTAAGGCTGCTGAGAAAAAATAATCAACTTAGATAAAAGGCCTCCATTACGTCAGTTTTGGAGGTCTTTTTGTTTAAAAGATATGTAGATATAGCACGAATAATCAATGGAAAGTGGATTAGCTCGTCCCTTTTATCGGTTAGGACTCTGATCCAGAGTTGTAAATTCCGCAAATCCTATTCATATTTGCACCCCTTTTAAAAGAAAATAGCTCTAAATAATATGAAACGTACATTTCAACCTTCGCGCAAGAAAAGAACTAACAAGCACGGATTTCGCGAGCGCATGGCAACAGCCAATGGCCGCAGGGTATTAGCAAGCCGTAGGAAAAAAGGCCGCAAGAAACTTACTGTTTCTGACGAAGGCACTTCTAAGAGCAAATAAAATCTGAGTACATTCCATCCCGGATTTGTACTGAATCCTGATGGATGATGATGTTTTCATTTAAAAAGGCAGAACGGCTTTCCAAAAAGAAATTAATACAGGAACTCTTCAGCAAGGGTTCCTCTTTTTATTTACATCCCTTCAAGGTCATATACCTGAAATCGACCGATTCAGAAGTGAATCAGATCCTGATTTCTGTTCCTAAATCAAATTTTAAAAGAGCGGTAGATCGAAATACCATTAAAAGGCGCATCCGCGAAGGGTATAGGCTAAACAAGTCAGCCCTGACTTCAGACAAAAATTTTCTGATTGCGTATATTTACTCTGCCAAGGAAATATTGCCATCGGCTGTAATCCACCAGAAGATAATTTTATCATTCAATAAGTTACCTCGAAATGAAAAAGGAAATAATTAAAACGAAGCAATTTTTTGATAATTATTTGAGCCAATTTCATCTGGCATTTCAAGTAGCAACTAAGATGAGCTTGCTACTTATGCTATTAGCAGCTAGTGCATATTGCATTGGGTTTGCTGTGAGAACAATTACATGCCTTGTTGATAAACTCTGATTTTAGAACCCAATTTAAGTTGTTAGTGTGAAGCGAAGGAATTTTTTACTTGTTGGTACAGTCTCGGTATTTGCACTAGTTGCATTCACTGTTCCCACTGATCGTTATTTCGAAATCGCAAAAAGCCTGGACACGTTCGCATCCCTTGTTAAAGAGGTGAATGCAAGCTATGTCGATGAAGTTGATCCCAAGAAATTGATTGACACCGGCATTCATGGAATGCTCCAGCAGCTTGATCCTTACACAGATTATATCCCCAAAGAGGACATGGAGGCATTCAGTATCCAGACTACGGGTGAGTATGCCGGAATTGGGGCCTTAGTAGGGCAAATCAATCATAAAACTGTCGTCACTTATCCTTATGTTGGATTCCCTGCCTACCGTGCCGGAATTCATGTCGGTGATGAACTGATTTCGATTAATGGGAAAGACGTTCAGGGCAAGCCCACTGGCGAATCAAGTTCGTTGCTTAAAGGTGCTCCGCAAACCGAAGTTGAAGTTGAAGTCAAACGCTATGGCGAATCCGGAACTGTTAAATTAAAATTGGTGCGTGAGAAAATTAAGATCAGCAATGTTTCTTATGTGGGAATGATTGACAAAGAGTTGGCTTACATCAAATTGGATGAATTTACTCCAGGTGCCGGCCGCGAAGTGGCAGACGCTGTTGCAAAATTGAAAGCTCAAGGTGCCAACAAATTGATTCTGGATATCCGCGATAATCCAGGAGGTTCTCTTTACGAAGCTGTAAACATTGTGAATATCTTTATTCCGAAAGCAATGGAAGTGGTTTCAACTCGGGGTAAGTCACAGGAATCAAACAAAACATATAGTACCCTCAATAATCCGGTCGATCTGGAGATTCCCCTTGTGGTTTTAACTAGTGGAAGCTCTGCTTCTGCTTCAGAAATTGTTGCTGGTACACTGCAAGATTATGATCGTGCAGTATTGATAGGTCAGAGAACTTTTGGAAAGGGTTTGGTGCAGACCACACGTCAATTAGCCTACGAAGCGCAATTGAAAATTACCACAGCAAAATATTATATCCCAAGTGGCCGCTGCATCCAAGCATTGGATTATGCGCACCGTCTTTCAGACGGTTCTGTGACTAAATTCGCTGATTCACTTAAACGTGAATTCAAAACTAAAATCGGACGTAAAGTTTATGATGGTGCTGGTTTAGATCCTGACATCCATATAAAGCCGGAAGAAATTGCGCCATTGACAATTGAATTGGTCTCATCAGGTCAAGTATTTGAGTATGCTTGTAAATATTGTAGTGAGAATAAACTTGCGCGTCAGTCAATGAAAGATTTCAGGATGAGCGACAGTGAATATGAAAAATTCATGGAGTGGCTCAAGAAACAGAATTTTAAATTCACCCCGGAACTTGAGCATAAAATTGAATCGATGATTGCTTCTGCCAAGAATGAAAAATACTATGATCAGCTTCAATCTTCTCTTGCAGATTTGAAAAACAAAATTACGCAAGCCAGAGGCAATGATTTGATTCGGTTTAAATCAGAAATCCAAAGAGTACTTGAAGAAGAAATCGCCTTCCACTATCTGCTTTCACATGGCCAGGTAGATGTTTCGTTTGATCGTGATTCAGAAATACTGGAGGCGAGAAAATTATTGAGTGATAAAGCCAGGTATCAACAACTATTGTCTGTGCAGTAATGGCTCTTCTGCTAAGTATTGAAACATCCACTCATTCTTTTTCTTGTGCCCTTCACCTCGAAGGGAAACTGATGGGAGTTGGAGAGAGCACGGAATCACAAACAACCGCATCAATGCTTGCTGTCATGATCGATAAACTCTTCAGTGAAGCCCAAATAAAAAAGGATCAATTAAAGGGAGTTGTGGTGGCCTCCGGACCTGGTTCATATACCGGACTCAGAATAGGAGTTGCCACTGCGAAAGGAATCTGTTATTCATTGAATGTTCCGTTGATTTCAATAAACACGCTTTACCTACTCGCATATCAAGTAAAAAATACCTTAGATCAAAGTGACTCTGCATTGCTTTGTCCGATGCTTGACGCGCGGAGAATGGAGGTTTATTGTACGTTGCTCAATAAAAATTTAGAAGTAGTTGAACCTACGCAGGCAAAGATTGTCGATGAGAATAGCTTCACCGAGCATCTTCAGCAGCAGCCAATTTACTTTTTTGGCGAAGGTTCCGATAAATTTCAGGCCGTAGTTAAAAACGCAAGCGCAAGATTCATTTCAGGGATCAAACCCTTTGCATCAGCTTTAGGTGAATTAGGCTACGGCAAATTTGCGAAGGCAGATTTTGAAGATCTTGAACATTTCGAACCATTTTATCTCAAAGATTTTCTTATAAAAAAACCAAATTCGGTTTCTTGATGTTGAGGCACTGAATTAAATCTATGGAAGAGCAAATCGTCAATCGGGTTTCAGCAAGTAATTTGGTCACGTTCGATCTGGAAGAATTGTATACTCCGGGTGACCGTCAATTACTCGATATCAAGGATCAGCTTTTTCAGGGATTGATTTTAAAGGAAAAAGACTTTCGCGATTTCATCAAGACTCACGATTGGTCACAATACACTGGCAAACACGTAGCTATTATTTGTTCTACCGAAGCTATTATTCCTACGTGGGCTTTTATGCTATTAGCTGTTGCTCTTCAGCCCTATGCAACAACAGTCGTTTTTGGTTCACTAGATGATTTAGAGCGTCACCTGTTTAATCAGAAACTGAGCTCAGTGGATTGGAAGAAATTTCAGACCGCCAAAGTAGTGGTTAAAGGATGCAGCAAAGTATCCGTTCCTGTTTCTGCTTATGTTGAAGTGGTGAATCATTTAAGGCCCATTGCCGCCAGTATTATGTTTGGCGAAGCTTGCAGTACAGTTCCTCTTTTTAAGGCAAAAAAGCAGGAATTATAGGCTGTTCTGGATGTGCTACCGTTTTGGGTAAAAAAAGTTAATCTTTTAACGTGCTGATCCTCAAAAGATACCGAGTCTAAAGAGAGACTTTTAAAAAATCTTTTTGCGGGGATTTGCGGATGCCAACTGATGTGCTACCTTTGCAGTCCGTTTTAGAAAAAATGTGGCAAAAACAGATGGTTTTGGCCTCTTAAGCGGAAAAAGGACACGGAGTCCACTAATGTCTTGAAAAGGTTTAAGACAAACGTTCATTGAA
>CBRFFM010000004.1:0-231768 GCA_967789005.1 uncultured bacterium | reverse complement strand
ATCCATTACTCCACGCCCGGCCAGGGATAGAAGCGAAAAGCCCGAAGTGCGGTTGACTATGTGTGCAGGCGGACTTGCAGCGCATAGCCCGGACCACGATCAGCCTCGGAAGTGGGGGGCGAAAAAAAATTCTTACTTTACTCTTTTACAGAGTTCCACAATCACCGGATGCAATGAAAAATTGAAGATTAGCCTACCGAGACTTCGAAAAGGTCATTAGGGATTAAATATTTTTTGGCAATTCTCTGAATGTCTAATGGATTCGTTGTGTCGATTGACAAGAAAAGATTTTTATAATAGTTATCTCCCAATCGATTTAGCTGAAGGTTTTTGATTTTATCAAGGGACGAAAACGGATTGGCAATCTCTAACTGAAGGCTGCCTAAAAAATGATTTTTTGCGGTACTAAGTTCTTCCATCGGGACAGTTTGCTCAGACAACTTGAGGAGTTCCTTTTTTATTTCTTCAAGCGCGAGTTCTTTTTTGTCTTTGCCCACATCTGCTCCAATTGAAAACAGACAATCGTTTTTGAAGGGATTGATGGAAGAATAGATTCCATAAGTAAGCCCCTTTTCTTCTCGAATGTTTTTCATCAGCCTTGAGCCAAAGTATCCTCCTAAAATGTGATTTAGCAAAAGCAAAGGAAAGTAATCTGGATGATTTCTGTTGACGATACGCTTGCCAAGCCGGATTGAACTTTGAACACTTTCATCTTTTGAAACACTTTGATTTGAGGGGCCAGTAGTTATACTAAAGGAATCTTCTTTTAGGCTTGGAGAACTAAATGCAACTCCTTGCGTCAAGGATTGAATCTCACTTTCGTTAAAATTGCCCATCAGGTAAATGGCGCAGGGCTGATATCGGAGAGAGAAGAAATTTGACAAATCTTCTCTTGTCAAAGTATTTGCATCGACCTCTTCTATGGAGCTTCCATAAGGGTGATTGCTGCCAAAGATGTTTTTGCGGATAAGCTTAGAGGCAATAAAACTATTTTTTTCGTTATTGACTTTAAGGTTTTGAATAAAGATATCCTTTTGTAAATCAAATTCAGCTTGATCAAAAGATGGCTCAGTGAGAATTTCCCACATCACGGGAAATATTTTAATGAAATATTTCCTTAGGCCATATAGCGAGACCGAAGTGAAGTCATAACCTGGGGAGACTTCAATCTGTGCCCCGTAATAATCTAATAGATTTGCAATTTCAATCGAAGACTTCTTGGTCGTGCCTTTTTCGAGTAACAAGGCAGTGAAGTGTGAGAGTCCATTTTTTGTTTCCCACCACTTACCTGACTTAAAGATGAACTCTAATTTGAAAACATCTTGCTGAAGGCCATTAAGAAAAGCAAAATCTAAGCCATCATTCAGCCGAATGATTTCTGGTCGGGGTAGTTCAAACGAAAAGGTCTTTGAAAACGGAGGTGGAGAAGCGCGGTTCAGCATGAATTAATCCGCTGGTGTCTCGTTCTGCTTTCCTTCTTTTACCGGAAGTAAATAAAATATGGTAAACCGGATCGTTTCAGCTAAAGCATTTTGCCCTACGGTGGTTGGGATCATATATGCCATGTCAAGACCGAACACATCGCGATTTGTCATTTCATATCTTACGCCAATACCTGTGGTTAAATATTTGCGATTGCCTTTGTCTTTGGCTTCGAAAAAATAGCCAGCGCGCACTGCTAAGAAATCTTTGTACCAATACTCCATACCCGATGAAATGGTAATTTCATGTAACTCTTCTTTAATCCCTCCGCGAGCATCAGAGAAAGAGCCAAAGATGCCACTCAGCAATGGCTTGCTGCGATTGCTATTATCTGGCTGCGGACTTGGCACCATGAGCTTGTTAAAATCCAATGCGAAAGTCAAGCTATTTAAAGGGTCTAGTTGTGTTTTATAAGCACCACCAAGTCGCAAGTTGGTAGGAATAAAATCTTTATTGTTTGCATCGGTATAGGTCATTTTTGACCCTAGATTAGTAATTGTTCCTGCTAGCGACAGGGTTGCATTTCTTGAAGTAAGTTGCTTGGTATAAAAAGCTCCTAGGTCTACAGCTACTGAATTGCCTGGACGCGCATCTGGCGCAGATGTAGGATTGGACCCCGTAAGGTTGGAACGAATATATCTCAGTGTTCCGCCAATGCTAAAATGCTCAGTAAGTAATCGGGAATAAGTGACGTCAATGGCATACTCTCGTGGATTATATCTTCCCAGAGCATAATTATTTCCATCTCTAAATTCGATGGCACCCATGTCAAAATACTTTAATGAAGCCGCGACTACTTGATTTCTATCGATTTTGTAGAATCCTGAAAGGTATAGCAACTTCATGTCATTGATAATGCGAGCAAGCCAAGGAGTGTATGATGTTGTGAATCCAAATCCTTTATCAATGAAAACTAGCTTGCCAGGGTTCCAGTATCCTGAATTGGCATCCGGTGAAGTAGCAACGCCTGCATCGCCCATTCCCGCAGCTCTTGAATCTGGAGTTATGGTTAGAAATGGAACTGCTGTCGTAATAACGGATCTTGTGGAATCAACTCCTGTCACCGTGCCTGGTGTCTGTGCTTGCAGAAATGATGCAGTTAGGCAGATTAATGACCAACTAAATAGAATTCTCTTCATAAGGTAATTTCGGGCTTTAAAGGTAATCAATTCAATATAATAAGCTTCACAACTCTCTCATTTTGTGAGCCATCGGCAAGGGAACGGACAAACAGTCGCGCTACGTATATTCCTGGGCTTATTTTTGTTTCACCCACCGATCCATTCCATTTATTGAGATTGACTTGATAGGAGCTATTGGGTATGTCATAATCGATATTGATCAATGGCCTTCCCATAAAATCATAAACAATGATGGTAACCGCTAAATCTTCACCGGCACGTGTATGAGTGAAGTGAAATGTGGTTTCTGAAGTTGAATTGAAAGGATTGGGGTAATTGTAAAAATCACTAACGCTGATGCCCGAACCATCGGTGACCAAAAAACTAACCGTTGCCGTTGCTCGGTTATCATGGGTATCCGATACTGAAAGTGAAAGGGTATGAAGTCCCTTTTTTAAGGTATCAAGAGCATACACCACCCTTCCCTTTTGAAAATTATTTTTTAAGGAGGAATAATAATCATTAATGACATAAGACCACTTATTGTCTAATGTGGCGATGATATTGTTTTGGGGATTAACCGAAGCAATGTTAATACCGCTGGCATCGGAAAGTTGTGCCACCAATTGAGTATTAGGCCCAACTATTCCTCCGTTTATAAAAGTAGTATCACTTATAAATAGGCTTATCTCAGGAGGCTTGGTGTCTGTGAGGGGATTTGGATTGACTCCTCCAACTGAAAAAACAGAAGAATACCCCGTGGCCTCTGTTCCGTCATTTTGAAAAGCATATAAACTGAGCTTTCCCTTTTTAATACCTGAAACCAGATCATTGGGCAACTCAAAATTGAATTGAAATTTTCCCTGATCGACCGACACTGAGCCTTCAAATAATTTATTTGTTCGCTCGATATAATTATACGGTGGTGCAGGGGTTGTAATGACCTCGTCAGGATCACCCAGTGTTACCAAGCTTTCGATTTTGTCAAACAAGGTTGCATAGACGGAGCCATTGAAATTTGTAATGATACTTCCGTTGTTTTGGATTTCTCCTTTAATAGAAACTTGTGATAGGGCCTTCAAGGTATCAGATCCAGTTAATGTCGTTGCTATCGCTTGATCATCTGCAAGTGCCAGCTTCATGGAAGGATCACCAAGAAGTGAGAAATTTCTATTTGACGTGCCGCTCTGACTATTGTTTTTTGTGTCGCGCATAATAGCGCCTAATCTTCTGAATTGATTGTTGTCTTTGAGAAACAATGCCTGATAGAAAGCCTGATTCAGCTGAAAGTTTGTATTTGAATAAACGGGTCTTGCTGTAGTGACTATGCCGATAGCTCCGCCTTTCTTTTGTAGCATTAAAAGTTCAGCCGAGGAAATAATGAAAGGATCATCGTTGCGGCCGAACTCACAAGTAGCTGTTACAAATAAGGGATATTTTGGTGCGTTTGTAAGGCTCTTAACAATCTCGTCAGTAAGCATCAATTCCTGGGCCCAGATTTTTTCGGATCCATGCCCCGTATAATTCACGATGGATTTTCCCTTGCGGATGGCAAGATCTAGTGCCGTGGTCGCATCAGGGCTAGTTTGACCAGAGGGCTTCGACACTTGCTTAAACATGTCAAGAAATAATTTTTTGGCATTGAACTCCGAGTGATTTAGCTCGATGTTATCTGCTAGTATATCGGCTTGATTCTCATGAACATCATTGTCTCCATCGTCTGCAACGAAAAGAAAATCTTTGCGCCAAGCACCAAATCGATCTGGGTTTGTATCGTAGTCAATCAATTTATCAACTATAATTTCAGCCTCGGAAAGATTCTTTGCCGGGATCCTTCCAATGCCTATGTCCAATGAATAATTTATAGCAGGATTTTCAGGCCATGCACCTTCGTTGTCTTCCAGAAATCCGAAGTAATCATCGGAAGAGTAAGTGGCCAAAGGATCTAATGAATTATACGATTCATAAATAGGAACCAAGTTAGTGTTGGCATATACCCGATTTTTATAATCGTAAGATCCGCGACCAAACAACAAAATGTATTTCAATTGGCTGTTTGATTTTTTGTAAACGTCTCTAATGAAATCGCGAATGGCCGTAAGATCAGACTTACCACCACCATACTCATTGTAGATGGCCTCGGTTGAAACTGTCTCAACGGATAACTGATCATGAGATTGTCTGTGTGATGCAAGCCTGGTCGCTTGATCCATCAAAGAAGGATGAGAAATAATCAACAGATTGGCAGAAGTGATCGCGTGAATATTTTGATTGGCTAGCCTCGATTCAAAACTTGGCGGAGAAATTTTTGAGGGATTAAAGACGACAAATTTTTTAAGTGAATCGGTATTTGTCGAAAACCCGAAGGTACTTCCGTTCAATTCTGTTGTTTGGTTTTTTACATGAAGTGGATTGGTGATATTCCAAACTAAGTCACTTGAGGCAACGGATTTGATTTGGAAAGTGGAAGCGGGATTGGATATGCTTTCTACTGATGTGAAAATGGTTTGATCGCGGTAGAGTGCCAACTGTCTTTTTGTACTAAAGAGTAAATAATCAAGATAACCAGTGGAAATACCTGAACTGCCTTGTTTAAATACGTAATGGATTTGTTGTGATGATTGAGTTGATGCTGCAATCGAGGCTTCACTAAGGGAAACTGTATCTGCTGCTTCATTTCCCTTAAGGCCAAAAGTGGTATTTGGAACCGCTTGAATTGGTTGAGTAAGTACTTGATTGTTGTTGAAAGACACTGTGAATGAACAATCGTTAATTGAGCGTGCCATAACATGGCTTGTCAATTTAATAATTGAATTAGGCACAATGCCTGGCAAATCAAACTGAACAGTCAGCTGCAACGATTGATCGAACTGCTCCCCATACCATTGCCGACCGGTGTGGAGCAGATTATACTTATCGTTTTCATAATAGGCGAAGCCATCAAATGTATTGACGATTGGAAAATTACCTGATAGATTCTGACTTTGGATCAGGCGTTTGCCTGGCGATGTTGAAATAGTGAGGAAGTAAAAGTTTTTATCGGAATAAAGATTTTTTTCGTGGCTGAAAAAATTCCTTTTTGAGTCATAAGAATATTTATCAGGACCTTGGCCAAAAAAAAGGATGTAATCGGCAGCATCAAATTTTCCATCGACTTCGCCCACAACGGAAATAGCAACTTCCGATAGATCAACCATGCGATCGATGTTATTCGCTTGGGGAAGCATTCCGGTTTGGCCAGCGTAAATTCTGATGTTCTTCGGATCTATTTTCGAAGGGTCGATTCCTGCTTTTTTAAGAAGGGAGTTATCGATTTTAAAGACGCCATCGTTACTTACCGAAAACTTATACCAGTTTCCTGAATTTAAAACAGACGTTTGACTCCAGGCGCTTGCGCTTGTGTAAAGAAGGAAAATGATGAAATGAATTTTTCTAATCACACTTTCAAAAATAAAGAACCTATCCCTCCAGCTTCAGCACCTTTCCAGCTAACGAAAATGCGATATAAGTTAGTATGACCAAAGGAATTGCCGGTTTGCCCATAAGTATGAGCAGTAATACGGCACAGGCCAAAAAAGTAAATCTTAATTTGTTACTCGCCCACGAAAAATTCTTGAACTTGAAGGCAAGGATGTCAATTCGTGAGACAAGTAATAGCGAAAAAACAATCGTAACAGAGACCAATACCCAGTCTTGATTGATGAATGCGCCAATGTAGCCACTGACAAACGGAAGGGCAGTAATAAATATAGTATTGGCCGGAGTATTCAATCCTTTAAATGAATCATGTTGCGTTTCGTCAACATTAAAGATAGCTAGTCGGAGAGCCGAACAAACCGCGATCATAAAAGCAGCATAAGGCAAATAGACATTAGCAGAAGTTGCTCCAATCATCTTGTACATCACCAATGAAGGGAGTAATCCGAAGCTAACCATGTCTGCCAGGGAGTCTAGCTCTTTGCCAATGGGCGATGTGACTTTCAGCCAACGTGCAGCAAATCCATCAAAGAAATCGAAGACGCCTGCAGCCCAAACAAAATAGGCAGCCGGCACATTTCTGTTTTCAAGACAATAAACGATACCGAAACATCCGCACAACAAATTGCAACAAGTAAGTGCGTTAGGAATATGTTTTTTCATGTGTTAACGAATATGATTGGCCATTTCATTTAATAAGGCTAATGGCGCAAAATGGATTGGATATTTTTTCTTCGCCAATGGAAGTAGATGATCCGTGGCCCGGGTACACAATGACTTCATCGGGAAGAGTGAATAATTTTTGATGGATACTTTGAATTAAGGTGTCGAAATTCCCGCCAGGCAGATCGGTGCGGCCAATGCTTTGCTCAAAAAGTACATCGCCACTAAAAATGACTTTTTCTTTTTCATCATAAAACCCGATGTGACCGGGCGCATGACCGGGAAGAAACAATATTTTCCAGGAAGTATTTCCAAACACGAACGTGTCGCCCTCAACAAGAAACTTATCGGGTTCTGCTTCGCGATATGCGTCAAATCCGTAAAGTGGCGCGTAGGTTTTTACTGATCTCATCGTGGCTTCATCCAATTTGCTAATTACCAGGGGAGCCTTGAATTTATCTTTTGTAAAATCATTGCCAAGCACATGATCGATATGGCCATGGGTGTTAAGAATGTATTTTACTTTTAATTGATTCGCCTCTACAAACGAAACCAACTCCTTTTGTTCTTCCCTGGAATAGCAGCCGGGATCAATGATCACCGCCTCTTTTGTTTCATCGGAAACCAAATAGGTGTTTTCAGAAAATGGATTGAATGTAAAAACCTTGATCGATAGCATTTGGCAAAGGTAGTGTCTTGATAAATACCAAGCGAATCAGCGCTTTTAAGAGATGATTAATTATTAGTTTTGGAGATAACTTTGCGATCAGGCGAATAAGCTTCCCAATTTATTATCACGACATAAATTTATGTACTACTCACGATTACAAATTGTTTGCGATCCCGAATTCTCGGAGATACTCATGGCTGAGATTGCCGAAACGGGGTTTGATACTTTCATGGAAAACGAAACAGGGTTTGAGGCTTATGCCAGTGAATTTGATCGCGATGCTATCGAATCGATAAAAGAAAAATACAAACATGTTTCTCCGCTTTTGTTCTTTGAAGACAAAGTAGAAAAGCAAAACTGGAATACAGAATGGGAAAAGAACGTGGAGCCGGTGATTGTTGATGATCAATGTTTAGTGCGAGCTGAGTTTCACCACATTGAAAAGAAATATCCGTACGAGATAATCATTACGCCCAAAATGTCATTTGGTACAGGCCATCATCAAACCACTTATTTGATGTTGAAGAGCCAGATAAAAATAGACCACAAGAACAAACTTGTGATGGATGCGGGATGTGGAACAGCCATTCTTTCAATCATGGCTTCAAAACTAGGCGCAAAATCAATTGAAGCTTTCGACATAGATGAATGGAGTGTAACCAACGGACAAGAAAATGCTGCAGTTAACCATTGCAATAACATTAACATCCGCCAGGGAAAAATTTCCGATTTTAAATTCGATCACAAATTTGATGTCGTTCTGGCTAACATCAACAAAAATATTTTAATGGCTGAGATGAGCAACTACGCTAATGAACTCGTTGCGGGCGGCTATTTGCTTTTAAGTGGATTTTACGAAAAAGACATCGATGATTTGAAAAAGGAGGCGACTAAATCTGGTCTTCATGAAATTCATCATGACAGCCGCGAATCTTGGGCGTGTCTACTCCTTCAAAAGAAATAATCTTCCTGTTATCTCGTTTGAATTTCTACGGAACAAGGCGTTGATCATTAGAACTTTCGCCATTTATTTCCGAACTTTCAAGCTTTGTGCGAGTGAAAAAAAGTCTAATATATTTTTTTGCTTTAATTCTCTTGTGTCGCATTGCGTACGCACAGCAGCCTGAGCCCGTAATCCTTAGTTTTCAGGATAGCGTTCGTGTAGTTTTAGAAAACACAAAGGCAATTGATGCTTCAGCTATTGGCGCTTCGTTTGGCGGCTCATGGATCAACCTCGGCCCTGATCAACAGGCCCTGATCAAAAAACAAGTGAAGCTGATGAAGAAAAAGGGGTGCCGGGTGCAACCTCATTTTGTTAACTATTATGGTACCATCGTAGCCGCAGTTGATGTTGAAAAATTAGAGGCTACCAAATTCACCGATCTGCTCACCGTGATTGGCAAGTCCATTCAAAAAAATAATGCCGGGCAGGTCAATGTATTGCTTCATCAAACTCGAGATTTCCTTGAACATCATGCGCTGAATTATGAAAGATACTTTCGACTCAAAATAACCGATGATGAATATACTTTTGATTATTTAGAGCCACCAGCGCCAGATACTACTCAAGTTGTTTATGATCCGAAAGCAGACTCCATTGCCGCTACTTTGCCTACGTGGCAGAAGCCAATCGTTCAGCCAAAATTGTTAGGACCGGTAATCGTTTTCAAAAGCTTATCCTTGAATTTCATCACGCCTTATGATTCGGCATTCTTAAAAAATACCAAAGGCACCTTCTCACTTCGCGATAAGATCTTCGTGGGCGAAGGTGGAAAGTTTGATTGGTCTCCAGCGGGGCTAAGTGCCGACTCTGTTTATTACGAATTCAATAAATACAATTTTAAAACAGCGCAGGCGGCCGTTGGGGCGGCACAAGGCAAACTTACGTACACAGGAAAAGTTGAGGGGAAAGTTTCGGGTGTTTTTGATTTTAGAAGCGTGAAGCATACGGGAAAAAAATCCTCGATCTATCCGCGATTCAAATCCTACGAAAACAATGTTGCACTTACTGATTTGGGTTCTGATAAATTGAAATACATTGGAGGTCTTGGGCTTGAGGGATCAGTAATAACCAGTAACTCGGTGAGTGGTAAGCCCGCTACGCTGGAAGTACTGGGAGAATCAGACAAAAAATTTAAAGCTACATCTTTTACGTTTTCCTTTAAAGACACGCTCGTGCTTTCTAACAGCGCCCGCATCGTTATTTATCAAGGTGTTGATTCCATCACACATCCGTCTATGCACATGCGCTACCTGCGAGGCAAAAAAGAGGTGCTGTTGCTAACAAAGGATAATTCCGCATTGCGTAAAGCGCCATTTTCTTCTACTTACTTCGGAATCGATTTTCAAGCGGATGCGATTCGGTGGGATCTGAAATCAGATAGTCTCGATATTTTCATGCAAGGCAGTGGCCGCGTTTCTCCAATGATCATTGAGTCTCGCGATTTTTATGACCCGAATGATTTTCGATTGTTGAAAGATCCGGGGTTTGACTTTAACCCATTGGTCAAGTTTGTCAATTATGCACTTCAGGCGAACACGCAAGACTTCACTGTGTTCGAATTGACAGATTCAAAGAACACGGTTGGAATCATACGCATGGCAGCAGATTTTCTATCGCAGAAAGGAATGATCGACTATGATGCGAAAACGGGAAAAATTCACGTGAAAGACAAAGCCATGCATTTTATGGAATCGGCCAAAGGCAAAGTGGATTATGACAACATGAAGATTCATTCTCTTGCTGATACGATTGCCAATGCTACTCTCAGTTTTAAGAAGAATGAGTTGGTGATTCATGGCGTTGAAGAATTTAAGATTAGCGATTCTTTAAAAGTTTTGGTTAAGCCCGATAGCAGTGTTATTACCATGTTGCATAATCGGGGCTTGCAGTTCAAAGGCACCATTGATGCGGGAAATTTTGAAATTACCGGAAAGGATTTCACTTTCAACTATGAAAGCTTTCTGGTTGACCTCCGTCACATCGATTCTATTCGATTTTATGTTACAGACAAAGATGGCACCCGCAGAAGAGTAAACAACTCGATGGTTGGTACTGATTCAACCGCAGCGGCTTCAGCAGGCTTGCAGGCTTCATCCAATAAAACCTCAGGAACACTTTACATCAATATGCCTGACAATAAATCCGGGCGAGTTAAGTATTCACACTTTCCTAATTTGGATGCGAGCGCAGGGGGTGCAATTTACTTTGACCGGAAAGATGTGCTGAACGGAGCTTACGATCGATCAGTCTTTTTTATCGTGCCGCCATTTAAGCTGGATAGTTTGAACGATGCCGATCCCTCCTCTATCAACTTTGATGGCACATTTGTGTCTGGTGGAATGTTTCCAGTCTTCAAAGAGAAACTGCATACCATGCCCGATAAATCTTTGGGGTTCACACATGCTGTTCCGACCGAGGGATATAACTTGTACCAGGGGGAAGGGAAGTTTTATGGAGGCCTAAGTATGGACAATGCGGGTATTCGTGCTACAGGCCGAATTGATTACTTAGCTGCTTCAGTAAAGTCAAGCGACTTTGTATTTTTTCCTGACTCGGTGATCGCTAAAGGAAAAATTGGTGAAATAAAAGAGCAACAGATTGGCAACGTCAATTTTCCTCAAGTGACTTTCGCTGATTACCAGATGAAGTGGCTGCCGAAGCAGGATAAATTCAAAGTGAGAAATTTAAAGGAGCCATTTTCTCTTTATAGCAAGACTGCGAACCTTAGCGGAAACCTCACCGTCTCCAAAAAGGGAGTAACAGGGAGTGGCAAACTTTCCACCAGGGGTTCAGAAGTGGTGTCATCGTATTTAAATTTTTCGTCTAAGGAATTTAGTGCACGTCACGCCAAGTTTGATGTGAAGACAGGAAATCCTGATAAACCGGCTTTGGAGGGGATTGATGTTCGCTTGAAATTTAATCTGGAACAGAACTATGCGACAATGAGCCCTGAAGTGGAGGGTGCGGCCGCTATCAGTTTTCCTTACGCTCAGTTTAAAACATCGATTACGGAAGCTCGTTGGGACTTGAACACACAGAAAATTACCATGGCGAAAGCGCCCGATGTTCCCATAGAAAATTCTTATTTCTATACTACTCGTAAAGATCTCGATTCACTTCGCTTCAATGCCGAGAAAGCGGAGTATGATATTCAGTTACAGCAATTGAAAGTCAGCGGTATTCCGTACATCATTGTAGCCGATGCTAAGATTACCCCAGAGAATAATGAAGTGCTCATCTTGGAAAACGCCAAGATCGGTCAGTTAAAAAATACGGTGATTGTGCTCGACACCCTAAACGGATATCACCGACTCACTAATGGCGTTGTAGATATCAACTCGAGAAGAAGTTTTTCAGGTTATGCAACTTATCAATATGTAAATGCCGCCAGCGATACGTTTGCCATCAAGATGTCAGACTTTCACCTTGAGCCGATAAGTGAAGAATCGAAAAAGAAGAGAAGCAAAGTTGTAGCAGCCATGCAGACGGTATCAGAGGCAGCGGTAACTGATAAGGACAAAATCCTGATTGCTCCAAGAATTTATTATAAAGGAGATATGGTGATGTACGCCACACGTCCGGCATTGCAATTGAAGGGGTACATCAAACTGGATTTGAAAAAAATTAAAAACTATGACACCTGGCTTTCATACAATCAAAGTGGAGACGAAAAAGATGTTTTCCTAAACTTCGATGAGACCGTAAGTGAGGCTGGGCGAAGGGCGCAAGCGGGTCTTCACTTTGCTTCGGATAATAGTTTGTATATCACCTTTGTTTTCGACAAGAAGGATGACAATGACGAGGATTTCTTTAAACCTGGTGGATCACTTCATTTTGACAAAGAAAGCAGCGAGTTTAGAATAGAGGATAGACAGAAGGCTGCCGGAGAAAAACTTGAAGGAAAAGTTTTTAATTATAATGAAGACAAACAGGAAGTTCGTTTTGAAGGCCCCGTAAACTTTTTTAAGGGCTCCAAAGATTTCAATCTCACGGCAAGCGCACTTGGCTCAGGCAATTTGGAGACGAATGAAATCAAGATGAACGCGCTCATCATGGCGAACATGAATATCCCTCTCGCTGCATATCAATTGATGGCCACTAATCTGCAAGAAGTAATTAAAAACGAAGGTGCGGGTGACGGGCTTGGTGATCAAACAGAGCTGCTTTATAAAGTAGCGAACGTTGTGGGTGAAAAGATTGCCCGTGATTATGAGAAGAAATCGCAACAGGCGTACACTTCATTGGGTACAATTGCTCAGCTGGCAGCGCCAATCACATTTGCAAACGTGAATTTGAAATGGTCGCAAACGCAAAAAGCATTTTATAGCGAAGGCGCCATTGGTGTAAGCAACATGACCAAGATCGATATCAATGGTGGCTTCGAAGGATTTATGGAGATAAGAAAGAATGAAGATGGAGCTCCCGTGTTTCATGTTTTCTTTAAGGCCTCGCCTGAATCATGGTATTATTTCGGGTATGAAGACAATCGCCTGATGGTGCATTCATCCAATGAGATATTCAACGACATGATTGCTAAAAAGACGAACGCAAGTAAGGCCAAAGTAGGCGAGTTGGTTTTTATTCCGGGGAGTAATGATGAGGCACTGGCATGGATTAATAAATTCCGCTTGAACTATTATGGACTGGAAGCTCCGTACGACCTCGCCAGTGGAACTTCAGCAGCCAAAAAGAAAGACGAGAAGAAAGAGAAGAAGAAAGAGGATGATGGGTTCTGATTTGACCGGAACTTAAATCATTCATCGCTGTTTTATATTTGTATTTCAATTATCAATCCATGAACAAGAAAGTGCTTTTGATGATCCTCGATGGGTGGGGTATCGCGAAAAATTTGAAAGTATCTGCTATTGATGCAGCTAAGACTCCTTACATCAATTCCCTTTACAAAAAATATCCTCACAGCAAACTGCAAGCGTCAGGCCTGGCTGTTGGTTTGCCCGAAGGACAAATGGGTAACAGTGAAGTGGGCCACATGAATATTGGTGCGGGCCGCGTGGTATATCAAGACTTAGTTCGTGTCAACAAAGCAGTTGAAGAAAAGGAATTAGATACGAATGAGGTTTTGCTTAGTGCGTTCAACTATGCGAAACAAAACAACAAAGCAGTTCATTTGATTGGATTGGTTTCGGATGGTGGCGTTCACTCGCACATCAATCATTTAAAAGGTATTTGCACCATTGCGCATAACGAAGGAGTTAAAAATTTATTCATTCATGCATTTACTGATGGTCGTGACACCGATCCTAAAGGCGGCTTAGGCTACATCAGCGATTTGCAAAATCATTTGAGCAAGACTTCAGGAAAATTGGCGAGCATCGTTGGTCGCTACTTTGCAATGGATCGCGATAAGCGATGGGAGCGTGTGAAGCTAGCTTATGATTTATTAGTCAATGGTGTTGGGGAGAAATTCAGTGATGCAAGAGAAGCCATAAAAAAATCATACGAAGCCGGAGTGACTGATGAGTTTATCAAGCCGATTGCATTGGTGGATGAAAATCAAAGGCCACTAGCAACTATTAAGGAAGGTGATGTGGTAATCTGTTTCAACTTCCGCACAGACCGAGGTCGCGAGATTACAATGGTGTTGACTCAGCAGGATTACCCCGAGCAGTCGATGAAGAAATTGAAATTGTATTATGTCACGCTCACTAATTACGATGACTCATTCAATAATGTGAAAGTGATTTTTGATAAAGACAATTTGAATAACACGCTAGGAGAGATTGTATCTAAAGCGGGCAAGAAACAAATTCGCATAGCTGAAACCGAAAAATATCCGCACGTTACTTTCTTTTTTTCAGGAGGCCGTGAAGAAGTTTTTGACGGAGAGTCGCGCATTCTTTGTCCTTCACCTAAAGTGGCGACTTATGATCTGAAACCGGAGATGAGTGCACAAGACATTCGTGATAAAATCATTCCTGAATTGGATAAAAAATCAGCAGACTTTATTTGTCTGAATTTTGCCAACCCCGATATGGTTGGTCACACCGGAGTTTTTTCAGCCGCAGTAAAAGCTTGCGAAACGGTTGATCAATGCAACGAAGCAGTTACTGAAGCAGCGCGAAGAAATGGGTACGCCACAATTATCATTGCAGATCACGGCAATGCCGACATGATGATCAACGATGACGGCACTCCCAACACGGCACACACCACTAACCTAGTTCCCTGCATTTTAGTTGACGATGATTTCAAAGGAAAAATCAATGACGGAAAGCTTGGCGATCTTGCGCCTACTATTTTGAAGCTTATGGGGATTGAAATTCCGAAGGAGATGACGGGGGATGTACTTATATAAAACCTTGTGCCAACTCAATGAGAAAATGAGAAATACGGTTTACATTTTAATTCTTCTTTTAATTTCAGGTTGCATTCAAAGTGAGTCAAAATGGACTCAAAAATTTGAGGAGGTCAATATGGAAATTGAGTTTCCTAATAAGTCTTGGTATTTGGCGAACAAATGGGAAATGAATCCACCGTGGAACCGATACAAATTTGAATTGAATTCAACTGAAAACTCCCACAATGAATCAGCTCAAGTTTGGGTGACTATAAAGAATGCCGACAGCTTGCGGGACGTATTGTCTTTTTTGGAAAAATGTAGGCATGCTGAATTCAAAGAGGCCGAATACTTTTTTATAAATAAATCAGACTTAACAAATATTGATAACTCAATTGGGTACAAGATCATAGTGCCGAAAGCAAAGGCAATTGAAAGATCTGGCTCGTATTCAGTTTATACAATTCGACAAAAAAGAGGGATTATCATAGATTTTGTTTATTCAGGCTCATCAGCAACGGAAAAGCAGATGATGGAAATAATGAAGTCGGTAACGATTGAGTGACCAAGGTGCCATCAGTAGAGGTCGATATCCGCGTCCATCTGTGTAATCTGTGGCATCAGCGACCCCTCTTGAACCAATCCCAAACTTTTACGTTCTTTGTACTTACGTTGAAAAAAATAACTGCCATATTTTCAATTTTACTGATTCTCACTACTTCAATTGGTGCGCAGGTGGCTTTTCATTATTGCGGTAACATGTTACAAGATGTTGCGGTGTTCAGAAAGGCTATGCCTTGCTGCGGTGCAATGGAGGATTCCGGCTGCTGCCATGACGAAAAGGTAGATGTTAAGTCAGATGCCTTTAAAGTTTCAACTGCGGTATCAAACATTGGGTTTGTTCCTGTATTAATCAGCGAGGTTTCTTTTCCAATTCTTGATTTTGCAATTCAGCATCAAAATTCCTCTCAAGCATTCATTTCCTATTTTGATGATAGCCCTCCACCAGACCCTGGTGCAGAGCGCATCATTCTCGTTCAGTCATTCCTGATTTAATAATTGATTTGAAATCACTGATGCACAATCATGTGCGCGGTGATGTATTTCCGTGTCCATCATGGGAATCATTCAATCATATTAATCAGCGGTCAAAATCAGCGGTCCATGATCCAAAAAATAATCTCCTTATCACTCCGTAATAAATTTTTCGTGTTGCTTGTCGCAACCGGTTTGTTTGCGTGGGGTGCCTATTCTGTTCGCACCAACACCATCGATGCTATTCCTGATCTCTCCGAAAACCAAGTGATCGTCTTCACCGAATGGTCGGGCCGCAGTCCGCAGATCATGGAAGATCAAGTGACGTATCCTTTGGTTACGAACATGCAAGGTCTTCCGAAGGTGAAGTATGTGCGCGGAGCATCCATGTTTGGCATGAGCTTTCTCTACATCATCTTCAATGACGATGTTGATATTTATTGGGCGCGACAGCGAGTTCTAGAAAGATTGAATTCTGTTTCAAATATGCTCCCGACTGGTGTTGCGCCAACGCTCGGACCTGATGGCACTGGCGTTGGTCATGTGTTGTGGTACACGCTCGATGCTCCTCAAATGGATTTGGGTGAACAGCGTGCCGTGCAAGATTGGTACGTGAAGTTTGCTTTACAGAATGTACAAGGCGTGAGTGAGGTAGCTTCGTTTGGCGGATTTGAAAAACAATATCAAATCACAATCGACCCAAATAGGATTACCTATTTCAATTTGAGTTTGCCTGAAATCATCAAAGCCGTCCGTGAGAACAACAACGAAACCGGTGGACGAAAATTCGAAAGAAGCGACATCGGTTACATTATCAAGACAACAGGCTATCTCAAGTCGATTAAAGACATTGAAAACATTCCCGTAAAGACGATAAATGCTACTCCTGTATTAATGAAAGACATCGCCACTGTGCAAATGACGGGCGAGGCACGACTGGGAATTTTTGATTTGAATGGTAAGGGCGAAACTGTTGGAGGAATTATCGTCATGCGCTACGGTGAAAATGCAGATGCAGTGATCCATCGTGTAAAAGGAAAAATGGAGGAGGTGGCAAAAGGATTGCCTCACGGAATGAAGTTCAATATCGTTTATGATCGTAGCGGGTTGATCGAAGAATCGATTTCATCAGTGAAGATGACGCTCATTGAAGAAATGATTGCGGTTTCTCTCGTGGTGCTGGTATTCCTTTTTCATTGGAGAAGTGCGTTGAGCATTCTGATTCAAATTCCAATTACGATTGCGATCAGTTTTATTCTGCTCAATGCATTCGGGATTTCTTCGAACATCATGTCGCTCACTGGGATTGCTTTAGCTATCGGTGTTATTGTTGATAACGGAATTATTATGGCAGAGAACGCTTATAAAAATCTGGCGCAGCGATTTAGTGAATTGAATTCCGGAAATGAATCTGGTGAGAAATTAATTCCAGAGGCTGAGCGATTGAATATTATTGAAAAATCCTGTCTTCAAGTTTCGAGAGGTGTTTTTTATTCTACGATCATCATCATCACTTCATTCTTGCCTGTGTTTATGCTCACAGGACAAGAAGGAAAATTATTTCATCCGCTGGCTTATACTAAAACTTTTATTCTGGCAATTGATGCGCTTTTGGTGATCACACTCGCGCCAGTTACGATTTCCTTTTTCATGCGAGGAAAGTTTAAAGGTGAAAACACAAATCCACTCACCAGAATTCTCGAAAGAATTTACGAGCCGATTATTCGTGCGTGCATGAAGTGGAGGAAGACAACGATTGGAATCAATTTACTAGCGCTCGCGGTTAGCGTTCCTTTGGTGATCAGTTTAGGAACGGAATTCATGCCGCCATTGGATGAGCAATCAATTCTGTTCATGCCCATCACACTTCCCGATATTTCTAATGCGGAGGCAAAACGGATTCTTCAGGTTCAGGATAAAATTATCAAGTCGGTCCCTGAAGTTGATAAAGTGCTTGGCAAAGCAGGAAGGGCAAGTACGGCAACGGATAATTCACCCATCAGCATGATTGAAACGATCATCATGCTCAAGCCGAAGTCGGAATGGCGTGAAGGAATAACCAAAAAAGATATTATCAACGAACTGGACGCGAAGCTTCAGATTCCCGGAGTTGTTAATGGATGGACACAACCCATTATCAATCGCATCAACATGCTCGCCACGGGTATTCGCACGGACGTGGGTGTGAAAGTGCACGGACAAAACTTGGATTCAATCTATGCGATTACACGTGAAGTCAAGAAGTTGATGGAGGATATTCCGGGCGTAAAAGATTTGTATGTAGAACCGATCACGGGAGGAAAATATTTGGTGATTGATATTCAACGTGATCAGATCGGAAGGTATGGCCTCACCATCGAGGATGTAAACACCATTGTGGAAACGGCCATTGGAGGAACGCCTCTTGCGAACACCATCGAAGGACGAAAGCGTTTCTCTATAAACATTCGCTTGCCACAAGATTATCGCAATAGCATTGATCGCATTAAGCGAATTCCCGTTGCCACGCCTTCACTTGGCACAATTCCGTTGTCTTCCGTTGCCCATGTGCGTTTTGAAAATGGCCCGCCAATGATTCAATCTGACAATGCATTGCTTCGCGGAGCCGTTCTCTTCAATGTGCGCGACAGAGATTTGGGAAGCACGGTTGAAGAAGCGATTGCAAAAATAAATACTCAACTACCTAAACTTCCATCAGGATATTTTATTGAGTGGAGTGGTCAATATGAAAACCTGATTCGCGGCAAGCAGACGTTGATATTGATAGCGCCTATAGTAATCCTGATTATTTTCTTGGCTCTTTATCTCGCTTTCAAATCGATTCGCGAGGCATTCATGAGTTTGATTACGGTTCCGTTCGCGCTCATCGGTGGCGCTTATATTATTTATTTCTACGGAGTTCATTTGTCGGTAGCGGTAGCCGTTGGTTTCATCGCGCTGTTTGGAATTGCTGTTGAAACAGGCGTTGTGATGATCATTTATTTGAATGACGCCATGACACAACTAATAAAAGAGAAAGGAAATTCTTCTGAAGCAATCACGAGAGATGAATTGAGAGAGTATGTGATTGCTGGAGCAGCAAAACGACTGCGACCAAAACTAATGACTGTGAGTGTTGCATTGTTTGGATTAGTGCCCGTGTTGTGGTCAACGGGTGTTGGTAGTGACGTGATGTTGCCAATTGTTTTGCCAATGATTGGTGGAGTGATCACTTCTTCAACACACATTTTGTTAGTGACACCTCTCATCTTTTTGATGACGAAGGAATATGAATTAAAGAAGTTCGGAAAAATTGAAGTTTATGAAACGAAACATTAATAGTTGTTGGTTGTTGGTTGTTGGTTGTTGGCATTCGCGATCAAGAGTTATCTTGATCGGAATACTGTTTTCGTTTCAGGCGGGAGCTCAAGTACTTTCGGTTGATAGCGTTATAGCGAACATTCAGGCGAGAAATCCGATGCTGAAAAATTATCAATCACGAGCGCAGGCGATGAGTGCGTATGCTGAAGGCGGGAAAAGCTGGATGGCGCCTGAAGTGGGTGGAGGATTTTGGATGCTTCCTTATAGAAAAACAGATGAGCCTCGCGACAAAGGCCAGTACATGCTTTCAGTTCAGCAGAAATTTACGAGCCCGGCCAAGCTTCGTGCGAATCAGAGGTATCTCGAATCAAAAGCAGGAGTAGAAAAAGCAAGTGAGAAAATGGTATTCAATGAGCTACGCGCGCAAGCGAAGACAACCTACTATCAATGGCTGGTACTTGAAAAGAAGAAAAATATTCTGAAAGAGAATGAAGAGATCATGGCGCTGGCACTCAAGCTTGCAGAACTACGATACCCGTACAACCAAAGCAAACTTGGAAATATTTATAAGGCGCAAGGAAGACTGGAAGAGGTGCGCAATCTTTCCATAGTCAACGATGCGCAAATCGTTCAAAAGAGAAATACGCTCAATCGATTGATGAATCGTTCAAATGATTTTCAGTTTTCGATTGACACAGTTCATGCCCCTACATTTGTTTTAGAAAATATTGATACGGCCGCTTTGGCTGAGAACAGAAGCGACATTGAACGAATAGACAAAAGCATTCAGTCGATGAAGCTCAATCGAACTATGGAAAACTATCAATCAAGGCCCGACTTCACGATCAGTTACAATCATATGATTCCGCGAGGGTCAGGGATGCCCAGTCAGTTTATGTTGCTTGGAATGGTGTCAATACCGATTGCTCCATGGTCTTCTAAAATGTATAAATCGAATGTGAAGGGGATGAGTATGGAGATTCAAGCGATGAAAAATGAAAGACAGGCAATTATCAATGAAGCGAATGAAATAACGTTGAACACCGTGAATGAAATTCAAACGCTCGTCAAACAAATTGAAAACTACGAGAAACGAATTTTGCCAGCGCTGAAAAAAAATTATCAGACGCTGATGAATTCATACGAAGAGAATAGGGAAGAACTCCCGATGGTTATTGATGCGTGGGAAACCCTGAACGCTGCGCAAATGCAGTATCTCGATACGATTCAAAAGTATTATGAAAACATTGTGAGCTATGAAAGAATTTTGGAGAAAGAGTAGTCGGTCCACAGTCGACAGTCGACAGTCCACGGTACTGCAGTCGACCGTGGTCAGTGGACTGTGGACAATTTTGTTGTTAGTAGTACTATCGTGTACAAACAACAAAAAGCAAGCTACAGCCGAAAAATACACTTGCCCCATGCATCCGGAAATTGTTCAGGACAAACCGGGCACGTGCCCCATTTGCTTCATGGATTTGGTTAAGAAAAACAAAGAGGGTACAGAAGTAGAAATCACAACCGAATTGAATTATTTGCTCAAACCAACAAACGCATTGGTGATGTCATCCATCAAGACAATAACACCCGTACGTGATTCGATGGTAGTAAAAGCCCGATTTAATGGAGTGATTACCTACGATACCCGAAAAGCGGTGACGATTTCAAGCCGAATAGCTGGTCGTGTTGAAAAGCTTTTTGTGAAATATAAGTTTCAACAAATTCACAGCGGACAAAAGATTTTGGAAATCTACAGTCCTGAGTTGGTGGCCGCTCAGCGCGATCTTCTTTATTTACTTCAATCTGATCCGGATAACTCATCGTTGATTAATTCATCCAAGGAGAAGCTAAGGCTTCTCGGAGCTTCGGAACAACAAATCGCTCAAGTCGTCTCATCGAAAAAGGAAATGACTTTATTCTCTGTATTCAGTTCAGCTGATGGATACGTAATCGAAAGCGATGGAAAAGAGAATGAAGAACTCTCTGTTCGTGAAGGAATGTATTTGAATGCAGGTCAATCGATCGTCAATATAATTGGCACACAACAAGTGTGGGCCGAATTTGATATTCCGCAAAGAGAAGCATCTCAATTGAAGGTAAATGATCTTATCCGCTTGAAGAAAGATCAAGAAAATACCATCGAAGGCAAAATCAATTTTGTTCAGCCATTCTTTAAAGGCGAAGAAAAATTCACGAAAGTGAGAGTGTGCCTAAACAACCCCAATGGTAAATACAAAGTCGGTCAACTAGTGTCAGGAGAAATCGATCAACGAAAAGCAGCATTATGGATTCCATCATCTGCTCGCATCGATCTTGGAAGTAAAGAAATTGTTTTTGTGAAGGAGGACGGAGTATTTAAGCCTAAGGTGATTACTACAATAAAAGATGCTGACGGCAAACTTGAAGTTGTTCAAGGCTTAACTGAGAGTGACAGCATTGCTTATGATGCCCATTTTATGATTGACAGCGAGAGTTTTATTAAGATCAAAGATTAAGAGTTATGAAAAGATTTTGGAGAAATAGACAGTCCACGGTCCACAGTCCGCAGTCGATAGCATTGCGGTGGACCGCGGTCTGCTGTCTGTGGACTATATTATTGCTTGCGGCTTTCTCGTGCTCGCAAAACAAAAAAATGACGACAATAGACAAGTACACTTGCCCGATGCATCCGCAAATTGTACAAGATAAACCAGGCACTTGCCCCATTTGTGGAATGGATCTTGTGCTAATGAGTGAAATGGCTGTTGCAGATAGTTCAATCACTTTAAATGAGAGCCAGATTAAACTGGCAAACATCACAACAACGCCTGCAGAATTGGGTGACATCAGCCTCACCACAATTGTGACGGGAAAAATTATGGTGAATGAAGACCAAACAGAAATCGTGAGCAGTCGGGTGCAAGGAAGACTGGAAAAATTATTTTTTAAAGAGACAGGAAGATCGGTTGCGAAAGGAGAACCTCTTTACGAAATATACAGTGAGCAACTACAAACGCTGCAGCAAGAATATCTACTTGCTCTTCGTCAATGGGAAGAATTGAAGCAGCAGCGATATGAATCGTTTGTTAAATCTTCAGAGAAGAAACTTATTTTGTTTGGAATGACGAAGTCGCAAGTCGATCGGTTGGCGAAAGACAAACGAGTTAATTCAAAGGTGACGTTTGTATCTCCCATTTCAGGAGTTGTAGCCCGGATTGATGTAACCGAAGGGCAATACGTTTCTGAAGGTGGCAATTTGTATCGCATCGAAAAGTTGGATCAGGTTTGGGTGGAAAGCGAACTTTATGCAAACGAATCGGATCTTTTAAAAATAGGAGATCAGGTAAAAGTAAAAGTGGAGGGCTTTGCAAACTCGGTAGAAGGCAGAGTTACGTTTCTAAGTCCTGAATACAGGCAAAACAGTCAAATTAATGTTGCTCGCGTTTTGATTTCAAATCCCAAACGAGAATTTATTCCAGGTATGCAGGCAAATATTTTTATCACCCGCGGAGGAAAAAAAGCAATAGCCGTTCCGGTCGATGCTGTTGTGCGTGATGGTAAAGGCAGCCATGTGTGGATTGCCCAAGACAGCATTTTCCGTTTGCGATCGGTGAAACTGGGATCAGAGAATTCAGAGCAAGTAGAAATTCTTCAAGGCGTGGAGGAAAGCGAAAATGTGGTGGTTAGTGGCGCCTACTTACTTTACAGTGAATTAGTTTTGAAAAAGGACAGAAACAATCAATGAACCAAATTAACTTTGTCTACTTAAAATCAGAAATCAACAATTAAATAAATCAATATGAAAAAAGTAATCTTCAGTCTCTTAGTAAATTTTGTTTTTGCAACGCTGATTCTTGCCCAAGATGGTAAGGCATCATTTAAGGATGCCAAATTGGATTTGGCCTACAAGCAATACATTCAATTGAAAGATGCATTGGTAGCATCAAAACCAGATGAAGCAAAAGAATTGAGTGCGAAATTGCAGAAGTCATTGTTGGCTTTGAACAATTCGAAAGGATCTGCGGAAGCAGGGAAAATTGCAGGAAGTGTAAAGCTTGCCGAGCAGCGCAAAGCATTTTCTTTACTGAGCAATGAAATGAGTTCATTGGTGAAAGTAAACAAACCATCGGCTGGCACTTTATATCTTGAGTACTGCCCGATGGCCAACAATAACGAAGGAGCTTACTGGCTCTCCAATGAAAAGGAAATCAAGAATCCTTACTTTGGCGATAAGATGTTGAAGTGTGGATCAGTAAAGGAGACGATCCAATAATCAGTGAACTTTCAGGCTTCATACTTTTTTTCATCTCGTCACGCACAAAAAAAATTTGCCACATGAAATGTAAAGCAATAGTTTTTTCAATGATGATTTTGCCGGGATTACTGTGGGCGCAGCACAAGAGTCACGTAGGGAAGTCAAGTGCTGATACCACCAAAAAAAGTATCCCAAAAGAAGTTCATGTTCAACTAGGTGAAGCACATTTGATGATTCAATATCATTCTCCCGCTGTGCGGGGCAGGGTCATTTGGGGTGGACTGGTTCCTTATGGTGAGATCTGGGTTACAGGCGCACACTTTGCAACTATTTGGGAGTTTAACAAAGATATTGTCATCAACGACAAGGTTGTACCCAACGGGAAGTATGCAATTTTCACTGTTCCCGGTAGGGACGCATGGGTATTTATTCTTAGTAAAAAATGGGATCAGCATTTGGCAGATGAATATGATCCTAAAGATGATGTTGTTCGTCTTAGTGTATCTCCGGTCTCGCTCCGGAAGATACGCGAGAGATTAACCTATGAAATTATTAAGGAGTCTGATTCAAAAGGGAGACTTGCTATTTCGTGGGAGAAAATTAAGATTGAAGTCCCTTTTCAGGTAAAATAGAAATTAAGTGATGGGCTGAATTTCTTTTTTAATTCGCTCAAAATACTTTTTCACTATTTTCGTTTTCTATTTTCCAATGAAAAGACTTTTGCCTTTCCTGTTTCTGCCAGTTATCGGTTTTGCCCAGCAAGGCAATGAGCCGCGTGTGCAAGAAGGGCAATTTACTTTCGATACCGACAAGCCTTTTAAGCTATTGTCATTGGATGAGAAAATCGATGAGCCCGTTGTTACTAAGAAGAAAAAGCCAAAGCGAAGGGTATTCTACGGAATAAAGACAAAGAAGGGATTTACCCGCAAGGGCTTTGGCGAAAAAATGGTTCTCGAGCTTTTCTATGTTTTGAAAAAGAAAGATGAGAAGCCTTCCACTTTTGCGCGCGATATTTATTGGTATGACTACCGAAGGGCAGAGATCAGGAAGACGGCAGCGTTTGATCCTAAAAGAGGAGTGCTCTTACATGGTCCTTACAAAAAAATGATGGGCGACATTGTGTTGGAGGAAGGGATTTATTACAAAGGAACAAAACATGGCAGGTGGATGACTTACAATGTGCAAGACCTGGTTCAGAATAAATCGAAGTACTATAAAGGGTGGCCAAAGGAATCCTACGTAACTTATTACGATCCCAACGAGCGCAAGCATTTGAAAGAGGTTGTTCCTGTTGAGTACGATGAAAAGAACGGATATTATTATATGCTCTTCGAAAGTGGAACGGTAGCCGTAGTGGGTGAATATAAATGGAATGAAAAAATTGGCGACTGGATAGAAAATTACCCCAACGGAAAACGCAAGCGCATCATTTCTTATTCAAAAGAACCTTTCGATACAGATTTTGCTCCCTACATCCGCAAAGAGTGGGATGAAAAAGGCAAGGAGATTTATTCCAAATAGTTTTCTGTTTCAGAAAACCTTCTTAAGTTGTTGAGATTAATTCACTCCTATGAGATTATTCTACACAACTCTTTTCGCAGCGTTTGCTTTTTCTACTCTCGCTCAGGTAAATCCAAAGCTCCAAGCAAAACTTGATCAACAAGCCAAGGAGCTGGAGCAAAAAACGATTGAATGGCGTAGGCATTTTCATCAATACCCGGAGCTCTCCAACCGCGAAACAAAAACCGCAGCATACATTGCCGAACACCTTAAGTCATTAGGGTTGAAAGTGCAAACAGGAATTGCCAAGACAGGCGTTGTGGGGTTGCTTGAAACCGGTAAGCCAGGACCTATCATCGCACTTCGAGCAGATATTGATGCATTGCCCGTAACAGAAAGGAGCAGTTTGCCTTTTGCTTCCAAGGAGGTGACCACCTACAACGGACAACCAACGGGAGTGATGCATGCGTGTGGTCACGATTCGCACATTTCAATTTTGATGACCGTAGCAGAAATTCTTTCTAAGAATAAGAGTGAGTTGAAGGGCATCGTTAAATTTATTTTTCAGCCTGCAGAAGAAGGTGCGCCAGCTGGCGAAGAGGGTGGAGCAGCGTTGATGGTAAAAGAGGGAGTACTTGAAAATCCAAAAGTAGATGTGGTGTTTGGATTGCACATTGAATCTTGGTTGGACTTTGGAACTATTGGTTACAAACCTGGGGCGTTTATGGCAGCGTCAGATTGGTTTACTGTAAATGTGCACGGTAAGCAAACACATGGAGCTGAACCTTGGTTGGGGATTGATCCAATTGTGACAAGCGCGCAAATTATTAATGGACTTCAAACGATTATCAGTCGACAAACGGAACTTACTAAGGAGGCAGCGGTCATTACTGTAGGAAGAATTCAATCTGGCATTCGCGAAAATATTGTTCCTGAAGAAGCAACATTCGCAGGCACCATTCGCACGCTTGATAAGGGTATGCGAACAAAGATTCACGAGAAATTAAAATTGATGGTGACTAAAATTGCTGAAAGTAATGGAGCAACGGCCGATGTAAACATCATC
Source organism: uncultured bacterium (assembly GCA_967789005.1). Classification (GTDB taxonomy): domain Bacteria; phylum Bacteroidota; class Bacteroidia; order Cytophagales; family Cyclobacteriaceae; genus ELB16-189. Next base: position 205,919 of record CBRFFM010000004.1, on the reverse strand, counting down.
AGCAGAACACCGATCACGATCAACGATCCATCGCTTACTCTCAAGATGATTCCTTCATTAAAACGTGCGGCCGGTGAGGGAAATGTAAAAGAAATTAACGCAGTTACCGGAGCAGAGGATTTTGGTTGTTACGAAGAGAAGGTGCCTGGCTTATTTTTCTATTTGGGCGCCAAGGCACCAGAGACAGATCCAGTTAAAGTACCTCACCATACACCCGATTTCATTATTGATGAGCGGGCATTTATTACCGGAGTCAAAGCCATCGTTGATTTGACAACGGATTATATGTTCATGAAAAACTAAGCGGATGAATTTACTGTTGAAGCTCGAGGATGCTGCCAAGTTTGCGGCAGCTTATGCATTAAGTCTTTATTTAGGATATTCCTGGTGGCTCTTCTTCGCCTGGTTGCTAGCGCCCGATCTAAGCATGATCGGTTATGCGATCAATACAAAAATCGGAGCCCAATTGTATAATATGGTACATCATCAGGGAATGGCAATCGTCATTCTTGCCATTGGATTGTATTTCGTTTTTCCGCCTTTAACTTTTGCAGGAATAGTTTTATTCGGGCACAGCGCGTTTGATCGTATGCTGGGCTATGGACTAAAATATCCTGACGATTTCAAACACACGCACTTGGGGTGGATAGGAAAGAAGTAAGCCTCGGATGCACCGAAAACAAATTCTCTGTGTCTCCGTGGTAATAAGTGATTAAAATTATTTGATTCCTAAAATTCGGAAGGGCAGCATGAAAAGAGCGCCAATGAGTTTGAAGATGATCTCAATAGAAAAGCCAACGATTTTGAATGGCAACATGATCAGCCAGATCAAAGGAAAAAGAAACAAAAGTACAATGGCTAAAGGCCAACACAGCACGAAGAGAATACACCAGAGGATTAACGTGATCAATGTTTTCATAAGCTGAGAAGTCTGGTTAGATCATTATCAATTATCCGGCCACTCTGAAAAAATGGATTCCCTATTGTGAATCGCGAAATCACATCTTGAGAATATTCACTCGTGAACATGATACTGATCAGTTTTGAACAGTGCGAGTTTGAGTAATTAATGTGATAAATTAGTAAACCCATTTTTAATTCATGAAAGCTGTTATCAAAAAATTGGTTTTAGGTTCGTCACCTTCGGTTACACCTGTGAGTGCGATAGCAGGAAGAATAAAGAACATCAAGGCCATTTGGAACAACGAGCATGACAACGATATGGGCATTGAGAAAATGTTCAGGCTCGTTTTGGCCGCATCTCCATTCATTTTCCCCGGAGTTTATATCAAAGAGCTAGTTGGGCGAAAAGGGCAGGCGTATCAGGATTTGGCAGTTGATATCAATGTGCTTTGCAAAGTGGCTTTCCCCATTGTGTTGCTTGCCAATGGATGGCAAAATAACCGTGTGTTGATTGTAATCCTCATCTGGTTCATGATCGAAACGGTGTTGTACGTACCTACATTAATATTTGCATCGGATAGTTTGTCAAGGCCACGGTCGTACAGGCGCTCGATGCTTTTACTTTTTTTCAATTACCTCGAAATCATTTTTGACTTTGCTGTTATTTATTCGGTGGGTAATTTTTTCAATAAACCATTTCATGCGTGGTTTGATCCGATTTATTTCAGCTTCATCACCTCCGCTTCAATTGGATATGGTGATTATTTTCCGGTCACAGGGCTTGGCAAGCTGATCGTAAGCTGTCATTCCATTGTATTCCTGATTTTCGTTGTGGTATTTCTAAACTTCTTTTCATCGAAAATGGAGAGCACCGGCTATTTCGATGACACAAACGAATCTTAACTTTGCAGTCCAATCTGACTGTTGAATGAGTAAAAATAAAATGATGTTCATCTACATCGCGAAATGTGTTTCGGGGGTGCTTCTCTGTTCGCTGCTGACGCTATTTTTTTCTCAGTGGATAGATTATACGTGGAGCTTGATCTCGGTTATGTTGGTACTTTCTCCTGAAGGTAAAGATGCTGTCGAGCTTTCGCTTACGCGGATTAAGGCAAACCTGGTTGGTGCATCCGTTGGTTTGTTGATGTTACTTTCGCAAATACCCTGGCCCTGGAATATTGCTATCGGTGCGGCACTCGCGTTATTTATCTGTGATCGACTGAAATTGAATGCTGCTTCGCGATCGACCTTAGCTGCAGTAATTATTATTTTACTCCAGCCGGAAAGTCAAAGCTTATGGAGTTCAGCAATCAACAGAGTTGGCGCAGTAATCACCGGCTGCGTTCTCGGTTTATTGATCACTTTTGTTTTTCACTCCTTTATTAAGATTGAAACTCCAGCGATGAATTCGGAGGCTGTAAAAAAGGAAAGAGAAGGATAAACATTTCTATTTCACTCCTTTCTCCGGATCCCAGCTGCCTTGAAGTTTTCTTAAGAAAATAATTTGCCCAGTGTGGTATGCATTGTGCGTGTTCATGTTGGCAAGGGTTTCTTGCCACTCACTTAGTTTGTCTTCATCAGCGTTTTTGATTGCTTGTTCCCAGCCAGAAAGAACTTCATCCACTTTCTTTACAATCTCATTCCACTGCTTCTCATCGAATTTATCAAACGTCTCATTGTTGTCTCCTGTGAATTTTTCAACGGCCTCGTTGTTGAAACTTTTCAGCGATCTCTCATTCCAAAACGCGAGGTGAAATGCAAGTTGACCAATAGAATGATTTCCGCTTCCATCTTTCCACATAGCTTGTTTTGCAGTGAGGCCTTCAAGGGCAATGTTGGTAGGAACAAACCATTCCTTTTGCGAATGCGTAGTTTTTAACTGGCGAAGCAAAACAGTTTTAAGCGAAGCAATGGGCTTGGCAGGAACCGTGTACATATTCGCGAGTAGCCAACGGTTATTTTCTTTAAGCCACTTGGCAATGAAAGTTCCGGTATAAACTCCGGTGTCGCCTTGTGCAAGCTTAGCTTTCTGTTCGTAGTTACCATTGACTACGGCCGTGTCTCCGCTGAAAGAAATAGATTGCACTTTTGACCAATTCGAGATCAGATGAATATCAGCAGTATTGAATGACTTTAAAAACCCTCGAATCGAATTGCGTCCCACAAATTTTCCCATTCCCTTTCCGCTTAGCACGCCATTCATCAAATAACTATCGGCAAGTGAATCTGCGTTCATGCGAAAAGCAAGCTTGTCGTATTGACGCATGGCACTTTCAATCTCTGATTTGCGATCAGCACAACTAACCAGTAGTAGCCAGGCAAAAAGAAATATAATTTTTTTCATGAGATTGGGTTTTTAAGGAGCCACGAATAACGATTAACGGATAGCGATACACAACCCCCGATCTTCGGTATTCATCATATAATTTCAATCATGTCACAATCATCTTTTCGTTATCTTACCAGTCTCAAAAAAATACAATGGAAACGATTAATCTCTCTCAAAAATTTTCGATGATCAATGAACGCTGGCATCCGTATATCGTAAGCGAGCTCAATGGAAATTATGTGAAGCTTGCGAAAGTGCAGGGCGAATTTGTTTGGCACAAGCATGATGATGAAGATGAACTTTTTGTTGTTCAGCGAGGAACGCTGATCATGGACTTTCGTGATAAAACCATTGAGGTAAAAGCAGGAGAAATTCTAACGGTGCCCAAAGGAGTGGAGCACCGACCGCGTACCAATGGAGAAGAAGTTTACTTGATGCTGATTGAACCAAAAGAGACAAAGCATACCGGTGAATTGGTAACTGAAAAAACAGTGACCGAACTGGAATGGATTTAGAGATTTGCCAAGGAGGCACGGAAAAAATTATCCATGACAATTGGTTGGAATCCCGAAGCGCAATAATGTTTTTTAGCAATCAAGTTGTTAATGCATAATCGTGGTTTATTTTTGTAATCGATGAGAAATATAATTTTAGTTTTTTGCTCAGTGATTGCTTCCATGGCAGTTCACGCACAGGTGCAAACAGGCAAAGCCTCATTTTATGCCGACTCCTTTGAAGGGAATCCTACTGCCAGTGGTGAAAAATATAAGGCCAATAAATTTACAGCTGCGCATAAGACGCTTCCATTTGGCACTGTGGTGAAAGTCACGAACCTGGCAAACAAGGAATCGGTGACTGTGACGATCAATGATCGCGGGCCGTATGTGGAAGGAAGAGTAATAGATCTTTCAAAAGCAGCAGCTGGAAAATTAAAATTCTTCAGCAAGGGTGTAGCAGATGTATCCATTGAAATTGTGGATGACGGTGACGGCAAAGGAAAAACTCAACCGGTTATGGTCGAGCACGTTTCTGTTGAAGAAAAAGAATTTTATGATTTTGACGTAGCAAAGATAAAGCCGAGTGGGTTTGGTGCTCAACTCGGCACCTATCAAGAGCTCGCAAACCTCTTGCGAATGACTGAGCACTTAAAGAATTCTTACAAGAAGAAAGTGACGGTACAAGTGAAAGTAATTAATGGTGTAAAATATTATAGTCTCATTCTCGGGCCATTTTCTTCTCGAGATAAAGCGGCTAGTTTTTTAACAGGACTTAAAAAGGATTTCCCTGATTCGTACGTGATGGATTACTCCAAACAATAATTTGTGGCGGAGCTACTCGGTTATTTTTTTTCCATTCTAGTTGGTGTTGTGCTGGGGCTACTCGGTGGCGGAGGCTCCATACTTTCTATTCCGATTTTAGTTTACTTATTCAACGTAGAGCCAGTGATCGCTCAGGCTTATTCTCTTTTTATTGTTGGCGTTACTAGTTTGGTCGGGGCAATTCCAAAATACCGCGAGAACTTAGTCAACATTAAAACAGGATTCTTATTCGGCATTCCATCCATCGCTGCCATTTTTGCGACACGACATTGGGTTGTGCCTGCAATTCCCGCAATCATTTTTCAGGTAGACGGATTTATTTTTACTAAACGCGAACTGCTGCTTGGGCTATTTGCACTGCTGATGGTGCTCGCTTCATTCCAACTGATCCGAAAGAAGAAAGAAGTTAAATCGGATTCAGAGAAATTTCGAGTGTTCATGGTGGTTATTCAAGGTGCATTGATTGGTCTTCTCACCGGATTAGTTGGCGCGGGTGGAGGCTTTTTAATTATTCCAGCTTTAGTGTTTCTCACCGGGCTTCCATTCAAAACGGCCGTGGGCACCTCCTTGTTTGTGATTGCAATTAATTCGCTCACCGGGTTCACGGGCGATTTGCTCACCCAAACCATGGATTGGAAATTCTTATTGACCATCACTTCACTAGCCGTGCTAGGGATTTTGATCGGCAATTTTATTTCTCGCAGAATTGCTGCTCTCTATTTGCGCAAAGCTTTTGGGTGGTTTACGCTTTTAGTAGGAGCGGGGATTCTTTTGAAAGAATTTTTTCTCACTTGATAAAATAATAGGCAACTCCAAATGAAAATGATCCAGCACTCAAACCAAACGAACTTGCAGAGCTAACATCGGGAAGGTTTCTGTAATAATTGTATCCCAAAGATGCAAAGCTCGCTTCAATGCCCCACTTTGGCGAAGGGAAGAAGACAAAAACAGGTTTGAAATTTAGTCCTAGTCCGTAAGTAGGTGTTTCGGTTACCGATTGAAATGGTCCACTTGTCTGCGTTGTCTTCGAATTACCTCTGGAAAAATTTAGACCTCCTTGTAGCCCAAAATATACTGAGCTCGAAATAGGAAAATAGTATCGCATATACGGACTTATTCCAATGGAATTGTTCTCATACTTATAAAAGTATCCTGGCGATTCATTTTTCTGAAGGCTTGTTGAGTAGGTTAGAGAGGTACCGATCGCTAATTTTTCATTGAGAAAAAAACCAAACGTAGGATATATCGCAACCCCATTGTTGGTGGATGAATATGGATTGGCAGGATTTGTTCTCGAATCAGAATTACTGAGGGTGGAGGAAAACGCTCCTCCCAAAAAAATATTTCCCTTGTTGAATTGAGCAAATGCAAGAGCAGGAAGAGCAGTGAGCAAGAAAAAGATAATTTTTTTCATGATATTTTGGGTTTGATGTGGTTTGAAGGTTGGCAGAAAGGCAATTTGTATGCCAAAGCCTCAATTAATAATCCTTTACAATTAATTAATTTGGCCTAAAATTCTTTTATGCAAGTCACCCGCGAGAATGTTCATGAGGTAAAAAAAGTTTGCGTGATTGGTCCGGAGTGTACCGGCAAAACTGATTTATCGCAATTCCTTTCGCAGCATTACAAAACTTCGTGGGTAGAAGAATATGCGAGAGCATACCTGAATAAATTGGGAAGAGCGTATGATCAAATTGATCTTCTGAAAATTGCACATGGTCAACTTCGTATGGAAGATGAATGGGTTTTTGATGCGAATAAGATACTGATCTGCGACACCAATTTAATTGTGATCAAAGTTTGGAGTGAACATAAATTCGGCAATTGCGATTCTGATATTCTTAAGAAAATAGCGGACCGGAAATATGATTTGTATTTACTCACCAACATTGACATTCCGTGGGCTGAAGATTCACAGCGCGAGCATCCCGACAAGCGCGAGTATTTTTGGGAGCTATATAAAAAAGAGGTGGCGGCCACAGGAGTTCCTTTCTTCGAAATCTCTGGCGAGCGCGAAGCTCGCAGGAGGAAAGCCATCGAAGCAATCAATTCTACTTTTAAGTTTTAGATGACAGATTCAGTTCCTCATAATCCATACGCAGCCATTCAAGTGCGCGACTTCCGGCTGTTTATTTTGTCCAGGTTGTTTATCACGCTTGCAGTGATGATTCAGGCGGTAGTTGTGGGCTGGCAAGTTTATGAGATAACAAAAGATCCGCTTTCCCTTGGGTTGATCGGATTAGCAGAAGCAGTGCCGGCCATAGTGGTATCGCTTTATGCCGGCCATCTAGCCGATGTAGTAGAGCGAAAAAAAATTATTTTGGTGTGTGTAGTAACGCTCGTGCTTTGTTCGGCTGCTCTTTTGTTTTTCACATTAAATATAGGTGCATTCATTTTGGCCAATGGGGCATTCCCTATTTACGCTGTGATTTTTGTAAGTGGACTTGCTCGCGGATTTTTAACGCCCGCAAATTTTTCTTTCATGCCTCAGCTAATTGACAGGGAGCTGTATCAAAATGCAATCACGTGGAACAGTACCATCTGGGAAGGTGCAGCCGTGGGAGGCCCAATGATCGGAGGTTTGATTTATGGTTTTTTTGGAATCACTGCCGCCTACTGTGCTGATGTCACACTAACCTTTGCAGCTCTCGTATGCTACTTCCTAATTCCCAACCGACCATTGCCACCAGTAAGTGAGGAACAAGGAATTTGGGAGAAGATCAAAGCAGGAATCAGTTTTGTTTTTAATAATCAAATAATCTTAGGCGCAATCACACTTGATCTGTTTGCAGTCTTGTTTGGTGGTGCAGTGGCACTGCTTCCCATCTTTGCCGGTGAAATTTTGCATGTGGGGAAAATTGGTTTGGGATTTTTGCGATCAGCTCCATCCATAGGCGCTGTTGTTATGGCGATTTACATCACCCACAATCCGATTAAAAAGAACTTGGGAAAAATTTTGCTTTGGTGCGTGGCTGGTTTTGGTTTTTGCATGATTGGCTTTGGGCTCTCAACCTCATTTTGGCTTTCGATGACATTGCTAATATTGAGTGGTGTTTTCGATTGCGTGAGTGTCATTGCTCGCGGCACGATGATTCACACACTCACTCCGGAAAACATGAAAGGGCGCGTCTCTGCGGTTAACTCAATTTTTGTTGGCTCCTCGAATGAGATTGGCGCTTTTGAATCGGGTGTTGCCGCAAAGCTTCTCGGCACGGTCCGCTCAGTAGTTTTAGGCGGAGCGATGACGCTGGCAGTAGTGAGCGTTACGGCTTGGAAAGCAGTGAAGTTGCGAAGGCTGAGCTCGCTTCATTAAAATAAAAATGTCCTGCACTATTTCAGTGCAGGACATTTTTGAAAAACTCCTTTACAATAATTATTTCAATAAGCTCAAGTAAGTCTGGCCTAAATTCTTGGCCACCATCTTTCTGTATTTTTCGCTCTTGCGGAATTCAGGAGTAAGGAATTCTGACCAAACCTTATCCCAGTCGGATTGCTTGGACATAGCGAATGCAAATTCTTGTGGCGCACCAATTTTTACATTTTGCTTCTTTACCGGAATATGACTGCGCGTGGCATCAACGTATTCAGTGAAATCTAAAATGGTAAACAGTTTTGGGTTAGTGCTGATCTCTTTCAATATTTCCGGCCCTGAAGTTCCGTAGCCGATATTAAGTGAGGGCATATTGTTGTTCTTCACTTGCTCCATGTATTTAACATGCACACTGCCAGTGATCACTTTTGCTGAATAACCATTCAAAACTTTTGAAATATTTTCAAGTTTATCGATAGCAGGAGCATCCTTGTGCGTAATCAGTGTTTCTTCGTTAGACAAAAACGCGGGTGTGAACTTCATCAGCTTCTTGCGCTCTTCTGTTACAGTGATGTTGGTTACGAACAAAACATTAGGCGTAGACTGGCACGCTTTCAAGAAATCATTGAACACAGGCTCTGAGCCAACGTATTGCACTTCAATTTTCTTGTTGTATTTGAACTGAACGAACTGTGCAAACTCGTTCAGAATGTCTGCACATAGTCCGGTCATCTTTCCATTTTCTAATTCGATCAATCCAGCTTGCGGATAATAGACCACAGACAATGTGCCGTTGCCTTTGTTATTAATTTCATTCCAGCTACTTCCTGAATATTTTGGGCTGAATCCAACACACAAAGCAACAAGTAAAAGGTAAAACAGCTTTTTCATAAGTAAATTTTTGCCGCGAAGATGTGAATTAATCACAGAACAATCAAATGCGTTATAGGCTTTCAACAAAATTTATATTAACAAATGAATGTAAAAACCTTAGGATATTCTTAACAACGACCTTTTGGGGTGTTCTTTAGTTTTGCGCAAACAAACCCCGATCCAATGAAAAAAACATTTATTCTTCTATTCTTTTTAGTGTCTGCACTCGCAGGCACAAGCCAAACAAAGAAACTTCTTGCCACTTGTTCCATTGATGATTTAAAGCAAGAACCTTTTTCGGCTTGGTACACATCCGGACTAAATGATTATAAACCGAATGAACAAGTCCTCGATCAAATCAGAAAACTGAACACAAAAAAAATCACTATCAAAGCCTTCTTCGGCACATGGTGTGGTGACAGCCGAAGAGAATTGCCGCGCATGTCTAAAATATTTAATGAACTCTCTATTCCTGCCAAGAACATACAATGGATTGCTTTGGATGATTCATCCGCATTCTATAAGCAATCACCAAAGCATGAGGAAAAGGGATTGAGTGTTTTTCGTGTACCTACTTTTATTGTGTATGAGAAAAATTCGGAGATCGGAAGAATTGTTGAGTTCCCGGTGGAAACATTGGAGCGTGACTTATTAAAGATTCTAAGCCATCAATCTTATGAAAGCAATTACCAAAGCTTCCCGATAATAAGCAGATGGTTGCAGCAAGGGATTTTAAATGATGTAAACGTTAGTGCTCGTGGTCTGGCCGAGCAACTTCATTTAAAAGTAATTCGCGAGGGAGAGCTTAATGCTTGCGGTTATGTTTTGCTGGCGCAAGGCAAATCGCAAGAAGCGATTACTATTTTTAGAGTCAACGCAAATTTGTTTCCGGCCTCAGCGAATTGTTTTGATAGCTTGGGAGAAGCATATGCTACTATCGGGCAGAAGGAAAAATCAATTCAATCTTATGAACGAGCCCTTGCGCTTGATCCGAAAAACGAAAATGTAAAAGCTCAATTGATGAAGTTGAAGGGAGGTTAGATTGAAAGGACCATTTCGTTCTCCTTGTTGGGGTTGGGAAGCAGTATTTCAAAAATCGAATATTTACCGAGTTCTGATCTTACCGCTATCTCACCTCCTAACTTGGTGATCGTTTCATAAACGATGGCAAGACCAAGACCTGAACCTTTTGAAAGTATCGATCCACGATAAAACATTTGAAATACTTTGCTTAAATCCTCTTGAGCAATACCTATTCCATTATCCTGAAAAATGATGAGTGCATGATCGCGAGTGGTTTTAATTTTAATTTTCAGGTTAGCTGTATTCAGTTTTGATTTGAACACGACCGCATTTGTCCATAATTGAAAGAAAATAGTTTTTAGCCTCTTGAGATCAGTGTGAAGTGGAAATTTATCGTTGATGGAAATTTGAAGATTTATATTACCCGAATCTTTAATCTCCTTTTCGAGCTCCTGAATTAAATTCTTGAATTCTATCTTTTGAGTTTGTACATCGTTACGAATGTTATAGAAGTAATCAGACATTCCGTTGATCGTTGTTTCAAGTTTTTCTGCGCTCTCTTTGATTAAGAATTTTAGTTCTTCAAAATTCATCTGTGAGCTCTCGTGGTTGGATAAGTTGAGAAGCCCAAGTATAGTAGTTATTGGGGCTTTAAGGTCATGTGAAAGGCTGTAGGCAAAATGATCCAATTCATTCTTTGTCTTTTCTAAATCAGCGAATTGAAGCTCTGCGATTTTTTTCTCGCTTGTTTTTATGCTCGTGACATCACGCGTCATAAAAGTCACCGCTTTTACGTTCTCCGAATCTATAATGGGGGAGATGACCGTGTGAAGCCAAAGCGAATTTCCTAAAGTGGTTTTTTGGAATACAATTTCAGCGGCACCACCGGTCTGGATCACATGATCAAATTTCTTGAGCACCTTCTCTATATATTTCTCGGGAAAGAAAAGCCACGCCAACTCATTTTGAACTGGTGCAAACCGGATGCTCGACCCCTTGTTGACGTAGATCCCTTCCCCCTGAAGATTGGTGGTGAATACTAAGTCTACTTCACGCTCAACAAGAGTTGGGAATTCGCTCTCAGCGGACTTGTGCGCCTCATTACTCCTTTTTTGATCGGTAATGTCCTGAAATGTGCCAATCACTTTGGTTACTACCCCCTCATCATTTTTAATCGGCTCGGCATTCGTACGAATCATAATCAATTTTCCTGTGCCCTTTTGAACACAGGAATATTCTATGCTATACTCTTTTCCTGTAGTGATCAATTCGAACATAGACTGTTTCACCAGATCGATTTCATTGATTAAAGAACCAATCTCATCAAAATGTGTTTCTCGGGGGCCTTTAGGCAGGCCAAGTATTTTAAAATATTCTTCTGAGCCCCAAAGTGTTTTGGATTTGATGTCATATTCCCAGCAACCTAAGCTGGCGATCTTCTGGGCGAGGGTTAACCTTTTTTCATTGATCGATAGAACAGATTCTACACTAGAGCCATTAGAGTTCAAAACGGTTGCCGATCTCATAGAATTAAAGTTTAGACAATCTAAATCTAGAGTTCCAGGGGCTCAGGAACTTTGGGAAATATCCTGTTGGCCAATAAAATTAGTCTGTGGTAGGGTTTAATGATTACTTGATTTGTGCATGATGGTTAAAATAGAAGAAGAGAGGCAGGCCTGGCTTGATGGATTTGTGAAACGCACCACCAAATAAGTAAAACACGCTACTTAGTAATTGGTGATGAACGAGATCGAAATAAGCAATTGCTTCGTGGAGATTTAACTCAATGGAAAAACAAAAACCTTTTGAACCCGTTTCGCTGATTCTGATCATTTTGCTTTATGTGTTTCTAATGTATCCACTAAGCTCCCTATCTAAGGGCGCAAGCGAGCACAAGTCAACAAATAATAAGGCTTTTACTTCGCAGGCTGAAAACGAGCTGGATGTTAAAAGCTTAACAGAAGAGAAAAGCAAAGGAGATTATATGCCATTCGTTAGAGACGCTAGTAGTGGTCTTTAACTCACTACAACCCAATCTTAGTTACCGGGTAATTTTTTGACACGATCCGTTAAGTCGTATTGTATTTCAAATTACTTAGATTTGAAAGGTTCGAATTATTTAGAGCATGATGAATTCAACGGCTTTAATTATTGATGATGAGGAGTTGGCGTGCGATACGATGGAATGGCTTTTGAAAAAGAATTGCCCGCAAATCACTCGCATCATAAAATGTAATGACCCTCTTGAAGCCCCGCCAATAATAGAAGAAGCGAAGCCGGGTATTCTTTTTCTTGACATTGAGATGCCCCGGATGAACGGCTTGGAATTTTTATCAAAATTTAAAGACCCTGATTTTCAAGTCATCTTTGTTACCGCCCACGATAAATTTGCCGTGAAGGCTTTCAAATTTCACGCGGTCGATTACTTGTTGAAACCCATCGACAGCCAGGAGTTAATAAATGCAGTTGAAAGAGTGATGTTAAATGAGGAACGAAGTACTCCAAACATTGGGCATGTAATCAAAAGCATTGTGGCCTTACAAAGATCGCCCGAAGTGAAGAGAGTGGCGCTGCCCACGTTCAACGAAATCTCAATAATAGAAATTGATCGGATAGTTTATTGTGAAGGCGAAGGAAATTACACCAACGTGGTGTTGAATGATGGATCTAAAATAGTTCTTTCAAAGACACTTAAACTTCTTGAAGATTTCTTGGATGATAAGGTGTTTTTTAGAATTCATAATAAATACCTGGTCAACTTAAAGTACGTTTCAAAAATAACTCGCGGAGAAGGTGGATTTGCTGTTCTTAATAATGGGAGCGAGCTGCCGATATCAAGATATAAGAGAGCTGAGTTTCTTGATCTATTTAGTCACCTGTAAAGACTTGAAACGTGAACGAGGTGAACTTTCAGAAATTAATTATTCCAGTCATTTTTTTAGGGCTCTGCCTTTTTAATACGGCAAGCTTATTGGCGCAACCTCAATATGCTCATGAAATTCTCACCCGGCAAAATGGCCTTTCCGATAATAGGATCACCGCTTTTGCTCAAGATAAAACTGGCTATTTATGGATTGGAACATCTTCCGGATTAAATCGATTTGACGGACAGAACTTTAAAGTATTCAGACACGATTACTCCGATGAAAATAGCCTTTCTGAAAACTACATCACTTGTTTGTTAAACGATTCCGATAATAACATTTGGGTTGGGTTAAAAACGCAGGGCATTGGCAAGTTTAATCCAACCACAGGTGTGTTTAAAAAATTTAAGGAGCTGCCGGTTGGTCCCATCAATTGTCTTTTCGAAGATCGGGATCATTTTATTTGGATAGGATATTCACGCGATGGAATGTATCGGGTCAATCCGAAGACTGCAGCGATAGAACATTTTTCTTTATTGCCCTTCATTAACAAAAACTATTTGGAGCAAGACCGCAGGTCGTTAAATTCTGTTTTAAGGTTTGTAGAGGATAAACAATCGAACATTTGGATAGGAACTCACGGTGGACTTTACAAATTCAGTCCCAACACTCAAAAGTTGACTAAGGAAATTACTGTTTCAAATTATTTGGGTGATGAACTTCATAGTTCGACCGGAGTTTTTACTTACAATGCGGTTGAGGAATACTTGCAAATAATCAGAGCCAATCAATTCATTAAGTACTTTATTAACTCCTCAAAAATTGAATCTCATGAGTATGTTAATTCGGAGGGTAAAAATTTTACACTGGGTTGGGCCGATGTGCGAAGCCGGGATGATAGTACGATCTGGATTACCTCAAAAGCAAATGGCCTGGGCATCTTAAATTCCTCTAGTAATAGAATTGACTTTAATGTTGTTCAATCGGTCAATCCGATAGAAGGTAGAATCTTTTCTACGAAAGGATTCTTGTGGATTGGAACGGATGCAGGGGTGGTCAAAATTTATGAGGTGACTAACCCGTTTGGGTTTTTTCCCCTGCCAGGAAGGAATAAAGAATCACGTAACGAAATTTCGGATATCTATGCGGATGAGAAACTAAAGAAACGATTTTATGCATCGGAATACGGTGATGGATTATTAATAAGCGATTGGAGCGGAAAGAATTTCAGGTATTTCAAAAATAAAATCCCTGAGGGCGCTGATCAATATTCTGTCATATCACAGCTTTTAAATATTGACTCTACTTTTATCCTTGTGATGGCTCGCGATCACATCCAATTGTTCAATAAGAAATTGGAGAGGTGGGAAGCCACGTTTGAAGATGGGGCTAAGCATACGAAACGAAAATACTTTGATCACGCTCACAAGGATAAGACGGGAAATATTTGGATTGGCAGCTTTAACGATGGCATCAGGTTGCTGAAACTTCCAGAATTCAGATTCGAGATTTTCAAAAAGGATAATAAGAAAATTGAATCTGATCTGATCCGCGGTATTGTAGAAGATCCGTGGGGCCAAATCTGGGCCGCCACAGCCGACAAGGGCCTATTCATTTATGATGCCAACAAGAAAGAGTTCATATCCTACAACGCTTTAAACTCGGGAGCGCCTCTGAAGATTAGTGTGTTCGAGTCAATGACGATTACTTCTGATTCGAGTATATGGCTCGGGTCAATTACCAATGGAATTTTAAAAATCAAATTGAAGGAAAAGAATTTGTTTGTCGTAGAAGAACAGAGCAATCCGATCTTTCAAGGCTCATTTCATTATGTTGTTGCAGACGATAGAGATCGTGTTTGGGCAGTTGGATTGCCTGGAGTTTTAGAGATAGATGTAAGAAAAAATATTACCAACTACTGGAGTTCAACCATTTACCCGATTTCGAAAACGCTCGAGTTCATCAACCTCATTCTTTCGGATGGTAAGCCTTTCATTGGAACGTACAACGGATACTATTGTGTTTTAGAAGAGGAGTTGAAAACGCTGAATACGGAGCAAGCTAAACTTGTAATTAACTCACTAAAAATTGATGGCGAGGAGACAGCTGTGAAGTCAACGGGTGACTCAAGTAAAATCGAAGTTCCGTTCAGTAAAAACTCTCTGCAAATCGAATTTTCATCCATCGATTTTAGTTCTTCATCTCTTCGGCAGTATTCTTATAAGTTGGAAGGATGGGATAAAAATTGGATCAATGTTTCTTCCTCTCAGAAGATTGCAAGCTATGCGCACCTTCGGGGAGGAGATTATGTTTTTAAGTTGCGATCATCGAATCCCTCGGGTTTAAAATCAGAAGAGAAGAGTCTTTTATTTTTTAAAGTGGAAACTCCGTTCTGGCAAAGACCCTTATTTTGGTTTGCATGCCTGATCTTAATTATTGTGATGATCTACCTCATTTATAAAATGAGGATTAAACGTCTTTTGAAAGAGGAGTCCTATAAAAAAGAAATCATCGATCTGCAATTGATTGCGTTGCGCAACCAGATGAACCCTCACTTTATTTTCAATAGCCTTAATACCATTCAAGGCTTGGTGATTAGAAATGATTTGGAAGTTGCCAATAAATACCTGACTCAGTTCTCAAAGCTTTTGCGAAGGATATTACAAAACTCAGAAAACAATTTTATTACCGTCTCAGAAGAGATGGAGACCTTAACTATTTTTCTTTCAGCTCAAGCGATTCGGTTCACCAACAAATTCACTTACGAAATTACCGATGAGGGAAGCTTATCAGATCTGGCAATACCGTCCATGGTAGTGCAGCCAATTTTAGAAAATGTGATTTGGAAATTATTGGGAGTGAAGCAGACCATCAGTGAAATTAACATTCGGTTTGAGCGATTACCCAACGGGGGCATCAGTACAGTCATCCAGGATAATTGCATTTTTGATATTGATTCTTCCAACGGACAATCATCTCTGAGCGGACTAGACGCAGTAAAAAACACCAAGCATCGCCTTGAAATGCTCAGCGCAAAATCTTCTGTGAAGCACGAAACGGTTTACGATGAGCAAGGGAATAGAATTGGCAATCGAATTACCATTAATTTTTAAGGTCACGATTGCTTTCAAAACGCATTTATTTGCTGTTAAGCGAGGGATAACAATGATCTAGAGTGAAAAATGAAAATCATTATTGAACACACCAAAGGATATTGTAACTTTGAAGCCCCTTTCTTCTATTTTGGTGGAACCCGTTAGTGCTCCTCAACATATAAGCGGGAAAAACACTTAACCAATACAAGGAGCATCAGATATGGCCAAATCGCAAGAAACGTACAGCAAGAAAGAAGCAGAAAAGAAAAAGCTTCAAAAAAGAAAATTGAAAGAAGAGCGCAGAGAAGAGCGTAAGGCTAATGCGAAATCCGGTAGCCTGGAAGATATGATGGCTTACGTTGATGAATATGGCAATATCACATCCACGCCTCCTGACCCGCTCAAAAAGAAATCAGCAATAAAGACTGAAGATATTGTTTTAGGTGCCCGCAACAATGTAAAAGCTGATCCTCTTGATGCATTCCGGACAGGGAAAGTCACTTTTTTCAATGAATCTAAAGGCTACGGTTTTATCAAAGATCTAAAATCACAGGAAAGCATTTTCGTTCACGTTAATCAAGTGCTCGAAGCCATTAAGGAAAACGACAAAGTAGCTTTTGAAGTAGAACAAGGACCTAAAGGCCTCAGTGCTGTGCGAGTAAAAAAGACAGCGTAAGTTTAGGTGCACGCAATCTGGTAAGGTAGGCTGCCAAAAGAAATATGAAGTCAGGTCGGAAGGCCTGACTTTATCATTAGGATCTGAAATCACAAGAAGAATCTTCCTTCATTTCAATCAAACGCTCTACCGATGTCGAGCGGTCGAAAAATCACTCTTCAGGAACAATGGCACCATACCAATCGCATAGACTAATTGTGTCCTTAAATACCTTGTCTTTCAACTTTATTAACAATAAAGTGTGGTCGTTACACTTAACGTTTAAGCCACAAGGTACGGCCTTGGTATAACCACCTTTCGCTCTTGAGACTGAGCCTTTCGAGTCCACCGAGGTTTTTTCAATAGTGTAAGCGTAAAGGTAATATTCACCTTGTGGAATGGCTGTGAATTTGAATTGGCGCTGATTTTCTTCTGTTTTCAGTTTATGAATTTCATCCGAGTTAATATCCTTTAAATAAATTGTCATTTGGGGGATATATTCAGATGGATAACATAGAACTCCATTTAGCTCCGATATTTTTAGCCCTGAAGCTTTTGTTCGTTTGTTACAAGATGTAATGCATATAAAAACTAAGATGATTCCTAAAGTGATCGTTCTTTTCATAATTAGAATTTACGTTTCATTTGTCAACTTTTTAATCTTCAAATCGACTAATTCTCAAATCTTCAAATCAACTCACACCCTCGCCTCAACCTGATTCATCACTTTGGTCTGCACCTGTATAGATTCATGGTGAATCAATTTTAAAAGATCAGTAGTAAACTCTTCGCTCAAGCCCATCGCTTTGCAAAGCGCAACGCGTGTCTTGATGATTTCTTCCCAGCGGGTTACCTGAAGAATCGTTACGTTGTTTTCTTTCTTGTACTGACCGATCTTCTCAGAGATTTTCATGCGCTGTGCAAACTTCTGCATGATTTCATCATCGATGTGGTCAATTTGCTCACGCAAAAGGCCAAGTGTGTCTTTGAATGATTTGCTTTCACTTGAAACAGAACGCACCACCAGTTCACTGATAATTTTTCCAAGCACTGCAGGAGTTACTTGTTGTTTCGCATCACTCCACGCAGCATCTGGGTTAATATGACTTTCAATCATTAGTCCGGCCATGTCAAGGTCAAGCGCTTTTTGCGAGATGAATGCAATTAAATCGCGGTTGCCGCTGATATGACTAGGATCACAAATAATATCGAGATCAGGAATTCTTGTTTTTAATTCGATGGCAATATCCCACATCGGTTGATTTCTAAATGGACCTTTTTCGAATGAAGAAAATCCCCGGTGGATAGCTGCCATCTTTGTGATGCCGGCTTTGTTTAATCTCTCGAGCGCACCGATCCAAAGTTCAATATCAGGGTTCACCGGATTTTTCACCATCACAGGAATGTCAACGCCTTTCAGCGAGTCTGCAATTTCTTGAACCGAAAACGGATTCACCGTTGTGCGGGCGCCAACCCAAAGAATATCAACGCCCGCTTTCAAGCAAGCTTCAACGTGTGCAGCATTGGCAACTTCTGTAGTTACCGGAAGTCCCGTTTCTTTTTTGGCGTTCATCAACCATTGAAGACCGATGTCACCTGCGCCTTCGTATTGGCCTGGTCTGGTGCGGGGTTTCCAAATGCCGGCACGGAGCGCATGAACTTTTCCGGTGGCTGCAATTTGCTTTGCGGTGGCGATAGTTTGTTCTTCTGTTTCAGCACTGCATGGACCGCTGATGATTACAGGCCTTGTAGTATTCATCCATTTGCTGATCGACACTAACTCTAATTCCTTTTTCATATTTCTAAGTTAATCGTTATTCGTTAATAGTATTCGCTTACGATTAACGAATAACTATTAACGTTTTTTCACTCTTACCCAAGGACGCGCTTTATTTCGTTGGCCTTCGTCATGATCTTATGTAATTCTTTGACATCACGTTTTTGTAAATAATACTGAAACTTCTGTAGGTGCATAATGTATTCCAGCAACGCCTGGCTTAAAAATTCCGCATTCTGCTCGAAGATGGGCGTCCACATTTCGGGTGAACTTTTGGCAAGACGAACTGTCGATGCAAAACCGCTACCAGCTAAATCGAAAATATTTTTTTCGTCCTTCTCGATATCAAGCACAGTTTGTCCGAGCAAGAATGAGCTGACGTGAGAAAGATGAGAAACGTAGGCTACGTGTTTGTCATGTTCTTCAGCTTCCATGAAGATCGTGTTCATGCCAAGTGTTTGAAATACTTTTTCAGCAATTGACAATGCATGTGTCGAAGATTTCTCTTGCTCGCAGATGATGTTTGTTTTCTTTTCAAACAATCCGTTGAAGGCAGCTTCGGGTCCGGAGAACTCAGTACCAGCAATTGGGTGAGCTGCTACAAACTGATTTCTTTTGGGGTGACCAGCTACGGAATGACAAATCAATTTTTTAGTTGAGCCCGAATCGATTACAACAGCATTTTTATTGATAGCATCCAAAACTGAAGGAAGGAACGCGCAAATTGCATTCACTGGAATCGCGAGAATTACTAAATCCGCTTTTGATAACGCTTCATTCTCTGGCAAAACTTCATCTACTAATTTTAAATCGACAGCCTTTTTGGCATTCGATGGATTTTGATCAAGGCCCACCAACTTTGTTGCAACGCCAGCTTTGCGCAAGTCCAGAGCGATGGAACCTCCAATCAATCCTAAACCGATAATTGTTACGTTCATTAGTTGTTGGTTGTTAGTTGTTCGTTATTCGTAATCGCAGCCTTACGCCAGTTTCTTATTCGTTCCAGACCTTCACTCAATTTCTCTTCGGTTGCGCAGAGTGAAATGCGGATAAATCTTCTTCCCGTTTCTCCGAAAATAAATCCGGGGGTGATGAAGACTTTTGTGCCGTAGAGAATTTCGTCAATCCATTTTTCAACATCAGCGATTTGTTCAGGCGCCTTCGCCCATACAAACAATCCTGATTGCTTTGCAGAATATGCACAACCAAGTTCATCCAGAATCTTGCAAGCTGCTTGTTGTCTTTTTCTGTAAATGGAATTTTGTTTTTGAAACCAGTCGTCACTGCTTTGCAATGCTTCGGTGGCAGCATGTTGTAATCCGAGAAACATTCCTGAGTCCATGTTGCTCTTCACACGAAGCACAGCCTCGATGTAATCCTTTGTTCCTGCAACCCAACCAATTCGCCAGCCGGCCATGTTGTGACTTTTGCTTAGAGAGTTTAATTCGAGTGCAACATCTTCCGCTCCCTCAATGGATAAAATGCTCCGCGGACTTTCATTCAAAATCAAACTATAAGGATTGTCGTTAACAATCAGGAAATTATTCTCACGAGCTAAGTCAACCAGTTCTTTCAGCTCTTCTTTCGATGCAATTCTTCCCGTAGGCATGTGAGGAAAATTCACCCACATGATTTTCACCTTCGATAAATCCTTTTTGCGAAGAGCAGCAACATCGATTCCCCAATTTAACTGCTCACTCATTTGGTAAGTGACAATCTTCGCGCCCGTCAATTTTGCAACAGAGGCATACGTTGGGTAGCCCGGATCAGGAATCAATACTTCATCGCCTTCATTTACGAAGGCCATGCAGATGTGCATAATTCCTTCCTTCGAACCCATGAGCGGAAGTATTTCTGTTTCCATATTGAGCGAAACAGAATAAGTCTTCTTATAAAAGTCAGCAATCGCTTGTCGCAACTGCGGAATGCCTTTGTAATTCTGGTACCCGTGGTTGGCCGGATTCTTCGCAGAAGCAATCAACGCATCAATGGCATTTTCTGATGGCGCTAAATCAGGACTACCAATGCCGAGGTTAATTACTCTCAACTCAGGCGTATCCAACGAGCGCACTTCTGCCAGCTTCTTGCTGAAGTAGTACTCTTCTACACCTTTAATTCTATTTGCTTGTTCAATCATATCGTTTTAGTTAATGGCCTCAAGCTTCAGGCTACATGCTACAGGCTTGAAGCTTGTGGCCTGCAGCTTGCAGCCCTATTTGTACTCAATCTTCCCCTTCTTATACTCTCCCAATACATTCAAATTGTGCGTCTGCTTTTGCACTTGCTTCAACGCATTGTCATAATTCTTTCTTTGATTCCATTCTACATCCACATGAATTGAATATTCGCTTGGTTTGCCGATCACTGGTATCGATTGGATTTTGCTCAGGTTAATTTCGTTTGTTTTAAAAACGGTGAGTACATCAGCTAAGCTTCCCACTTCATTTCGAACTTCAAAACAGAGTGATGCCTTGTTGCTTTCTTCTTTTGTTTCGCTGCCGCGCGATAAAACGAGAAAGCGAGTGAAATTCTTTTTATGCGTTTCTATTCGTCTTTCTAAAATTTCTAAACCGAATTTCTTTGCAGTAAATTCATTCGCGATAGCGGCTGTGGCTTTCAATTTTTTTTCTGACACTTTTCTTGCAGAGATGGCGGTATCATCGCTTTCTCTAAGTTCAATTCCATTCAACTTATGTAAAAAGTCATAACATTGACGAATCGCCATCGGGTGACTTTCAATTGTCTTGATCTCTTCGAGTTTTACGCCAGGGAAAGCCAGCAAGTGTAAATGGATTGGCAAGTAGATTTCACCTACAATCGAAAAGCGAAATTCTTGAAGCAAGAAATAGTTTGGAAGAATACTTCCGGCAATCGTGTTTTCAATAGCCATCATCGCGAAGTCGCTTTCCTTTTTCTTCAATGATTGACAAAGCTTATGAAAGGTGAGACATTCTATCGGCTCAATCGATTCATTAAAATAAGTGCGCGCAGCCACTTCATGGAAGCAGGTTGAAATTCCTTGTATCGCAATTTTTAAACCTGGATTACTCATTCGTAACTTTTTGCGCTGTTAAATATTTTATTTCTCCTTCACATCGATGATTAAACTGATTACCAGATACCCGCATCGTCCAAAATCATGGTGATCACATTAATCAGTAATAAAATCGAAGAGCTAAACTTTAAGTCTGTCATAATACTTTCGCTTTTGCGGATCATAGTAAAAAAGAAAGAGTCCCGGTTTTGCCGGGACTCTCTGTGATATTGTCGTTTGTTTATTTCTTTTTTTACAAAGCGATTTTACCTCAAGTCCCGCAGGGATTGATAATAGTAAAACCAAAAATAAAATCGCTGATTGCTGTTCATGGGCTCAAATAAACGGGATTTTTTTTTCTTGCACAAACGAAATGCCTGGTGTTGTAGAAAATTTAACAGGCTAACGGGTGTTGGGATTGGCTTTCTGATGCGGAAATGGGATTGTATATCTTTGGATATTGACGACAATGTCAAAAACGTATGATTCCAGAACCAAAAATATTCTACGACACATATTTAAGAAACTATCACGCGACAAAGGCGACTTATCTAAAACATATTCTGGATCATATTGACAAGTTCGAAATTGAGTTTTACAAAAAGGAATTGGATGGTGATAGCAAAAATGAATTTAGACGAACTCTCAAAAGCGATCTGCGCCAAACATACTTTCATTCAATTGAAAGTTTCTTTGAGTTGTTTTTTGCACTGAATCCAAAAGGGAAGAAAGTATTAGATGACGAAAATGTTTTGTTTAACCTGACAAATTCAAATTGGAAAGAAAACTACCGCCAGATAAAAAAGATAGCAGAAAATGACAACGCTCTTGACTTCCTTAATGAAGAGATAACAGTCATTGGCAAAAAGGTTTCAATCGGTAATTACATATTCTACATGGGGTTATTTAGCATGGACAAATATCCCGAGATAAAATCACAGATTGAGGAAAGCATTGAGGCCATAAAATACGGAGTAAGAATAATTGCGCAAGAATTCATCGATAGAGAGGAATACAATGCATATAAACATGGATTAAGAATTATCCCTGCAGTATCAAAGTTTATGTTAGCTGATGCTGATACATTGGAGATAAAATTCACGTGGGATTTGACCGATTCTATGTCGTTCTATGCTCCTACAAAAGACCCCGATGAGTTAATGGTTGTTACTAAGCTATTTGACTGTGAAAGAGATTATTTAATGACACTTTTCTGTTCGAATCTCATTAACCATATGATGTTCTACAGAAAGATCTCTTTCAATCCAAGTAAAGAAAAACAAGGGGGACAAATCGCTGTTACTTTCTTCGGAAAAGAGCCAATTGAGGAATGTAATAAAGTCAATGTTAAAATTCAGAACTTAGTTCACACAGTTAGGAGAGTGAACAAGGGAGACAGCCGGCCAAGCAAATAAAATTCCCTTCCCCCAATCTCGCATCAGGAATCCAGAATCAATTACATTTGCACTCCCAAAATTTAATTCCCTTCCATGAGCAGCAAAAAGATCACCCGTGCACTGATTTCAGTTTTCTATAAAGATGGACTTGAGCCTATCGTTCATCAATTAGCTAAGGATAATGTGGAGTTTGTTTCCACGGGGGGAACGCAGGATTTTATTGAGAAACTAGGTTATAAAGTGACACCGGTTGAGCAGCTCACAGGCTATCCATCCATTTTCGGTGGGCGCGTGAAAACCTTGCATCCGGCTGTGTTTGGAGGGATACTATATAGAAGAGATGATGCTGGCGATGTAAAGCAGGCAAGCGAGTTCAAAATTGCCCCTCTTGACGTGGTGATCGTTGATCTTTATCCATTTGAAGAGACAGTAGCCAAGGGCGGAAGTGAAGATGATATTATAGAGAAGATTGATATTGGTGGGATTTCACTCATTCGCGGAGCGGCAAAGAATTTCAATGATGTATTGATCGTGTCTTCACGCAATCAATATGCGGAGGTGCTTGAATTGATCAAAAGCAAAAATTCTTCAACTGAACTTTCTGATCGCAAAAGATTTGCCGCTTTGGCATTTGATGTGACCTCACATTACGATTCGGCCATTTTCAGTTATTTCAATGGCGAACAGAATATCGCGAGTTTCAAATCCAGTTATCAGAATGGAAAGACACTTCGCTACGGAGAGAACCCGCACCAAAAAGGAATTTACTTTGGCGATCTCGAAGGGCTCTTTGATCAATTGAATGGAAAAGAGCTTTCCTACAATAACCTGGTTGATGTTGACGCAGCGGTGAACCTTGTCAAAGAGTTTGAGGGAGAAACAGCCTTTGTCATTATTAAACACACTAATGCTTGCGGAGTAGCCACCGGTTCATCGGTAAAAGAAGCTTACGCGAAGGCATTTCAGGCGGATACTATCTCTGCTTTTGGCGGAGTGCTCGCGTCAAGCAAGAAAATTGATCTGGCTGCTGCCGAAGAGATGAACAAACTCTTCTTTGAGATTTTGATTGCTCCGGATTACGATGCCGCGGCCCTCGATCTTTTAAAATCGAAAAAGAACAGAATCATCCTTAAGCAAAAACAATCGCTTGCTGCCACAAAGCAGTACAAGAGCTTGCTCAACGGTGTAATCGAACAGGATTTGGATTTGCATACCGATTCAAAAGCCGATTTGAAAACAGTAACGAAGAAGGCTCCGTCAGCAGAAGAGGTCAATGCGCTGCTCTTCGCAAGCAAAGTTTGTAAGCACACCAAGTCGAATACCATCATTTTGGCGGTAGATGGCCAGATGCTTTCCAGTGGCGTGGGTCAAACCAGTCGTGTTGATGCACTGAAGCAGGCTATCGAGAAGGCAAAGAGCTTCGGCTTCGACTTAAAAAATGCGGTGATGGCTTCGGATGCGTTCTTCCCGTTTCCGGATTGTGTTGAGATTGCCCATCAACAAGGCATTGGAGCCGTTATTCAGCCGGGTGGATCGATCAAAGACCAAGACTCCATCGACTTTTGTGATAAGAACAACATGTCAATGGTGTTCACGGGCTTCAGACATTTTAAACATTAAATCAATTTGTTTAAGAACAATTATAAAATCTTTAATTTCACCCCTTAATCATATTTGAGAGGAAGACTACATGGGACTTTTTGATTTCTTTACCAGCGACATTGCTATTGATTTAGGAACCGCTAACACGCTCATCATTCACAAAGACAAAGTTGTTGTAGATGAACCGAGCATCATCGCCATCGACAAGAACACAAACAAGGTGCTGGCCATCGGGCGCGATGCTATGCAGATGCACGAAAAGACGCACGACAATATCCGAACCATTCGTCCGCTGAAAGAAGGCGTGATTGCCGACTTCCATGCTGCTGAGATGATGATTCGTGGCATGATCAAGATGATTGACACCGGCCGCAGGTTCTTTCCGCCATCCTTACGAATGGTGATTTGTATTCCTTCGGCTATCACTGAAGTGGAAAAACGTGCCGTTCGTGACTCAGCTGAACACGCTAATGCAAAAGAAGTTTATATGATCTACGAACCGATTGCAGCTGCGATCGGAACAGGTATAGATATAGAGCAACCGATCGGAAACATGGTTGTTGACATCGGTGGAGGAACAACTGACATCGCTGTTATTGCCTTGTCGGGAATTGTTTGTGATCAATCGATAAGAATTGCAGGAGATACATTCAATAGAGACATTTTGGATTACATGCGCAGACAGCACAACCTTTTGATAGGTGAGCGTTCTGCAGAGCGTGTAAAAATTGAAGTAGGGTCGGCAATGACCGAACTTGATGACGGCCCAGATGATTATGAAATCCGTGGCCGCGATTTGATGACAGGTATTCCGAAGACCATTAAGATTTCTTATTCGGAAGTTGCTTTTGCATTGGATAAATCAGTTTCCAAATTGGAGGAAGCGGTGTTGAAGGCATTAGAGATGTCTCCTCCGGAGCTTTCGGCTGATATTTACGAACGTGGAATTTATCTCACGGGTGGAGGAGCGCTTCTTAGAGGTCTTGACAAGCGTCTTGCCTTGAAAACGAAGTTGCCAATTCACGTAGCTGAAGATCCATTGCGCGCTGTTGTGCGTGGAACGGGGGCAGCCTTGAAGAATCTGAACATGTACCGCAAAGTGTTGATGACCTAATGGATGGAACGGCTCTTTAATTTCCTTTATAACTACAGGGCTTTCTTTACATTCTTATTGCTGGAGTTTTTGTGCGTTTGGTTGCTCATCGTCAATAACCAATATCAGAGCACAAAGTATTTTAATACGTCCAATAGTCTTGTTGCAAGTGTCAACGCCACAGAAGAAGGCATTCGACAATATTTCTCCCTTCGCGACATCAATGCTGTTCTCTCAAAAGAGAATGCTTCGCTCCGAAATAAGTTAGAAGCCCAGAATCAATTACTGGGTCTCCATAAACTCAACCAGGTCGACTCAGCTTTGCTAAAGCGTTTTGATTATGTGAACGCCAACGTGGTGAACAACTCCACGAAGTATTACAAGAATTTCATTACGATTGACCGTGGAACGGATGCAGGGCTTCTTCCCGGCATGGCCGTGATCAGTTCGGTTGGCGCAGTCGGTAAAGTAAAATCAGTGTCGGAACATTATGCAGTAGTCATCTCTCTATTAAATATAGACGACCAAGTTTCATCGGTGATCAAGCGCACCGGTAATTTTGGAACGATTCAGTGGGAGGGAACTAATTCAGCTATTACTACCTTAAAATATATTCCTCGCCATGTAAAACTTCAGGTAGGAGATTCGATTGTCACTTCCGGATACAATGCGATTTTTCCTCCGGGGATCTTTGTTGGAAGGATTAAGGAATTTAAATTGAAAGAGGAGGCGCTGTTTTACGATATCAAAGTGGAGTTAGGTCAGGATTTTGGCAAACTTGCATTTGTAGAAGTAGTTAGGTACAAGCAAAAGAGCGAAAGGGATTCTTTAGAACGTTTAACCATAGGCGAACCGAAATGACACGTAACCTGATTTTATATTTAATCTCATTTGTTATTTACGTTCTGGCGCAGGCGTTTTTCAAAAATCTGGTGCTTTTCAATACTGGTTTTTGTTTTCTGTATGTAGCATTCATTCTGTTAATGCCCATTGAAACCAGCAATTTGTTCTTAATGATTGCGGGCTTCACCATTGGGTTCACAGTCGATATTTTTTATAACAGCTTGGGGCTTCACGCCTGTACTATGGTGTTTGTTGCTTACCTGCGAAATTTTTGGCTGGGTACCATTACCCCACAAGGCGGCTATGACCTTGGCTCAATGCCTAATTTACCTTCACAAGGAATACAATGGTTTTTGGTTTACACCATGCCATTAGTCTTTATTCATCACTTGACATTGTTTTTGATAGAATCGACAGGTACTCTGTTTTGGTATTCGATGCTTAAAACAATAAGCAGTCTTTTGTTTACCATGACCATCATTGTTATTCTTCAATATTTGTTGCCGCAACGTAGTCGCGCATGAACGAGGGGAGAAAAGAAATATTTCAGATTGTATTTGTATTGGTCGGCCTGATCTTCGTGGTCAAATTGTTTTTTGTCCAGGTAGTCAACAGCCGCTATGCAGAGTTGGCGAACAGCAATTCCATTCTAAGACAAGTAGAATATCCATTTCGTGGTTTGATCTATGATCGAAATGGAAAGTTGATTGTCTACAATACTCCCGAGTATGATCTTGAAATTATTGTAAACGATGTAAAGAATTTTGATTCGGCTAACTTTTGTAAAGTCTTTGGATTGACCCAAGAGGAATTGGGGGCGAGGTTCAAAGAATTGAAGGCGCGCAAGAAGGAGTACTCACCAGTGAAGCCAATGCTTTTCATCGATAAGCTGTCGAACGAAGATTTGGCAAAAGTACAAGACCACCTGGACGAATTTCCCGGATTTTTTATTCAGGCAAGAACCACTAGGGCATACTCCACTCCAGGCCTGGCAAACGCGCTGGGTTATGTAAGTGAGATCAGCAAAGATGCGTTGAAAAGGGATCCTTCCGGGATTTACCGGCAAGGAGACTACATAGGCCAAAGCGGAATAGAATCTTTTTATGAAGAGCAGCTTCGAGGCAAGCGAGGACTTCGATTTAAACTGCGCGATGTAAAGGGAATTGACAAAGGACCTTTTAACGAAGGGAAGTACGATACGCTTTCGGTTCCTGGTCAAGATTTAGTTTCCAGTATTGATCTTGACTTGCAAGCTTATGGAGAGATGCTGCTGAAGGGAAAGGCGGGTAGCATAGTAGCCATTGAACCTTCAACAGGGGAAATACTTTCTTTGGTGTCGGGCCCATCTTATGATCCCAATTTGCTCACCGGAAAAAATTACAGCACTAATTTCAAGGCCATCAGTATTGACTCGTTGAAGCCGCTGTTCAATCGACCATTGATGGCGCAGTATCGACCTGGTTCTATTTTTAAAATAGTGCAGGCCCTCACCGCGCTGCAAGAAGGTGTGATTACCCCTGAAACACGCATTCCCTGCATAAGAAAGGGGTTTGGGGGCATTGTAGATTGCCACGGCCCACATACCAACGAAGACCTGCGCGGGGCGATTGCAAACTCATGCAATCCTTATTTTCATGGTGTGCTGCGAAGAATGCTGAATCAAAATAAATCTTCTGACACCTATCAAGACACGCGCATCGGGTTGGCGGAGTGGGACAAACACATTAACAGTTTTGGTTTTGGCACTCGATTAGGAATTGATTTACCCAACGAAAAAAACGGATTGATCCCAACTCCAAAATATTATGATGCGGCTTACCATAATAAGCCATGGAAGTTTTCAAATATTTATTCTATTGCTATTGGTGAGGGCGAAAACTTAGTAGTGCCTTTGCAAATGGCCAACTTTGCTGCAACCGTTGCTAACCACGGATTTTATTATACCCCCCATTTGGTGAAAGGGATAGGAAAAGAGAAAAAAGCACTGCCGCAATATTTAACAAAGCACTTTACCACCATTGACTCCTCTTATTTTCGGATTGCCGCGGATGCCATGCAGCAAGTGGTAGACGCAGGTACGGGCCAATGGTACGCGAAGCTTCCCGATGTTGTTGTTTGTGGCAAAACAGGAACTGTTCAAAATGAACCATTTCCTGATCACTCGGTATTCATTGCTTTTGCTCCACGCGATAATCCTAAAATTGCGATTTCAGTTTATGTAGAAAACGCAGGGCAGGGAGCGCGTGCAGGTGCTAGCATTGCAAGTTTGATGATTGAACGCTATTTATTTAAAAAGACTAGACGTCAATACATGGAAGATTATGTGCTGGCCGGAAAATTTTTAGACTAACATGAGGCGCGACTACGACATATCCGGAGCGATCGATTGGCCAACAGTCTTGTTGTACCTGGCTCTTGTTTCATTTGGTTGGTTAAATATTTTTGCTGCGGTTTATGATGAATCACTAAATCAATCCATTTTTGATTTATCGCTCAATTCAGGACGACAACTTCTTTTCATAGCAGCTTCAATACTAATAGCTGTTACTATCACCATCATCGACATGAGGTTCTATGAGACTTTTGCCTATGTCTTTTTTGGGGTGATTTTATTTATACTGCTGCTTGTTCCAATTATTGGCAAGGAAGTAGGGGGTAATAAAGCCTGGATTGGAATTGGTTCTTTTGGCGTACAACCTTCTGAGTTCGCAAAATTTATTACGGCTCTTGCTGTGGCGAAATATATTGGGTCCGTTGGTTTTCGTATGGATAGCCTTCGGAATCAATTGATTCTTTTTGTGCTCATTGGTCTGCCGATGGGGCTCATCATGCTGCAGAAGGACACGGGTACTGCTCTTGTATTTACTTCTTTTGTGTTGGTATACTTTCGTGAGGGTATGTCACCATTTCTGCTCATTGTAGGTATATGTGCTGCTACCATATTCGTCCTTACGTTATTGGTGCCTGATCCATTTTATTTGTACATCGCTATCGGGGTGATTCTGGCTCTCCTTATTCTTTTAGAGAAGAAGAAAAAACTCAAGCGCATCATTCTTCTTACAGTGGGAGCAATTATGATCTGTGGTGTTATTGGTAGTGTCGATTATGTGGTAAAGGATGTACTTAAACCTCATCAACAAAATCGTATCAAGGCACTTATCAATCCCGATGCTGACCCACTAGGTTTTGGATGGAATGTTACACAATCTAAAATTGCAATCGGAAGCGGAGGGGTTATTGGTAAAGGATTTCTGAAAGGTACACAGACGAAATTCGATTTCGTGCCTGAGCAAAGTACTGACTTTATCTTTTGTACGATTGGCGAAGAACATGGCTGGATTGGCAGCGTGTTGGTAATAGTTGCGTTCATTACACTTCTCCTACGAATTGTTTTTTTAGCTGAGCGGCAGAAAAACAGATTTACAAGGGCATATGGCTACAGTGTAGCTTGTATTTTCTTTTTTCACTTTGCAGTAAACATCGGAATGACGGTAGGACTGTTTCCAGTGATCGGAATCCCTCTTCCTTTCTTTAGTTATGGTGGATCAGCATTATGGGGTTTTACCATTTTGCTCTTTATCCTTCTGAAACTTGATGCGCATCGAGGACAAGTCCTTCAGCGAATTTGAAATCAAGGATTTATTAAAGAATGGCAATTACTTTCTGCTTCCAAAGAAAATGGTAAGAAAGACGGTAGGATACATGGCGTAATTTTCTACAGGTGTTTTGGTGTCAGAGTACATCAGCTCTACTTTTTTAAAGTAAGCATCTAGTAAGAATCCGGCTTCAAAACCTGTAACGTTATTTTTGCTGGTTCCTACTTCAAAATTGAATGCGGCTTTAAAATTTAAACCCATTTGAATTTTTGAATCACCAATTCCCTGAAACAAGCTTCCGGTTCCAATGATTTCATTGAAAGGCTGTTTCGTTGTACTTGTGAAGGGAACTTTTGAAGTGTAGACAGAACTATCGCTGATTTCAATGTAATAAGGTGCTACAATTCCAATGGTAGGGCCGGCAGCAAACACTGCTTTTATCTCAACGCCCTGTTGTGGGCCCTTGGTAAATAGAACCACATCGCGTCCGTATTGCAATCTCAGTGCATATAAGTAATGGGTCTTACCATAGATGAAATAATTTCCGCTGTTGATTGATTGCACTCGAACCTCATGCGGGTTTTTGACATTCATTAACTCAATTCCGTAGGTTTGAAATAGTCTTTTATTAAGTCTTCGAGAAGATTTTAAAGTAAAGCCGCCAATCAATCCGCCAGCTGAATTTTTATTAATCCCCCAAATGAATTCGGAGTTATAGTCATAACTGTCTTGCGTTTGTGCAAAGATTTGTCCCGTGGAAAGGATCAATACAAGAAATAAAAATTTAGCAATTACCTTCACAAGACATCTATTATTGTCAAATTTAAGCCTGAAATTTAAAGGAAAAAACTAAACAAAAGCTTACCAATGGAAACGATTATGGCAACTGTAGAGTATGCGGGCGATTTAAGAACAAATGCCACTCATTTAAAATCTCAGGATATAATCACCACCGATGCCCCCACCGACAATCAAGGTAAAGGAGAGGCATTTAGTCCCACAGATTTGGTGAGCGCAGCGCTTAGCAGTTGCATGATGACTATTATGGGGCAAGTGGCGCTCAGGGAAGGAGTTGATATGAAAGGCATGAAAGCGGATGTTGTTAAAATTATGACCAGCAACCCAAGAAAGATTGCCGAAATAAAAATCACATTCAGTCATTCTGATTTGAAAGCAACCGAGGTCCAAAAACAAAAGCTGGAGAATGCGGCACGTACTTGCCCGGTGGCCTTAAGCCTCTCTGAAAACTTACAACAAACAATTGTGTTTAATTGGTAGATGCAAGTGCTTGACTGATGTCATCAAATCCAATGGAAAGATGAGAACTCACGTGCATCGGTTTGCCGTCTTTCACGATCAGCACTTGGGGCGATTCATGCGCTACACCAAAATACTCGGCTACACGATTAGAAACATTTCGGTGCGATAGCAAATCGAGGTAGTAAGTCTTTTCGAACTTCACCTTTTCAGATTTCCAATTCCGCTCTAAGCGATCTAATGCCGCGCGGCTTATAGAACACCGTGTGCTGTGTTTGAAAATTAATACCGGGTGTTTTCTCGATTCTTCGCGAATGCCCTCTACTTGTATTTCTTCCTTCAGCTCAGTCCAGTTAATCATGTTAGTCATATAAATCCTTCCACAAATCGCGCTCTTTAGGATCGTATCGAGGCCTGCGTGTTCTTTCTTTCACTGCCTTAGGCTGTGTGTCGTTCTTCTTAAAGAGCTTCGCCCACTTCAACTTCAGGCTCATTAAAAAAGTTCGTTCATGCTTTACGTTGTCACGATAGCTGTTCGCAAACTTTGAATCGGGATGTAAGTTATTTCCGTGAGGTTTGGTCATCTTCACATTTACCTGAAGATCTTTTATTCTTGCGTAAGCTCGCCCGGGACCAAGCACCATCAAAGCTCCTTTTTTGCTGTTAGGTGCATGAACATATTTTTGCATCGGTATGCGGCCGCCTAATGGTTTATTGGGCTCAAAAGTCTTTGTCCACAGTACTTTTATCCGACTGCTGTATTCAATTGCCTTTAAAGAATTTTTCCCAGCAGATACACCGTTCAGTGCGGCCTTGGCACTCCGTTTATTGTGTTCGTTTTCTTGCGCTTTTGTTTTGATCACTAAGTTATTGACCAGGTATGTTGACTTACCTGGCTTGATTTTTTTCAGTGCTTCTTCTTTCGAATTTGGATTGCGGATATATTTTTCAGATCCCTTCACTTTATGGTCGCCTGAGTAAACACTCACCTTTAAAGCTGCCGGTGAAACAGATTTACCTGCGATAGGGTGCTCCTTGTTATTCCATAGTTTTCCGCTCACACTACCTCCGCCTTTTTCAGGTCGCTTTGCTTTAATGTCACCTGAATAACCTCCTATTTTCATTCCCTGTACGGGAACTGATTTATGTTCAATAGGATGTTCTTTGTTATTCCAAAGTTTGCCACTTACACTTCCTCCACCTTTCAATGGCTTGTGACCACGATAATACCCTTGATAGATATCAACGTATTTTGCTTGAATACCCGCAGGAGCTTTCCCGATAATGGGGTGATTGGAATTATTCCAGAGTTTTCCGCTAATGCTGCCACCACCCTTCGGTTGTCTCCAGATTTTTATATTGCCCGCGTAATCAGAGCCATCGGTGTTGAAAATTTTTCTTCCTTTTTGAAATCCTTGGTAGATGTCAACATATTTTGATTGAATACCTGCCGGAGCCTTCACAAGGATAGGCTGGCCTCCGTTGTTTCGCTGCCTTCCGCTAATACTTCCACCGCCTTTGATTGGTCGCCTCGCTTTAAATGTGCCTGAGTAAATATCAACAAACCTCCCTCCAATGCCCGGACCTTTTACATTCACAGGCTGACCTCCGTTATTTCTCTGCCTTCCGCTAATACTTCCACCGCCTTTGATTGGTCGCCTTGCTTTAAAAGTGCCTGAATAAATATCTACAAACCTTCCTCCAATACCGGGGCCTTTTACATTTACAGGCTGACCTCCGTTGTTTCGCTGCCGACCACTAATGCTTCCACCGCCTTTGATTGGTCGCCTTGCTTTAAAAGTGCCCGAGTAAATATCTACAAACCTTCCTCCAATGCCCGGACCTTTTACATTCACAGGTAGACCTCCATTGTTTCGCTGCCGACCACTAATGCTTCCACCACCTTTGATTGGCTTCCTTGATTTTAAAAATCCTTGGTAAAAATCAATGAAACGCGCGCCAATTCCTGGAGCTTTGTTAGGGATAGCCTGGCCCTTGTTATTGAAAGATTTTACCCTAGACGTTCCATATACTTTAGGCTTCTTTCCACCTCCGAATTTTCCTAATGACCGATCGATAGCAATCGCACCTAAGCCAGGCGCTTTTCCTTGAATAGCGCTATTAGAAATTTTTCCAGAGCGGGTATGTTTAACCAGCCAAATGCTTCTCATCGGCCTGGCTGCTCGGTCTTTTCTTCTGCTGCTTGAAAGCTTTCGGGGCTCAAACATTCTGCCCGCTGTTTGCGAAACTTTAGGAGGTCTACTTCGAATGGCATGACCTGAAACATCTCCGCGCCATGCTTTGGTAACTTTAGGTGTCGTTACATATCCGCTGGTGAATGTGCCGCGATAAGGTCGGTCTCCCGGTTTTTTGTTTTTTCTTTTATAGACATCATGTGAAGGAATTACGCCCAACCCAGGAGTATGAAAATTTTTAGCGCGTAGGGGTTGACCACTAATATCGGTAGTAACGGCCTTTTCTCCTTTCCTAAATTTTCCCCAGTAAACGTTTTTCCTTCCTCGAGTTACAAAGGAGCGCGAAGCTGTTCTTGCAGAGATAACTTTTTTTCGACCGGGAGGCTGTCGTTTTGACGAGAGAGAGGCTGCTTTTGATAAAGCCTTGCGGTTAGAATAGGCGCGCTGATTATCTCTTGGACGTCTCGATGGATTATTTACAAACTCTCCATGATTGGGGTAAACATTATTACGAGAAGCTTCTGCCGTGCTTGACCGGATTCTAAGTTTCGCGCCACCGCGAGGCACATGGACTTTCTCCTTTGAAGGTTTTCGTTTTATATAAGGTGATTGCTCAGCTAAGACGACACGAGAAGCAGGAGATCTTGTACTGATTCTCCGCCTTCCCGTAAGATCTTGGGTGTTTGGTCTATCTCCTCCCTTTTTTTTTGATTTGAATTTTGGGAATCTCAAAAAAGGTCTTGGGGAGGCAGCGGGTTTATCACCTTTGGTATTTTGTGCACTAACAGAAGTGGATATAATGACAAGCAAAGCCACCACTAAAAAAGGGATGATGTGGATTGGCCTGATGTGTATCCTCGTGCTCAAGACGACTTATGATGCTTTATAACAAGCTAAGATAGAGAAAATTGTGGGTTCTGCATGAATCCTTAGCTCTTCATGTTCTTTTGAAACCATTCTCTTTCGGAGGAAGCCTCGTGCTCAAATTTGACT
This sequence comes from uncultured bacterium, assembly GCA_967789005.1. GTDB lineage: Bacteria > Bacteroidota > Bacteroidia > Cytophagales > Cyclobacteriaceae > ELB16-189. The sequence goes on along the minus strand of CBRFFM010000004.1, from coordinate 171,761 downwards.
TTATCCTCAATTTTCTCTCTCGCACGCTCCATTGCTTTAGTGACCATGGCATGCTCAATTGATTCTTCATCTTTTAAACCCAACTTTTCCATTATGGACATGACGTTAGTCGCTCCAAAAATTTCAAATGAGGGTTCGTCAAGCGATGAATAGAATGTAGAAGTGAGGGATTTGATGTTCGATAACCTTTCAAGAAGTTTATTCTCTTTGGAGGGAATTGGATAATGTCCAAAGAAGAGAAGCTGGAATGATAATTTATTTGAAAGCTTTGTCAAAAAATCCACGGCTTCAGCGGATTGAAAAAATTTCACACTCGAAACAAGAACTACTTGTGTTTGATCCAGTGCTTCTGCCGATCCTCCGGTCTCAATTAAAAAAAAGGGAACTTTGTTTAAAGACAGAAACTGAATGATCGTTTCCTGGCTTTCAGAAAAATAAGGAATGACAATTGGGGCCCTTCCATCTGTAATTGCTTTCAATGCATCAGTCATCATTCCCTTTAAACAAAAAGAAGAAGCCTTCCACACTTTGTCGGTGTAGGAAGGCTTTGGTTTTGAAGAAGAGAAAAATCCCATCTAAAAATGAATTAGAACTTCAGTAGTTCTTCGATCTTGTTTTTCAATCGGCCTTTCGGCAAGAAGTTATTTTCTAAAGTTGGAGCAAACGGAATAGCTGTGTCTAAAGAAGCAACTCTCATGACAGGTGCATCCAAATGATTGAAGCAATTTTCACTAATCCATGCGGCAATCTCTCCACCAATACCACCAGTCATTGTGTCTTCATGAAGAATAATCACTCGGTTGGTTTTCTTCACAGTCTGCTCAACGGCAGCTTTATCCCACGGAAGCAAAGTGCGGAGGTCAAGCACATCAGCTTTCACATCTTTCATATCAGCAAGAATTTCTTGCGCCCAATGCACGCCCATTCCGTAAGTAATAATAGAGAGGTCACTTCCTTCGCTAACTAATTTTGCTTTACCTATTTCGATCGTATAATAATCATCAGGCACAACATCTTTCACTGAGCGATACAAAAGTTTGTGCTCGAAATACATGTAAGGATTCGGATCTTCAAGCGCAGCGCACAAAAGGCCTTTTGCGTCATAAGGATTGGAAGGATAAACGATTTTCAAACCTGGCGTGTGGAAGAACCAAGCTTCATTGCTTTGAGAGTGAAACGGTCCTGCAGCAGTGCCCGCACCCGTAGGCATGCGCACAACCACATCCGCAGGCTGTCCCCAGCGCCAATGTGTTTTGGCAAGATTGTTTATAATTTGATTGAAGCCTTCAGTAACAAAATCGGCAAACTGCATTTCGACCATCGCCTTCATTCCTTTGATAGATAGTCCAAGGCCAGTCCCCACAATCGCAGCTTCGCAAAGTGGAGTGTTGCGCACGCGATCTTTGCCAAATTGCTTTACAAAACCGTCAGTGATTTTAAACACGCCACCATAGTCGGCAATGTCTTGGCCCATCAAAACTAAATTGGAGTGCTTCTCCATGCTTTGACGCAGTCCATCGCTGATCGCATCAATAAATCTTTTCTCTGATTTCTTTTCGGATGATGGATTAACTACTTCTTGGGTGAAGGGAGCATAGACGTCAGTGAATTCTCTTTCCGTGTCTGCTTCAGGATGCGTTTCCTCAAAGGCAGTTGCCAATCCATCATCAATCCATTTCTTCACTTTTTTACGTGTGGCATCAATGGTCTTTTGATCGATGACTTCTTCTTTCAATAAGTATTTCTCGTAGTTGTCGAGCGGATCTTTCTTTGCCCAAGTCTCCATTAACTCTTTGGGTACGTACTTAGTGCCGCTGGCTTCTTCGTGTCCGCGCATGCGGAAGGTGATACACTCTAATAAAATTGGTCGAGGTTTTTTTCTTAAGCTCTCAGCAAGCTCCTTCACCTTATCATAAACTTCCAGGATGTTATTTCCATCTACTTGCACACCTTCAATGCCGTAGCCGATTGCCTTATCAATAAATTGTTTGCAACGGAACTGCTCATTGCTTGGAGTGGATAATCCGTAGCCATTATTTTCGATCACAAAAATCACAGGCAAATCCCAAACGGCTGCTACGTTGATCGACTCGTGAAAATCTCCTTGGCTTGTTCCGCCATCGCCATTAAATACTACGGTGACTTTATTTTCTTTTTTCAATTTGGTAGCTAACGCAATTCCATCGGCAACTCCGTTTTGCGGACCGAGGTGGGAAATCATGCCAACGATATGATGCTCGTTTGTGCCAAAGTGAAATGAGCGGTCGCGGCCTTTGGTATACCCTTTCATCGTTCCTTGCCACTGGGCAAACAGGCGATCAAAGGGCATTTCGCGTCCCACGAAAACACCCAAGTTTCTATGCATCGGCAAAATGTATTCGTCTTTGTCAAGTGCGGCAGTGATTCCAACCGAAATTGCTTCTTGGCCTATTCCACTAAACCATTTACTGATTTTGTTCTGTCGAAGAAGGATCAGCATTTTTTCTTCGATCAATCGAGGGCGAAGAAGGGATTCGTAAAGATGGATGAGGGTTTCGTTGGTGTACTTCTTGCGTGAGAACTTCATGGATTAAAAAATTGAAGCGCAAAGTTAATGGAGTTTACCACAGATCACACAGGTAGTCAAAGATTTGCCATAGATTTCACGTCTGAGCTCAGATGCATTTTAGCCAATGAAAAATCATTTATATTTAAGACGAATGAATGAAATAAGTTTGGTCTCCGTGCATTTTCTTCGCGCCTTTGTGGTGAAAATTATTTTTCTTTCCATTTGTACTGTGAATAGCTCATTCGCCCAAATCTTTACTCCCAAATTTGATGTGCAGGGTCATCGGGGTGCTCGTGGCCTGATGCCTGAGAATACAATTCCCGCTTTCATATTGGCACTTGATTCGGGCGTAACCACTTTGGAAATGGACTTGACCATCACCAAGGACAAACAAGTAATCGTTTCACACGAGGCTTGGATGAATTCCGACATCTGTCTCGATCCTTCCGGAAAAGAGATCAAGTCCAAAGACGAAGAAAAATTTAACATTTACCGGATGACCTATGATCAGGTTAAGCAGTGGGATTGTGGTTTGAAAAAATACTCACGGTTTCCTGAGCAGAAAAAATTGAAAGTTTCAAAGCCGTTATTATCTGAGGTGATCGTAGCGGCTGAAAACCACATCAAAAGTTTTACGCGATATGAAGTGGATTATAATATAGAGATAAAGTGTGCGGCCGAAGGAGATGGCAAATTTCATCCAAAGCCGGAAGAGTTTTCGGAATTAGCTTTTAATCTAATCGACCAATATTTGCCGTGGGATAGAGTTGTTATTCAATCGTTCGATATGCGCGTGCTTAAGTATTGGCATCAGAAACATCCGAATGTGCGATTGGCATTGCTTATCGATAACCTGAAAGAGGCTAGCGAAAATTTAAGCGAGCTTGGCTTCTTTCCAGATATCTATAGTCCCGATTTTCACTTGCTTGATAAAAACGAAGTGAACCATTTACACGCACTAACGCCTACACGTCTCTTAACCGCAGGCCAAAAAGTCAGGCCGATGCGCATTATTCCCTGGACGGTAAATGATGAAGCGGATATGAAAGATTTTATTGAAATGGATGTCGATGGAATCATCACCGATTACCCTGATCGCGCACGTAAATTAAAATTGACGTTGAACGTAAAGCGCTGAGAATTATTTTTTCCTCGCAGCCCTCACTTCTTCAGGTGTAATCGCTCCTCCCTTATTTCCAAAAGAGTTCCGTATATAATTGAGCACATCACTCGCTTGCTGATCGGAGAGATCAAAAGCACTCATTTCTGTATTGTAAATCTTACTATTCACTTTCATTTCTCCTGTAGCGCCATAGAGCACTTGTTGAATAGAGCGTTTTTTGTCGGCCATTAAATAATCTGCTTTGGCGAGTGGAGGATAAACTCCTTCAATTCCTTCGCCTTGCTCCATATGGCAGGTAAGACACTGTGCGATATAAATGTTCTTTCCCCGAGCAATGCTTTCTGTTAAAACGAATTTTGGTTTTTGTTGAAAGGAGAGAAGTGTAGAGACAAACACAACAGTAGCTAAGCAAAATATTTTTTTCATGATCTGTTTTTTAGAAAGGAACAGTAATTGATAAATCAACAATTGAAAAGTTAAACCTCATCCAAATTAAATGGCAATACCCTAATCCGTTTGCCTGTCAAATCAAAAATAGCATTTGTGAGTGCAGGAGTAAATGGAGGCAACCCAGGCTCACCAACACCACCGGCTTTTTCTTCATTGTCCATCACATGCACTTCAATTTCTGGAATGTCGGAAATGCGAGGCATTTTATAGGAGTCGAAATTTCTTTCAACTGCTTTGCCATCCGTAAAATGGGTAGCATGTTTTGTGGCAGCACCCAATGCCATGACAATACTTCCTTCCACTTGCGCAGAGATGATGTCGGGATTTACATACCAGCCACAATCCATCACCGCCCAAACTTTATCTATTTTTAATTTACCCTCGTTATTTTTTGAAACTTTAACCACTTCGCCAACAATGCTCGAGAAGCATTCGGTAATAGCAACACCATAGCCTGCATTTTTTCCGCGAGCCTTCCATCCACTCACTTCTTCCAATTTAGAAATCAAATCCTGGTAACGAGGATTGTTCAAATGTTGTCTTCGGAATTCCAGCGGATCTTTGCCGGCCGCAATAGCCATCTCATCAAGAAAACTTTCAAACGCGAAACCATTAGTGGACGAATACACTGAGCGCCACCACATCACGGGGATTGGCGATTCAAGCGGACTATCACCAAAGGTGTAATGAGGAATTGATTTGAAATACGGTTCTAGAAATCCTTCCACCACATCACTATTATAAGTAGACTTATCTGCGCCAGGATTTTGCACATCCATGTTTTGCCCCGCCATGCGAGTTTCAAAAGCAGCAATACGGCCACCACTCACGCCACCTTTGCATTGGTAAATCATTCCCGGACGGAATGGTCCGCCCGTCATATCATCTTCGCGAGTCCAAACCACTTGCACGGGTGCTTTTATTTCTTTCGAGATCATTACCGCTTCGTACGGATAATCGGTAAACGCTTTACGACCGAAACCACCACCCAAAAATGTCATATTCACCTTTACTTTTGCAGGAGAGATTTTTAAAGCGCCAGCAGCCATTCCTTGCATCCAATCGGGTCCTTGAATTGGTCCCCAGATTTCACAACTGTCTTCCTTCACATCGGCAATGCAATTGAGTGGCTCCATACAACTGTGCGATTCGTATGGAGTTTCGTAGGTCGCTTCTAATTTCTTTTCAGATTTCTGATAGGCATCCGAAAAATTGCCTTGAGTCTTGTACGAAATCAAATTGCCTTTCTGCAACTGATCTTTCATTTTTTCATAAAGCTGTTCGGTGCTATGATGTTCAAAGCCTGTGTCATCCCATTCTACTTTCAAGACCTTTCTGCCTTGCATGGCAGCCCAAATGCTATCGGCCACTACAGCCACGCCTTCATAAAGATGTTCGAACACGAGGCGCTGAGTTTTGAACACATATTTTACTCCAGGAATTTTTTTGGCTTCAGTATCATCGAAACTTTTCACTTTGCCAGCGAAGCGCGGATTGCGTTCAACCACAGCGTACATCAGGCCTGGCAATTTTTTATCAATCCCAAATACAGCCGTGCCGTTTGTTTTCAAGGGCGTGTCTTGGCGCGGTAAAGGCTTGCGAAGAATTTTATAGTCTTTTGGATTCTTTAACTCTACAGTCTTGGGAGGCGAAAGTTTCGATGCATCGGCCACCAATTCTCCATAGCCGAATTTCTTACCGCTAGATTTATGTATCACAAATCCATTTTCGGCATAGCATTCGGATTTACTTACACTCCATTTGGTTGCGGCAGCTTCAATTAACATTTCACGCGCAGAGGCGCTGAGTTGCAAAAGCTTTTTGTAGCTGCCGCGAACGGTTGAACTTCCGCCCGTAACCTGGCTTCCATACTTTTCGCGATTGCCCTGTGCAAACACAATGTTTACCTGATCAAGATTGACTTCCAATTCCTCCGCAATGATTTGAGGTACCGATTGAAAAGAACCTTGCCCCATTTCTGCTCGATGATTCGTGATCGTAACTTTTCCGGAGGTGTCAATAGAAATCCACGCATTTAAATCGATGCCGAGGTTTTCTGCGGATTCCGGATTTAAAATCTCAATCTCTTTTCCGTCAGCAGGAAAATAGAAGCCCAACGTAAGTGCAGCGCCAGTCATGCTGCTGAGCTTAATAAAATTTCTACGAGATAGGTTTTGTTTGATCGTTTCCATGTGAATGAGTTGAGGTGCTGTCGACTAAAAGTTTTCTCTAAGCCATTTGCGAAGCGGTTTTAATCGCTTTGCGTATGCGTACATAAGTACCGCATCTGCAGATGTGTCCTTGCATCTGTGCATCGATGTCTTTATCCGTAGGTTTTGGATTTCTTTTCAATAATGCAGCGGCTGCCATAATCTGGCCACTTTGACAATAGCCACACTGCGGCACCTGCTCTTTTATCCATGCAAGCTGCACCGGATGCGAGTTCGTTGCGGAAAGCCCCTCAATCGTAGTAATGTCTTTTCCGGCAACCGCTTTTATCGGCAGTGAGCACGAGCGCACCGGGTTGCCATTCATGTGAACGGTGCAGGCACCACACTGCGCAATACCGCAACCGAACTTCGTGCCGGTAAGACCAACAATATCACGAATAGCCCAAAGCAAAGGCATCGAAGGATCAGCATCGATGGAATGTTCTTTTCCATTAATTTTTAAAATGATAGCAGCCATAAGATTTTGGATTGGAGGCTGAATATACAAATTCAAGAAACGAAATGCAGGCGATTTTTTGTGAATGAAAAGTTAAATCTACTGTCGTTAAAAAGATGATTATTTTTGACTCCTTAAATCACGCAAGAGAATATTTTTTGATATCTCTAAATAAAATTGAATTACGCCTAATGTTTAACGATCCCGAACTCAGCGGCAAATACCTTGGCACGATCACACAAGATTTCGTGAAAGTGGCCGACACCCTAAAAGATGCATCTTATCAGATTCGCAAAAACGGATTTGAGTATCCGATCTTCTCCATTTCAAAAGAAGAAATTCCTATCGGTCAATTGCTGATCGGAAAATTTGAATTGAACCTCGATTGGAATTACTACGCTTCGTTCATGGATGAATTTGTTCAACGCGAACTCATCGCCAACGATAAACAGGATGATTTCAAAGGTGCGTACAAAGATCCCGATGAATTCTGTTGCCTCTTCGTGGTTGATGAGGAGTTCACCAATTTTGTTTTCATTCCTTATCCGGAAGACTGAGGAAGATCTAAGTAGTAAGACACAAGTATAAAGACCCTCACTATAAACTTATGTCTTTAATACTTAAGTCTTATGTCTTAAAAGTGTCTCCAACCCTGCGCCTTTAATGGCACCACTGTTCCATGCTTGGAGATCATTACATTCTGATTAGGATTATCATGCATGTGCCCGATAAAATGAATGTCGGGATGGTTTTTTAGTTTTTCGAAGTCGGAAGGATTGATGGTGAAAAGTAGTTCGTAATCTTCACCACCGTTGAGTGCGGCTGTAATCGGATCAATCTTAAATTCAACAGCTGTTTCAAATGCCATGGAGTCAATCGGGACCTTGTCTTCGAAGATTTTAATTCCAACGTTAGAACTTTTGCCAAGATGAAATAACTCGCTGGCAAGTCCATCTGAAATATCGATCATCGAAGTAGGAACGATATTTTGTTCAGCGAGCTCATGAATAATATCCATTCGCGCATCGGGCTTAAGTTGACGACCAACGAGGTACTCGTATTTTTCTAAGTCGGGCTGCATCTCTGGGTTAGATTTAAAGACTTCCTTTTCGCGCTCTAAAACTTGAAGACCAAGAAAGGCAGCACCTAAATCACCGGTAACACAAATAATATCATTCGCTTTTGCGCCACTGCGTAAAACCGTTTTCTCTTTTTCCGCACGACCTATAACTGTAATCGAAATCACTAATCCTGAAGGTGAAGAAGTTGTGTCGCCACCCACGAGATCAACATTGTAATTCTGACAAGCAGCACGGATGCCATCATAAAGTGCATCAACAGCTTCCAGTGAAAAGCGATTACTCAATCCAAGAGAGATTACAATTTGTTCCGGTCTGCCATTCATTGCCGCGATGTCGCTTACGTTTACGGCCACCGCTTTGTATCCCAAATGCTGAAGCGGCATGTATCCTAAATCAAAGTGCGGACCTTCGATCAACATATCAGTAGATACGAGGAGGTTTTCTTTGCCGATATCGATTACCGCGGCATCATCACCAATTCCCTTTAGAGATGTGGAATTTTGCAATGAAAGATTATTCTTGATTCTGTCAATTAATCCAAACTCGCCAAGTTGCGATAGTTCCGTCCGCTTTTGCTCCATGATTGAAATTTTGGCAAAAGTACGATTAGAAAGATTTTAAAACACATAGGCACATGCAACGCGTAGGTCGCACTATATCTATAGTTAACAATTTGTCTATGTGTTTAAAAATTACCGAAAAAAATAGGCGGGATAGACTTCTCCGGCACTAAAAGTAGTTTTCTCTAAAGGCAGCTCAAGAAATGCATCTACTTCTTTTAAGTTGGCAAAATCACCAGACCCTCCTCCAACAACAGGATAAGCCATCAATTTGCCACCTTCATTTTCAATTCTTACCTGTAAGAAATAGGTAAGTGATGGGCTAAAAGCGAAATCCTTCGCAAGAATTGCCGAATGAGGTTTTGGTGTCAAGCGGATACTTTTTTCAAGCCATGGTTTCACATACCGATGAAAGCACATGAAAGTAGAAACAGGGTTACCCGGTAGAGCAAATACAAAGTTCTTAGCCGATGCCCCGAACCACATAGGTTTCCCCGGTCGCTGACTTACCCCATGAAATAATTTTTGCACACCAAGAGATTCCAAAACTTGAGGCACGAAATCCAGCTTTCCCTTAGAAACTCCTCCAGAAAGAATGATCAATTCATATTTCTCCAAAATCTCTTTTAAGCTGTTGGCCAACTCTGTTTTGTCATCTTTTAAATGAAATGAATCGGCCTCACAGCCTAAATTGTACAATGCGGCTCCCAAGGCATAACTATTTGACTTTCTGATCTGATGAGGCAAAGGCGTTTGATTAACGTCAACCAATTCATCGCCTGTAGATATAACAGCGGCCCTCGGAATGGTGAAGACAGAAACCTCGGTTTTTCCAACGGAAGCAAACAAAGCCACTTCGGCAGGAGAGATTTTTATTCTTATATCTAATAAGACTTCATTTTGCCTCGCATCGCTGCCTTGCCGATGCACATTTTGGCCTTTGGACACAGGCTCACTCAAAATCGAAGCAACGTTATTTTCAATTTTAAGATTTTCATAAGGAATAATGGTATCTGTTCCATTAGGCACCGATGCCCCCGTCATCACCTCTATGGATGCCTCTTTATTAATTAAGCTCTTTTGTGGCTGACCCGCTGCTTGCATGGCCTCAATCTGGAAGGCCCTTTTGCCCTTCTCAAACTCATCAAACGAGATAGCTACTCCGTCCATAGCAGCACGATTAAATGGAGGAAAATCTCTATCGGCTATAATCTCCTCGGCAAGAATCTTTGCATTCGCGCCTGCAAGAGCAATTTTATTACTCGAAGGACTAAATAGATGTTTTAGAATGATTTTCTCGGCTTCAGCTACGCTTACCATTGAGTCCTTTAGTTTTGTCAAGACAAATTACTTGGTTCAGTATGGCCGCCACAAACAATTACCTAATATAATTGGGCTCCCAATGCCAATCTTAGTGCCTAAATCCATCCCAAAATAATCCTGATATTAATGATAGGATGAGAAAACAAGAATCAGGTAGGCTAAAACAGAGAAACAATCATAGGAAAACGAGCCAATTTCAAGGATATTACTACCTTTATGACGCCTTAAATAAGGGGATTCGAGACCTCCTTTTTCACTTCCAGTATTGATTTAAGGTTTTTTTTTATCCCACTCTTGTTACCTAACCTTTAGTTCCTATCTTTGCAGTCCTTTTTGCGGGAGAAGACCGCAAAACGGCTTAAAATCAGCAATAAAGGTTTCAATTATGCCTGGAATATTAGGACGTAAAGTAGGAATGACCAGTATCTTCGGCCAGGATGGCCAAAGCGTATCGGTTACAGTTATTGAAGCCGGACCCTGTGTAGTTACGCAAGTAAAAACAAAGGAATCCGATGGCTACAAGGCTGTACAGTTGGCGTTTGGCGACAAGAAAGAAAAGAACACGCCTAATGCAATGGTAGGTCATTTCAAAAAGGCAGGTACAACTCCAAAGAGACACGTGGTTGAATTCCGCGATTTCAGCGATGAGTATGCTACACTGCTCGAATTAGGAAAAGAAGTTAAACTGACGGACATATTCGTTGAAGGTGACTTTTTGGATGCCGTTGGCACTTCAAAAGGTAAAGGCTTTCAAGGTGTTGTTAAGCGTCACAACTTCGCAGGGGTAGGTGGCCAGACTCACGGTCAGCATAACCGCCTTCGCGCTCCTGGTTCAATGGGTAACGCATCATTCGCATCACGCGTAATCAAAGGCAAGCGTTTGCCTGGACGTATGGGTGGCGCGCGTGTGAAGAACCTCAACTTGAAAGTGGTAAAAATATTGGCGGAGCAAAACCTAATCCTTGTGGCTGGTTCTGTTCCTGGTGCTAAAAATTCAACGATAATCCTTCAGAAGTAATGGACTTAGCGGTTGTAAAATATAACGGAGAAAAAACCGGTCGTAATGTGAGCCTCGCTACCGAGGTGTTTGGCATCGAGCCAAACGATCACGCGATCTACTTGGATGTGAAAAGTTACTTGGCTAACCAGCGCCAGGGCACGCACAAGTCAAAGCAGAGAAACGAAATTTCTGGATCTTCTAAGAAGATCAAGAAACAAAAGGGAACGGGTGGAGCTCGTGCGGGTAACATCAAAAATCCTCAGTTCAAAGGTGGTGGTAGAATCTTCGGTCCTACACCTCGCGATTACTCTTTCAAACTCAATAAGAAAGTGAAAGACCTGGCTCGTAAGTCGGCTCTTACTTATAAAGCAAAAGACAATTCAATCGCAGTAATTGAAAATTTCAATTTCGAAGCGCCAAAGACGAAGGAGTATTTGCAAATGCTGAAGTCTTTAGCTCTAGGCGATAAGAAGACGCTTCTTGTTCTTCCTGAAGCAGCTAAAAATGTAGCTCTTTCTGGTAAGAATGTGAAGAACACTAAAGTAATCCTTGCTTCTCAGATCAATACCTATGATGTGCTAAATGCAGAGCATTTGATCTTGGCAGAAGGTTCTGTAGAAAAAATTAGCAACCTGTTAAACCAAGCATAAGATGAGCGTATTGAAGAGCCCTTTGGTAACAGAAAAAGTTTCTGCCCTTAATGAAAAAGGCAAATACGGATTTATTGTAGAAGGAACAGCAAACAAAGTAGAGATCAAGAATGCTGTTGAGAAAATGTATGGTGTAAGCGTTGCGCGTGTAAACACAATCAATGTTTTAGGCAAGAAAAAGACTCGCTTCACAAAAGCAGGTACTTTGTCAGGCCGTAAGCCTGATTACAAGAAGGCGATCATTACTTTGGCCGCAGGTGAAGTGATTGATTTTTATAGCAACGTATAATTTTTAGACAACCCTAATTAAGGTCAGTCATGGCAATGAAAAAATTAAAACCAGTAACTCCCGGCACACGCCACAGGCTTTCGCCTGGGTTTGATGACATCACGGAGTCTCGCCCGGAGAAATCGCTGGTGACAACATTAAAGAAGACCGGTGGTCGTAACAGCGAAGGTCGTATGACTATGCGTTACATCGGTGGTGGTCACAAGCAGAAGCTTCGTATCATCGACTTCAAGCGTGATAAGTTTGGAATACCTGCAGTAGTTCAGTCGATCGAGTACGATCCGACAAGAACTGCACGTGTAGCCAAGTTGTATTATGCTGATGGTCATAAGACATACATCATCGCTCCACAAGGAGTGAAAGTTGGTCAGACTTTAATTTCTGGTCCTGAGGTTCCTCCGGAAGTAGGTAACGCATTGCCTTTGGCTAAGATCCCTGTTGGTACAATCGTACACAACGTGGAAATTAAGCCAGGTCAAGGTGCAGCTATGGCACGTAGCGCAGGAGCATTTGTACAGTTGGTGGCTCGTGAAGGAGAGTATGCAACATTGCGTATGCCTTCAGGCGAGATGCGCAACGTACTTGTAAATTGTCTTGCTGTGGTTGGAGCAGTTTCCAACGCAGAGCACATGAACGAGAAAGTAGGTAAAGCAGGTCGCTCACGCTGGAGAGGAAGACGTCCTCGTACTCGTCCGGTAGCGATGAACCCTGTTGATCACCCGATGGGTGGTGGTGAAGGTCGCGCTTCAGGTGGACACCCGCGCTCACGCAACGGCTTGTTGGCGAAGGGCAAGAAAACCCGTCACCCTAAGAAGTATTCTGATGATTTAATTATTGCTAGACGTAAGAAATAATGGGAAGGTCAGTAAAAAAAGGTCCATACCTCGACAGCCGCTTGCAAAAGAAAGTGCAAGTAATGGAGCAAGCAGGTAAGAAATCAGTGATCAAAACATGGTCACGCAGGAGCACAATCACTCCTGACCTCATCGGATTTACGTTTGCCGTGCACAACGGAAACAAATTCATTCCGGTGTATGTAACTGAAAACATGGTTGGCCACAAATTGGGCGAGTTCGCACCTACGCGCACGTTCAAAGGCCACTCTGGTAATAACAAAGTTGACGCTAAGTAATCAGGCTAATTAATTGATACCTGAAATGGAAACTGAAAAGAAAAAGAAAAGATCGGTTGTAAAAAGAGAGAAGCTTGCTGCTATTAAAGAAGCTGCCAAGTCAGGACCGGCAACGGCCTATCTCGTCAACGCTCCTACATCTCCTCGTAAGATGAGATTGATCGCAGATTTAATTCGTGGCGAACGCGTAAGCAGAGCCTTGAATATGTTGAAGTATGATGCAAAGCATCCTTCAGCAAAAATGGAAAAGCTTTTATTGTCGGCTATCAACAACTGGGAAGCAAAAAATGCTGACGTGAAGTTGGAAGAAGCAGACTTATTTGTAAAAGAAATTTTCGTTGATGGCGGCCGTATTCTTAAGCGTTTGAGACCAGCTCCGCAAGGACGCGCTCACCGTGTAAGAAAACGTTCAAACCACGTAACATTGGTGGTTGACCGTATGCCAGCAGAAGTGAAGAAAGAAAAGAAAGCAAAAGCAGTTAAAGAAACTAACGAATAATGGGACAGAAAATAAACCCGGTAGGCCTTAGGTTAGGAATCGTTCGCGGATGGGATTCCAGCTGGTATGGTGGCAAAAGTTTCGCTGATAAGTTGGTTGAAGACCACAAAATCAGAAAATATGTAGATGCCCGTATTCAAAAAGGCGGTATCTCTAAAGTAGTTATCGAACGCACATTGAAGAGAATCACATTGACAATTCACACTGCCCGTCCAGGCGTGGTAATTGGAAAAGGTGGTACTGAGGTTGATAAGATCAAAGAAGAATTGAAGAAGCTTACCAACAAAGATGTTCAAATCAACATTTTTGAAATTAAGCGCCCAGAGATGGATGCGAAATTGGTAGGTGAGTCAATCGCACAACAATTAGAAGCTCGTATTTCTTACAGGAGAGCAATGAAGCAAGCAATCGCTTCTACCATGAGAGTTGGTGCAGAAGGTATTAAAGTGAAATTGTCGGGTCGTTTGGCTGGTGCTGATATGGCTCGTACTGAACAATATAAGGAAGGACGTATTCCATTGCATACACTTCGTGCAGACATCGATTATGCGATCTCTGAAGCACAGACTGTGTATGGTAAAATCGGAATCAAAGTATGGATTTTCAAAGGTGAAGTTTACGGCAAGCGCGACCTTTCTCCTAACGTAGGAATGGTAAGCAACCAGGGCCCTGAGAACAAAGGCGGTGGTGCTCCTTCAGGCGGTGGCGAGAGAAGAGGTAGAGGTGGCGATGATAGAAGAAGAAGCGGTGGTGGTGACGATAGAAGAAGAAGTGGTGGTGGCGACAACCGTGGCAGAGGAGGAAAAAGATAATTTTTTAGAGAAGATTTAAGGCAACAGTCATATGTTACAACCGAAGCGTACGAAATTCAGAAAAATGCAGAAAGGCAAAGTGAAGGGTATGGCCACTCGTGGTCACCAGATCGCCTTTGGATCATTTGCTTTGAAATCACTTGAAGGCGGATGGATCACTGCACGTCAGCTTGAAGCTGCCCGTGTTGCGGTAACCCGCGCCATGAAACGTGAAGGCCAGGTATGGATTCGCATTTTCCCAGACAAACCAATTACTCGCAAGCCTGCAGAGGTTCGTATGGGTAAGGGTAAGGGAGCTCCCGAATATTGGGTAGCATGTATCAAGCCAGGTACTATCCTGTTTGAAGCAGGTGGTGTAACAATGGCAACTGCGAAAGAAGCATTGGCATTGGCAGACGGAAAGTTGCCATTCAAAACGCGCTTCACCGTTCGCAGAGATTATGTAGAACAAGCAGCAGTTAAATAAGCAGAAAATGAAGAACGCTGAAATAAAAGGATTAACCGTAGCCGAATTGAACGAGAAGATCGGCAGCGAGAAAGAAACCATGCGCAAATTGAAATTTGCTCACCAGGTTTCAGCAATTGAAAACCCGATGACAATTCGTAGAACACGTCAGCTCATCGCCAGGTTGAAAACAGAATTGACAGCGAAAGAACGCCAAAAATAGTTTCGTTATGGAAGAAAGAAACAGCAGGAAAGAAAGAGTCGGTAGAGTGGTGAGCAATAAAATGCAAAAGTCCATCACCGTAGCTATGGACCGGAAAGTAAAACACCCGATCTACGGCAAGTTCATGAACAAAACAACCAAGTTCATGGCCCATGACGAAAAGAATGAGGCTGGCATTGGCGACACTGTACGCATCATGGAAACTCGTCCTACGAGCAAGAACAAGAGATGGAGATTAGTTGAAATCGTTGAAAAAGCGAAATAATTATGATATCAAACGAAAGCAGACTTATCGTAGCAGACAATAGTGGAGCAAAAGAAGTTCTTTGTATCCACGTATTGGGTGGCACACACAGACGCTCTGCAAGCGTAGGCGATAAAATCGTAGTGACTGTAAAGTCAGCATTGCCTAGCAGCCAGATTAAAAAAGGAACAGTAAGTAAGGCTGTAATCGTACGTACTAAGAAAGAAGTGCGTAGAAAAGACGGTTCTTATATCCGCTTTGAAGACAACGCAGCAGTATTATTGACTCCTCAAGATGAACCACGTGGCACACGTATCTTCGGACCGGTAGCACGTGAACTTCGCGAGAAGCAGTTTATGAAAATCATATCGTTAGCGCCTGAAGTATTATAATCATGGAAAGGAAATCAAACGCGCAACAGAAGTTGCACATCAAAAGAGGTGACACTGTAAAAGTGTTGTCTGGTGATGACAAGAACAAAACCGGAAAGGTGCTTGAGATATTGACTGAAAAGAACCGCGCTATCGTGGAAGGTGTCAATATCATCACGAAACACCAGAAGCCATCAGCAGGTAAGCCTGAAGGTGGAATTAAGAAAGTTGAAGCAGGTTTGCATTTAAGCAAATTGATGTTGGTTGATCCTTCATCAGGCAAGCCTACCCGCACAGGACGTAAGTTGAATGCAAAGGGTAAACTTCAGCGTTTTTCAAAGAAGTCAGGAGAATTCATAAAGTAATAAGTCATGGCAACGCCTAGATTAAAAGAAAAATACGTAACGGAGATCGTACCCAGCCTGAAAGAAAAATTTCAGTACAAGTCGGTCATGCAGGTACCTAAGATCGAAAAGATTTGTATCAACAAAGGTATTGGCGCAGCTGTAGCTGATAAGAAAATGATTGATGTGGGTGTTGAAGAAATCTCTTCAATCAGCGGCCAAAAGGCTGTAGCTACCCGCTCAAAGAAAGATATCTCTAACTTCAAACTGAGAAAGGATCAAGCGATCGGTGTAAAGGTAACTTTGCGCGGTAGCAAGATGTACGAATTCCTTGATCGTTTGATGAACGTAGCACTTCCACGTGTACGTGACTTCAAAGGTGTAAGCGACAAAGGCTTTGATGGCCGTGGTAACTACACATTGGGAGTAAAAGAGCAGATTATCTTCCCTGAAATCTTCATCGACAAGGTTACTAAGATCAACGGGATGGATATCACATTTGTGACTAGCGCACAAACAGACGAAGAAAGTTATGAGCTCCTGAAGGCTTTCGGGATGCCATTTGTAAATAAAAACTGATCATGGCAAAATTATCCGTAATCGCGAGAGATAACAAAAAAGAGGCTTTAGTAAAGCGCTATGCTGAAAAACGCAAGGCTTTGAAGGCAGCTGGTGATTTCGCGGCTTTAGACAAATTACCCCGTAGCTCTTCAGCTGTGCGTTTGCGCAGCCGTTGCAAGCTTACTGGTAGACCTCGTGGTTATATGAGCAAGTTCGGCCTTTGCCGTAACCAGTTCCGCCAATTGGCAAGCGATGGGAAAATCCCAGGCGTGACCAAGGCAAGCTGGTAAAATATAGTATTTAGACCTAGAAATTAGGTTGCTGAGTTCCAAGGTCGGAAAAGGCAAAATAAGCCCCACCGAAACCAGGTAACAGTTTGGAGAACCAAAATTGTTAATTATCTTTGCAGCCCGTTTCAAAAAGACGGGTTTGCTTTTTTAAAAAAAGTGATGCGAAATGGGTAGCCACTAGCATGACAAAAAAAATATAGTAAGCACATGAAAATTACTGATCCGATTGCAGATTATTTGACCCGCGTTCGCAACGCCATAAAGGCTCGCCATCGCGTGGTAGAGGTTCCTGCTTCAGGCCTCAAGAAGGAAATGACGAAAGTTCTTTTCGACAAGGGTTATATCCTCAATTACAAATTCGAGGATACTGACAACAAGCAGGGCAAAATTAAGATTGCATTAAAGTACAATCCTGAAACTAAGGAGTCTGCGATCACTAGATTAGAGCGCATCAGTACTCCTGGTTTGCGCCAGTATAAACCTGCTGCTGACCTTCCTAAGGTATTGAGCGGTTTAGGTATCGCTATCCTTTCAACTTCGAAAGGTGTGATTACCGATAAAGAAGCGAAAGCTCTTAATGTAGGTGGTGAAGTTTTGTGTTACATCTATTAATTAGCAAGACATGTCACGAATAGGAAGATTACCGATAAGCTTGCCAAAAGGTGTTACCTGCACTTTTTCTGCAGCTGACCATAAAGTAACTGTAAAAGGTGCTAAAGGTGAATTGAAACAAACTATTGATCCTGATTTCAAAATCACGATCGAAGGAGATACTGTAACTGTAGAACGTCCAACCGAGCAGAAGAGACATAAATCTATGCATGGATTGTACCGCTCACTTATTGCCAACATGGTAGAAGGCGTAAGCAACGGATACAAAAGACAACTTGAAGTAATCGGTGTAGGTTACAAAGCAACTGCTCAAGGCAATGTGTTAGATCTTAGCTTAGGATATTCACACAGCGTGATCATTGCAATCCCTACCGAATTGAAGATCGCTGCAACTCAGGAGAAAGGTCAAAATCCGATGATCACGTTAGAGGGAACTGACAAGCAATTGATCGGCCAAATGGCTGCAAAAATTAAGTCACTTCGTCCTGTAGAACCTTACAAGGGCAAGGGCATTCGTTATGTTGGTGAGTTTGTTCGTAGAAAAGCTGGTAAGGCAGCGGCTAAATAATTAATAGTTATGCCAAGGATTAAAGACAGAAGACTGCGGATCAAGTTAAGTATCCGCCACAAAATAGAAGGCACGCCTGCAAGGCCAAGGCTTTCTGTATTCAAGAGCAACAAGGCTATCTATGCCCAGATCGTTGATGATTCTAAGAGCCACACATTGTTGGCCACTTCATCAAAGGAGCTGGAGTCTAAAGGTGGAGTAAACCTCGGTATCTCTAAATCAGTTGGTGTGAAACTAGCTGAGCTCGCAATTGCGAAAGGGATTACTGAAATCGTATTCGACCGCAATGGTTATTTATATCACGGTAACGTCAAAGCTTTGGCCGAAGGCGCCAGAGAGGGAGGTTTAAAATTTTAATCCATGACACAAAGTAACGTCAGCGCAGTAAAGGCCAGCGAGATCGACTTGAAAGAAAAAGTCGTAGCCATTCAGCGTGTAGCTAAAGTGGTAAAAGGTGGACGCAGATTCAGCTTCGCAGCAATCGTTGTAGTAGGTGATGGCAACGGAGTAGTAGGTTATGGATTGGGCAAAGCCAATGAAGTAACTGACGCGATCACAAAAGGTATCGATGATGCGAAAAAGCATTTGGTAAAAGTTCCGATCATTAAAGGCACTGTGCCTCATGAGTCATTAGGTAAGTTCGGTGGTGGTTTCGTATTGTTGAAGCCAGCTTCTCCTGGTACAGGTGTAATTGCCGGTGGTGCAATGCGTGCCGTATTGGAGAGTGCAGGAGTTCACAACGTGTTGGCAAAGTCGAAAGGATCTTCAAACCCGCACAACGTGGTGAAGGCTACCTTCAAAGCTTTGACTACAATGCGCGATCCTCAAACCATCGCACGTAACCGTGGAGTATCATTGTCAAAAGTATTTAACGGATAAGAGTTATGGCAAAAGTGAAGATTACACAAATCCGTAGCACGATTAAAAGACCTGAAACCCAATTGAGGACTATCGAGTCTTTGGGCTTAGGTAAGATCCATAGTTTTGTTGAAGTAGAGTATACTCCACAGATTCAAGGCATGGTGAGAAAAGTAAATCATTTAGTATCTGTAACCGCATTATAAGATGAAGCTGCATACACTTAAGCCGGCTGCCGGTTCTACAAAAACAAATAAGCGTCTTGGCCGTGGTCAGGGTAGTGGTGGTAGCACTGCAGGCCGTGGACACAAAGGTGCTCAATCACGTTCGGGCTATGCTAAGAAGTTCGGCTTCGAAGGTGGTCAGATGCCTTTGCAGAGACGCGTTCCGAAATTCGGATTTAAGAACAACAATAAAATTTACTTCAAGCCAATCAACTTGGACTCCTTGGAAGAACTTGCAAAAACAGTGGGTTCATCTGCACTTAGCTTGCAGGTGATGCGCGACAACGGTATCGTTGGCAAGAACGACATGGTAAAAGTGTTGGGCAGAGGCGAATTGAAATCTAAAGTATCTGTGGAAGCTCATGCTTTCTCAGCTACAGCAACAAAAGCAATTGAAACAGCTGGCGGCAGCGTCACAATCGTGAAATAATGAAGCGTTTTTTAACGACCATAAAGAACATTTTCTCTATTGAAGATCTCCGAGTGAGAATTCTCAATACGATCGGTTTCCTAGTCATTTTCAGATTAGGCTCATACATCGTGTTGCCGGGTATTGACCCGAATAAACTCACGGGAAATTCAGGCGGTATCTTTGATCTGCTCAATACTTTCTTAGGTGGATCGTTTACACGCGCTTCAATTTTTGCACTGGGCATTATGCCATACATCTCTGCATCTATCGTGGTGCAGTTGTTAACAGTAGCAGTTCCTCATTTCACTAAACTTCAAAAGGAAGGTGATAGCGGAAGAAAGAAATTAAATCAGTTCACCCGTGTATTGACAATTGTAATCACAGCAGCTCAATCATTCGGCTACTTGAAATCAATTGTAAATCCAGAGGCGATCATTCAGCCTGGAATGTTCTACACCCTTTCTTCAATGATGATTATCGTAGCCGGAACCATGTTCTGTATGTGGTTGGGCGAACGCATCACTGACAAAGGAATTGGTAACGGTATCAGCATGTTGATCATGATAGGTATCGTATCTCGTTTCCCTGTAGCGATTCTTCAGGAAGTAGAATCAAAGGGATTGAACGGATTGTTACTTTTCATCATTGAGATCTTAGCATTGTTCTTCGTAGTGGTAGGTGTAATTGCCTTGACGCAAGCAACACGTAGAATTCCGATT
Source organism: uncultured bacterium (assembly GCA_967789005.1). Lineage (GTDB taxonomy): Bacteria > Bacteroidota > Bacteroidia > Cytophagales > Cyclobacteriaceae > ELB16-189. Next base: position 151,755 of record CBRFFM010000004.1, on the reverse strand, counting down.
CAGTATGCAAAGCAGGTAGTTGGCAACAAGTTATATGGCGGCAAGCGTGACTTCATTCCATTGAAGTTGAACTCTGCTGGTGTAATGCCAATCATCTTTGCACAAGCCTTGATGTTCATCCCTCCGTTGATGGCGAGCATTTGGAGAGATAGTGATTTGGGTGCTTATGTAGGAACTACGTTTGCAGACTTTACATCATGGCAGTACAACTTGTTGTTTGCTTCATTGATTATCATTTTCACTTTCTTCTATACAGCGATCACCGTTCCATCAAACGACATTGCTGACAACTTGAAAAGAAATGGCGGATTTGTTCCCGGTATTAAGCCAGGAAAACAAACTGCGGAATTTATAGATGCGATTTTATCAAAGATTACTTTGCCTGGTGCAATATTCTTAGCGATGGTAGCCATTCTCCCTGCATTTGCAGTGAAGGCCGGCATCACACAGAACTTTGCCTACTTCTACGGTGGTACTTCACTCCTCATTTTGGTGGGTGTGGTGCTTGATACACTTCAACAAATTGAAAGTTATTTGTTGATGCGTCACTACGAAGGGATGATGAAATCCGGTAGAGTAAAAGGACGTTCTCAATTTGCTGCGGCTTAAAGTTGAATGATTCGCTTAAAGTCAGCTGAAGAAGTAGAGATCATAAAAGAAAGCGCCCAGATATTAGGAAAGGCGCACGCGGAAGTAGCCAAGGCCATAAAGCCCGGTGTGAAAACGAAAGATCTCGACAAAATAGCTGATGAATTCATTCGCGATAATGGAGGTACACCATCGTTTAAGAACTACCATGGTTTCCCTTCGTCCTTGTGTATCTCAGTGAATGACACTGTAGTGCATGGGTTTCCAAGTGGATATGAAATTCGCGAAAGCGATATCATCTCTGTGGATTGCGGAGTGAAGTACAAAGGATTTCATAGCGACTCGGCTTATACTTATCCATTGGAAGGTGTAGGTCCTGAAGTTTTGAAATTACTGGAGCGGACATACGAGTCACTCTTTCTTGGCATCGCACAAGCGAAAGCCGGGAATCGAATTGGAGATGTGAGTTTTGCAGTGCAGAACTACGTTGAACAGTTTGGATACGGAGTAGTAAGGGAACTGGTTGGTCATGGTGTAGGAAAAGACTTACACGAAGATCCGGAAGTACCCAACTACGGTAAGAGAGGAAAGGGCCCTAAGATCACAGCGGGGATGGTGTTTGCCATCGAGCCGATGATTAACATGGGAACCAAAAAGGTCATACAGGAAAAGGACGGTTGGACAATAAAAACAGGAGATCACAAACCTTCAGCTCATTTTGAGCACATGGTGGCGGTCTTTGAAGATAGAACAGAAATAGTAACAACACACGATTACATCGAAGACAGTTATAAATACAAGTGGCGAAGCAAAAGTCAATAGAACAGGACGGAACTATACAAGAGGCTTTGTCCAATGCGATGTTTAAAGTGCAGTTGGAAAACGGGCACGAAGTGTTGGCACATATTTCAGGAAAGATGAGGATGCATTACATCCGCATTTTGCCAGGAGATAGGGTAAGACTGGAAATGTCTCCCTACGATTTGACAAAGGGTAGAATAACTTTTAGATACAAGTAAGTATGAAAGTAAGAGCTTCAATAAAAAAACGGAGCGCTGATTGCAAGATTATCAGACGCAAAGGCAAGTTGTATGTAATCAACAAGAAGAATCCACGGTATAAACAAAGACAAGGATAATATATGGCACGTATAGCAGGTGTAGATATTCCGGATAACAAACGGGGCGAAATTTCCCTCACGTATATTTTTGGTATTGGCCGCAGGTCAGCCCAAAGAATCCTTGCTCAGGCTAATGTAGACCTGGACAAGAAAGTGAAGGAGTGGAACGATGAAGAATCGAACGCAGTTCGTGCAATCATCGCAGAGCAATTCCGCATTGAAGGTTCATTGAAGTCTGAAATCCAGTTGAGCATTAAGCGCTTGATGGATATCGGATGTTACCGTGGGCTACGTCACCGCAGAGGACTTCCTGTGCGTGGACAAACTACGAAGAACAACGCACGTACTCGTAAGGGTAAGCGTAAGACCGTAGCGAACAAAAAGAAGGCAGTTAAAGGGTAATTAACAATAACACTTTTCGTATGGCAGCACCAGTAGCTGATAAGAAAAAAGACAAAAGCAAGAAGCGCACCGTAGTAGTGGAGGCCATAGGCCAAGCTCACATCCGTGCGACCTTCAACAACATCATCATTTCTTTGACCAATACCACCGGCCAGGTTGTGGCATGGGCATCGGCAGGAAAGATGGGGTTCAAAGGTTCTAAGAAGAACACTCCTTATGCGGCTCAGGTAGCTGCACAGGAAGCCGGCACAAAAGCTTTCGAACAAGGCTTGCGCAAGGTAGAAGTGTTTGTAAAAGGACCTGGCGCTGGCCGCGAGTCTGCTATCCGTAGTCTTGCAGCTGCAGGCATCGAAGTAATGCAGATCAAGGACATGACTCCGCTACCACACAATGGTTGCCGTCCTCCTAAGAAAAGAAGAGTTTAATCATCATTGAACGAATAGAACATGGCAAGATATACCGGCCCCAAAGTAAGAATCTCCAGAAGGTTTAACGAACCTGTAATGGGTGAGAGCAAAGTTCTGGCGAAAAAGAACTATGCGCCTGGCCAGCATGGAAAAACGAAAAAGAGAAAACTTTCTGAATACGCTACTCAGTTAGCTGAAAAACAGAAAGCAAAATACATCTACGGAGTGCTTGAGCGTCAGTTTGAAAACACGTTCGATAAAGCAACTCGTAAGAAAGGTGTAACCGGTGAAGTGTTGCTCCAACTTTTGGAGGCACGCCTCGATAACATGGTTTACCGTTTAGGTATTGCTCCTACACGCAGAGCTGCTCGTCAGTTGGTTGTGCACAAACACATCCTGTTGAATGGCGATGTTGTAAATATTCCTTCAGCTACTCTACGCGCTGGCGATAAAATCGCAGTTCGTGAGAAGTCAAAATCACTTGAGGCAATCACTACCTCACTTTCTATCCAGGGAGTAAAGAAGTACAACTGGCTAGAGTGGGACGGTAAGGAATTCGAAGGCAAGGTGATCAACCTTCCTCCAAGAGAAGATATTCCTGAAAACATCAACGAGCAGTTAATCGTTGAATTGTACTCGAAATAATCATTGAAATAAAAACGCAATAAGCCTATGTCAATATTAGCATTTCAAATGCCGGATAAAGTGGTAATGGAAAAGTCGGATGACTTCCACGGCCTCTTCACCTTCAAGCCTTTGGAAAAAGGATATGGTGTAACCATCGGCAATGCACTAAGAAGAATTTTGTTGTCTTCATTGGAAGGATATGCTATCACTGGAATTAAAGTTCCTGGTGTATTGCACGAATTCTCAACGATCGAAGGCGTAGTAGAAGATGTAGCCGAAATCATTTTGAACCTGAAGCAAGTTCGTTTCAGAAAAATAGGTGAAACCAACGATACTAAGATTGTTGTAAACATTAAGAAGCAGAAGCAATTCAAAGCTGGCGATATCGCTAAGTTTACTTCTGGTTTTGAAATCTTGAATTCAGACCACGTGATCTGTAATTTGGATGAGTCATCTCACTTCGAGATCGAATTGACTATCGAAAAAGGACGTGGTTATTTGCCAGCGGAAGAGAATAAGCCAAACGAACAAGTTTTCGGCTTCATTCCAATCGATGCAATTTTCACTCCGATCAAGAATGTAAAGTACAGCGTAGAGAACACTCGCGTTGAGCAGAAGACTGACTACGAAAAATTGATGGTAGAGATCGAAACTGACGGATCGATCCATCCTGAAAAAGCATTGGAAGGTGCAGCATTCATTTTGATCCAGCACTTCCGTTTATTCTCTGATAAGTCTATCGAACTCGAAACATCGAAAGATGCTGAAGTAGAGCAAGTAGATGAGGAGATGTTGCACATGCGCAAGTTGTTGAAGACACAATTGCATGATCTTGATCTTTCAGTTCGTGCGTACAACTGCCTTAAGGCTGCTGATGTGAAGACATTGGGAGACTTAGTACAATTGGATATTTCTGACATGATGAAATTTAGAAACTTTGGAAAGAAGTCACTTGCTGAATTAGAGCAATTGGTTTCTGATAAGAACCTGACTTTCGGAATGGATCTTGCCAAATATAAACTGGACGAAGACTAATGAGACACGGTAAAAAAACTAACCACTTAGGAAGAACGTCTTCTCACAGACATGCACTTCTTTCTAACATGGCATCATCACTGATCCTCAACAAGAGAATCACAACTACATTGGCTAAGGCGAAAGAACTTAGAAAATATGTAGAACCTTTGATCACTAAAGCGAAGACAGACTCTACGCACTCGCGCAGAACGGTGTTTGCTTATTTGCAAAACAAAGAGTCGGTTCAGACCTTGTTTGGTGAAATAGCTGGCCGCACAACGGACAGGCCAGGTGGCTACACACGTATCATCAAATTGAGCGATCCTCGTTTGGGCGATGCTGCTGACATGTGCTTGATGGAGCTCGTTGATTTCAACGATCTGTATTCAAAAGACGGTTCAGCTAAGAAGGCGAAGACTCGTAGAGGTCGCAAAGGCAAAAAAGAAGAAGGAGCTGTTGAAGCTACTGAAACTACTGCCGCAGCTGAAGAGAAGCCAAAGAAAGCAGCTAAGAAAACGGCAAAGAAGAAAGACTAATCAGTTATCTGATATAAAGAAAAGGATTGAGCGCAAGTTCAATCCTTTTTTATTTAGGAAGATACTGAGATCTAATCTTTAGGCTTTGGTCTGGCACCTGGTTGTGGAACCTTTGTGTGCTTAGCTGCGCGAGCTTGCTTTCTCTGAATTTTAGTCTTTTGCTTAGTTGACAATTTTTTTGTGCCCCCTTTGCTCTTGCGATCACTCTCATGCGCAATGCGCTGCTCTTGAGTAAGATTAGCAGCCTCTTGTTTAGAGAGCTTTTTGGCCTTTAATCTCTTGTCTTTACTCTGGGAAAAGGCCACGCCACAGGACAACATTAGACAGAATAAAAGCAGAAAGGTCTTTTTCATGGTTATTGCGATGTTCATTCGTATAAATTTCGAAAAAAAATACCTGTTCGATTAGGGTGCGAGGAGTTATTTTTGCAAAATTTAACTTCTCATGAGCGACAAAGCATATCTACTTCTTGCCGATGGTTTATTGTTAGAGGGTCGGGCTATTGGAAAACGGGGCACTTCCGGTGGAGAAATCTGCTTCAATACAGGAATGACGGGATATCAGGAAATTTATACTGATCCTTCCTATTATGGTCAGATCGTGGTGACAACCACCGCTCACATTGGCAATTACGGTACGGTCAATGACGAGCAAGAGTCTGGCAAACCGCAGATCAGTGGTATTGTGGTCAATGACTTTTCTGACGAGTTTAGTCGTAAAACGTCAAAAGAAAGCCTTCAGGACTATCTTGAAAAGAATAATGTAGTTGGTATTGCAGATCTTGATACGCGCAAACTCGTTCGCCACATTCGAAGCAAAGGCGCGATGAATGCAATCATTTCATCTGAGCACACACCTGAGCAACTCAAGGAAGAATTAAAGAAAGTACCTTCTATGGATGGACTCGAGCTTTCATCTGTGGTAAGTACGAAGAAGCCCTATTTTGTTGGAGATGCTAAATCATCCATAAAAATTGCAGCTCTGGATTACGGAATTAAGACTAACATTTTAAGAAACCTTGCAGCGCGAGGATGTTATGTTCAAGTTTTTCCAGCAAAGACCAACATAGAAGAACTAGAAGCATGGAACCCAGATGGATATTTTTTATCGAATGGACCTGGTGATCCTGCCGTGATGGACTATGCGATTAAAACGGTGAAAGCAATCTTGGCAACAGATAAACCTCTATTCGGGATTTGCTTAGGTCACCAATTACTGGCACTCGCTTGCGGACTCTCAACCTATAAGATGCATCACGGACACCGGGGCTTAAATCACCCAGTAAAAAACTTAATCACAGGCCTTGGCGAAATGACTTCGCAAAATCACGGCTTTGGTGTAAGTGAGAAAGACATAGAAAAAAATTCGAACGTAGAAGTAACGCACATGCACTTGAATGATAATACAATCATGGGCATTCGCTTGAAGAACAAAAAAGCATTTTCAGTTCAATATCACCCGGAGGCATCACCCGGCCCGCATGACTCTAATTATCTTTTCGATCAATTTGTGTCGATGGTAAAGGAGAGCAAAAGAGTATTAGTTAGTTAAAATCATAAATCAAAAATCCCAATGAGTTTAATTGAAAGCATTCACGCCCGCCAAATTCTTGACAGTCGCGGTAACCCGACAATTGAAGTAGATGTATTCACCGAAAGCGGAGCGTTTGGACGCGCAGCTGTTCCATCGGGAGCATCTACAGGAACTCATGAGGCGGTTGAACTTCGCGATGGAAATAAAAAAGTCTTCATGGGCAAAGGAGTACTGAAAGCGGTAGATAATGTCAATACAAAAATAGCAGCGGAGATAGTTGGTTTCCCCGTGTTCGATCAAAACCTCATCGACAGGGTGATGATCGAATTGGATGGCACATCGAACAAAGGCAAGCTTGGGGCGAATGCAATTTTAGGGACTTCGTTGGCCGTAGCTCGCGCTGCAGCGATGGAATCTGGTCAGTCACTTTATCGTTACATCGGTGGTGTAAATGCAAACACATTGCCAGTACCGATGATGAACATTTTGAACGGAGGCAGCCACGCGGATAACTCTATCGACTTTCAGGAGTTCATGGTAATGCCGGTAAAGGCAGATACTTTCAGCGATGCTCTCCGTATGGGAACTGAGGTATTTCACACCTTGAAAAAAGTATTGCACGATAAAAACTTCTCTACTAACGTAGGTGATGAAGGCGGTTTTGCCCCCAACATTAAATCTAATGAAGAAGCGATTGAAATCGTTTTGACAGCGATCGAAAAAGCAGGCTTCAAACCGGGTGTAGATATTTTCATTGCCATGGATGCAGCTAGTTCTGAATTCTATGATGCGAAAAACAAAGTCTATCATTTCAAGAAATCAGATGGTAAGAGATTGAAATCTGACGAGATGGTGGAGTACTGGGCGAAGTGGGTGAAAAAATATCCAATTATTTCTATCGAAGATGGTATGGCCGAAGAAGATTGGACGGGCTGGAAAAAACTCACCGACAAAGTGAAGGACAAAGTTCAATTGGTGGGTGATGATTTGTTTGTGACTAACGTGGAGTTCCTGAAAAAAGGAATCGATATGGGTGTAGCAAATTCGATCTTGGTAAAGGTAAATCAAATCGGATCGCTCACTGAGACAATTGATGCGGTAAACCTTGCGAAGAAAAACTCGTACAAGAGCATCATGTCACACCGTTCAGGAGAAACCGAAGATAGTACAATTGCTGATTTGGCAGTTGCATTGAATACTGGTCAAATAAAAACGGGTTCAGCTTCGCGTTCTGATCGCATGGCGAAATACAACCAGCTCTTGCGTATCGAAGAAGAGCTTGGCGAGATGGCTTATTTCCCTGGCAAGAATTTTTAAGTAATGACGGCCATCTGGCGAATAAGTAAAAAATTAAGCCCAACAAAACACTAAAACATGAAAATCAAACTTGACTCCATCGACAAAAAAATAATTGAATTGCTTCAGGCAAATTCAAATATTACCAACGCTCAACTCGCGCAAGAGATTGGTTTATCACCAGCGCCAACATTGGAGCGAGTTAAGAAATTGGAGACTCAAGGAATTATTAAGAGCTACCATGCCGTAGTTGATATGGCAAGTATTGGTCTTGGTGTTTGCACGTTTGTTACGGTTTCGCTCAAAGGGCACAACAAGGAAAACATTGAGAAATTCACTAAAGCCATAAGCAAAATTGCTGAGGTGGTTGAGTGTCATCACGTAACTGGCCAAGCAGATTTTATTTTAAAGGTAGTTGCATCCGATATTCCAGCATATCAAAATCTCATGTTGGAAAAAATGACCAACATTGAAGGAGTTGATAACATGCACTCGACAGTGATCTTATCTACATTTAAAGACAGCCGAGTTATTCCATTGCCATGAGCGTGGCAGAAAGAAAGTCCTTAGTGCTCAATACAAAACAGGTGAGCCAAAAAATCCGTAGGATTGCTTACGAGATTTACGAGAATAATTTTTCTGAAAAATCAATTGTACTAGCGGGCATCGATGGTCAAGGCTATGTATTTGCTAAAATGCTTGAAAAAGAATTGAATGCGATCTCATCAATCAAAACACTGTTGGTTAAAGTTTCTTTAGACAAACTTTCTCCGGTACAAAGTGAAGTGGTGATCGATTCTCCTGTAAAAAACATGAAAAAGAAGTGCGTCATTCTAATAGACGATGTGCTTAACTCAGCTCGAACGCTGGCCTATGGTATGAAACCATTTTTGGTTGCTGAAGTTAAAAAAGTTGAAGTGGCAGTTCTCGTAAACCGCAGCCACACATTATTTCCAATTGTGCCAACATACACTGGTTTCGCATTGGCTACTACCCTTAGTGACCACGTAGAAGTGAAACTAGGGAAAGAGGCTGCTGTCTATCTTCGATAGTACTCCAGATTGCATATTTCAAATTTTGAAGCCACTCGGATCTATGAATTTTAAATCTTGTAATTTTAGATCTACAACCCTGAGAAGCTATGTCAATTCATAAGAAGACTGAAGCCAAAAAAATCACCACACACCAACTTCAGGAGATGAAGAACCGCGGTGAGAAAATTTCGATGCTCACAGCCTATGATTACAGCATGGCGCGCATTATTGATGGAGCGGGTATCGATGTAATCCTGGTAGGTGACTCAGCATCGAATGTAATGGCAGGGAACGAGACGACACTCCCTATTACACTTGATCAAATGATTTATCATGCCTCCTCAGTAGTAAAGGCAGTGGATAGGGCTTTGGTAGTGGTTGATATTCCGTTCGGCTATTATCAGGGAAGTTCGGGTGAAGCATTGCGCTCATCCATTCGCATTATGAAAGAATCTGGAGCACATGCCGTAAAGCTGGAAGGCGGGGCGGAAGTAAAGGACTCTGTTTTGAGAATATTAAGCGCTGGTGTACCAGTGATGGGTCATTTGGGATTAACACCTCAGTCCATCTATAAATTTGGAACCTATTCAGTTCGTGCAAAAGAAGAAGCAGAAGCAAATAAATTAATTGAAGATGCTCAACTCCTTCAGGAATGTGGCTGTTTTGGCCTGGTGCTTGAAAAAATTCCTGCAACATTGGCTAAGAAAGTATCTAGTCAATTGAATATCCCGGTAATAGGCATTGGTGCAGGTCCTGATGTAGATGGCCAAGTTTTAGTAATGCAAGATATGCTTGGCATCACTCAAGATTTTAAGCCTCGTTTCCTGCGGAGGTATGCTGATCTGAATTCAATCATTACCGATGCGGTGAACAAGTATGTAAGCGATGTAAAAGCCAAAGAATTCCCAAGCCAGGAGGAAAAGTATTAACCTGGACATCCTCTCATCTGAGTAAATCAGTGCAATCTGTGGCAACTTCTTGCCTCTAAACATCCGTAAATCTGTCCCATTTCGTTACAAATCTGTGGCAAACTTTTTATAATTTCGAAACTCTCTAAACATCAATACTACGACTATGAGCGACCAGAAGATCAGTATCAGCAATGGAAAATTAACTGTGCCCGATATGCCAACCGTTCCCTTCATCGAAGGTGATGGAACAGGAGTTGACATTTGGCCAGCATCAAAACATGTTTTTGATTCAGCAGTTGAAAAAGCTTATAAAGGCAAACGGAAAATAAATTGGAAAGAAGTACTTGCAGGCGAAAAGGCTTTTAACAAAGTCGGCAACTGGATGCCCGATGAAACCATGGCCGCCTTCCGCGAATACTTGGTTGGAATCAAAGGGCCATTGACAACACCTGTTGGCGGTGGTATACGCTCACTGAACGTAGCGTTGCGTCAGGATTTAGATTTATATGCATGTGTTCGCCCGGTACAATGGTTCAAGGGAGTTCCTTCTCCAGTTAAAGAGCCGCATAAAACCAACATGACAATCTTCCGTGAAAATACTGAAGACATTTATGCAGGCATTGAATTTCAACAAGGCACTGACGACAATAAAAAATTCCTTTCCTTCTTCAAGGAGACTTATCCAAAGCAGTACAAGAAGATCCGCTTCCCTGAAACATCAGGTATTGGAATTAAGCCTGTATCGCAAGAAGGAACGGAAAGGCTTGTTCGCTCTGCACTTGAATTTGCGATCACGCACAAGAAGCCGAATGTCACTTTAGTACACAAAGGCAACATCATGAAATTTACTGAAGGAGGGTTCCGCGATTGGGGATATGCATTGGCAAAGAACGAATTCGGTGCAAAGGAAATTGATGGAGGCCCCTGGATGGAAATCAACAGCAATGGTCATAAGATCGTTGTGAAAGATTCTATAGCGGACGCGTTCTTACAGCAGATTCTTTTGAGACCAGATGAATACTCGGTTGTAGCTACTTTGAATTTGAATGGCGACTATATATCTGATGCCCTTGCCGCTATTGTAGGCGGAATTGGAATTGCTCCAGGTGGAAACATCAACTACATTACTGGTCACGCTATATTCGAAGCAACGCATGGTACGGCCCCTAAATATGCAGGTCAAGACAAAGTAAATCCAGGCTCAGTGATTCTTTCAGGCGTGATGATGCTTGAATACATGGGCTGGCAGGAAGCAGCTGATATGATTGTGAAAGGATTGGAAGGCGCAATCTCAGCGAAACGGGTCACTTACGATTTCCATCGCTTGATGGAGGGTGCTACATTATTAAAGTGCTCTGAGTTTGGGAAAGAAGTGGTGAAGAATATGTAATCAGAATTATCTTTATAATTAAGAAGCCCTTGATTCTTCAAGGGCTTTTCTATTTCTAGTCGTTCAACATTTTTACCACCGTCAAGGCAGCTTCTTCGCCTTTGTTGCCGAGTTTACCTCCTGCTCGTTCCAGCGCTTGTTTTTTATTGAGCGTGGTGAGCACACCGAACGCCACTGGTTTATTGAATTTCAAATTCACTTTCATGATGCCGTAACTAACGGCCTGACAGATATAATCAAAGTGAGGAGTATCACCTTGAATGACACAACCAATACAAATTACCGCATCAATATTTTTCTTCTCAGCCATTTGCTGAGCACCAAGTGGAAGTTCAAAGCTGCCGGGTACATCTTTGCGCACAATGTTTTCTTTCTTTGCACCCAACTCAATTAAAGCATGATAGGCGCCATCAAATAACGGCTCCGTGATTTCGTCATTCCATTCAGCTACGACAATAGCGAATTTCTTATTCTTGATATTGATCTTACTTTTTCCTGAAACAGATGATAATATTCCCGCCATAAAAATTCATTTAAATAAAAAAGGGATAGATGTCTATCCCTTTTCAAATATCACTAATTCTTTTTTAAGAATTTGTTTCTAATCTAGCCTTGTACTTCTTGGCATTCTGTACCTCGCTGCTGTCGAAATAGGTATCGATAATCTTCTGGTAAACCTCTTTAGCCTTTTCGTTTTGATTCAATTTCTCGAAAGCCAAAGCAGCCTTCATCATATAAGTAGGGGTGAACTCTTTGTTGGGCTTATACTCTGAAGCTTTGTTGTACCACTTCGATGCGTTTTCGAAATCCTTTTGCTCCATATAAGCATCGCCAATCAAGCTGTATGCACGGGCTTGAACTAACATGTCGTTAGCTTTGAAATCTTCGAGGTAATAAATAGCTAATGGAAATTTGCCTTGTTTCAAATGAATTACGCCTGCATAAAAATTGGCGAGTTTGCCGGCAGGAGTCATTCCATATTCATCAATAATTTGCTTGAAGCCAAGGTTATTCCCATCCCCATTGAAAGCAAGATTAAGGCTGTCGGCCTCAAAATAATGCACCGCCTGGAACATTTCCTTTTGTGCTTGTGCCTCTTGGTTATCGATAAAATATCTCCATCCAAAATAACCGCCTACTGACAACACTAAAGCTGCCACCACACCAATAATTATTTTCGGATTTTGTTCTACCCAGTGTTCAACACCAACTATTTTCTCTTGGATTACCTCCGCGTTCTCTAACAAATCTTTGCTTTCTTCCTTCTTTGCCATGTTTATTAAAAATTAAGCCCCATCAATAATGACGGGGCTGCAAAACTAAGAATTCCCAACTTTAATCAAAAGCCTCTTAATCCGTGATAAACGGATAATCTTCTTGGGCATAAATGTCCTTCATTGCTTCTGAAGGATCAGGGAAATTGGATTCTTCTGCAAATTTCACGCTCTCGTCAACCTGAGCATTTACTTTTTGCTCGATAGCCTCAAGGTCTTTTTCGGTGGCGATCTTCTTATCTAATATTGCTTTACGCACTTGTTCGATCGGATCGCGTTGCTTGTATTCTTCAACCTCTTCCTTAGAGCGATATTTTTGCGGATCACTCATCGAGTGGCCTTTGTAGCGATAAGTCCTGAATTCTAATAGAGTAGGGCCATCACCAGCACGAGCGCGTTCGGCTGCACGGCCAACGGCATCGTGTACCGCCTCCACGTTCATTGCATCTACCGGCTCGGCAGGCATATCGTAAGACTCACCAAGTCTGTAAAGTTCATGCACGTTCGATGTGCGGGCTACAGATGTACCCATCGCGTAGCCATTGTTCTCTATAACGAATATCACAGGGATCTTCCAAAGCATAGACAAGTTCAATGCTTCATGGAACGCGCCCTGACGAACAGCTCCGTCACCCATATAGCAGATGCACAGATTACCTGTTTTATTGAATTTTTCAGCAAAACCAATTCCTGCCCCAAGTGGGACTTGCGCTCCAACAATTCCGTGACCACCGAAGAATCCGTGTTCTTTATCAAAAATGTGCATGGAGCCGCCTTTGCCTTTGCTCACACCGGTTTCTTTGGCATAAAGTTCGGCCATTACTTTATTAGGACTTGTGCCTAATGCCAATGGGTGGGCATGATCACGATAAGCAGTAATATATTTATCACCTTTTTTCAAAGCAGATACTGCGCCCGATGCGCAGGCTTCTTGTCCTATATATAAGTGGCAAAAGCCACGGATTTTCTGCATTCCATAAAGTTGTCCGGCTTTCTCCTCGAATTTGCGCATGAGTAACATCGATTCAAACCAAAACATGTAGGTCTCTTTTGAATAATCCGTTTTGGATGTTTTGCTTTTAGCTTGGGCGGTGGCTGCCATAAGTATTACTTTTGGATTTAACGAACTGCGAAAATACGCGATGGCGGGGCAATCGCCAAACCAACCGTGGTTAGCGGAATAATTTAGTAAAACGACAGGTGTTTCTTCAAGAATTACGGCTATTCAATTTTAAAAACTATGCCGAGGCTACCGTTCGGTTTGATCAGCCTGTGAATTGTTTTCTGGGAAGCAATGGCAGTGGCAAAACCAACTTACTGGAGGCCATGCATTATTTATCTTTTACGAAGAGTGCAATCAACCCGTCCGATGCTCAAAGCATAAAATTGGGTGAAACTCAATTTATGATTAAAGGCAATTTCCTTTTGAATGGAAAAGGTAAGGAAGTAGTGTGTTCATTTCAACAAGGGCAAAAAAAAGTGATCCGCGAAGACGGTCAGGATTGCACTAAGTTTTCTGAGCACGTAGGAAAATACCCAGTAGTTTTAATTGCCCCGCAAGACATCGAGTTGATCTGGGACGGGAGCGAAGTGAGACGCAAGTTCTTTGACAGTCTGCTTTCGCAGATTGACCACGCCTATTTAGATAACCTGATCGTTTACACTACTTTTCTAAAACAACGAAATAGCGCTTTGAAAATGTTTGCTGAGCGGGGCCAAACTGATCATGATTTGCTGGCTGGTTACGATCAGAAAATTGTTCCTGCCGCAAAATCAATATTCAAGAAGAGAAAAGAGTTTATCAAAGAATACATTCCTGCCTTCCGGAAGCATTATCAAAATCTGGCGGATTCAAAGGAGGAAGAGATGGACATTCAGTATAGGTCTGATTTGGAGGGAATTGATTTTGGTGAAATACTTCAGAAAAACCTTTCCAGGGATCTGGCTTTACAAAGAACCTCTGCAGGAATTCACCGCGATGACTTCTTATTTCTATTAAATGGAAATGAAGTAAAACGCTACGGATCTCAAGGGCAGCAAAAGTCTTTTCTCATAGCCTTGAAATTGGCCGAATTTCATGTGATTGCTGAAAAGAAAGGATTTAAGCCTTTACTATTATTAGATGATATCTTCGACAAACTCGATGACAAGCGAATCAGCAAGATTTTAAAGCTAGTTACAGAAGGCATGTTTGGTCAACTATTCATTACCGATGCCCGACCTGCTCGCTGCAAAGAGGTTTTAAAAGAGATCAATCTTAAAGCCGGGATTGTGACCATAGAAAATGGTAAGTTTATAACCCAATCAACAAATGGCTAAAGATTTCCACGATATTCAGCACGTAAGTGATGCAATCAAAAGCCTGCTTAAACAATACCACCTCAAACCCAAATTTGATGAGGCTAATGTGATAGCATCATGGGAGAGGCTTGTAGGCAAGCCTGTTGCCAGGCACACCAAGCGAATTTATATCCGAAATAAGGTGTTATTTATCGAGTTGGATTCGCCCTCAATCAAAAGTGATCTCAGTTTTCACAAGAATCATCTGCTAAAAAGGATGGAGGAAGAGTTTGGAAAGGATGTTTTGAAGGAGATAGTTCTGATGTAGGTCTCTAGAAGCTGCTTATGGACGGCAATTTGACTCCTGCTTTTTGCTTACTGGCCATTTTCTTTCACCGAGCGTTTGCCGATACCGAAAAAGCGTATAATTTTGCACTCCCTTTTTTCGGGATTGGCATAGGCCATTCTGCAGAGGTGGGGAAAGTTCTTGAAAAGACTGAATTAAAAGGGGAGATACTCAAGCGGCCAACGAGGACAGACTGTAAATCTGTTGACTTATGTCTTCACAGGTTCGAATCCTGTTCTCCCCACACCAGAATTCAAGATTTCAGATTCAAAATTTAATATTGAATTTGTAGTGTGAAATTTTGAATCAAAATGCGGGAGTAGCTCAGTTGGTAGAGCGATAGCCTTCCAAGCTATAGGTCGCGAGTTCGAACCTCGTTTCCCGCTCTGAAAGTTGTTTGTTGTGAGTTATTCGTTGTTCGAAGATTACGAATAACGATTAACGAATAGCCAGCAACGGTTTTAAAGGCTGTTGTAGCTCAGTGGTAGAGCACTTCCTTGGTAAGGAAGAGGTCGTGAGTTCAATCCTCATCAACAGCTCTACCTGAAATTGCAGAAGTGCGATTTTGAACTTGAAATATTGAATTAATTGAAATCTAAAATCACCGATGGGTAGCGACCATCTATAAGGTGACGAAGATCTCATAGTCGAATAACCCTTATTCGAAAGGCTTAAAATGTTTAGGGTGTATATAGCTTCTCAGGTGGAGAAGCCTTTGGTGAGGAACCTTATTAAATTAATTATACACTTAAACACTTTAACTGGGATTTTCAAATATGGCAAAAGAAACATTTGACCGCTCAAAACCGCACGTAAACATCGGTACCATTGGTCACGTTGACCACGGTAAAACTACGTTGACGGCTGCAATTACTCAGGTTCTTTCTAAAAAAGGCCTTGCTGCAGTTCGTGACTTCTCATCAATTGATAACGCTCCTGAAGAAAAAGAACGCGGTATCACAATCAACACTTCACACGTAGAATATTCAACTGACAAGAGACACTACGCTCACGTAGACTGTCCAGGTCACGCTGACTATGTGAAAAACATGGTTACTGGTGCTGCCCAGATGGACGGTGCTATCCTTGTAGTAGCTGCTACTGACGGACCTATGCCACAAACTCGCGAGCACATCCTTTTGGCTCGTCAGGTAGGTGTACCTGCACTTGTAGTATTCATGAACAAAGTTGACTTGGTTGACGATGGAGAATTGCTTGACCTTGTAGAAATGGAAGTTCGTGAATTGATGTCATCTTATCAATTCCCTGGCGATACCATGCCAGTGATCAGAGGCTCTGCCCTTGGTGCACTGAATGGTGAAGCTAAGTGGGTTGCTAAAGTAGAAGAATTGATGGATGCTGTGGATAACCACATTCCAATTCCAGTTCGTTTGATCGACAAAGATTTCTTGATGCCTGTAGAAGACGTGTTCTCGATCACTGGTCGCGGAACTGTTGCTACTGGTCGTATCGAGCGTGGTATCATCAAAACTGGTGATCCAGTTCAAATCCTTGGAATGGGTGCTGAGAACTTGACTTCTACCATCACTGGTGTGGAGATGTTCCGCAAAATCCTTGACAGAGGAGAAGCTGGTGACAACGTAGGTTTGTTGCTCCGTGGTATTGAAAAAGAACAAATCTGCCGTGGTATGGTAATCTGCAAGCCAGGTTCTGTTACACCGCATGCTAAATTCAAGGCTGAGGTTTACGTATTGAGCAAAGAAGAAGGTGGTCGTCACACTCCATTCTTTAACAAATACCGTCCTCAGTTCTATTTCCGCACTACTGACGTAACTGGCGAGTGTAAACTTGCAGCCGGTATCGAAATGGTTATGCCTGGTGATAACGTATCTATCGAAGTTGAGCTGATCAACAAGATCGCTATGGAAAAAGGTCTTCGTTTCGCTATCCGCGAAGGTGGCCGTACCGTAGGTTCTGGTCAGGTAACTGAGATCCTCGACTAAGGATTTGTTGCCGCAAGGCAATTAGTTGATATTCAATATAAAGCGTTTCTGAGATTTTTCTTAGGAACGCTTTTGTTTTCTTTGGCAATTGCTCTACATTTGCAGTCCTTTTGAATTTAGGGTGGAGAGTCAGGAGGAAGCCAGGGAATTTACGGGTGTAGTTCAACGGTAGAATAGCGGTCTCCAAAACCGTTGATCTTGGTTCGAATCCAGGCACCCGTGCAAAAAGCTACTTTGAAAAACACGGTTCAAAGTAGGGTCAACAAAATGATACTTGTTGACTGACCCAAAAGGATGGGTTAATCCGTGTAGAAACAGACGAGTTTGAATGGAAAAATTGAAAAACTATATCCTCGATTCGATTGACGAGATCAAAAACAAGGTCTCTTGGTCGAAATTCAATGAATTGCAGAGCAGTGCCATATTGGTATTGGTGGCCTCATTGATTTTTGCATTGGTTATCGGGTTGATCGATTTTGGGTTTAATAATGCTTTGCATTGGTTTTACAGAGAATTTTAAAAGATCATGGCAGAGCTAAAGTGGTATGTGTTGCGCGTAATCAGCGGCCAGGAGAAGAAAATTAAATCTTATCTGGAGATGGAGATTGAGCGCTCAAAACTGCAAGAATTTATTCCGCAGGTGCTTATCCCTTCGGAAAAAGTATATGAAATGCGCAACGGCAAGAAGCGTGTCCGCGAAAGAAATTTCTTCCCTGGATATGTTCTTGTGTCAGCAGATCTTTCTCACGGTGAGGCGTATCACAAAGTGAATAATATTCCTGGTGTGATCGGTTTTCTGGGAGCAAGCGGATCAAGTGCTACAAGCAAAGATCCTGTGGCCTTGAGACAAGCGGAAGTAAACCGCATCCTTGGTAAAGTAGATGAAGTTGATCAGTTCGAAGAAAAACTTGAAACTCCATTTATAAAAGGAGAGTCAGTGAAAGTAATGGACGGACCTTTCAGCGGGTTCACCGGAAGCGTAGAAGAGATTTTTGAAGACAAGAAGAAGCTGAATGTAATGGTGAAAATTTTCGGCAGGAATACGCCTGTTGAATTGAGTTATATGCAAGTTGAAAAGTTAGACTAATAATATCATGGCAAAGGAAGCAATTGGTTATTTGAAGTTACAAGTAAAGGGCGGAGCAGCTAACCCTGCACCTCCAATCGGTCCGGCTCTCGGTTCGAAAGGTTTGAATATCATGGATTTTTGCAAGCAGTTCAATGCTCGCTCGCAAGATAAACCAGGTCAGGTTCTCCCTGTATTGATCACAATATATAATGACAAGTCTTTTGACTTCGTTATTAAGACTCCTCCTGCCGCGGTATTGATTATGGAAGCAATTAAGCTTCAGAAGGGCTCGAAAGAACCTAACCGTCTTAAGGTAGGATCGATCTCTTGGGATCAGATCAAAAAAATTGCAGAATTAAAGATGCCTGACCTCAACGCATTCAAGATTGAGTCGGCTATGAAAATGATTGCAGGTACAGCACGCAGCATGGGTGTTACTGTTAGCGGTGTTGCTCCCTGGGGTAAGTAAGTAGTAGTTAAAGTTAAAGGTTAATAGATAGAGACGCTTCCAATCCGCTGTTAACACTTAACGAATAACGATTAACTAAAAAGAAAATGGCACGAGTATCAAAAAATAGAAAGGCAGTTATCGCCAAGTATAACTTAGAGAACGAATATTCTCTAACTGATGCAGCAACAATGCTGAAGGATATCACCTTCACCAAGTTTGATGCTTCTGTAGATGTTGACATCCGTTTGGGTGTTGATCCTAAGAAGTCAGACCAAATGGTGCGTGGTGTTGTGTCTTTGCCACACGGCTTAGGCAAGGTTGTTCGCGTGTTGGTTCTTTGCTCACCTGACAAAGTGCAGGAAGCAAAAGACGCAGGCGCAGAACATGTAGGTTTGGATGATTATATCCAAAAAATCGAAGCTGGATGGACGGATATTGATGTGATCATCACTATGCCAACCGTTATGGCGAAAGTAGGTAAGTTAGGTAAGGTACTCGGCCCACGTGGCTTGATGCCAAACCCTAAGTCCGGAACAGTTACCCTCGAAGTTGGAAAGGCAGTGAAAGAAGTAAAGGCGGGTAAAGTGGACTTTAAAATCGACAAACAAGGAATCATTCACGCAAGTGTAGGTAAGGCTTCCTTCAGCCCCGCGATGATCAAAGACAACGCAGCTGAACTTATCAATATGGTTGTAAAACTGAAACCAGCTTCATCTAAAGGAACCTACATACAAAGTGTAGCTCTTTCTACTACGATGAGCCCTGGCATCAGGGTTGATTCAAGCTCGTTGGGCATTTAATTATAAAGACATGACCAGAGAAGAAAAAGGACAGATCATTGATGAGTTGGCTGTGAAGTTTTCACAGAACAACCATTTTTATATCACAGATGCTTCAGGATTAACTGTAGCTCAGGTGAACGCGTTGCGCAGATTGTGCTTCAATGCAGGTGTGGAGTATGTGGTTTACAAAAACACCATGATCCGCAAAGCCTTGGAAAAACAAGAAACCAACTTCGAAGAAATTTTCAAGTCTCTTAAGGGCTTTTCAGGTGTGATGTTCTCGAAAGAGGCAGGCAATGCACCCGCAAGAGTGATTAAAGAGTATCGTAAGAAATTAGAGGGTAAGCCCGGTTTAAAAGCAGCTTCCATCGAGACTGCCCTCTTTATCGGTGAGGAACATTTGAACACACTCAGTGAGCTTAAGTCTAAGAACGAACTCATTGGCGATGTTATTTCATTGCTCCAATCTCCTGCCAAGAATGTATTGTCTGCTCTAATCAGCAGCAAGCAAACAGTAGCAGGCTTGGTGAAAGCATTGGAAGAAAGAAAAAACTAAAAACAAAAGAATTTAAAATTTTAAACAATTATCAATCATGGCGGATATCAAATCAATTGGCGATCAACTTGTAGAACTTACAGTTAAAGAAGTTAGCGAATTAGCTTCTTACTTAAAAGAAACTTATGGCATTGAGCCTGCAGCTGCTGCTGTTGTAGCAGGTCCTGCAGCTGGTGCTGGTGCTGCAGCTGCAGCTGAGAAAACCAACTTCGATGTTGTGTTGAAAGCAGCTGGTGCTAACAAACTTCAGATTGTGAAGCTTGTAAAAGAATTGACAGGTCTTGGCTTGAAAGAAGCTAAAGATGTAGTAGATGGTGCTCCTAAGACTATCAAAGAAGGCTTACCTAAGGACGAAGCTGAGAACTTGAAGAAACAACTCGTTGAAGCAGGCGCTGAAGTAGAGTTGAAATAATTTCTTGAAGGGCGCGGATACCGTCTATTAAGGGATTCAGGCCCCATTCCTTGAAACACAGGGTTGGGGTCTTTCCCTATTTTATGCCTCTAATGGCATTTCGTATCTAATAGTTTTGAATAATTCTGGTTCGGGAAATTTTAACCGCTAAGTACCTTGGCAAAGAAAACAACTAACAACCGAATTGATTTTTCGTCCATTGACAAAGTGCTGGAGTATCCAGACTTTTTGGACATACAACTTCAATCGTTCAAAGACTTTTTGCAAATCGAGACTCCTGCTGAGAAAAGGCAGAACGAAGGTCTCTTTAAAGTGTTTGCAGAAAACTTCCCTATCTCTGACTCACGCGAGAACTTCGTGCTTGAGTTTGTAGATTATACAATTGATCCTCCAAAATATAACGTAGACGAGTGTATCGATCGTGGACTTACGTTTTCAGTTCCACTGAAAGCAAAGCTACGTCTTACTTGTAACGATGAGGACAACGAAGATTTTCAAACCATCGAACAGGAAGTTTTCTTAGGAAACATTCCTTACATGACTGAGAAAGGCTCATTCGTTATCAACGGAGCTGAGCGCGTTATCGTGTCACAATTGCATCGTTCTCCTGGTGTGTTCTTCGCCATGAGTAAACACACGAACGGTACAAAATTGTACTCAGCACGTATCATCCCTTTCAAAGGATCATGGATTGAATTCGCGACTGACGTGAATGCGGTGATGTACGCGTACATCGACCGTAAGAAAAAATTCCCAGTGACTACACTTCTCCGCGCCATAGGTTATGGTACGGATAAAGATATTTTGGATTTGTTCGGCTTGAGCGAAGAAGTTGAGGCGAACAAAAACACATTGAAGAAAATGACAGGCCGCAAGTTGGCAGCACGTGTTTTGAAAACATGGACTGAAGACTTCGTGGATGAAGATACCGGTGAAGTGGTTTCAATCGACCGTAACGAAGTGTTATTGGAGCGTGACCACGTACTTACCGCTGAAGATGTAGACGTGATTATCGAATCAGGAACTAAGTCAATCATCGTTCACCGTGAAGACGTGAACGTGGCTGACTTCCAGATCATCTTCAACACCTTGGCGAAAGACAACTCGAACTCTGAAAAAGAGGCAGTTGAACAAATCTATCGTCAGTTAAGAAATACTGAAGCTCCTGATGAACAAACCGCTCGTGATATTATCCAGAGCTTGTTCTTCAGCGAAAAGCGTTATGACCTTGGTGAAGTTGGTCGTTACAGAATCAACAAGAAATTAGGTCTTGACCTGAGCGCAGATCAGCGTGTATTAACTACTGAGGATATCATCCTTATCGTAAAATATTTGATCGGTTTGATCAACTCTAAAGCAGTTGTCGATGATATCGATCACTTGAGCAACAGACGTGTAAGAACAGTTGGTGAACAATTGTACTCACAGTTTGGAGTAGGTCTTGCGCGTATGGCAAGAACCATCAAAGAAAGAATGAACGTTCGTGATAACGAAGACTTCAAGCCTGTTGATTTGATCAACGCGCGTACGTTGTCTTCCGTAATCAACTCGTTCTTCGGAACAAACCAGTTGTCACAGTTCATGGATCAAACTAACCCATTGGCAGAGATCACGCACAAGCGTAGGATGTCTGCCCTTGGTCCCGGTGGTCTTTCACGTGAACGTGCCGGCTTCGAGGTTCGTGACGTACACTATACGCACTACGGTCGCTTGTGTACTATCGAGACTCCTGAAGGTCCGAACATCGGTTTGATCTCGTCACTTTGCGTTCATGCAAAAGTGAACAAGATGGGCTTCATCGAAACACCTTATCGCAAGGTGGAGAATGGAAAAGTGAAAGGTAAAGATGTAATCTTCCTTACCGCTGAAGAAGAAGATACTTTCAACATCGCTCAGGCGAATGTGAAAATAAAGGCAGGTGGAGAACTTGAAAACGAAAAAGTAAAAGCACGCTTTGAAGGTGACTTCCCAGTGGTGGATCCGAAAGACATCCGCTACATGGACATCGCTCCTAACCAGATCGTGTCTATCGCTGCTTCGTTGATTCCTTTCCTTGAACACGATGATGCCAACCGTGCATTGATGGGTTCAAACATGCAACGTCAGGCTGTGCCTTTGATGAGACCTGAAGCTCCTGTTGTTGGTACCGGTCTTGAGCACCGTATCGCAATGGATTCACGCGCTTTGGTTCTTGCTGAGGGAAACGGTGTAGTAGAATTTGTTGATGCGAAGAAGATCGTTATCAAGTATGAAGTTTCTGAAGATGAGAAACTCGTTCGTTTCGATGACGAATTCAAAACATATAATTTAATTAAGTTCCGCAGAACCAACCAGGATACCTGTATCAACCTTACTCCAATTGTGAAAAAAGGAGACAAGATTTTGAAAGGTCAACCACTGTGTCAGGGATACGGAACAGAAAAAGGAGAATTGGCTCTTGGAAGAAACTTGATGGTGGCTTATATGCCATGGCAAGGATACAACTTCGAGGATGCGATTGTAATCTCTGAGCGCGTTGTTCGCGATGACATCTATACTTCTATTCACATTGAAGAATTTGAATTGGAAGTTCGCGATACGAAACGTGGTGAAGAAGAATTGACTTCTGAAATTCCTAACGTAAGTGAAGAAGCCGTTAAGCATCTTGATGAAAACGGTATCATCCGCATAGGAGCAGAAGTAAAAGAAGGTGATATCCTTATTGGTAAGATCACTCCTAAAGGGGAAACTGATCCTACACCGGAAGAAAAACTGTTGCGCGCCATCTTTGGTGACAAGGCAGGTGATGTGAAGGATGCTTCTATGAAGGCACCTCCATCATTGAAAGGTGTGGTAATCGATACTAAACTCTTCTCTCGTCCTAAGCGTGACAAAGATGTACGCACGAAGTCGAAGAAAGAGTTGGATGCTTTGAAGAATCATCATAGCAAGAACCTCAGCGAACTACGTAACGAAATGATCAAGAAATTGACATCGTTGCTTACTGGAAAAACCAGTCAGGGTGTGAAGCACAAGTTTGGCGATGAGTTGATCAGCAAAGGAGTGAAATTCTCTGCCAAGGTGATTGAAAGCAACTTATTCCCTGACAAGAATATTTATCGCGATGAAAGCAATTACAATGTTCCTGAAGAAGTGAACTTGATTGCTGACATCAGCTTGGAGAACTGGAGCAATGAAGAAAGCACTAACGATGCAGTAGCAGAATTGGTGAAGAATTACCTCAACAAGCGCAATTTTATCGCAGGTGAATTTAAGCGTGAGCGTTTCACTCTTGAAGTTGGTGATGAGTTGCCTGCAGGTATCGTGCAGTTGGCAAAAGTTTACATTGCGAAGAAGCGTAAACTGAAAGTGGGAGATAAGATGGCCGGTCGTCACGGTAACAAAGGTGTGGTAGCTCGTATCGTTCGCGAAGAAGATATGCCATTCCTTGAAGACGGAACACCTGTTGACATCTGCTTGAACCCGCTGGGTGTACCTTCTCGTATGAACTTGGGTCAGATTTACGAAACCGTATTGGCATGGGCTGGTAAGAAGTTGGGCAGAAAATATGCTACTCCAATTTTTGACGGAGCTTCACTTGACCAGGTTTCTGCTGAATTGAAAGAAGCAAATCTCCCTGAGTTTGGCCGTACGTACTTGTACGATGGATTAACCGGTGGAAAATTTGATCAGCCTGTAACGGTAGGTCTTGCCTACATGTTGAAGCTTGGTCACTTGGTGGATGATAAGATGCACGCCCGTTCAATCGGACCGTACTCACTCATCACACAGCAGCCATTGGGTGGTAAAGCACAGTTTGGTGGTCAGCGTTTCGGAGAGATGGAAGTGTGGGCGATCGAGGCATTCGGTGCATCACATATCCTTCAGGAAATCTTGACAATTAAATCGGATGACGTAATTGGTCGTGCGAAAGCATACGAATCAATTGTAAAAGGAGAAAATATGCGCAAGCCTAATATCCCTGAGTCATTCAATGTATTAGTGCATGAATTGCGTGGTCTCGCACTAGAGATTACGATGGATTAATAAGTCACAGTCAACAGACCACCTTCAACGGTGGTCTGTCGACCGTAGACGGTAGACTTAATTAGATTTAGTTCACTGAAAAAACACAAAGCATGTCTTTCAGAAAAAATAAAAAGATCAACAACGACTTCTCGAAAATCACTATCAGTTTAGCTTCTCCGGAATCTATTCTTGAAAGTTCACATGGTGAGATCACGCAGCCAGAAACCATCAACTACAGGACTTATAAGCCTGAGATGGGTGGTTTGTTTTGCGAAAGGATTTTCGGTCCTGTAAAGGATTGGGAATGTCATTGCGGAAAATATAAGCGTATCCGTTACAAAGGCATCATCTGCGACCGTTGCGGTGTAGAAGTTACTGAGAAAAAAGTAAGACGCGAGCGCATGGGCCACATCGAATTGGTAGTGCCTGTAGCTCACATCTGGTATTTCCGCTCGTTGCCAAATAAGATCGGATACTTGTTAGGATTACCTACCAAGAAATTGGATCAGATCATCTACTACGAAAGATATGCAGTGATCCAACCGGGTATCAAAGAAGAAGATGGTGTGAATCGTCTTGACTTCTTGACTGAAGAAGAATACTTAGAAATCGTTGATAAACTTCCTCGCGAAAATCAATTACTTGATGACAGCGACCCTAAGAAGTTTATTGCGAGAATGGGTGCTGATGCACTTGAAATGTTGTTGAGCCGTTTGAAACTCGATGAGCTTTCTTACGAACTCCGCAACCAGGCTGCAACTGACACATCACAACAACGCAAAGCAGAAGCTTTGAAGCGTTTGAAAGTGGTTGAAGCTTTCCGCGATGCAAACACACGCGTAGAGAACAGGCCTGAGTGGATGACCATTAAAATGGTTCCAGTAATTCCTCCTGAATTGCGCCCGCTAGTTCCTTTGGATGGTGGTCGTTTTGCAACATCAGATTTGAATGACCTTTACAGACGCGTTATTATTCGTAACAACCGTTTGAAGAGATTGATCGATATCAAAGCTCCTGAAGTGATCTTACGTAACGAGAAGCGTATGCTCCAGGAAGCCGTTGACTCATTGTTCGACAACTCACGTAAAGTGAATGCTGTTCGTTCAGATGGTAACCGTGCATTGAAATCATTGAGCGATATGCTTAAAGGTAAGCAAGGACGTTTCCGCCAGAACTTGCTTGGTAAGCGTGTTGACTACTCTGGTCGTTCAGTTATTGTGGTAGGACCTGAATTGAAATTGCACGAGTGCGGTTTGCCAAAAGATATGGCAGCTGAATTGTTCAAGCCATTCATTATCCGCAAACTCATTGAAAGAGGAATTGTAAAGACTGTTAAGTCTGCTAAGAAAATAGTTGATCGTAAGGATCCTGTAGTTTGGGATATTTTGGAAAACGTATTGAAAGGACATCCAGTTCTTTTGAACCGTGCCCCAACGCTTCACAGACTTGGTATCCAGGCATTCCAGCCAAAATTGATCGAAGGAAAAGCGATTCAGTTGCACCCGCTGGTATGTACTGCCTTCAACGCTGACTTTGACGGTGACCAGATGGCCGTTCACGTGCCACTTGGACAAGAAGCAATTCTTGAAGCCGCTACGTTGATGCTTTCATCACACAACATCTTGAACCCTGCTAACGGTGCTCCTATCACTGTACCTTCTCAGGACATGGTGCTTGGATTGTACTACCTCACCAAAGGAAGAAAAGGTGAGCAGGGCGAAGGCAAGACTTTCTATTCATCAGAAGAAGTAGTTGTTGCTTATAATGAAGGCAAACTTTCGAAGCATGCCATCATCAAAGTGAAAGTTACTTTGAAAAATAAGCAGACTGGAGAAGCAACGAGGAAATTGGTAGAGACTGTAACTGGTCGCGTGATCTTCAATCAGGTAATGCCTGAGGAAGTTGGATTCGTTGACGAATTGCTGACAAAGAAAAAACTTCAGGGGATCATCGCTGATGTTTATAAATATGCCGGACAAGCTAAGACTGCCAAGTTCCTTGATGAGATCAAAGAAATTGGATTCCAGATGGCCTACAAAGGCGGTCTGTCAATGGGTCTTGGCGATGTGAAAGTTCCTGCAGAGAAAAAGAAATTGGTTGAAGAAGCTCAGAAAGAAGTTGAATCCGTTTGGAACAACTACATGATGGGTTTGATTACAGATAACGAGCGGTACAACCAGGTAATTGATATCTGGACTCGTACGAACACCATGTTGACCAACACGCTGATGAAGCAGTTGGAAGAAGATCAGCAAGGTTTCAACTCGATCTACATGATGATGCACTCAGGTGCTCGTGGATCGCGCGAACAGATTCGTCAGTTAGGTGGTATGCGTGGTTTGATGGCGAAGCCTCAGAAGAACCTTGCCGGTTCAGTAGGTTCGATCATTGAAAACCCGATCCTCTCTAACTTCAAAGAAGGTTTGGACGTATTGGAGTACTTTATCTCTACACACGGTGCTCGTAAAGGTCTTGCCGATACAGCGTTGAAAACTGCTGATGCGGGTTACTTGACTCGTAGATTGGTTGACGTTGCTCAGGACTTAGTTATCACTGAACCTGATTGCGGTACGTTGCGTGGATTGACTGTGGCTGCTTTGAAAGACAACGAAGATATCGTTGAGCCTTTGTCAGAGCGTATCGTTGGTCGCGTGTCTGTTCATGATATCTACGATCCCATCACAGATACATTGATCTGTCCTGCGAACGAAGAAATCACAGATGAGATTGCGAAGCAAATTGACGAGACTGCGATAGAAGAAGTTGAGATTCGTTCAGTACTTACTTGCGAAACTAAGTTTGGTGCTTGCGCGAAATGCTACGGCCGCAACTTGGCTAATGGTAAGATGGTACAGAATGGTGAGGCAGTTGGTGTAATTGCTGCTCAATCAATCGGTGAACCTGGTACTCAGTTGACACTTCGTACTTTCCACGTGGGTGGTACTGCATCTAACATTGCAGTTGATGCAAACATCAAAGCGAAATTTACAGGTACAATTGAATTCGAAGGAATTCGTACAGTTGATACAACAGATAAGGATGACAATAAAGTGAAAGTTGTAATGGGTCGTACAGGTGAAATCAGAATCTTGGATTCTGAGAAGCGTGCGCTCATCACCAACAACGTTCCTTATGGTGCATTCCTCCGTGTGAAAGACGGACAGAAAGTAGAGAAAGGCGAAGAGCTTTGCTATTGGGATCCATACAATGCGGTAATCATGTCTGAGTTTGATGGTGAAATTGGATACGAAGCCATCATTGAAGGCATCACATTTAAAGAAGAATCAGATGAGCAGACAGGTCACCGTGAAAAAGTGATCACTGACACTCGTGATAAAACTAAAAACCCTGCCATCATCGTTAATGGCAAGTCAGAAACTAAAGGATACAATATTCCTGTAGGCGCTCACTTGGCTGTAGATGAAGGAGAGAAAATCAAAGCCGGACAAGTGTTGGTGAAGATTCCTCGTACCATGGGTAAGTCACGCGATATTACCGGTGGTCTTCCACGTGTAACTGAATTGTTCGAAGCACGTAATCCATCTAACCCGGCTGTGGTTTCTGAGATTGACGGTGTGGTAACTTACGGAGGTATCAAACGCGGTAATCGCGAAATCTTCATCGAGTCGAAAGACGGAGTGCAGAAGCGTTACTTAGTGCCTTTGTCTAAGCACATCCTTGTCCAAGATAATGACTTTGTAAGAGCAGGTCAGCCATTGTCTGACGGAGCAATTACTCCTTCTGATATCTTGTCGATCAAAGGCCCGACTGCCGTACAAGAATACTTGGTGAATGAAATTCAGGAAGTATACCGTTTGCAAGGTGTGAAGATCAACGATAAGCACATCGAAGCAATCGTGAGCCAGATGATGCAAAAAGTGGAAATCATCGATTCAGGTGATACTACATTCTTGCCTGGCGAATACGTAGACAAGTTTGAGTTCCGCGAAGTGAACGACTTGATCCTTGACAAGAAAATTGTTTTGGATGCAGGAGACTCTAACCGTATGAAAGTTGGTCAATTGATTAGTGGTCGTGAGTTCCGTGATGAGAATTCTTCACTGCGCAGAAAAGATCAGAGATTGGTTGAAGTTCGTGATGCATTGTCAGCTGTTTCAAGACCAACATTGCAGGGTATTACCCAGGCATCGTTGAAGACTGAAAGCTGGTTGAGTGCTGCTTCATTCCAGGAAACTACGAAGGTGTTGAGCGAAGCCGCTATCCGCGGAAAAGCAGATCAACTCATGGGCTTGAAAGAGAACGTGATTGTTGGTCACTTGATCCCTGCAGGTACTGGTCAGCGTGAGTATAACGACCTTATCGTAGGTTCTGAAGAAGAATATCAGCAATTGATGAATGCTCCGGAGCGTAAACGCGAAAGAGAATTGCAAGACTAATTTTAGTTAATGATAAATGTTCAATTAGCCAATGAGAATTTCTCGTTGGCTAATTTGCTTTAAAAGGGAAACCGAAAAAATTAAGAGTTATGGCTGAAGACAAAAACAATCCGCAACAACAGAATCAAATCAACATAGAACTTTCAGAAGAGATTGCTGAAGGTGTTTATTCTAACCTAGCAATGATCGCTCACTCCAACAGTGAGTTTGTAATTGATTTTATCCGCTTGATGCCTGGCGTTCCGAAGGCGAAAGTGAAATCAAGAATAGTGATCACACCGGAGCACGCAAAGCGATTGCTTGCAGCATTAAAAGATAATATCAGCAAGTACGAAGCTAGCTTCGGACCCATTAAGCAAACGAATGATGTTCCAACCTTTCCGATGAACTTTGGCGGGACGATGGGTGAGGCCTAGATTCGATAACGTTTTCGTAAAACAGGGTAGCTAATTCTCCTCAGAAGAATTAGCTATTTTTGTTTATGACCTTTGATAAAATCTATCAATATAATTTCCCTACAACCATTCGATTTGGTGCAGGATCCATTCAGGAACTACCTGATTACCTTTTAAAAAATAATCTTTCAAGCTCGCTAATCGTAACAGATCCAACTGTTTCTCAACTTGGTTTTTTTAAAACGATTGTGAGTGATCTGAAGAAAAAGAATTTATCTGTTGAGGTTTTTAATGACATCCATAAAAATCCGGTCAAGTCGGATGTGTACAAAGGCACAGATGTTTTTGATGTAACAAAAAGAGATTCAATTATAGGTATTGGTGGAGGAGCCGCACTTGATGTTGCCCGCGCAATTGTGTTGCGAGTAAATCATCGTGAAGATCTTTTTAAATACGATGACTTAATTGGTGGCGATGTTTATGTAACGAACGATGTTCCGCATTTCATTACCGTTCCAACTACATCAGGAACAGGAAGTGAAGTTGGTCGCAGTGCAATTATTGCTGATGACGAAACACATCAAAAGAAGATTCTCTTCTCGCCTAAGTTGTTAGCAAAAATCGTTTTTGCTGATCCGATGCTGACTATGGAGCTCCCCGCATTCATCACGGCCGCTACGGGCATGGATGCACTGACGCACAACATGGAAGCTTATCTCGCAAAGATGCCTCATCCGTTGTGCGAAGGAATTGCGCTTGAAGGAATTTCATTGATCAGTCAGTCGCTTGAGGAGGCTGTGAACAAACCTGATGTTGAGTCAAGAAGTAAAATGCTCATTGCTTCAATGATGGGAGCAATAGCATTTCAAAAGGGATTAGGTGTTGTACATTCATTGGCACATCCACTTTCGTCATTATTAGATACGCATCATGGACTGGCAAATGCTGTAAACATTCCTTACGGAATGGAATTTAATATTGCTGGATTCGAAAATAAGTTTAAACGCATTGCTCGCACTCTCGAACTGAAAGAAGAAACTGGAAATGCCGTTGTTAAATATTTATTCGAGCTCAACTCTAAAATCAATATTCCTCATAAGCTTCGCGAAATAGGAGTGAAGCAAGAACACGTTGAAACACTGGCCGATCTTGCTATTGCAGATTTTGCGCATCCGAATAATCCGAAGCCTGTATCTCGTGAAGATTTCAAGCAACTTTATTTGAAAGCATTGTAAAGCAAATTCGAATGAAAATTGGTTTGACATATACAGGAAGTGAAAAGAAGCATTTGAATTATGTGAACTGGCTGAAGGGAAACGACTCAATTGAAATCGTTGAGCTTTCAGCAGCCAAAAATAATTTAAGTGAACTTCAAAATTGCGATGCGCTTGTTATGTCGGGTGGAGTAGATGTTCACCCTAGTTTCTACAGTAGCACGGAGTTAAATTATCCTGGCGCGGAAGATTTTGAATTGGATCGTGATCAGTTCGAAAAAGAAGCTTTTAATCTTGCTCAGAAAAATCAATTGCCGGTTTTAGGAATATGTCGCGGAATGCAATTTATTAATTGCCTTTTGGGTGGAACGTTGAAGCAAGATCTGGGAGAATTAAATTCTATCCATAAAGGAAGTCCAGACAAGAGACATTTTGTTTTTCTAACCTCTGATTTGCTATTACATCAAATTGCGAAATCAGACAAAGTTGAAGTGAACAGCTCACATCATCAGGCGATTGACAAATTAGGCAAGGGTTTGAAAGTAAATTGTGTGGCGCCTGATAAAACCATAGAAGGAATTGAAAGCGTTGAAGGCTCTTTTGTTTTAGCTGTACAATGGCATCCTGAGCGAATGGTTAATTTTCAACTTCAAGACACATCAATGTCAAAAGGCATTCGTGAATATTTTGTCCGAAAAATTCAAAAGCACTAGCATGCAAATTATCAATCCGGCAACAGAAGAATTGATTAAAGAAATTCAAGATGACGATGCAAAGTCGGTTGAAAGAAAATTCGCTGAATTAAAATCAGCGCAGATCGTTTGGCACAAAGTCGGATTGACTGAGAGGATAAGCGTTCTGAAGAAATTCGCTGAACTTCTCAAAATTAATATTGAGTCTCTTGCTTCTATTCTGACCTCTGAAGTTGGGAAGCCGTTGCAGCAATCTCGAAATGAGATCAATGGAGCAATCGCTCGAAT
Source organism: uncultured bacterium (assembly GCA_967789005.1). Lineage (GTDB taxonomy): Bacteria > Bacteroidota > Bacteroidia > Cytophagales > Cyclobacteriaceae > ELB16-189. The sequence continues at coordinate 120,766 of CBRFFM010000004.1, read as the reverse complement.
TCAGTGGCTAACTGATAATGCTCTAAAGTATTTGTCAGATGAAGTAATGACTCACGACAAAGACTTGACGGAAAAAATTGTTTACGAACCGCTGGGAGTCATCGCTAATATCTCAGCATGGAATTACCCTTATCTCGTTGGTGTAAATGTATTTGTGCCGGCCTTACTCGCAGGGAATGCAGTGTTGTACAAGCCTTCCGAGTATTCTACACTCACGGGATTGGAAATTGAAAAGTTGTTGAAAGAAGCCGGTGTCCCAAAAGAGGCTTTTCATGTAGCTGTTGGAGGAAGAAATGTTGGGGAGATACTTCTTAATCTCCCATTGGATGGATATTTTTTCACAGGCTCATATAAAACCGGAAAATACATTTACGAGAAGGTAGCGCCTAAGATGGTGCCATGTCAGTGCGAGTTGGGAGGAAAGGATCCACTTTATGTTAGTGATGATATCACAGATGTAAAATCAGTAGCAGCGGGAACTGCAGATGGTGCTTTCTACAACAACGGTCAGAGCTGCTGCGCAGTTGAGCGTATTTACGTTCATGAAAAAGTCTATGACCAATACGTTGATGAATTTGTGAAGGAAGTTAAGTCGTGGAAAATCGGGAAGCCAAATGAAGGCGGAGTTTACATTGGTCCGTTAAGTAGGAAAGAACAACCTGAATTTCTGCAGCAGCAAATAAATGACGCTACCCAAAAAGGAGCAACCGTTTTAACAGGCGGAAAAAAAATCAATGGACAAGGGTTTTACTTCGAACCAACGGTGCTTGTGAATGTAAATCACTCCATGAATGTAATGCGTGAGGAATCTTTCGGGCCTGTGATCGGCATCATGAAAGTGAAGAGCGATCAAGAGGCAATTGAACTGATGACAGATTCCGAATACGGATTGACAGCTTCGGTTTATAGTTCAAATCAAACCCATGCAGAAAAAATACTTCAACAAATTAACTCAGGCACTGGTTATTGGAATTGCTGTGATCGTGTGAGCGCAGCGCTTCCATGGAGCGGCAGAAAGCATTCGGGATTTGGTGCTACGTTATCTCACGCAGGGCTTCGTGCTTTTACAAAACCAAAGGCTTATCACTTGAAAGGCTGATTCCTTCATTGGCTAATTGAAAAATCGATCATTGACCAACAGCCTTTGCCATCTCCCAACCAATAATACTTTTCTTTCTTGTTGAACTCCAACGATACTCGCCTAGTATTCCGTCTTTGCGAATTACACGATGACATGGAATAAGATAAGCGACATGGTTTGATCCAACAGCAGAGCCAACCGCTTGCATCGCTTTCGGATTTTGAATTTGTTGCGCGATACCCTGATACGTAGTTACAGAGCCCATCGGTAATCGAAGTAACGCTTCCCAAACTTTAACTTGAAAGTTTGTTCCTTTTACGAGCACATGAAGTTTCTTTTTGGATTCTAAGTTTTGGTTAAATATGGAATGAATAAATCCGTTCGTCAATTCCTGGTCTTGATGAAAAATAGAATTGTGCCAATGTTCTTTCATTTTTTCTAACTCTCTGCGCGGGTCTTCTTCTGTTTGTAAAAAAGAAAGCCAGCAGATTCCGCGTTCGGTAATACCAATTAGGGCAATACCAAAAGGTGTTTCATGAAACCCATATTCAATGCGAATGCCAGAGCCTTTGAGCTTGTACTCTTGTGGCGTGACGGCCTCAAGTGTAGTAAACAAATCATAAACTCTCGATTGGCTAGATAAACCTGCAGCTTCGGCAGCATCAATTAGGTTTTTAGTTTCGACCAATTTCTCTTTTAAGAAATCGACAGTAAGAAATTGGAGAAAACGTTTAGGGCTAATGCCTGCCCACTCTGTAAAGATGCGTTGAAAATGAAACGGTGAGAGATGAACCTTCTCAGCAACTTCATCTAATTCCGGTTGACGTTGAAAATTCTCTTCGATGTAGCGAATGGCAGATTCAATTCGCTGATAGTTGAAATCCTTTTCCAATGTTGAGTTCATATGTAAATCAATTTATGACTCAAAATTGACTTTATGAAGACGGTTTTTCAACCTGTTTCTTGCTCAGTTTTTAGAAGGAAGCCCGATTGCTTTCTCTGCAGATTCCGCGCATTTGCCACATCCTGTAGCGCATGCATTTTTTGATTGGAATGATTTGTAAATAATCCTGCCGATGTACACGACTGCACCACCCAACGCCATCAAAATGAGGATATTCTGAACCATGACTCAAAGGTACAAAATGATAACAAATGAGGGTCAGAAAAGTTTCATAACGGTATGTAAGAAGTGAGGCTGTATCCATAGAGAATTGCGCAAAAATTGACTTCTAGGAGAAATTATTGAGCTGACGAGAATCCAAAAATCGGATAGCCTCTCATATCGGAAGATTGCTTTATTAATTTGAAGCCGTTCATCTTCATGACAATCAAAAACTCTTCAACTGCAATAAGTGGTTTCGCGCATTTATGGCAGTAATTTTCCTTGCTGCTCTTAAAACTGTCTCTCAAAAACAACATGCCGCTTGGCTTTAATTTCTTTTGAAGATCAATGGCCATAGAATCTAATGAATTGAAACTATGAACAGTTCCGTTGCTGTAAATCAAATCGAAGGCAGCATTAGGTAGATTGGATTGGTAAGTGCTTCCTATAGCGATGTGAAAATTGTTTTTAGTTCTCAGGTTTTGCCCGCTTTGTTTCGAGTAATAATCTATGATTTTGGTTAGATTATTTTTTCTAAGAAGGGTGCTGTCGATGTCTTGAATGTAAATGGTGGAGTTTTCCATTAGAGAAGACATCATGATCGTTACAGCCCCTGATCCAGCCCCAACATCGGCAAACGACATTCCTGGTTTGTAGTTCATGAAATCAAGGATCGGTTGAAAGGTTTCCTTGATCTTTTTTTGACTCATTGCTGGACCGTTGTCGTACGGTGTGACTTTGCGGGCACAAGTGCAGAAAATGAAAAGCAATAGGAGGAAAGTAAAGCCCCTCTTAATGAAGTTTATAAAATAGATTGGTGGCATTAGAGTTAGCTTGCTTACTTAACGAAGTTATTGAATAGGAATTGTTGGTCAGTTGCCTAACAATAACTTAAGTTTCCTTAGGGCATATAAGAAGTAGGGCTGCATTGCGCGAATTTGACTTTGGCTGTCAATGCAAATTTGTAGTCTTGGATAAACAAGTTTAACAGCCGGTTGAATTCTGCTTGTTTTTCGATTGTGGGTTTGTCTTCATCCTTTCCAAGAAAATTGAAAATGAAATAGTCGATCGAACCATCGTTATTAAAATAAATTCGCTGGAAGCATTTCGCCTTCTTTTCCCATTTGAAATTATTCTTTGCAAGAAATTTTCCGAAATCTTCTAAGAGCTTACTGTAAGCACCTTGCAATTCTTCTGATTTAAAAACTGATTCTTCTGGCGGTGTTGCTATTGCGCTTTTATAATTGCGTTCAAGCTCTTCGATTTTGATTTCTTTTTTCTGGGTTTCCTGAATGCTCATGCCGATAGGTTGGCTAAACGATTTAAAACAAAGTAGAAACAGAATAATAGATAGGATAGAGGTTTGTTTCATAAAAATGATTTGTGTGTGGATTTCAAAGCTAATAAAAACATCCAAAAAACTTAACTAACAATTGTAAGCGAGCAAAAATATTTTAGACACTTTACACTCAAACATGAAATATTTTTTTTCACCTTCGTGTCGACATAATTCAAGTCGCCCTGTCACATTTTGTTGGCAGGGCGATTTGCGTTTTAAGTACGTAGAACAAACGAACAGTTGTTGTGAGCAAGAATCCAAAAACAATTTTTAAAAAGATTTGGGAGGCGCATGTAGTGAAGCGAGCAGAGGGTTATCCTGATGCGCTTTTCATCGACAGGCATTTTATTCATGAAGTAACAAGTCCACAAGCATTTGATGGATTGCGAAAGCGAGGAGTAAAAGTTTTTAATACTTCGCGCACTACGGCTACAGCTGATCACAATGTCCCCACGAAAGATCAGCATCTTCCTATCAAAGAAGCGTTGTCTCGCCACCAAGTTGAAACACTAAGGACAAATTGCAAAGAGTTTGGTGTTGACCTTTACGATCTGGGTCATCCGTTTCAAGGCATCGTTCACATCATCGGACCTGAGTTAGGATTGACACTACCAGGGATGACGATCGTTTGTGGTGACAGCCACACATCAACACATGGAGCTTTTGGAAATATAGCGTTTGGAATTGGCACAAGCGAAGTAGAGCAAGTACTTGCAACGCAATGTGTGTTACAATATCGACCAAAGACAATGAAGATTGAAATCAATGGTCAACTCGGAAAAGGCGTAGTAAGCAAAGACATCATTCTTTACATCATTTCAAAGATTTCAGCGAGCGGGGCAACCGGGTATTTTGTTGAATACACAGGAAGTGTAATTCGAAATTTATCGATGGAGGCGCGCATGACGATCTGTAATATGAGTATTGAGATGGGCGCGCGGGGTGGATTGATAGCGCCCGATGAAACAACTTTCAATTATATCAAAGGAAGAAAGTTTGCGCCACAAGGAAAAGCATTTGATGAGGCCGTTGAAAAATGGAAGGAATTAAAGACGGACGATGACGCAAAGTATGACAGGGAGTTGATTTTCGATGCAGCAGACATTGCACCGATGATTACGTACGGAACAAATCCGGGCATGGGCATCCGAGTGACAGATCGAATCCCGACTGTTGCCGAATTAAAAGAAATCAGTGAGCAAACTTCATTCAAGAAATCGCTCGAGTACATGGGGCTTGAGCCGGGCTCGCAGTTGCTGAATAAAAACATTGACTACGTTTTCATTGGAAGTTGCACGAATGCACGTATTGAAGATCTGCGATTGGTAGCAGAATTAGTGAAGGGAAAAAAGAAAGCGGCCGATGTTGAAGTGTGGGTAATCCCAGGTTCAAAACAAGTGGAAGCACAAGCCAAACTCGAAGGACTTGATAAAGTCTTTGAAGCAGCAGGTTTTGAACTAAGGAGCCCTGGTTGCTCTGCTTGCCTTGGTATGAACGAAGACAAAGTGCCGGCAGGAAAATATTGCGTAAGCACAAGCAATAGAAATTTTGAAGGAAGACAAGGGCCGAAGTCGCGCACTTTTTTGGCGAGCCCGCTCACGGCAGCAGCAGCAGCGATTACAGGACGAGTAAGTGATGTAAGAGAAATGATTTAATCGTTGTTGGTTAGTTGTTGATCATTATTCGGTCATGCGAACAGCCAAGAACTAACAACTAAAAACAAAAGGACTATGAGTAAAGAAGGATTTGTAAAACTGACATCAACAGGAGTTCCCCTCGCAGTAGAGAATATTGACACGGATCAAATTATTCCTGCGCGCTTTTTAAAGGCAACAACGCGTGAAGGCTTCGGTGATAATTTATTTCGCGATTGGCGGTATGACTCAACTAATCAACCGGTAAAAGAATTTGTGTTAAACGATTCAAGGTTTTCAGGAAAAATTTTGGTTGCCGGGAAAAACTTTGGTTGTGGAAGTAGTCGCGAGCATGCAGCATGGTCAATATATGATTTTGGATTTCGAGTAGTGGTGTCCAGTTTCTTTGCTGACATTTTTAAAAATAATGCATTGAACAATGGATTATTACCAGTGGTAGTCAGTGATCAATTCCTGAAAAAGATGTTTGCATGGATTGAGCAAGATCCGGAAACGGGAATAACGGTTGATCTGCAAAACCAAATTATTGCTTTTGATGAAGAGCAAGAGAAATTTGAAATCAATGCTTATAAAAAGGAGTGCATGATCAACGGCTACGATGACATTGACTACTTGCTGAATTTGAGAGAGGAAATAACAAATTTTGATATGGCAATAGGATGAAAACGAAAAAACGAATCGTAATACTGCCAGGAGACGGCATCGGCAAAGAAGTGACAGCTGAAGGAAAAAAAGTGCTGAACGCAATAGCTGAAAAATTCAATCACGATTTTGAGTTTGACGAAGCTCTGATTGGCCATGATGCTATTGAGGCAACTGGAAATTCCCTTCCTGATGAAACCTTGGCTAAACTAGAAGATTGTGACTCGATCTTGTTTGGGGCTGTTGGGCATCCAAAATATGACAATGATCCAATATTGAAAGTAAGGCCAGAACAAGGTTTACTGAAGATGAGAAAGGAATTGGGTCTTTATGCCAACCTTCGACCGATAAAATTGTTTGATGAATTACTGGAGGCTTCAAGCATCAAGCCTGAAATATTAAAGGGATCGGACATTTTATTTTTCCGTGAGCTCACGGGCGATGTTTACTTCGGGGAGAAAGGAAGAAAAGATGATGGAGCAACAGCATTCGATTTGATGATTTATCAGCGATACGAAATCGAGCGCATAGCACACATGGCTTTTAAATCAGCCAGAACGAGAAAGAAGAAAGTGACATCGGTTGATAAAGCCAATGTGCTTGAGAGCTCGCGGTTGTGGCGAGAGACAGTTCAACAAATCGGTAAACAATATCCTGATGTTGAGCTTGAGCATTTGTTTGTTGACTCCGCTGCAATGAAACTCATTCAAAATCCAAGAAGTTTCGATGTGGTGCTCACCGGAAATTTGTTTGGAGATATACTCACCGATGAAGCATCACAGATAGCGGGATCTATGGGCATGTTGGCCTCGGCATCGATTGGTGATTCGGTTGGATTGTACGAACCCATTCACGGAAGTGCGCATGATATTACCGGCATGGGGATAGCAAATCCGCTCGCTTCGATTTTGTCGGTGGCATTGATGCTTGATATTTCTTTTGGAATGAAAGAGGAATCGGATGAAGTAATCAAAGCTGTTGAGCGAATTTTAAAAGAAGGATATCGCACAATTGATATTGCAGATGCATCTACCAACAAAGAGAAAATCCTGAAGACGCAGCAGATGGGCGATAAGGTGGCGAAGCAACTGATCAGCAAAAAATCATTTGATCAAACGGCTCTTCAAACTGCTTCCTTTATTGCTTCTATAAGCTAAGCGCAACGAATAACGAGCAACGATTAACTAACAACGATACCCATGAGCCAACGAATTCAAATCTTTGATACTACTCTTCGCGATGGCGAGCAAGTACCCGGCTGCCAGTTGAAGACAGAAGAGAAAATTGTAATCGCCAGGGAATTGGAACAGCTTGGAGTAGATGTGATTGAAGCTGGCTTCCCGATTTCAAGTCCAGGTGATTTCCTTTCTGTTGTTGAAATTTCAAAGGCTGTGAAAGAGGCAATCGTTTGTGGTTTGACGCGTGCAAAGAAAGAAGATATTGATGTTGCTGCTGAAGCGTTGCATTATGCAAAGAGAGGACGGATTCATACTGGCATCGGTTCAAGTGATGTGCACATCAAGCACAAATTCAAATCTTCGCGTGAGCAAGTTCTAGAACAGGGCGTGTGGGCGGTTCAGTATGCAAAGAGCAAAGGTTTTGAAGTGGAATTTTATGCTGAAGATGCAGGGCGTGCTGATCTAGTTTTTCTTGCAAAGATGACTTCGGCTGTAATTGCTGCAGGTGCTGATGTGGTGAATATTCCAGATACTACCGGCTATTGCATGCCTCACTTATATGGAAAACGAATTCAGTATTTATTTGAGAATGTAAAAAATATAGATAAGGCGGTGATCTCTGTTCATTGCCATAATGATCTTGGCCTTGCTACAGCTAATACGTTAAGTGGAGTAATTAATGGCGCGCGTCAAGTTGAAGTAACAATTAATGGGATAGGTGAACGCGCAGGAAATACTTCCCTTGAAGAAATGGCGATGATTTTCCAGGTGCATAAAGATTTAGAATTCGAAACAGGCATTAAACCAGAAAGAATTTACGCACTCAGTAAATTGGTTTCAGGAATGATGCGTATGCAAGTGCAAGCCAATAAAGCAATTGTAGGAGCCAATGCATTTGCTCACTCTTCCGGAATTCATCAGGATGGATTTTTAAAGCACGCAGAAAACTATGAAATCATTAATCCTACTCAAATAGGAGTGCCGTCTTCATCGATTGTGCTTACGGCACGCAGCGGCCGGGCCGCATTGAAACACCGACTCTCATTGCTTGGTTATCAATTTGAAGGCGAAGAGCTGAACGTCATTTACGAAAATTTCTTATTGGTGGCAGATGAAAGGAAAGAGGTAAAAGATGAAGACTTGATGGTGCTTGTGGCGAACGTGCCTGTGCTGGTGAAGAATTAATCTTCTAGTGGATTTCAAGAATTGTGTGTTTGTGATTTTGAAATTGAATGACGTCATTAACATTTCGATTCAATAACAGTTTTCCTATTGGAGCTTGAGGAGAAATAGCGAGATAATCTTTTTGTTCAATATCTAATTTACCAGCACTGATAGAAATGTAAAATCGATTTTGGTCGGTGATTACTAAACTTCCCAACACTACTCGCGCAGATGAAGCACTTGTATTGATTTGATCTAATGCATTTTTTAGTTTGAGCGCTTCATCCAATTGCTGTGCGGCTTGATCTCGAGCAATCTGCGCCATCGCTCTTCCCGTCTCATATTTATCACCAGCGCTGCTTTTCTCTTCCTGATTGGCAGATTCTTGCGCGGCATCCATTGCTTGCTTTGCATCGGCCATTCGTTGCAAAACAACAGCAACGCAGCGCTCATGAAGTTGTTTTTTTAAATCGGAGTAGTTCATGTCAAGAGTCAATCTCAACGGCTCTTCCATTCTCCCAGATCAATCCGAATTGATGACCATTTTTCTTCACCCAATCTTTATCCCTGGCGAAATCGAACAACTCAATCAAACCTTGAGAAGCAAGTTCTTTCAGCTGGCTATCGCTCAATCCCTTCACGCTGATATAACCTCCTTCAGCAAAACGAAATTGAACACCCGAAAAATGTTTTACCTCAAGCCACACTTTGATGGCCTGTAACTGTTTGCCAATTTTGGTATTCAGTTCGATGGCCTGATCTAAAGTTGTCTTGATATCCTTAATATGCCCATCGTTGTTGAAGTCGTCATATCGCATGATGCGAATGGGGTTGATGTGTATTTCTCCTTCGTAGCGATTAACCATGGATGTGATTGATTTCGGACAAAGATACCGCCAATCCCAATTAAAGATGAAAATCGTATGGGTTGATTACTTATTCACAAGGATGACCATCGCTTGATACGTGTCTCCCAGCAGGCCTAAAAAAGTGACCACCACCCCAAGAGCTCCAATGGCGTGCCCCTCAGAAAATCGATTCAGCCACGAAACAAAGTCGCCCATAAGAATCATGAGAATTAATACAACGAACATGAAAATAATAGGAAAGGTTAGCCAGATAACAACTGCCTCAATGTTCTTCCAATTCTCCGGAATAATCCGATCGAAGAAGCCAACCAAGTAGGGTATCTCGATAAAGAAAACGGTCATGATGAACACCGTAATAAGAGTAACGGAAAATTTATTTTGAAGCAACTTGAAAGCAAAATCCTTTATTCGACTTTCATCTGCAAGCAGTTTCAACTCGATTTTGTTGGCCAATGGTTTGTAGCGTATTTCAATGTAGGCTAGTGTGATCCCCACGATTTCAAATACCATCGAAATGAATTGGATGTAATTAGAGGCCGTTTCGTTGAAAAACGTCATGTGGAAGGTTTTGGGTGACATTATGATTAAAGCCAGCTACACAATGTGCCTAAACCGATAGTACAGTATTGCTGCAAAAGTAAATCAAAAAATTAACTCTATATCTAGTTATACCAAGTCGTTTAATTATTTCATTTTCTCCATTTACGACTCCATTCGCTGGCTTGCTGTTGAAGTTTTAGTTCTCCGCTCGCGATTTGTTCAGCTAATCGTTTGTTCATTGGCCCTTTACTTGTGAAATGATAATAGCCGCACTCTTCGCATTGATAGATTGCAACCGGTCCTGTTCCGCCATAATGATTGCGGCTGTGCGCATCAATCAATGCATCTTCTGCAAGATTTTCCGTTTGGTAGACTCTTTTTCCGGTGTGGCACGTGAGCATAGATGAAGGTATTTTTAAAATTCTCAACTCTATCTTCGATTGAGAAATCGAGGGTCAGTACCCCAAAATCAGTCATGAAAATTAGCGAAAAGGCAACTAAATGGTTACCCAAGGTCAAAGATCTTTGGCAAATTATTGCTATGACATTACTCAAATAGTACATTTGATCTCCCGCCCATGCTATGCTCGTTGGCTTTAATCGATCAGATGCGGTGACGGGGAAATACTAAACCTTCACCCTTATGAACGCCAAATATTCTCCTATTCGCAGGACGATGAGACTCGCCCTACAGTTGCTATTGCTTGTTGGTTTTGTTTTGCTCTCGGTATGGGCGGTGGCGTAAAGTACGACCATGCTTAATAAGACCAGGTTGAACCAAGCATCGGTTTGCTATTTTAGCTTCGGTTCTTAGCCTAAGAGCTTAAAATTGATTCATCATCTCTGTCGAGTCATTAATCAGGCGCCCTCAGTTTAATGGCAGGTGCTAGTTTCTGAGTTAAGCTAAGTCTCTTAAAGATTGAATCTTTGATTGTTTCCGAATGGATAATCTTGAGTCTATAGGATGGTGTTTCTTCAGCTTTTTCCAGCGCTAATTGCTGTTCTATTTTAGTGGACACCCAGGCACCTAAAATAATAACTGCTTTTATCAGCATTCCGGTCAATATCATCAATAACAAAAACAACATACTCGATTCCGCTTTTAATGATTGTTAACGCAAATGTCATGTACATAGACAATCTGTTTACTCTTACATGCAAGGAAACAGACATTTAAAACATCGAAGCGGAATATTTCCAACGATTTGGAAATAGAATTAAACCTCTTGACATACCATTGTCACAAGCTCTACTGAATTTAGGGCTTTCAAAAACTCTAAAATCAATAATTATGAAGACGATAAATTTTATTGCTGCAGCTCTATTAGTGTTCGCGACTGCTTTACTATCCGGTTGCATTAACCCGCAATCAAACTCTAGCATTGATCTTGAAGAAGCGAAGAAAGCGATCGCAGAAAGCAACGCCATCTATTTCGACTCCTTTGCAAAAAACGACTCTTCTATTTTTATCAATCGCTATGCAGAGGATTGTTGCATCATGGCGCCCAATGCACCGGCCCAATGCGGACCCAACACACCTCTTGAATTTTTTAAAATGGCGTATCATCAATTCGGATTGCGAGGGGGCAAATTCATTACTCAAGAAGTCTTTGGTGTGGGCGATGGTTATGTTGCTGAGACGGGACTGTGGCAATCAATCAATGTCGAAGGTAAAATGTTTGATGATGGGAAATTTCTGGTGCTATGGAAAAAAACACCTGAGGGCTGGAAAATGTTTAGAGACTCTTTCAGTAGTAACCATGAATTTTTGAAATCATCCAAATAGAAAGGATCAAAAAAATCTGTTTTGTGAACGATTTGTTAATCTTATAACCGAGAGGGGAACTTGAGCGTAAAGACGCTTCAAACGAACCCCAATGAAACACATAATTACAATTGTATTTATTATTGTATCTCATCTCTATGCCAAAAGCCAATCGACCGCCACCATTTTTGAGTCAGGCGTAATTTCAAATGATGGCATTTTTGGACTCACATTATCTCCGGAAGGTAATCATGCACTGTGGGTACATTCAAAAGGAAAGAGAGACACACTTATTATTAAGGAGTCGATGAAAATAAATGGAAAATGGCAAACTCCTGAGATAACTTCTTTTTCAGGAAATGTATGGAAAGACATTGACCCGATGTTTACGCCTGATGGCAAAACAATTTTATTTCAATCCAACCGGCCCGTGGCAGATTTTCCAAATCGCAAACGCATGGATATGTGGGCAGTTTCGAAATTGAAGAATGGCTGGAGTGCTCCTTATCATTTAGGAAATGTGATAAATACCGATTCATCTGAAAGCTTTGCATCGGCAACCAAAACAGGGAATATTTACTTTACTAAGGAGACAGGAACTCAGAAAGGAGACCTTTTTTATGCTGAGTTTAAAAATGGAAGTTATCAAGCTCCTATTAATTTAAGTTCAATAAACACAAGTAGAAGAGATGCAAATCCTTTTATTTCTCCTTCCGAAGATTATTTAATCTATGCGAGCCCTAAGGAAGACAATGAAAATGATTCAGACTTGTTTATCTCTTTTAAAATAGGAGGTCAATGGGCAATTCCTCAAAATTTGGGTACAGTAATTAATTCAACCGAAAATGAATTTTGTCCTTTTGTTCACAAAAAACAAGACCGAATTTATTTTTCGAGACTAAAAAGAGGCAAGCCTAAGAATATTGAAAACACTTACTTTGTGAGCGATTTCAGCAAGATCATCGCAAAATTAAAGTCAACAGCAAAAGTGAAAAGCTGATTAGGAAACCGAAATCAACCGCAATTTTAATTAAGGGAGCCAGAGGCTTCCTTTTTTATTGATCCCCTTTCCGCTTCCTTGCTTTATCCTTCCGCCTCGTTGTTAGTCCTTTTGAAAACGGTAGCCAATCTATTCTCTTTGTCGTGTAATCACGCAAAAAGATATGGTACGAATACTTCTTCTGCTCACAATCAGTTTCACAACTAGCGCACAGGCGCTCACGATTGAGCAATGCTATGAACTGGCAAAACAGAATTACCCGCTCACCCGCCAACGTGAGTTACTTGTTCAAAGCAATGAGTATTCGGTGAGCAACATCGCCAAGGGCAATTGGCCACAGCTTTCAATAAATGGCCAGGACAGTTATCAATCCGAGGTAGTGAAATTCCCCTTCCCGGATGGACCAAAGATTCCCAAAAATCAGTATCGAGTTTATGGAGAGATCAATCAGCCACTGACTGATTTGATTACTGTGAGACGCCAAAAGGAATCGCAGCAAGCAAGCTCGCTTTCGCAAGTTCAAAACCTGGAAGTGGAGTTATACAAATTAAGAGAACGTGTTGATCAAATTTATTTTGGTGTTCTGCTACTCAACGAGCAAGTCACCCAAAACGAACTCTATAAAAAAGATATTCGCAATGGACTCGAACGAATTGAAGCAGCCATTGCGAACGGAGTAGATAATAAAGCCAGCATCAACAAGATGCTGGCAGAATTGCTTAAAGCCGAGCAACGTGATATCGATTTATCGTTCTCAAAAAAATCTTATCTCGATATGTTGGGGTTATTAATCAATCAATCACTTAACGAAAAAACTGTTTTACAATGGCCAGTTAATGTTGTGGTTAACGATCAAATCAACAGACCTGAATTGAAATTGTTTGATTTTCAATCTCAAGTACTTGATGAGCAAACCAAATTGATCAACACTAAAACGCTTCCTAAGCTTTCATTATTTCTTCAAGGAGGCTGGGGTCAACCTTCGCCACTTAACTTGGTGAATGCAACATTGACCGGATACTACATTGGAGGTGTGCGGCTGAATTGGTCGATCAATAATTTTTATACGATCAAGAACGAACGTAAAATTATGGAAGTGAACAAAAACATCATCACCACTCAACGCGAAACGTTTCTGTTGAACATAAAGCAAACGATGAGTAAGCAAAATTCTGAGATTGAAAAACTAAAACAATTGCTTAAGAAAGATTCAGAGATCGTTGATTTACTTTCGTCTGTAAAGAAGACATCGGCAGACCAATTGCAAAATGGGGTGATCACCAGTCACGATTATTTGCGCGAAGTAAATGCCGAAGATTTGGCGAAACAAAACGCAGCGCTTCATAAAGTGCAATTGGCAATGGCCCAATATAATTTTAAAACAACATCAGGTAATTAATATCAGTTATATGAATAAAAATACTCTTATCTCGACTTTCATCAGCCTTGCAACTTTACTCGCTTCTTGCTCGAATGAGAAATCATTTGATGCAACCGGTTCTTTTGAGGCAGTAGAGACAATCATCTCAGCCGATGCCAACGGAAAACTTCTTCAATTCACTGTCGAGGAAGGACAGACCTTGGAAAAAGGAAGCACGATTGGCTACATCGACAGCTTGCAACTTTATCTTAGAAAAGTTCAGTTGCAAAACCAAGTGAGAGCAACACTTTCTCAAAGACCGGATATTACTTCGCAGTTGGCTCCCTTGCAAACACAGTTGCAAACTGCAAAAACAGAACAGAAACGCTTGACCAATTTAGTTGCAGCAAATGCAGCCAACCTAAAACAATTAGACGATATCAATGCGCAAGTTGAGCTTATTCAAAAGCAAATAGAATCATTGCAAAGAAATTTGTCGATCACTTCAGGTAGTCTTGATGCGCAGAGCAAACCATTGCAAGCGCAAATAGATCAGCTCAACGATCAGTTAGCGAAATGTAAAATTGTAAATCCGATAAACGGAACGGTGCTCACAAAATATGCCGAAGCCAATGAGTTAGTTGCCATGGGTAAGCCTTTATATAAAGTGGCCGACCTCTCTGAAATAATTTTGAGGGCATATCTCACCAACGATCAACTTGCGCAAGTCAAATTGAATCAAAAAGTGAAAGTGCTTACTGATGATGGTAAGGGTGGATCAAAATCTTATGAAGGAACAATCACCTGGATCAGCAGCAAAGCAGAGTTTACTCCCAAAACGATTCAAACAAAAGACGAACGCGCGAATTTAGTTTATGCCACTAAAATAAATGTGAAGAACGATGGCTACCTGAAAATTGGGATGTATGCGGAAATAGTTATTCGTTGATCGTTGTTAGTTCTTAGAAACTATCAACCAACTACTAAAAAAATGAACGCAGTAGAAGTAAAAAATATCGTCAAAACCTACCAATCAGGCAAGGAGACTGTCACTGCCCTTCACGGAATTTCATTTGATGTAAAGGAAGGTGAGTTGTTTGGGTTGATTGGACCTGATGGTGCCGGTAAGACAAGTTTGTTCCGCATTTTGACAACAGTGCTTTTGCCGGATGGTGGTTCTGCAACTGTGAACGGTTTTGATGTAGTAAAGGACTATAAAGCGATTCGTAATTGTGTAGGCTATATGCCCGGAAAATTCTCATTGTATCAGGATTTGACAGTAGAAGAGAACCTGAATTTTTTTGCAACGCTATTCAATACGACTATCGAAGAGAATTATGAGTTGATCAAAGACATCTACATTCAGATCGAACCATTTAAAACCAGGAGAGCAGGAAAACTCTCGGGCGGGATGAAACAGAAACTTGCCCTTTGTTGCGCACTGATTCACAAGCCTGCTGTCTTATTTTTGGATGAACCTACTACAGGTGTTGACCCAGTTTCACGTAAAGAATTTTGGGAAATGTTGAAGCGATTGAAGAAACAAGGAATCACGATTGTGGTTTCAACACCATACATGGATGAAGCGACCCTGTGTGACCGCATCGCGCTGATTCAACATGGAAATATTTTGTCAATTGATACTCCGGAGAAAATTACAAAATCGTTTCCGCATCAACTGTATAAAATTAAGTCAGCTGAAATTTATCGGTTATTGAAAGACGTGAATACCTACGAGAATTCACTGAGCTGTTATGCGTTCGGAGAATACCTTCATTTGGTTTTTAAAGAAGAAAAGCAAAATCGAGAATCAGAGCTTTTGCAATTCTTAAAGATGAGAAATCACATCGATGTCGAATTGAAACCAATAGACGCAACTATTGAAGATTGCTTCATCGGATTATTGAAATAAAACATGAACGGAGAAATTGTCATACAAGCCAACGGACTCACCAAACAATTTGGTGACTTCATTGCTACCAACGCCATCACGTTTGAAGTTCACAAAGGAGAAATCTTTGGTTTCCTTGGCGCGAATGGTGCAGGCAAGACTACGGCCATGCGCATGCTTTGTGGTTTGTCAAAGCCTTCATCTGGTCAAGCGACTGTAGCTGGGTTTGATGTAAGAACACAACCGGAGGAAATCAAGAAGAACATCGGTTACATGAGCCAGAAGTTTTCCTTGTATGAAGATTTAACAGTCGCAGAGAACATTCAATTCTTCGGAGGAATTTATGGATTGGGAAGAAAGCAGCTCAAAGACAAAGGCGAAGAGCTGACTAACCGATTGGGATTGCATTCAGCAAAAGACCAATTGGTAGGCTCACTTCCACTTGGATGGAAACAGAAGCTTTCATTTTCCATTGCCATCATTCACCAACCTAAAGTTGTTTTCCTGGATGAACCTACTGGCGGTGTTGATCCTGTAACACGCAGACAATTTTGGGATTTAATTTATCAGGCAGCCGAAGATGGCATTACGGTTTTTGTTACAACTCACTACATGGACGAGGCTGAATATTGCAGCCGCATTTCAATCATGGTAGACGGAAGAATCGAAGCACTTGATTCACCAACGGGTTTAAAAAAACAATTCAACGCTAACTCAATGGACGAAGTATTTTATCAACTCGCGCGCAAAGCAAAGAGAAATGACAATTAAGGTATGATCACCGTTATAAAAAATATTATTTCATTCATTTTACCGGTAACGGTTTTGATTCTTGTTCCGCGCTGGATAGAGAGGGATTGGGAAGTTCAAAATGTTTTTCAACTGGTTGTCGGGTCTTTAACTATTGCTGGAGGACTGACAATAATGGCGATTTGTATTTCTTTATTTATCAGAATTGGAAAAGGAACGCTGGCCCCTTGGTCTCCACCAAAGAACTTTGTTGTTGCAGGTTTGTATAGCTACGTAAGAAATCCGATGATTCTTGGCGTGCTTACAGTGTTGTTAGGTGAATCCATCTTGTTTAGCTCTATGCCGATCTTAAAATGGGCAGGAGCATTCTTCGTCATTAACACCATTTACTTTTTGATTTTTGAAGAGCCTCAGTTGGAAGAAAGATTTGGAGAGAGTTATCGCACATATAAGAAACAAGTGAACCGGTGGTTGCCCCATTTTAGACCTTATCAACCTGACTAACGCATGAAACAGTTTATCACTTTTGTCAGCAAAGAATTCAAGCATGTTTTCCGTGATCGCAAAACGTTGTTGATGCTTTTCGGTTTACCAATCGTACAAATCGTGCTTTTCGGTTTTGCACTGACCAATGAAATTAAGAATTCGAAAATCGTTGTGTTAGACAACTCCAAAGACAATACCACTCGTGCGATTATAAACGAAATTGAAGCAAGCAGATATTTCGAGATAGAGACGGAAACAAATAACATTCAAGAAATTGAAGCCGCATTCAAGAGTGGCAAAATAAAATCGGCCATTGTTTTTGCTCCCAACTTTGCAAACGACCTGTTGCACCTCAATAAAGCTCAAGTGCAAATCATAGCCGATGGATCAGATCCTAACACAGCAACTACGCTGACAAATTATTTAACGGCCATACTTCAAACCTACCAGCAGCAACATCTGATGCAGGGTCGGGCAATACCTTTTCAAATCATTCCCGAGACCCGAATGCTTTACAATCCTGAATTGAAAGGAGCGCACAATTTTGTTCCGGGTGTGATGGCGCTTGTACTCATGCTCGTGTGCGTGATGATGACTTCCATATCAATTGTTAGAGAAAAGGAATTAGGAACCATGGAGGTGCTCCTCGTATCGCCATTCAAACCGCTGCTAGTGATTTTATCGAAGGCGGTGCCCTATCTTATATTGTCACTTGTAAACCTGATCGTGATTTTGGCATTGAGTGTTTATGCCTTAGGCTTGCCAATCAATGGAAGCGTTACGTTGCTTTTCTTTGTAAGTACGCTCTATATAATTACAGCGCTCTCGCTTGGGCTGTTGATTTCAACAACAACTGCTTCACAGCAAACTGCAATGCTCCTCTCGCTTATGGGTATGTTATTACCGACAATGTTATTTGCCGGTTTCATGTTCCCGATTGAAAATATGCCTTGGCCCTTGCAAGTGATTTCGAATGCAGTGCCGGCTAAATGGTTCTACATTATTGTGAAATCAATTATGATCAAAGGACTTGGCCTTGCATCGATTTGGAAGGAGACGATGATATTATTTGGGATGACCATGTTTTTCCTCGCCCTTAGTTTGAAAAAATTTAAAGTTCGATTAGCATGAGAACAGTTCTTTTTCTTCTACGCAAAGAGTTCAAGCAAATCTTTCGCAATAAGGCGATGCTGCCACTTCTATTTGTAATGCCCATTGTTCAATTGATTATTTTGCCTTTGGCGGCAGATTATGAAGTGAAGAACGTCAACGTTGCAATTGTTGATCATGATAAATCACCCTACACTCAAAAGTTGATTTCGAAGATCGGGTCATCTGGATATTTTCAGTTGTCAGGGTATTTCAATTCTTATAATGAGGCATTTCATCAAATAGAAAAAGATCAGGCAGATTTGATTTTAGAACTACCGGCAGGATTTGAAAAGAAATTGGTTCGTGAGAATCATGAACAGGTTTTTATAGCAGTCAATGCCATCAATGGAACGAAAGCAAATTTAGGCGGAGCCTACTTGGTGAAAGTGATTTCGGATTTCAATTCACAAATAAGATTGGATTGGATTCAACCTTCGCGATTTAACGAGCTGCCGCAAATTGAAATAACTTCATCGAATTGGTTTAACCCGCTAATGAATTTCAGATACTTCATGGTTCCCGGCATCCTGGCGATTCTCGTTACCATGATTGGAAGTTATATGACCGCGTTAAATATTGTGAAAGAAAAAGAGATCGGAACAATCGAGCAAATCAACGTTACACCTATTCGCAAACATCATTTTATCTTAGGCAAATTGATTCCGTTTTGGATTTTAGGGATGTTCGTATTTTCAGTCGGCTTGTTTTGCATTTCTTTTTTAGTCTATGGAATTGTTCCACAAGGAAATCTTTTTTTGCTCTACGGGTTTCTCTCTATTTATTTGGTCGCGATACTCGGCTTTGGGTTGCTTATATCAACCTATTCAGACACTCAGCAACAAGCCATGTCAGTTTCATTTTTCTTTGTAATGATCTTCTTGTTGATGAGCGGCTTGTTTACACCTGTCGACAGCATGCCGGCTTGGGCAAAGGTTATTTCACAACTCAACCCCGTTTATTATTTCATTGAAGTGATGCGAATGATTGTTTTGAAGGGGAGCGGATTTAATGACCTTAAATATCATTTTGCGATTATTATTGGTTTCGCCATTTTGTTGATGAGTTGGGCGATCTTGAACTACCGTAAGACAACCTAAAAATGAAAAACAAATACATTCCATATGTGATCATTCTTGTAGGCTCGCTGGCTACAGCGATTCTTCGCCTGGTAGTGATCAAAGAATGGTCGCTGGGTTGGCATTCCTTTTTTTTGCTAGTTCAAATCTTTGGTTTTGTTCTGGTGTGGGAGTTCGTGAAAGCGTTGAATATTTATTTTGATTTACGAATGCCCTATGCTGAAGGAAGTACCAAACGTTTAGTTGTTCAGCAGCTGTGTAGCGTGGTAGTCGCCTTCCCTGTATTTTCTGTTTTCTTCACGTTAATAACGACTTACCTCCGCCCGTCTTTCATTACGCCACAGTTTATAGCGATTGGCTCCGTACTGGCATTTATAGTTATCGCCCTGATGAATCTTTTTTTCTATAACGATTATCTTTCTAAGCAATGGAAGCAATCGATCGAAGATAAGGCGAAGTTGCAAGTGGAAGCGGCAGAGCTTCAAAAAGAAAAGTCATTGATGCAGTATCATCATTTAAAGAACCAAGTAAATCCACATTTTCTTTTTAATGCATTCACTTCATTGGATGGATTGATTCAATCAAATCCTACAGTTGCTTCTGAATATGTGAGGCATTTGTCGAAAGTGTACCGATACGTTTTAGAAAATAAAGAGAATGAAGTGGTGAGAATGAACACGGAGGTGGACTTCATTCAACATTACATTTCTCTTTTAAATATTCGCTTTGGAGAAGGAATGAAGGTGAATATGAATATTTCACCTGAGGCGAAAGACAAGGGTATTGTCATGGTCACATTGCAGATGCTGATTGATAATGCCATTAAGCACAACATCGTTCACGTGAAGACTCCGTTGACGATTACTGTTTGGGATGAGGACGGAAGCTTGCATGTGCAGAACAACAAGCAATTGAGAAAACAAATTGATCATTCGACAAAACACGGTTTGAAACAATTGACTCAACTCTATTCTTACCTGACTGAATCGAAGGTTGATGTGGTTGATGATGGTAAAGTGTTTGATGTAAAAATTCCATTGCTTTAAAATTAATTCCGTTAGCGAATGAAAATACTGATTGTTGAAGATGAACCGTTCGTGGCAGTAAGCCTGGCAAAAATTGTTCAGGAGCTTGAACCTAATGCGGAATTGATTGGTCCACTGGGAAGTGTTACCGACACAAAGGAATGGCTTTCTAAAAACCCCAACCCTGATTTGATTTTATCAGACATTCAGTTAGCAGATGGGATTAGTCTTGATATTTTCTCCGGAGGAAAAATTTTCTGTCCGATCATTTTCACAACCGCTTATAACGAATATGCGATCAAAGCATTTAAGCTGAATAGCATCGATTACCTATTAAAGCCGGTTGATAAAAATGAATTGAAGGCAGCCTTTCAAAAATTTCATCTGCTGCAATCAAAGTTTGCCAATGAGGTTTACTTGACTCAGCTGAAAGATCTTTTTTCAAACTTCAATCAGGCAAACAAATTCAAAGAACGATTTGCCGTGCACTTGGGCAGATCGGTGAGTTTAATTCCTGTTGAGGAGATTGCCTTGTTCGCCAAAGAAGATTTGATTTTTCTGATTAAAAATGATGGATCTAAATTTATTACTGATTTCAGATCGTTGGACGAAGTAGAAGAATTAACAGACCCTAAATTATTTTTCCGCGCTAACCGCCAGTATTTGGTGCAATTGCCTTTTATTGAAAGCTATCGCGGGGATGACACCGGGAAGCTCACTCTGAAAATGAAGAATATAAAAGCAGAGGGCCTAATTGTAAGTAAAGAGAAAGCGGCAGAGTTTAAAAAGTGGTTCGACTAAAATGAAAAAGACTCCACTGCTGGAGTCTTTTAAACTAAACTGAATCCTTATTTATAAATTCGGTTGAGGTGTTGTGCGCAAGTAAGGCTTGATGCGCGTATGACCTTTAGGAAATTTCGCTGGAACATCTTCATCCTTTACCGCTGTGGTGATAATCACGTCTTGTCCGTTTTTCCAATCAGCCGGAGTTGCCACACTGTACTTGGCAGTTAACTGCAAGCTGTCAATCACGCGAAGAATTTCATCAAAGTTTCTTCCGGTGGAAGCAGGGTAGGTGATGGTAAGTTTCACTTTCTTATCGGGACCAATTACAAACACAGAACGCACCGTAAACTTGTCACTTACCTGCGGATGAATCATGTCATACAAGTTCGACACTTTAAAGTCCTGATCAGCAATGATCGGAAAATTAACTTGTGTCTTTTGTGTTTCGTTGATGTCGCCAATCCATTGCGCATGTGATGCAACGGTGTCCGTGCTCAAAGCAACTACTTTTACATTTCGTTTATCAAACTCTGATCTGAGTTTTGCTACCGCACCAAGTTCTGTCGTGCAAACCGGTGTGAAGTCTGCGGGGTGAGAGAATAAAACTCCCCAGCCACTGCCGAGCCATTCATGAAAATTAATTTGACCTTCGCTGGTCTCCGCCTGAAAGTCGGGTGCTATGTCTCCTAATCGTACTCCCATATTTTTTATTTTTTTGTGGAACGCAAATATACCACCTAAAGTCTATAGATTTAATAGATTTAACCTAATATTAACACATTTATTTAGCCCCCAGCGCCTTTTCACGCTTCAGGATTTTGTCCAGTGTACTTCCTCCAAGGATAGCCAGAGTTTCATCTCGCACTTTAATAAAGGTATCGCGGATGCCACATGTCTTTTCCGTACGGCATTCTTCGCACGGCTCGTAATAGTGGAGAGAAACGCAAGGTAGCATTGCAATGGCACCATCCATCAATCGGATGATCTCCATCAGATTTACTTCAGAAGGTTTTTGAAATAGATAATAACCGCCTCCCTTTCCCTTTTTACTGTGAAGCACCTTGGCATTTCGAAGTTCTAAAAGAATTGCTTCAAGAAATTTTTTTGGGATGTGTCTCTTCTCGGCAATCTCACTGATTTGAATAGGTCCTTGTTGATATTTCTCAGCCAAATAGACTAACGCATGAATTGCGTACTTACATTTTTTCGAAAGCATGGCACAATTTATACTATTTGCAACTAATTTTAATTTTTGGTTGTAAGCCGAGGTAGCTCAGAGGTAGAGCAGCTGATTCGTAATCAGCAGGTCGTGGGTTCAAATCCCATTCTCGGCTCTAAAATCTTGTACTCCATTGATAGTTTCAAAGCCTCAAACCAATACGATAATTTCGTTTAGTCTTTTTCTGGTAATCACCATTGTGGTAACATCCATGAATTTGGTCGTTGTAATCCAAGGGCAACTTGCAGCATGGTATAATTATGCCATTGTAATTGTACTTGTGCCCATTGGTCTATTCGTGTTGTATAGAATTTTCATTCGGTACAAGGTGTTGCGTTTAGGCGACAATAAAATCCAAATCGATTATCCGGTACTCAGGCAATCAAAGAAGTATTCCATTAATGAGATTGTAGCCTGGCGCGAGAACAAAGTGAAAACGGGAAAGACCTCTGAATACAAAGAGCTCCAGATTCTCTTTACAGATAAGAATAAACTAAGTGTTGGTCATAAAGAGCATACTGAATACCATCGCATGGTTCAGTATCTCGCCCAAAAGGCACATAAAAAGAGAGATGTTTCTGCTTGATTGGGAAAGTTTCAAATCCTTTATACTTTTGCAACCCTCGTTTCAATTCACGAAATGTCTTGCCCAGGTGGTGAAATTGGTAGACACGCTACTTTGAGGGGGTAGTGCCGCAAGGTGTGCTGGTTCGAGTCCAGTTCTGGGCACAAAAGAGGTTGTCAATCTGTATTGGCAACCTCTTTCTCATTTTAGATACTGCGTTTACAAGCTGATTTCGCCTTAATTTCCTGGTTTTCCCGTACTTGGAGATAAAATCCCCAATTTGGGCTGATTTCTGGCGACTGAAATGTCGATTCATCTGAATTTAGGGTAATTAAAGGCTTACCCATGCATGGCATAGATTTTCCTATAGGTCTGGCTACAACAAATAACCAAACCTATGATGACAGTAGTTGAGCTTTACGAAAATGGTGTTATCAGTTACCTTTTCCAGAAAGGACTTGTTAGCCCGTCAGTACCTACATATATAGAGTACTTTATTAAATTCTCTACCTATCGCAATTCGGGAAGAACCTATCGAGAATCGATCGAGATCCTATCGAAAGAGTACCATGTATCCGGAACAACAATTAAGAAGGGGATCAGGACAATTAGGAACTCATTTAACTAGTAATTCATTCATCAAGCTGTTTCAAGCTCAGCCTATTTCGGCTGAGTTGACGCCAGGCATTTGACTCTATCTATAATTTCCAATCAGGAATTCTTACATGGGTTCCTTACACCACTCACTTCATCCATAAATTTTGGGATGGATGATTTTTGTTAGTAAATCTTTCATTTCAGTCCCTAAACAAAGTAAATAGGGTAACCAAAAACTTACCCTGATCAATTTATTCACCGAAAATAATTGCACTTTAGCGAAAAATATTACCTTTGAAAGGTTATTTCAGAAAACGCTAATAGTTGGCAAGCGCCCTAAAATAACAAAGGCTTTACCGTCAAATAGTTGCAAAAATGTTGGCTTTAATCTACTCGCAATGCGAAAAGGCATTGCTTCATTTGCATCAAATGGTCTACAGCGTATCCGCTGAGCCACTGCCACTCATCATGAGATATCGTATTGAAACTCCAGTCTATAACGGAGCTAGTTCTTATTTATTGTCTAACCCTTTAATCTAACTCTATATGAAAATGAAAAAGTACCCAATCGTAATCATGGTCATGCTGCTGACTATGTTGACCAATTTTGCAGCATTCGCCCAGTGTGGAGGCTACACCTTAACACAAGGAGCATATGGTAATACCAATGGAGCAGGTCCTAGGGCACTTAGTGCTTTTAGTGGTTCTGTTACAATCGGTTGTGCTGGTGGCAATACTTTGACGCTAACAAGCGTATCTGCTATTCAGGCCTTTTTACCTTCTGGAACTTCAGCGAGTGTACTTGACCAATCATACACCAATCCAGGCAATTCGTATTCTAATGTTTTGGCTGGGCAACTTGTTGCTCTTTCTTTGAATGTTATGCTTGGCACTGAGGATAATCTTGGTGGGCAAATCATCTTGTCAGGTCCTTATGCAGGAAAAACAGTAAGCCAGTTTCTTCAAATTGCTAATGATGTAATTGGTGGATGTGCTTCAGGGGACGTATCAGCAATTAATGCATTGGCTGATGCAATCAATAATTACTATGATGAGGGCAAGACCAACAGCGGACTTCTCTCCTGCTGCGATAACGTAGGACCTGTATTTAGCGGAGTTGATGGTGACAAAACTATCGAATGCTCAGATGCAGTTGTATTTAGCTCTCCTACAGCAACTGATGCCCAAGATGGCGCTGCTGCAATCTCTTATACAGACTCAAGAAGCGAAGGTACTTGCTCTTATACCATTACCAGAACATGGAGTGCAACAGACAACTGCAATAACACAACAACAGCTTCTCAAACAATCACAATTAAAGACACAACAGCTCCTGTATTAGCGGGCGTTCCAGTTGATGCTTCAGCTTCATGCGACAATGTTCCTGCAGCAGCAGCCGTAACCGCTACTGACAATTGCAATGGAGCTTCAGTTGCCCTTAGCGAATCAACAACTGCGGGCAACTGTGCTGGTAATTATACCATCACACGCACCTGGACTGCAACTGACGCTTGTGGAAATTCATCATCTGCTACACAGGTAATTACAGTAACTGATACTCAGGCTCCCGCATTTGCTGATGTATCTTCAAATACTACGGTTTCTTGTGGTAACGTACCTGCAGCAGTAGCCCCAACAGCTACTGACAATTGCAGTGGTGTTGCTGGCGTAGCATTTAACGAATCAGTAACAGCAGGCAATTGCGCTGGAAATTACACTATCACTAGAACCTGGACGGCAACTGATGGTTGTGGAAATAGTGCAACTGCAACTCAGACTATTTCTGTAATCGATAACCAAGCTCCTGTTTTTGCAAATGTTCCTGCGAATGCAACAGCATCTTGCAGTAATATTCCTACGTCTGTAGCTCCTACTGCTACTGACAACTGCAGCGGTGTTACGATGGCGTTCAATGAGTCTACGTCCCCTGTTGATTGCAGTGGAAATTATACGATTACCAGAACTTGGACAGCTACTGACGGATGTGGAAATACTTCTTCGGCATCTCAGACAATTACAGTTAATGAAATCGCTTGCAAGTACACTACAGTAACACAAGGCGGTTGGGGCGCAAATTGCTCAGGCGGTAACTGGGGATGCTATTTAGACAGAAACTTTGCTGCTAATTTCCCTACCGGTTTAACTGTTGGTAGCGTTGCAAACGGAAAATATGTTTCCTTAACCAGTGCAAGTGCGATCCACGCTTTCTTACCAACTGGCGGAACTCCTTCAGCATTGACAAAAGCATGGACTAATCCTACTAAGAAGACTTTGCCTAACACATTAGTTGGTCAGGCTGTAACTCTTACATTAAACGTGAAGTTCTTCCCTAACTCAGCTAACCTGGTTGTTTTGCATGGTTCTTTTGCAGGACAAACTGTAAATCAAATGTTAGCTATTGCTAACGCAGTGTTGGGTGGTTCTAATGCATATTCAGCTTCTAGCGTGAATGATGTGCTTAATAGCATCAACATCAACTTTGATAATGGCAATGGTACAAACCTGGGATTCCTTGGCTATTGCGTACCTAACAGCGGTTCACGTGATATTAGCGGTAACACTACTACTTCACCGGCAGCGGAGTTTGTAACAGTGAGTACCTATCCTAACCCATTTGTTGACAGAGTAAAAATTGAATTCACTGTAGAAGAAACTTCACAAGTAGATCTTCAACTTTTCAATTCGAATGGTGTGAGTGTAGGCACTATGTTTAATGGAGTTGCTGAGAAAGGTGTTCAATACAATACAGAATTTACCTCTTCACAGCCTGGCATGTACATCTATCGCATGTCTACTTCAAGAGGAATTATCACTGGAAAAGTAATTCAGATTAAATAAGGGGTTATTTAAAAGGTGTTTTGCAAAAGGCCGTCTAACGAGACGGCCTTTTTGTTTTCAACCGGATTTCTTTTTTCAGTTAAGAAACAATTAATTTTGGGCCGATAATTCTTCTACTCATTCAGCGTGTTGGAGGAATTTATGCCGAAGTGGTGGAATTGGTAGACACGCACGTTTCAGGGGCGTGTGGCGCAAGCTGTGCGGGTTCGAGTCCCGCCTTCGGTACTTAAGTCCTACTGTGGCTCGTTTCAGTAAAACAAAAAGTCATCCCAGTTGAGGATGACTTTTGTTTTGATTGAGATTAGGAAACTGCAAATCAGCTCTTCTTCCTTCGTTCTATTCTCTTTTCCTTTAGCTCCTGTTTTGCGGTTTGAAATGCCAGAAACTGATCTGGAGTTAAAATGGCCTTGAATTCTGCCTCTCGTTCTGTTTCGTTTGCTTTTAATTCTTGATGCATGGACTTCTTGTCGTCAGTATCATTGGATCGGGTTTCTTGATTCATTTTGGCATATTTCAGGTTTACATCATAGATTTTCGGCTTTTGATCGGTTGTTAGCGTGAGTTTTTTATTCATCCAATTGGTAAGATGCTCAGCTCTTTGCTCCGGGGTTCTGGCTTTTGCTTTAGTCTGATTAGTTTGTGCCTCTTGGGCATAGCTTCCTATTGCCAATAGAATAAGAAGACCTGATAAAATTAATTTATTCATGTCTGATTGTTTGGTATGAGTCGATTAGAGCTAAGGAAGACGCTGGTTTAATTCACGATTAGGATTTTTTTACGAGCGATACCACATTTTCAACGTGTACGGTGTGTGGGAACATATCTACCGGCTGAACCGCTTCGATAACGTATTTCTCCGACAGGATTTTTAAATCGCGTGCTTGCGTGGCCGGGTTACAACTCACATAAACAATTTTTTTCGGCTCAGCTTTTAAAAGCATTTTACAAATGTCCTCATGCATTCCGGCTCGTGGAGGATCTGTGATTACTAAATCAGGCCTGCCGTGAGTAGAAAGAAAATCCTCACTTAGCAAATCTTTGATATCACCTGAATAGAAATCGGTATTGGTAATCCCATTTAAAGAAGAATTGATTTTAGCGTCTTCAATCGCTGCGGCCACGTATTCAAGCCCGATTACTTTCTTTGCACGACCAGCAACAAAGTTGGCAATGGTGCCCGTGCCTGTATAAAGATCATACACCAATTCATTACCTTGAAGTCCAGCCATTTCAAAAGCGACTTTATACAGATTGTAAGCTTGCTCAGAGTTGGTTTGGTAAAACGATTTGGGTCCCACCCGGAATTGAAGCTTACGATTTTCAGTCGGGCTCTGCATTGCCTCAGTAATGAAAGGATTTCCTTTCCAACAAATAATGTCGAGGTCAGCAAAGGTGTCGTTCTTTTTCCCGTTGATGATGTAATTTGAAGAAGTGACCTCCGGAATTTTTTCGGCAATTGCTGAAAGGATTTTATCAATCCATTCCTTTTTTTCATAAGTCACTTGCAGTATGATCATCACTTCTCCGGTAGAAGCTGTGCGGATTGTTAGGGTTCTGACAAAACCGATTTGCTTTCGCAGGTCAAAAAAGGGAATGTCGTTTTGAAGGGCAATCTCTTTTACCAGCAAGCGAATGGCATTGGATGGGTGTGGCTGAAGGAAGCATTCTTTTACATCAAAGACTTTGTCATACATTTTAGGAATGTGGTACCCGAGCCCAGGAGACCCAAAATTAGCTTCATTCATTTCTTCTTTTAGCAGCCAACGATTGCCGGTAAAAGTGAAGTCGAGCTTATTGCGATAATGCTGAGTTCGATCTGAACCAATAATGGGTTTAATGGGAGGGAGCTCGAGCCCACCAATTCGCTCCAGATTGTCGATTACTTGCTGCTGTTTGTATTGAAGTTGGGAGGTGTAATTGATATGTTGCCATGAGCATCCACCGCACATGCCAAAATGAGAACAGAAGGGCTCCGATCGATTTTGCGAAAGTGAATTTATTTTTACTGTCCGCGCTTCAAGGAAACTGCTTTTGATTTTAGTCACTTCAGCATCAACGAAATCTCCTGGCGCACAACCTTGCAAGAAAACAACAAGGCCATTAAAATGAGCAATGCACTTGCCTTCCGCTGCCATGGTTTCAACTAAAATGTTTTCGAGAACATCGCCTTTTTTCATAGCCCGAAAATTACTGAAAAGCAGGGGTTTTAGGCATCGATTCAGATTAGTTATCTTTCGGGTTCAATGATGAAAAAATTTCTTTTTGTCACCTTGCTCTTAGTGGTTCTGCCCCTTTATGCTTCGCATATTGTGGGTGGTGAGTTCGAGTTAATCCATCTTTCAGGATATAACTATCAACTCAACATGGTCCTTTATTTTGATGATATTAATGGGAATCCAGGGGCGGAAGATTTTAGTGTAACTGTTTCTTTCTATCGAAAGAGGGATAATGCGTTGATGCGAGAATTAATATTGCCACAAGTATCAAGAACTCCGGTTCCATATACTCAACCCGCTTGTTCCTCTGGTCTGCTTGAAACAGATAGATTGTACTACTCGGCTTCCGTTTTTCTCTCGCCTGACACTTATAATGACCCAGCTGGCTATTATGTTTCTTGGCAACGATGCTGCAGAAACTACAACATCACTAACATCATTAGCGAAAATCCTCAGGCTGGAGGAAGGGGCACAGGCCAGACCTTTTATTTGGAGTTTCCCCCGGTAATAAAAGATGGGGTACCATTTGTTAATTCTTCACCTCATTTGTTTCCTCCGCTAAGCGATTACGCATGCCCAGGAAGACCATACTATGTGAATTTTGCCGGAGTTGATGATGATAAAGATTCAATCGTCTATTCGTTAACTACTCCACTGAACACTAGTTCAGATACTTCCCTTCCCCCTTCCTCACCAGGACCTTATCCATTGGTTACGTGGAAACCAGGTTATGATTTATTTCATATTATTGGGGGCTCACCTGATTTAAAAATTAGCCCAGAAGGGTTATTGACTTGTACGCCAATAGCCGAAGGACTGTTTGTATTTGCTGTCAAAGCTGAAGAATATAGAAATGGGGTAAAGATTGGGGAGGCCAGACGAGATTTTCAAATGCTCGTGGTAAGTGGGTGTCAGCCAGATCAGCCTCCTCAGATAACAGGTAAAAAAATATCCGACCCATCTTTTTCGTATCAGGATGACATGTCGGTGAGTTTCGCAGGAACAGTGGCAAACTCAGACAGATGCATAATGGTGCGCGTTGCAGACCCCGACTCTCAAGATCCACTGCATAGCAACAAGCAAAAAATTTCCATTAAAGTTGTAGCCCTAAATTTCAAAGGAAAAGATATAACTGGAATTCTACCATCTGTTACATCTGCAACATTGACCAACGGTAGCACAAGTGATTTTATGATTTGCTTTCCGCAGTGTCCTTTCATCAATGCACCTTATCAGATTGGAGTCATTGCATTTGATGATGCATGCAGTTTGCCTATGATGGATACCTTGAAAATCACGGTTAATCAACAACCACCTCCCAACAATGAAGCTTATTTTCTTCCACAAAAACTAACTACGGCTCAACTTAACGAAGGAGGAAGTGGCTCTTGGCCCTTTGCCGCTAAGGATGACGATGGAGATAATTTAATTGTATCTCTTATCACCGATGGGTTTGTGTTAAAAGATGCAGGAATGACTTTCAATATTCTTGATCAGCAGCCTGGAAGTGCAAATGGCAAACTTGACTGGAGTGCCGTGTGTAAAAATTTCGAGTTCTCAAAAAAATCAGACTTCACTGTTAAAGTCTTAGTGGATGATCAAGACGCTTGTCATAACACACATTATGATACAGCCATATTTCATTTTAAAGTACTGTTGCCAAAAATAGACCCGAAACTGAAAATATATAATGATGTAAACTCGCAAGATGTGACATCATCAACCATTACGATGAACCTGGGCCATATTGGCTTAAATGTAGTAGGAACGGATACTGATGTAACACCCATTGATACCTTAAACCTTTCGCTACTCGGTATTGAGGGAAACTCAATGAGTGAATATTCTTTCACTAATGTTACCGGGCTGCATGAAGTTGAATCGAAATTTATTTGGGATGCCGATTGCTCTATTTTCAAAGACACGACCTACAGCAATAGTTACAAGCTTAAGTTCCTTGTAGCAAACAATCATTGTAAAACTCCAATTACCGATACTGCTTATGTTGACCTCAATGTTAAAGACATAAAAAGTACTGATAAAGGTTTTGCTCCGGCCAATGTGATCACCACATACCCGGATAACTGCAATGATTTCTTTGCAATCGAAGGATTTGATTCAGGACCGGATTGTAATGGAGTAGTCAGAAATGTGCCTTTGCCTCCTGCAGACAATTGTGTAAGTCGATTTGAAAGAGTGAGAATTTATGATCGTTGGGGCAAGCAGGTTTTTGAAAGCAATGACCGCAAGTTTAGATGGTATGCCACAAATGAATCAGCGGGTGTATATTATTATATCCTCTACTTTACTCACAAGCCATATAAGGGTTCTCTAACAGTAATGCATTAAAGAGCTACTTTCATCACTGACTTTTTTTTTAAGTAGACTTCTTTATCGATCCACTTCACACGAAGCCATACATCTTCACGCCCAACTAATTGGAGCAAAGTTCCCTCGCTTATTACAGATTCTACTTTGGCCCCTGCTGACGGTCCATCCACTAGATAGGCTTTATCACTGGTAACGATCACCGATTCTAAAGAGTAAATATTATTTGAATACAAAAGCAATCCCGTTACTAAGATAAAAGCAACTAGTAGCCCCCAGGGTTTTTGGCTTTGCCTACGTTGGATGAAAATAACGATGACTAAACTGAAAAGTACCAATCCAAGGGCAATTTGAATCAACAGGGTATTTTTGGAAATATATCGTTGCAGTCGGCTAGAGTCATTTTCTTCATAACCGGTCAGTTTGAATTTGGATGCAAGCTCTTCGGTCTTTTTAAGCACTTGCTCATCATTAGAGGCTAAATAGTACAGCTTCAAAAAGTATAGTGTAGACCCCACTTTGCCAAGTCCCTCGTTAATGTAGGCCATTCTTAGGAGCATAGAGGGTGTGTATTTCCTTTCATTGAAGACAGATTGATATAATTCTAATGATTGAGTGTATTGTTTAGCCGTAAATAGTGAGTCGGCAAGCTCAATTTTTTCATTTTGGGCATAGCACAGACACTGGGGAAAAAATAAAATGGAATAGATTAGAATTTTTAAAAACACGGTTTGTAAATTTTTCATATTCGGTTACCTTTGCGTCCTCAATTTCGAAAAAAGCCTCGCAATGGCAAATTTAAGGGATTGATCTTGATCTCGTAGCTCAGCTGGTAGAGCATTACACTTTTAATGTAAGGGTCCTGGGTTCGAATCCCAGCGGGATCACCAAAAGCCTCAGAAATTTTCTGAGGCTTTTTTGTTTATTTAAATGCCGAAATTTTGCCCTAGAAATTTGTTGGCTTCAGCTCTATTTACTTTTTCTCTTTGTTTCCTCTGGCTTTTGCCAAGCTTAATTTCATTTATGAAGTTGCAGTTAAGCTGATATACTAGCTCCCCTGATCTGATAACACTGCGGATTGCCCGGTTGAATTCAAAGAGCGAACTGCAATTCTGAAAGAAAATAAAATTAGGTACACAGGTTAGGAAGGTCGTTGGCAGGCTCATTCTTTTATTTATAAAAGTTTGTACCTTCATTCGGGATCTAAAGAAGTTTTATGTTCAGAATTATAAACAAAACACTACCAGCACTTTTCTTTTTTTTCGCTGCATTCAACCTTTCTGCCCAGACCGGAAAGATTAAATTTTACCTGTCTCCATCGAACAATGAAGGCGATTTGATGAAGAGCGGTGAGCAAATGAAAAAGTTGATTGAAAAAGAAACGGGCCTGCAGTTGGAAATGGAAGCCCCTGCCACGCATGAAGAATTGGTTGCAAAATTTGGGGAGGGAAAGCCTTGCTTCGGTTTATTGAATAGTCAGAGTTACGTCATTGCGAATACAAAATATGGAGCCAAGGCTAAGCTTCGAATCCTTCGATACGGCACAGGTCTATATTATGGAATGATCGTTGCCAAAAAATCGTCAGGTATTAAATCATTGAGCGATCTAAATGGAAAGACCATTGCCTACACGGATAAGCTTTCTACCAGTGGTTACTTGTATCCTAAAAAATTACTTGCAAAGAAGGGGGTGAAGCCTGGCAAAACTTTGTTTCTTAATTCTCATGAAGAAGTGATCACACAGGTATATACGGGCAAAGTCGATGCCGGAGCAGCCTTTTATTCTCCTGAATCAAACGGTGAGCTGCGTGATGCACGCTCAAGAGTATTGAAAAAATTTCCGGATGTGGGTAAGGAGGTAATTGTTTTGGCTAAAACGGATCCCATTCCTAATGATCCAATTACTTTCTCAAAATCAATCAGCTCTGATTTGGCTCTCAAAATTGCCGTAGCAATGGTCAAGATTGCCAGCACCGATGAGGGAAAGAGAATATTGAAAGAAATGTATGGGGTTGAAGGCCTTGCACGTGCCACGGATGGCGATTACAACTCCCTGCGCGCAGTGATATCTGAAAATTAATTGCTAAGCCAAATACGACTTCAGCAATTTGCTGCGGGCCCCATGTCTTAACTTGCGGGTAGCCTTTTCCTTGATCTGTCTTACACGCTCGCGAGTCAAAGAGAATTTATGACCGATCTCTTCCAGAGTAAGGGCAGGATGTCCATTCAAACCAAAGTAAGAAGCAATCACTTCCGATTCCCTGTTGGTTAGCGTTGAAAGTGAACGGGCAATTTCTTGTCGCAGCGAATTGTTCATCAACTGCTGATCTGGTGTTTCTTCGTTGGTGTTCTCCAGCACATCAAGCAAAGAGTTTTCTTCGCCTTGCACGAAAGGAGCATTAACAGAAACCGAACGGCCCGAAAGCATCTGATTGGTTTCGATTTCTTCAGTGGTCATGTCGAGCTCTTTGCTCAACTCTTCGGCCGAAGGCTCGCGTTCATACTTTTGTTCCAGGGCTGCAAAGGCCCGGGATATTTTATTCAAAGAACCAACACGGTTCAATGGAAGACGCACAATGCGTGATTGCTCAGCCAATGCTTGCATGATTGCCTGGCGAATCCACCACACGGCATAAGAAATAAACTTAAAGCCACGGGTCTCATCAAAGCGAGAAGCAGCGCGGATCAATCCAACGTTTCCTTCGTTGATTAAATCACCCAAGGACATTCCGTTGTTTTGGTACTGCTTGGCTACAGAAACTACGAAGCGTAGATTAGCTTTCGCCAATTTCTCCAATGCCATCGCATCTCCTTCACGTATTCTTTTGGCGAGTTCTACCTCTTCCTCAGCCGTAATCAAATCGACCTTTGCTATTTCAGACAAATACTTATCCAGCGATTGGTGTTCGCGGTTGGTGATTTGCTTTACGATTTTTAATTGCCTCATGTCGGGTTTTAAGAATTAAGCGTTACCCATTCTACGGAGGTACACCAGGTGAGAAACTACTGCATCAAACATGGATGCGTATTCATGATAAGTAACATTAAACTCTTCACAGGTCTCTTTCACAAAGCGACTGATCATCGGATAATGAATATGACTTACTCTTGGAAAAAGATGATGTTCAATCTGAAAATTCAATCCACCCAAGAGCCAAAACAAGAATTTACTGGAGGTGCCAAAATTACTGGTAGTGCTAACCTGATGAACAGCCCAGTCACCGGTAATTTTTTTCTCAATAGGAAATTCAGTTTGCTCTACTACATGAGCTAATTGAAATACAATGCTGATAAACAAGCCGCAAACAAAAGTCACGATGAAAAAACCGATCAAGGTCTTCAGCCACCCCAGAAAAATGATGGGCATAACCAAAAACATAGTGACATAAGTTATTTTCGTAACCCAGAAAACGAAATGCTCTTTTAGAGAGAGTGACATCGGTTTCATATGGTCTGCAATTTTATTCTTGAAGTACTTCAAGAAATCTTCATAGAAGACCCAGGCCAAATACGAGATGCCGTAAAGAAAGCCGCAATAAATATGTTGAAAGCGATGCATGCCAGTGCGTGGTTGACTTGGATGCAAACGCATAAACGGCTGCACATCAATGTCAGAATCGGCTCCAGCAATATTGGTAAAAGTGTGGTGGTTAATATTGTGCTTTACTTTCCAGAAATAAATATTACCACCAAGGGCGTTAAGGAAATATCCTGCAAACGAATTTAACCAGCTGTACTTGGAAAAGCTTTGGTGCCCTCCCTCATGCATGATGTTAAACCCGAGAACGGCCAGATTAAGTCCAAATAAAGTGGCCAATAAAAACGCAACGCTGTTGACCGGATGGAAAAACACCAGCGTAGTGTAAAGAGCAATCGCAGATAGAATCTGAATACTACTTTTTACATATAACTTTCTGTTTCCCGTGGGCTCAACATGATTGGAAGAAAAGTAATGATCTACTTTCTCCTTGAGCACGCTGAAAAACAACGTTTGATTTTTATTGGTCACTCTTAGTTGTTGTTATTGAATAACCTGAACCTTTACAGCATTCATGCCTTTACGTCCGCGCTCAGTTTCGTACTGAACCGAATCATTATCCTTTATTTTGTCGATGAGGCCTGACTCATGAACAAAAATATCTTCGCTGCCATCGTTAGGGGTGATGAATCCAAATCCTTTGGTGTTGTTAAAGAATTTTACTTTTCCTTCTTTCATAGTTGATAAAAATTAATTGTTGATAGTTATTATTTTAATTGAGTGTGTTTTGCTTTTTTGGATCCGGAGGAGTAGAGCTTATATTCCCGAACTCATCCACATAGGCCATCATGTTCTCCAATCCGCCACCGACCGCATTTTTCTTACGTTCGATTTTTTTCTCTTCCTTCTCTTCGCGCTTTTTCTTGCGCACAAGTTCCTTTTGTTTTTTTATGAATGAATTATTCGATTTTGACATTCTGTGGGGTTAGTTAACAAATGTGTACGCTTTTCCACCTTTGCCTGCCCGGCCTGTACGACCAATACGATGGATGTAGCTATCGAAGTCGCGCGGCTGCTGATAATTGATTACGTGAGTAACTTCAGAAATATCAAGACCACGAGCGGCCACATCAGTTGCAATCAATACCTGGATTTTTCCAGACTTGAAATCATTCAATGCTTTCAATCGGTAGTTCTGTGATTTGTTTCCGTGAATTTCGTCTACACGAATGCCCGACTGGTGAAGATTCTTTCTCACCTGGCTTACACCGCGCTTGGTTTCTGCGAAGACGATCACTTTATGAAACGATTGATCTTTCACCATGCGAAGTAAAACATCCATTTTGGTTTCACCTGCGCCTACACGTACAACCTCCTGATCAATGTGATCACCGGTTGTTTTTCCCTTTGACACGCGCACTTCCACAGGTTGGTGCAGAAGCTCACGAATAAGAGTCAATTGATTTTTTTCTTCTGTTGCCGAAAACAGGATAGTCTGCTTACGGTTGTTCATCGCTTTCACAATAAACTGAATGTCGCGTGAGAAACCCATGTCCAACAAGCGGTCAAACTCGTCAAGGATGAGTGTATTGAAATTGCTCATGCGAAGAGCGCCTTGTCTTGCCAAATCCGTTAGCCGTCCTGGTGTACCGATAATAAAGTGAACCGGCTGACGCAATGAAGC
The DNA here is from genome assembly GCA_967789005.1 of uncultured bacterium. GTDB lineage: Bacteria > Bacteroidota > Bacteroidia > Cytophagales > Cyclobacteriaceae > ELB16-189. Next base: position 84,977 of record CBRFFM010000004.1, on the reverse strand, counting down.
GATGTCTTTGCCTACGCTAGTGCCACCGATAAAACAGTTGCTGCGCATGCCTAAGCCTTTCACCATACTGGTAAACTCTTGTTCTACCTGAACAGCGAGTTCGCGCGTGGGTACTACAATCAATACTTGATTGGCGGCCTTTGTGTTAATTAGATTATGTACGACAGGAATTAAAAATGCTCCGGTCTTACCTGTGCCTGTTTGGGCAATGCCTAGCAAATTGTTTTGCGCAAGGATTGCTTCTATGGTACGGTCTTGTATTTCAGTTGGCTTGTTATATCCTTTCGCTAGTAGATTTGCTTTGATTCTTTGATCAACAGGCAAGTCGAGTATTGTTCTACTGGATTCGTAGCGTGCTTCGTTGAGGGGGACTGCTTTCTTTACAAATAACTTTGGATCGAGTGTACTTACAGGTTGTTTATTTCTGCCTTGTTGCGCTGGTCTTGACTGTCTTTGATTGTTCTTTCCTCTTTTTCCGGAATGATTACTTTTTACAAAATTCATTAGTTGTTGTTAAAATTGATAATACACCAAGCAGATTAAATATCATCACAGTTCCCTGTTTTTCAGGAAACCCGCAACCGGAAACTCCGTGCTTGTGATTTTCAGCTTAAATGATTGAGAGTAGAAAGGACTCTTTAAAAGACTCTAGATAAAGAGGTAGTTGCTATTACGGAATGATTTCTGCTAAAAACGTTCGCAAGGTACTACTCTTACGAGTGATAACCTAATTGAAGCACTGTCAGACGGGGTTGGGCTGAACTCTTAAAGTTGTGAATCACCATTAATTCGGGTGATATGCAGCATGAACTGACTATCCAGTTTAAACTGAAAGGTAGTTCCATCCATCAATTCACTTGCCTTTTTAGACATGTTCAACATTTCTAATAGGTCTTTGGCATTTGTAGAGGAGGAAATTTTGCTTAGAGCCTTTCCTTTGTGAACCTGGAAATCAAACGAGAATTTTTTTTCTTTTGGATCAAGTGCTTTGAACTCGTGATTGAAAAGTTTGTATTGCTGGGTGCCTTCTTCAGAAGCAACCATTAGCTTAAGGATGGCGGGTCTATACTTATTCCAAACTGAGCTATATACCTGTCCTACCGTATTATTATAGAATCTTGCTTGCATGACTTCAAATTTTGATCGCAACTATATTGAAACACTGAAACCGACATTGAGTTAAACAGGAGATTTGATCTATCTGAATGATTCAAGGGTTCAAAGGTAGGCAATTAGTTGGAGAGTTGGGCTGTTGAATAATGGGGATGCCAATTACTTATAGTGATTGACTAAATAACCCCTCAGCAAACAGACTTCATCTGTAATCCGGCTTGATTTAATATGAACCAGCAGGAGCTACTCCTATTTGGTATATTGTGTGCCATGACAGACTCTAATGCGAAGCACTATGCAAAAACTCTTTCGATATATATATTATGGGTTTCTATCCTTCTATCAAGTTACCAATCCTATTCTCAAATAACGAGTATGAATAATCAATACGATTATGAAAAAGCATGGAAAGAAGAGCAGGAATTTCAATCCAAGGAATTGCCAGCCTCTGCACTAAAAGTTGTAGATGAAATTTATTTAAATGCCAAAAAGGAAAAGAATAGTGGGCAGGCCGTAAAAGCTATTATTCATCAGCTCAAGCTTCTTGATAACCGGGAAGAAAATGCGATAGTTAAGAATCTTCAGAAAATGCAGCAGGAAATTAAGCTTGCTGAGTTTCCTGTAAAACCACTTTTGCACTCGATGCTGGCAGAGATGTATTGGCGCTACTATCAAAATAACCAATATGAATTTGCTTCGAGAAGTGCCATAGTAAATTTAGATGAAACCGATCTTGAGACCTGGAGCATAGATAAAATCGTTCAGGAGACATACAAAGAATATCAATTGTCGTTACTCGAGCCTCAGAAAAGCAAGGCAGAGAAAATTGAAATATACCATCCTGTTATTAACGAGGGGAATAAACTCGGTCGCGCTTATAGGCCAACGCTCTTTGATTTTTTGGCTCATCGTGCACTTGATTTCTTTTCCTCAACGGAGCCAGACATCACTAAACCTGCTTATTACTTCGCACTTGACAAAGAGGATTATCTCGCTGCGTCTCACGTTTTTTCTGAATTGCAACTGGTCACGCGCGATACGCTGTCTTCAAAATTTCAGGCTCTTCTTTTGTTTCAGGAACTGGAACGCTTTCATCTTCATGACGCTGAACCGGGGCCATTGGTAAATGTGAGTTTAAAAAGAATGGCCTTTGTAAGAAAGGCGCTTACGCTCCCCAACAAGAATGAACTTTATTATAATTCGTTGGATGAGCTAGAGAAAAGAGTGATGAGTAATCCGATTGTCGGTGTAGTTACCCGTGAAAGAGGGAATCTGTTAGTTGAAACGGCTGCGTTGTACCAGCCACTTCAATCGGATAAGTACAAATGGGATTTGAAAAAGGCGTACAACTTATGCGAAGAAGGTAAGAAACGTTTCCCGGATTCGGATGGAGCAATCTTGTGCGAAAACCTTCATGAGTCTATTCTTGACAAATCGGTAAGCGCAACCATTGAGGAAGTCAACGTTCCTGAGCAACCTTTTCGGGCGCTTATTCATTATAGAAATTTCACCGACCTGTATTATCGCATCATAAAAACCAGCCGCAATGAGATTAGAACTCTTAAGGGAAAAATTGAGGCCGAATACCGCAAAGATTATAATATCGATAGAGAACAAAAATTCATTGAATACTTTGTAAGTAAGTCTTTAACTAAAAAAGGAAAATTTATTCTACCCGATGATGGTGATTATCAACAACACAGTATTGAAATAAAACTCGATGCGTTGCCTGCCGGTGAATATGTAATACTACTGAGCGCTTCGCCTGAATTTGATGTAGATAAGAACGGCATAGCTTATGGCAGTACGGTGGTATCAAACCTCAGTTATATCCATCGAAACGTAAAAGATGGAAGCGTTGACTTTTATGTTTTGCATCGTGACTCAGGCGAACCCATTGCTGGAGTTGAAGCACACGCATTCTCTCACAAATACAATAACAAATCAAATGAGTATGAACCTGTGCCGATTGGAACGTACACTTCCGATAGTAAGGGTTTTTTTAAAGTACCATATATTAAAAGTGACTCACGAAGAGACTTCTTTGTGCATTTTAAAAAGGGAAATGATACGAATAGCATGGAGCCCCTTGAGCGGGAGCATTACTATCACGCAGGAAGCTTGTATCAGTACAAAGCGCAGGACCCACAAGAGCATATTCAAACATTCTTTTTTCTTGATCGGGCTATATACCGTCCGGGGCAGACTGTTTATTTCAAAGGTCTTGTAATAGCAACGGACGAAAAAAAACCAGCTATAAGAGCGGGTTACGAAACAACAGTAACGCTCTATGATGTGAATGGAGACACGAAAGGAACCATTCATGTTAAGACCAATGAGTTTGGAACGTTCAGTGGAACCTTTATTGCTCCATCTTCAGGGCTCACGGGCGAGATGACCATCGAGTCAGACGATAGCAGCGGTCAAATTAGTTTTTCGGTTGAAGAATACAAGAGACCCAAATTTGAAGTGGTATTCGAAGCGGTAAAAGGTTCTTTTAAATTAAATGATAAAATAAAAGTCGATGGATTTGCGCGCGCTTATTCAGGTGCAGCCATTGATGGAGCGCAAGTCAGCTACCGAATTGTTCGGCAAGCCAAGTTTCCTTTTTGGTGGTGGTGCCGTTGGGGATATTATCCCACCTCACCTGAAGTAGAAATTGCTAATGGCCTAACAAAAACTGATGCAGTAGGAAAATTTGCAATTGACTTTACTGCCATACCTGACAAAACAGTTGACCCGTTATCTGAGCCAACGTTTGCCTATGAAATTTATGTTGATGTGACGGATATAAATGGTGAAACACATTCAAACACATCATCCGTTACTGTAGGATACAAGGCGTTGAAGGTTGGCGTAACTACGCCAAACATTAATAAAGATGAGCAACCTAGTATTCAGTGGCCGATTACTACTACAAACCTGGCCGGAGAGTTTGAGCCTGCTAAAGGAGAAATAAAAATCTATCAACTTAAAGCACCTGCGAAAGCGTATCGTAACCGGTTGTGGCTGCAGGCTGACAGAGCATTATATACGCAAGAGGAGTATCATCAATTTTTTTCCCAAGATTTATATGCCGATGAGAATAATAAATTCAAGTGGGACAGAGCAAATGAAGTCTTTGTGGTTTTATTTAATACGGAACTAAAAAAAGAAGTCGTTCTTGAAAACCTTAACCAATGGAGCGCAGGTGAATATGTGTTGGAAATCACATCGCAAGATAAATATGGACAGGCAGTAAAAGAGGTAAGTTATTTTACGGTGTTTTCACCTTCGGCAAAAATAGTCCCAACCCCTACCATTCATTATTTTCAACTATTGAAATGGAGTGCAGAGCCTGGTGAAAAGGCTTCTTTCATTGCTGGCACAAGTGAGCCCAAAATAAATGTGTTATACGAAATTGAAAAAGACGGAATTGTTCTTTCGAAAGAGTGGCTCACTATAAAAGACCAACGCGCGTTTGAAATTCCGGTGAAAGAAGAATACCGGGGAAATATTGGCGTGCATTATACTTTTATCAAGAACAACCGATTGTATGCGCGGGCCGAAACCATTTTTGTGCCTTACACAAATAAGCAACTGGATATTCGGTTTGAAAGTTTTCGCGACAAGCTAAAACCGGGCGAAGATGAAGAGTGGCGAATTCGCGTAGCAGCAAAATCGGCAGACAAGGTATTGGCGGAGATGGTGGCTACTCTGTATGATGAGTCTTTGGATGAATTTAGGATGAACGATTGGCAGGCAGCATTCTACTATTCATACTTTCCCCGCGTAGCATGGCAAAGCAGTAACGATTTTTCAGCGCTCAATCTCCGAGTTTACAATAGGCATTGGAATGACAGAGAAAGCCGCTCGGCATGGACACCTTCATTTGATTCGTTCAACTGGTTTGGGTACAGGTTTTATGACTACAGGCGCTATGCGCGATACGATATGAAAAGAGCTGGAGCTGCGGTGGAGAAAGAAGAAGCCTTAGCTGAAGTTGTGGCTGAAGATATACCTGGTAAATCAAAAGACGAAGAAGTAAAAACAGCGAATTCGCAGATTGAAACGGCTTCTAAAAAAGAAACTCGATTGGATTTGAGTGAGGTAAAAGTCAGAAAGAATTTTAATGAAACTGCATTTTTTTACCCTCACCTAACCACAAACGATAAAGGCGAAATTCTTATCAAGTTTACAGTGCCGGAAGCACTCACCCGCTGGAAAATGCTCGGCTTTGCGCATAGCAAAGAACTGCAATCTGGTGTTGCTACCAATCATTTAGTTACGCAAAAAGAATTGATGGTGGTGCCTAACCCACCTCGCTTTTTCAGAGAGCATGATGCGATGTCATTTTCAATTAAGATCAGTAGTCTTGTTGATGCAGAGTTGAGTGGGCAAGCGCAACTTGAATTTTTTGATGCGCTGACTATGAAGCCTATCAATGAGTTCATGAAGAACAACAAGGTCTCGCAATCCTTTTCTCTCAAACCGAAGCAAAGCACCGTGCTGAAATGGAATATCGAAATCCCGGAAGGAGTGCAAGCTATTATGTATCGCGTGGTTGCCAAGGCAGGCAATTTTTCAGATGGCGAGGAAATGGTATTGCCAGTAGTTACAAATCGTATGTTGGTTACCGAAACTTTACCGCTGCCTATCCGCGGAAAACAGGAAAAACATTTTGTGTTAGACAAGCTTGTCAATACAACATCAGCAACGCTTCGTCATCAACGGCTCACACTTGAGTTCACTTCTAACCCGGCTTGGTATGCCATACAAGCGCTCCCTTATATGATGGAGTATCCGTATGACTGCGTGGAGCAATCCTTCAGTAAGTTCTACGCAAACAGCATTGCATCACACATTGCCAATTCAAACCCGCGCATTAAACAAGTATTTGATACTTGGAAAAATATTCAGCCCGAAGCATTGCTTTCGAGCCTTGAAAAAAATCAAGAATTAAAAAATGCCCTGTTGGAAGAAACACCTTGGGTGATGCAGGCGAAAAATGAAAGTCAGCGGAAACGTACAGTCGCACTTCTGTTTGATTTAAATAGAATGGCAGAGGAACAAGATCGCGCTTTAACGAAAGTAATTAATGCGCAAGCATCATCGGGGGGATTTTCGTGGTTCCCCGGAATGCCGGAAGACCGTTATATGACACAGCACATTGTCTCCTCCCTGGGCCACCTCGATGTAATGGGCGTAAAATCTGTACAATCAAAGAAGGGCGTACAGAATCTGATCAAGTCGGCACTTCAATACATGGATAGCAAGATTGTGTCTGACTACAACCACTTGCTTCAGCTCGCAAAGAAAAAAGAAATTAACCTGGATGATAATCACATTCACGATACGCAATTTCAATATCTCTATGCAAGAAGTTATTTCAAAGACATTGCTGTAACTGCAGACGCCAAGCCATCATTTGAATATTTCTTAGGTCAGGCAAAGAAATATTGGAATGATAATCCAATTTATTTGCAAGGAATGATCTGCCTGTCGCTACATCGATTTGGTGATATCAAAACTCCGATTGATATGATTAAATCTTTTAGCGAACGAGCGCTTCACTCAGAAGAGATGGGTATGTATTGGAAACTAGATCGAGGCTATTGGTGGTATCAGGCACCGATTGAGACTATGGCATTGATGATTGAAGTGTATGATGAAGTGGCCAGTGATGCCAAATCTGTTGAGGATATGAAAGTGTGGTTGCTCAAACAAAAGCAAACACAAGATTGGAAAACCACCAAAGCAACATCGGAAGCATGCTATGGTTTGCTACGTAGAGGAATAAATCTGCTTGCAGGCACAAACCTCGTTGATATTAAAGTAGGTGACCAAAAAATTGATCCGCTGAGCATGCCCGATACAAAAGTGGAAGCCGGAACTGGATATTTTAAAACTGCATGGCAGGCAAATGAAATAACGTCATCGATGGGAAGGATTACCGTTTCCAAAAATGATGGAGGTGTTGCCTGGGGAGCAGTATACTGGCAGTACTTCGAGCAACTTGATAAAATAACAGCGGCAGAAACTCCTCTTAAATTAAAGAAGGACTTGTTTGTTCAGCAGAATACCGACAAAGGCCCAGTAATTTCTCCAGTGAATGATAAGGCTGCTTTTAAAATCGGAGATCTTGTGAAAGTGCGGATCGAATTACGTGCCGATCGTGATATGGAGTATGTGCATTTGAAAGACATGCGTGCCGCAGGATTTGAACCCGTTTCTACTCTATCTATTTACAAGTATCAGGATGGCTTGGGGTATTATGAAAGTACGCGTGACATGGCTACCAATTTCTTTATCGGTTATCTCCCCCAAGGCACATATGTATTTGAATATGATCTCCGTGTTTCGCAGCTAGGTAATTTTTCAAATGGCGTCACCACTATTCAATGCATGTATGCGCCAGAGTTTAGTAGTAATTCCAGTGGAATTCGCGTGAACGTAAAAGACTAAACTGATTCTCTTACTATAAAATTCACACACGATGCCTCAAGCAAAATTTCGGGCTGCGAATTAAATGGCCGGCAATGGTTGACCAACACCGCCAACGCATAGACAAACCGTTGCCTGTTGAAACCAAAGAGATTGAAATTGATTTGGCTGTATTTGATCGATATGTTGGCGAATATGAATTAACGCCAAGATTTAAAATCAAGGTTTGCTATAAATGATTGTTCAGAAACCATGAGAAATTTATGATGAACAGGACATTGGACTCGACATCGCTAACTGTTAAACTGCCTCAGGTGGTGATCGGTATGTTTATAGGAATGATATCCGATTTGCTCCTTTGTCATCTTTCCAAAAAAGGGATGGATGAAAGCAGGGTTAGGTTCTGCAAAATTTTCATACTCTTCAATCAGTGAAATCCATTTCTCTTTAGCCAATGCAATGTCGCCTGCAGTTTCTTTGATGATCAATGAAGGAATGGTGGGAGAGTTTCGCCTCATCGGGCTATCATCTTTGATTACGTTCTTCAAAAGCATTTTGCCTAATAAGAGCCCAATGAATACGCGTTTGTATTTTTTATTGCGCAGTATCATCTCTTCCCACAGTGTGCAGTGCGTTAGCATCTGGTAAATATTCATCTTACCCCATTGAGCAGTGTTGCTTTCGTTGAGCGTGGTGATGCGAGCGATCAATCCATCGCGTGTAGCTTTGTCAAAGATTGTTTTCATCTAAATTATTTTTTCTCGAGTTGTGCTAAAGAAAACCAATTGCCAGAGTCATCTACAATCAGGGCTTCGAAGCCATAGAATTCTTTGGTGGGAGGTTTTTTGAATACCACGCCCTTCATTTTTAGTTCTTCATAGGTGGCGAGCAAATCTTTGCATGTAAATACACCAGCGCCAAAAGTTCCCTTTTTAATAAGGCCTGTCATGGTATTGGCCGTTTCTTTGGAAGACATGTTAGCCTCAGTCACATGGAATAATGTGATTTCCAATTCAGGTTGCTCTGGCGGACAAACCGTGAGCCAGCGCGAGCCATTGCCCATAGGCGCATCGGTCACCACTTTGAATCCTAGTTTGTTGACGTAAAATTCGTAAGCACTTTCCTGGTCGAGAACGTAGATGCATACGTGAGTCATTTTTGTGATCATGGCTTTATTGATTTTTAATTTCTTATAACGAGGGCAAGGTCATCAATGAAAGGTCAAGCGCACTTCTCTAAAATTGCTTTTTTGACTTCGATGAGCTTTGGATGATGAAAATACCAAACGAAGGGTGATGGTGTGTGCGGCAGGAGGCGGCATTGAGCCATCGTATCGGCCGCGAAGCAGGCGTTTTGGTTTATAATATAAACTACTTTATATTTATGTCGTTAACTAATTTATATGAAAACGGATAGCGAAAATTTAAGCGCAAATGAGAGCCTCGACATTATTGCCCAGATGATTCGTCAGGCGCAGGGCAATGTTCGAAAAGGTAGTTTTTACTTTTTGCTATGGGGATGGGTAGTTTCATTCGCCAATCTTGGCATGTTCACACTCATTCAACTGAAGTATTCAAGACCCTACATGGTTTGGCTAATCACAATCCCTGCATGGCTGGCAAGTATGTATTACGGTTACAGTCGTAGCAAAGAACAACGAGTTGTAACCCACATCGATCGCACAACCATGTGGTTATGGATCAGCTACGGCATCTGTATTTTTACACTTGTCTTCTTTGGGAGCACCATCAACTGGAAATTGAATCCAATCATTCTTCTAATGACAATGATACCCACCTTAGTTTCAGGTATTATTATCCGTTTCAAACCATTAATAATTGGCAGCATTTTAATCTGGCTTTTCGCAATCGTAAGTTTTTTGGTTGATTACCAATATCAATACCTAACCGGAACTCTTGCTGTTATTTGCGGATACCTGGTGCCAGGATATATGCTGAAGAATAAAAAGGACTAAAGGATATGTTCAAAGAACTTGATCCGCTCCTTCATTCGCAACTTCGCCTTGGAGTAATGTCATTATTGATGAGTGTCGAATCGGCCGAGTTTACATTCTTAAAAGAGAAAACAAATTCAACGTCAGGCAATCTTAGCGTGCAAATTGACAAACTTTCGGAGGCTGGATACATCACTGTTGAAAAATCTTTTAGAGGGAAAAAACCATTGACAACATGCAAGATTACCCGCAAAGGGTTAAAGGCATTTGAGGAGTATGTGAATTCACTGAAACAATACATCAATAAATAGATTCGAGTATCAATCACATTAACCAACTCCTATAAAAAATGAAAAAATCAATTACTTTAATTTGCCTGGCGCTGATTATTTCAAGTGCCTCTCTTGCACAGGATCAATCTGCGATCGCACGCGAAAAAATGAGAAAACTCAGTTTTATTGCCGGCCAGTGGAAGGGGGAAGCATTAATAAGTCAACGGAGTGCTCCACCAATCAAAGTGAATCAGGAAGAAAAAATTGAGTGGCAACTCGACAGCCTTGTTTTATGTTTCGATGGTACTGGTCGCAAGCAAAGTGATCCTGATAAAATCTCCTTTCACGCATTTGCTGTAATCAATTATAACGTTACCACCCAATCGTACAACATGAGGTCATTTTTAATGGATGGAAAACAAACTGACGCTTTTTTCAACGAGGTGGGTGAAAATAAATTCGACTGGGGTTTCGATGTGCCCGGTGGAAAAGTGGTGTACCATATCACTCTTGATCCGGCCAATCGTAAATGGACTGAAAAAGGAGAATTCTCACGAGATGGAAAACAATGGTTCACCACTGTTGAAATGAACCTGACAAAGCTTAACTGATTTTTTTCCTGAGGTGTCGGGTTCTTTCGGCCCGACACCTGTTTGTTATGTTTGCGTCAGGTTGGAAAGACCTGATGGGCACAAGGCTTGTTGCGATTGCGAAGACTACTTGTAGCCAATGCTTTCTGTCAGCTCAATCTTACTTCTCATAAAGCTTCCACTTCCACGACCCAGCACTTTATTATTCTCATCCATTAAGATGGAGTCTGCGATGAATAAATTTGATGATTTGAATTTGAGCTCTCCCATAGATTTTATCAAACCAGAACTGACTGGTCTCAGGAGTTGAGTATTGAATGAAACAGTGTAGACAAACACCTCTTGAACGATGGAATTCACAGCAAAGAATGCAGCATCATCCAGCATTTTGAAATAAACGGAACCATGAGCGGCATTAGCGGCATGAAAGAATTTTGATTCGATGGCCAATGTAAGCTCCGCTTTTTGGTGGCTTACGATAATACTAATTCCTTGATACAATTCATTATTAACAGGCGCAGATAAATACATTCGTTCCAGCTTCCTGAAGTGTTCTATAGGATCTTTCATAATGTTCAATTTCAATTTTTCTGTAGTGTCGGTGTTTCGATCCGACATGTATTTGTTACGATTGCGTCAGGTCGGAAGACCTGAAGGGCACGAATGCTAATTCCTTTATACAATTCATTATTGACAGGCGCAGATAAATACATTCGTTCCAGCTTCCTGAAGTGTTCTATAGGATCTTTCATAATGTTCAAAATTCAATTTCAGTGGTGTTGGTGTTTCGGTCCGACATGGTTGCGATTGCGTCAGGTCGTAAGACCTGATGAGCACGTAAAGCGTTAGAACCTCACTGCTTTTTGATATAAGTCTCTACCTCTTTGAGAAATTCAATCATTTCATTAAAATTCTTTTTATTCTTGGCGTACTCCTCGATGAATCTTTCAGGAAACGTATTCTTCTTTTCAGAAATGATCTGTCCCCATGACTCTAATGTTCCCTTGTACACGATAAATATTCCTATACTCTTTAGAAGGACTACAAGTTTAGCAATCCTGTCTTTTAATTTTGTGTCTTTTATTGCATCAAGCCCGCTTACCAAAAAGTTATCAATGCCTTTTAATTTTGCCCCAATGTCAGTGATTTCCTCTTGAAGACCTGTCACCTCTTGAACACGAGCTAATTTCAGCAAATGTGCGTTATCCTTGTCTTTCAAATTCTCTATGTCAAGAATTATTGCATATGGCACTTTTAAGTCGGTTGCTATCCTAACTGGATTACTAATGCTGTCCTTTCCTCCAGAGGAGATAAACTTATATTCAATATCACTTAGAAATTGATTTTCAAAGAACACATGCTCATACACAAATCTGTCAGTCGAGCCCTCAACGACTATAACAGCGTCTAAAAAGGGTATTTGTAAAAAAGGAGTTTGATTTTGCCCTGCTAAATATTGAACCTTCCTATCAAAGTGCTTATGAATGATCTCTCTTTTTTTTCCATTTTTCTTTATCTTAATTATTGTGGCATTACACTTTGAATCAAATACTCCTTGAAGAAAGTCACTGTCATGGGTGACACAAAAAAATTGCTTCTGATTCTTTTTTGAGATTTCACCCAAAGCATTTCCAAATTTCCTTTTTACAGATGGGTATAGATGAATCTCGGGTTCATCTATAAGAAGAACGTCATTTACAGGGATGCAGCAGGTAAGCATTATTTGTAAAAACGCCTGAATACCATGGCCTTCGAGATAAATTTCTTTAACATGATTAGCCTCTTTCCATTTCACGTAATCGTGAAATGACTTATTTAAATTGTCGATGTCAAACGCTTTTGGTTTCTCAGTTTCTTGATCAACAATTTTAAGTTCGAGATTCGGAAATTGTGAGGAGCAAGAACTATGTTTTTTTTAAATAACTTCTCTAGCTCACTGTTTATTTCATCGAAAAGTTTCTTATTTCTAAAAAGCAGATTAAGTATATCACTTATTTTTTGGGTTGGTGGAGTAATTGGTGCATTGTTTTGAGTACCTAATCTCTCATTCACTTGTAAATAATTAGTCAACTCCTTAATGAATTCTTTTGAATTAAAATGGGTGACAAGTTCTTTATCATCCATGTTAGTATACTGTTGATACTGGTCATCTATAACACTCGCACCATCTGGTTGACTATGCCACCTTGTAAATGGAGAAGTCCAAATAGGATTTTGAATTTCTATGTGAAAAACAAGATTAGCTAACCATCTGCGGATGTCTGAGGCATTCAGTTCTTCAGTGAATTCTATTTTCCAGAATGAAGTTACATTTCCATTTATTCTTTTTGTAAATGCATAATTTAATTCTTCTATCAGTCTTGTCTTGCCAGTGCCGTTTGATCCAACAATAACATGTTAGCCAATTGTATATCATTGTCGTTAATTGAAAGCTGCTTTATTCTCATAAGGTATTACCGCCAGTATCCGAATATATACAATTAATCTTTCTACGTGGAGAATCTCGGGCAAGGGATGGAGCGGCATGTTTGAGCTCGAAGTGGCATGTGCGCGAGGTGGCGAGTAGCGACAGCCCGGTCCTGACGCTTCAGTCAGGATGACGCCAAAGAATCATCTTCAAAGTTCGCAGTAACTTCAATGGGATTCCTGCACTCGATTGAGATGTGGCTTCGTATTGAAAATTCTCGCTCGGCCGGAATGACATTTCAGGGTTAAGTTTGTGGTAGCCATAAGGCATCTAACTTCCCTTTAAAACTATTAACTTTGTCGCCCCATTTGGGAAATCTTGTAAATCGTTAAATCAGTAAAATCCTGATACATGTTTGATAGTTTAAGTTTAAAGCTGGAAAAGGCTTTTCAGACGCTGAAAGGCCAGGGGAGGATCACAGAGATCAACGTAGCCGCTACCATTAAAGAAATCCGCAAGGCGCTGATCGATGCGGACGTTAACTATAAAGTTGCCAAAGATGTAACTGACGAGATCAAGGTGAAAGCCATGGGCATGAATGTGCTCACCGCCATCAGCCCCGGTCAGTTGCTCACCAAAATCACCAACGATGAGCTGACGATGCTCATGGGTGCTGAAAGCGAAGACATTAAAATTGATGGCAACCCTGCCGTGATTTTGATTGCGGGCTTGCAAGGTTCTGGTAAAACTACTTTCTCAGGAAAGCTTGCTAATTATTTGAAACGTCAGGGCCGCAGTGTGCTTTTGACTGCTTGTGATATTTATCGCCCTGCTGCGATTGAACAGTTGAAAGTATTAGGTGAACAGATTGGTGTTGAAGTTTATGCTGAACCTGAAAACAAAGACGCTGTAAAAATTGCAAAGGCTGCGATTGAACACGCGAAGAAAAATAATCATCGTGTAGTGATTGTCGATACGGCCGGTCGCTTGGCTGTAGACGAGGAGATGATGAATGAGATTGCGAAGCTGAAAGAAGTACTGAAGCCATCAGAGACTTTGTTCGTTGTTGACGCGATGACGGGTCAGGATGCGGTGAACACCGCAAAAGCATTCAACGATCGTTTGAATTTTGATGGCGTTGTTCTTACTAAACTTGATGGTGATACTCGTGGTGGTGCTGCGCTTTCCATTCGTAGAGTTGTAGAGAAGCCGATTAAGTTCATCAGCTCAGGCGAGAAGATGGAGGCGATTGATCGTTTCTATCCTGACCGTATGGCAGGCCGTATTCTCGGCATGGGTGATGTGGTGAGCTTGGTAGAGAAAGCGCAACAGACTTTTGATCAAGACGAAGCGCGCAGGCTTAATGCCAAAATGCGCAAGAACCAATTCGACTTCAACGATTTCTTGTCGCAACTCGAGCAGGTGAAGAAGATGGGCAACATGAAAGATATGTTGAGCATGATACCGGGAGTTGGCAAAGCAATGAAGGGCGTTGACTTTGATGAGAATGCATTCAAACCTGTGGAGGCGATCATCAAATCGATGACGTTGAAAGAAAGAGAAAATCCTGAAATTTTAAATAGCAGTCGTAAGGCCAGATTGGCGAAAGGCAGTGGTACTTCTATTCAGCAAGTGAACCAGTTGCTCAAGCAATTTGAAGACATGCGCAAGATGATGAAAACGATGAATAAGATGGGCGGAGGGAAGAGGGCGTTGGGTGCGTTGAATCCGTTCGGGAGATAATCAAAATTACGATTTACGAATTACGAATTTGGATGCATCCAATCGTACCTCGTAAATCTGAAATAGTAAATCAAAATCTGATCACCAGTCTCGCTCCCGTTCCATAAAACTGAAACTCAGGTTTGATGCGAGAAGATTTCTGAGGCAGATCTTGATTATATAAGTCGATGGCACCAAAGGCGCGGCCTTTGTAGATCCAGTTAGAGATCATTCCGATGGCAACGAGTGCGCCACCTCCAGCTGCAAATCCCCAGTCTGCCTGCTCCCCAAAAGCTACAGTTGCTAGCGGTATTGCAACCATTGCTGCTCCGGTGAAGCCGGTGACGGCAGAAATGGTAGCCCATTTTCTTGCACTCTTAAATTCCGCGTAAGCTTTTTCATGTCTAAAGAGCAAACTTCCGGTTTGGTGGGTACTCAACTCAACTGAGTCGTTCAACATATAAATCACTCCTCCAAAGGTTTTGTACATCGTGATTTTTTGTGCGCTTGCTTGTTGCGCGAGCACGGCCAACAGAAAAATGAATACGATTTTGAGTTTGCTCATCCTGCAAAAATAAAAAAGCCGGAGGATTAACCGGCTTTGACTAGGGGATTTTCCTATGTCTTATTTTATATGGCTGATTTTACCATTTTCCTTTTCCTTCTGAACCAAAGGAAATACCAAGCTCCGCTTCCCAAGATTAAGAATGGCCAGAGGTAAGTAAGGCCAATGAGTACATCGATTAGTCCATTCAATCCTGATTTGAATGCAGCTGAGAATTTTTTCCATAAACCAGAGTTGGTTTTAACTTCTGCTACTTGCTGCTCTGCAATCTGATAAATCTCCAGTTTGATGGTGCTGTAGCGTACTTTTTCACTTAAGAAGTTGATTTGACTGACAGTAGCTTCGATTTCTTCTTGCAGCTCGCCAATTTGTTTTTCTGTCTTGAGCAGTTCTTCGAGCGTGCCGGTTTTCTTGCGCAAGATATCTTCATACCGCGCTTGTACTTCGCGTTTTGTTTTTAGTCGTGATTCGAGGTCTACGAATTCTTTGGATACGTCATCGGAGTTCACTCGTTGATAGTTTACGTAAACAGCCTGGCTTGTAATATCATTCAGTAAATCTTCAAAGTAGTCTTTCAAGACGCGAACTGTCATGTGCTCTTCCAGCATCGGGTTTTGAAATTCGAGGTTAGATGACTCAATGTAGCCTGAATATTTTTTAATGGATGCTATAATAGCCTCTTTGCTCTTCTTCATGTCGTTTACTTGAAAGCGACATTCGGCTGTCTTCACCATTTTGCTTCGCCCATCGGAGTAAAGGTCTTTGGAAGCATTGACCAGTTCTTGATTTGATTCTAATGCAGCGACTTCATCACTCACAGCCGCTTTTTCTTTTTGAGCGCACGATAGCAGTGCGATGGCCATCAGGCCAACGATAAATTTTTTCATAAAAAAAGAATTTAAGGTTTTGAGAAAAAAGAGAAAAAGAAAAAGGGCCGCCTCAAATCAAAGTGTGAACCCCGAAAATGACTTTTCAGGTTATAGATTGCTTATCCCGCTAAGGATTAGCAATAATTGACTTTTGAGACGGCCCCCGGGGGGAATTATTTTGTTT
This sequence comes from uncultured bacterium, assembly GCA_967789005.1. GTDB lineage: Bacteria > Bacteroidota > Bacteroidia > Cytophagales > Cyclobacteriaceae > ELB16-189. Next base: position 68,878 of record CBRFFM010000004.1, on the reverse strand, counting down.
TTGCTGTATCAGCTTTAACAGTGTCAGCCTTTACAGTAGCTGTAGTGTCAGTGGTAGAAGTTGTTTCTTCAGCCTTTTTTTGACCACATGAGAAAGTCATAGCAAGGATAGCTACGATCATAAGAGCACCTAATTTGTTTTTCATAGTTATTAAATTTTGCCTTTATCAAAAAAAGGCTGTTGGGTAACCCAACCAAAAAAATATTTTTACCTTGGGTTACCCGGATTACAAAAATTGATTAAGTCCGCATTGAAACATGCATTTTTTAGAAGAAGCCCTGATTTCTGAGTTGCGAAAAAAGAACGAGGCAGCATTAAAGCAACTCTATCGGGACAACTATACGATGATTTTGAAGCTCGTTGTCAATAACAACGGCACAGAAGAGGAGGCGAAAGATGTGTACCAGGAGGCAATTATCCACTTTTACGAGCGGCTTTCGCAAGCGGAATTTGAACTCACCTGTAAAATCAAGACCTATCTCTATGCCGTATGTCGCAAGCTTTGGCTCCAGCGGCTGTCACAACGGAACAGATTTATCCGTATAGAAGAGGCAGAAAGGGTGCCTGAGGCGGATGAAGTGGCTTCTGACATTGAGTTAAAAGAGAAGAATTTTTCAGCGATGAGCGCCTCACTTGACAAGTTAGGCGAACCCTGTCGGAGTATTTTAGAGGACTATTACTTTAGAAACTTGACGATGGAGGCAATCACTGAAAAGTTTGGATACACGAATTCGGATAACGCAAAGAACCAAAAATATAAATGCCTGCAACGATTGAAGAAATTCTTCTTTGAGGCAAACAAGTAAGAACAATGGAAGAGGTAGAATTATTTGACAAGTACTTTAGGAAAGAACTGAGTGCGGCTGACCAATTGGCGTTCGAAGAAAAGATGAAGGCAGACGCCTCATTTCGCGAACGTGCAGAAAATCATTTTCTCTTGCTGAGATCATTTAAGCAATACGCTGATCGCAAAGCGAAGAAGGAAGCATTGAATAAGATTCATGCGGAGATGAGTTTTTCTACTGAGGTTACTGCGCCAACGAAAACGGTGAGCATCGGTCGTTGGGAAAAATACGGGCGAACCATGGCTATCGCGGCAAGTGTGGCGTTGGTTTGTACGATTGGTACTTTTCTAACGCTTCAGTTTAATGACACACAACATCAGGCAAATTATCTTGAGTTAAGAAGAAACGTAGAGAAGCTGAAGAAATCACATAATCAACTTCTTCAAAACATTAAGGAAAATAAAAAGCCTGAAGTTGCACCAAGCAAATACAGTGGCACCGGTTTTCTGATTTCCGGTAACGGCTACATCGTTACTTCGTATCACGTCATCAAATCTGCGGACTCTTTATTTATAGAAAACGAGAAATTCGGAAGGCTGAAAGTCTCAGTGGTATACAAAAACCCTGAAACGGACGTTGCCATTCTTTTGATAGAGGATGAACAGTTCCAACCGGTTTCCAAATTTCCTTTTACGATAAGGACCACAGAGGGAAGTTTGGGTGAAGCTGTTTATACACTGGGTTATCCTCGCAACGATATTGTCTATGGAGATGGTACCATCAGCGCAGGTTCCGGCTTTGAACAAAATGAGAATTCGTATCAAATCTCTATTCCGGTTAACCCCGGCAATAGCGGTGGCCCGATGATCGATCAACAAGGAGCGGTAGTCGGAATTATCAACGGAGTGCAGACCGAAACTCGCGGAGCAGCATTTGCCGTGAAGTCGAAAGTCTTATTGGATGAAATTGAAAGCATTCCACAAGATTCATTGGCAGTTCCATTGAAGATAAATTCGTCAAATCAGCTTGCTGGCCTTTCGCGTGTCAATCAAATCAAGCGATGGAAAGATTATGTATTCATGGTGAAGGTATATCACGACAAGTAATTAGCCCTGAACTCCTATCGGTTACGCTTTCTTTTCTTACATAATCTTTAAGCATTTACATTTTCTATTATTTTTGGATTCTTTAAAAAGAATCTTCAATGGTAGAAGCTTACAACTTCCTTGCATCGTGGCAACTATTTCCTGAACGAGGAACCTATGAAATTGGCGATCGCCCGAAGTCAGCGATCTATAAAATAGAATTAGGTGGCGCTCACAAACAACTTAGTGTTAGCAGGTCTTGGGTTTCAATCGAAGACCACTCCTTTACCTCACAATATTCCTCCATTGCCGATGGAAAGGAATACGAGCTTTCAGAATCTTCTGATGGTGATTCAATTAAGATCGACATGATTGATGCTATCACCTTCGAAACTTTCTTTTCGAAGAATAATGAGATGGTGTCGTCTGTTTTGCATGAGATTACACCGAAGGGATATTTGCAGATCACCCAGAAGTTCTTCAACGATCAGAAGACGTTTACCAATGTGGAGGTATACCACAAACAGATGAGTGTGCTTCCCTATTCTTCCTCAGTTTCTGGAGCGGTGATCAGGCCAACGCAGGAAGGAGTTATTCGCAACAAAGCGTTGAAGGCGATGGAGGAGCAAACGAATATGCAGCTTTTGCAAATTCGTCAACAGATTGAATTACTTTCCATTCAAGCGCGAACGATTCAAAAGCGAAAAGAATTGTCGATGATTATTTACGATGCGAAGATCAGTTTCGAGCCGGTGATTGGAGAGACTTATTATTTATATCAAAATGATAACGACACGCATTTAGTCTCGCTGATCGGTCCGCGCGAATGGGGAAAGACTATTCCATTCAAAGCGTTTGTGGCTTCGGTGCAATTGCTTGCCGATCATACGTGGAAGGAATTGTAACGAAACGTTCGTGTTTATTTCTTTCTGGAGACAAACTTTACAAAACTCGTTTTAAGTTCCTTGTAGCTTTTCGCAAAAGTTTCGAGTTCATCCATTAAAGAATCGTGTTCATAAAAGTATTGAGTACGAACCTCATCTTTTGCTTTTAGTACCGCTGCCAAACGGCCTTCATGCTGACGTAATTTTGATCTGAGACTATCGAGTACTTCTCCACTGTAGTAAATGAATAGATTCTGGAAGTGGTCAATCTTTTTCTTGTCGGCTACTTTCTTAAACCGGGGTGCATGTTCTTCAAGAGCTTTTTGAAAGAAAGTCAGTTCGTCTTTCCAGAGCATCACAGACGACAGCCATTGCAATGTCTTCTTATGCTTTTTGATTAATGTGGGCTGCAAGATGTAGTTCTTTGTTACGCTGGTTACAGATATCATAAGCTTGTGGTTTTGTGTAGCGGTTAATACAAGTTATTCTTTTCGCAACTTATTTCATATCAAATCTGGGAGAAAGAGATTTTTCGAGGGTAATGTTTGCTGATTGATTTTTGTATCTTGCGGTATATCCTCCCCTATGAAATTTGATAATTTAACCGCTCTCATTGTCGATGATGATGATGCCGTTCACCTCATCGTAGAACGAAACCTAAAATCTATTGGAATTAAAAGCACACCGGTTTCTACCGGCACGGAAGCTATTAAGAAATTGTCAGAACAAGACTTTGATTTTATTATAATGGATATCAGCATGCCCGAACAAGACGGCTTGGATGCTGCTCGTTGGATTCGTGACTTGAATGATCGGAAACGCAAGGATCTTCCCATTTTTGCTCTTACCAGTTTTTCTTCTGAAGATCACACTAAGGAAATTCTTGAAGCAGGATTTAATGCGCATTTGGTGAAGCCATTGCAATTAGAGAATCTTACCACGCTCCTTGAAAAATATTTTGGTAAAAAATAAACCTCTCCGAATTGAGGTTTTGTTTGGTTAAGAGTTTTCTAGCTCTTTATTAATCCCCTTCACCACTTCATCAATCTCTTTGGTTTGCTCTTCAATTTTTTGAAATAAGAAAGGATAGTCGAGATTGGTTTCTATTTTAGATAATTGAATTAATCCCAACACGCGCGCCACAGGGCCACGTAGATGATGTGCATTGGAATAAGCATATTTTATTAACTGCTCATTTTGTCTTTGCACTTCTTCAGTCCGTTGATTCACCAAACTCTCTAAATGATTGTTGATGTCGTGAAGATTTTCATGACTCTGCACCAGCTCCTCGTTCTGCGTTTCAATTTCGTTTGTCTTTTCAATCAATTCTAGATTTTGGGCAGCAAGTGTTTTAAACACTTCATCATAACGTTGTTTCAAAACCAAAGAAGAGTACGTGATCAACAAGTATAAAATTACATACGTTACTCCGGCCACGATGATGTCACTCGCATCAGGTTTGCTGTAACGTTGCGGATGCATCGAGAGCCAAGTGAAAATGATGATCATTCCGAAAAGAGTAAAGGCGTGCAAAACCAATGGCAGCCTTCCTTTTAATAAAACAGAAAATCCGAAACCAATCACCATTACTACGGCCATAGATGAAGTAGTGATGGCATCTGCGGCAATGCTTTGATAAAACATAGCAGCCATTGTAATGAATCCCATGAACAAAACGGATGCAATAAAATTGCCGTTCTTGTATAGAATATAAGAGGTAATAATGGAGAACAAAATTGAAAAGTTGATGATGGCTGTACGCACTACGGTGATCTGATTGAAATAGAAATCAACACTCATCACAATCAAGACACCTATCAGGGCTAGCTTTAAAAGCGACTCCAGAAAAAATGCTTCTATTGGTTTTTCAAGCTTCATTTTCAAATCTCCTTTTTAACCAGGATATTTTTTGGGCCGCGAAAATATAAAAACTATTCTATTCTGCTCTATGAAATATCGATGACAGCCTGAAAAAAGTGATGGCTAACCGTACGGTTGTTAGTCGACAAACTTCAATTTACAGTAAATTTTGTGCGATTACTTCAAGCTTTACTTTTTCGATGGGATGTGGAGTATTCTGCAATAGTTCAAATGTTCCATTAGGAAGCCATGTGGAAACTTGTTTTGAGAAATTTAAATCGGCCATATCATCTTGATCGCCTAATAAAATTTTGACAGGCATTTCAATTTTTCTGAATACTTCCTCAGTTAGTAAAGGATTTTGGCCGAGAGCCACCATCATGTCAGCTGTTTTCTTTAAAACGACTTTCCAGTCATTCGGTGCATGACGCTTTTGAAGTAATCCGGCAAAAGCAGGAATTTTTTCTTCAATCTTTTCAGCGTTCATTTTCTTGATTTCCTTTTCTGCCGAGTCGGGACTCCAATCAAACTTGGTTCCCAGTGTTACAATTTTTCCAAACCGATGTGGATGGAGAGATGCCAGCCACAAAGCTACGTAACCACCCATGCTGTAGCCAAATACATTCGCCTGCTCAAATTTATTTTCATCAAGCAGCTCCAGCAAATCGTTGGCAAAAGTCTCAATGCCAAATCCGTTTGCTGAAAAAGATCTTCCACCGTGACCAGAAAAATTTAAGAGGAAAACTTTTGCTTCTTTGTCAGTGAATATTTTCTCCAGTGGTTGAAGCTGCGAGCTTGAGCCGAGTGCTCCGTGAAGTAAAATTAGGGGATTCATAAAATCGCACTTTGTTAAAACCGAATTTGCCTTTGCTTCTTTTTATCAGAATGTTTTTTCTTTTTATCAAGTCGAGATTGCATCGCAGATTTAGATGGCTTTGAGGCTTTGCGTTTTTTCTTTTTAGTAAAAGCTAGCTTTATGAGTTGATCGAACTTGCGCACAACCTCTTCTTTGTTCTGTAACTGCGAGCGTTTGTCTTGCGCAGATAATACCAATACACCTTCAGTAGTGAGTCGAGTGGCGAGCTTCTGTAGCAGTAATTCTTTTTCCTCCGGTGTAAGCAAAGTTGAATCATTTACACTCCATCGTAGTGTCACTTTGGTATTGACTTTATTTACATTTTGTCCACCTGGACCACTGCTACGCGAAGTGGAAAATTCAAGCTCGTTAGGTAATAATTCGGAAGAAATAATTCTGTTTGTCATGACCATTCAAGTTAAACAAAAAAGTTTAGCAGGTATTAATAGGTTGAAGCGGCCTAACTGATATTAGAAATTTTATTCAGCAGGAAGGCTTGATGATTTGCGAATAAGATTTTTAGATTGTCCCCAAAGCAAACTGCCGATTACCATCAAGGCACCGATGATGGTGTATTTTGTAAAAGGTTCGTGCAAAAGGAAAGAGGCGTAGGCAAGTCCGAATATCGGGCACAAAAAAAGCCAGAGCGAAGCTTTCACAGTATCTTCTTTTAAAAGATGCAACCACAACTGTATCGCCAATATTGAAACAGGTATCACCAGCCATGCAAGTGAAGCAAAGAAACGAACATCGTATTGGGTATGGCCGCCTTCAAATGTCAGTGTGAATGGTAAAAGCAACATACCTCCAATTAAAGCTTGCCAACCATTGATAGTCATTCGCGAAAGCGTCCACTGGATGGAAGTGTAGTACACCGCACCAATGGAATAAGCTAACATAGAAGCAATGAGTAGTACTACGCCCAACGTACTGGCGTACCCGTTTTGAACGAGTGGAAAAGTAGCTACGGCTACACCCGCAATTCCCATTACGATGCTGCCCCACTCGCGAGGAGCAATTTTTCTTTTTAACCAAATCGAAGTGATGATGCTGATCAAAAGTGGATTCAACGCCAGCATTAATGTGGTGATTCCGGCAGCCACTTGTTTTAAAGCGATAATAAAGATGCCGAGATATAGTGTGGTGTTGAGTGCACCAAAGATGGTGAGCTGAAACCATTCTTTACTTCTTGGGAGCTTACGGCCCTGCTGAAATAAACTGAGACCCAAAAGTAGAATGCCCGCTGAAAGAAATCGCGTATTGAATAACGTGAGTGGCTCGGCCGACATCAGTCCGTATTTTCCAGCAACCGAAGCAGAGGACCAAAATATAGAAAAGAGGATGCCGAAAACGACAAAGCGGGTTGGGTGTTGCAAAGTATTTTTTTGCCAATCTAATTATTTCCTTTCGTCATGGAAATTCTTTTGTGATCGGCAACAACAGAAATTTAATCTGCACTGGTTCTAAACCCAATCTTTGGTTTGTCATTCACTTCCTTGATCTCAAATTCTTTTACGTCATCGAGAATGATTGTCTCCATAAGTTCTTTGGTGCGCTCTTCCTTCTTCATCGAGGCTAAGCGGAGATTTTGGTTCTTCACCGATTCGCCAACTACTTGTCGTACAGTTCGGGCGTTGCCAAAATGTTTGTCACGTTCTTCGTAAAGAAACGAAAAGTAATTTTTCAAATGAGTGGCTGCAGCTTCATCGGGTTTTACACCTTCTTTTGTAAACAACGATTGGGCGATGGTGTGCATTTCATCGGCTGCGTAATCTTCAAAAACAAAATACTTATCAAAGCGAGATTTTAGTCCGGGGTTGGATGTAATGAACTCGTGCATGTTATCGGTATAGCCGGCTACGATCACACCAAATTTTCCGCGCTGGTCTTCCATCCGTTTCAAAATAATCTGAACGGCCTCCGCACCAAAATCATGTTGTGCCCCTTTCTCCTGAGCAAGCGAGTATGCTTCATCAATGAAAAGTACTCCGCCCATGGCTTCATTGATTTTCTCATCGGTTTTGATTGCTGTCTGGCCAACATAACCGGCCACTAGCCCCGCACGATCCACTTCTACTAAATGCCCTTTCTGCAGAATGCCAAGGCCTCTGTAAATGCGTGAAAGGATACGCGCTACAGTAGTCTTCCCTGTTCCTGGATTTCCTGTAAATACCGTGTGCAAAGAAAACTTGTTGAGAATATCTTTTCCGGTCTCTTGATAGAAGCGAACGAGTTTCACCATTTCATTCACTTCTGTCTTTACGCTTTCCAAACCGGTGAGCGAATTCAGCTCTGCTAAACTTTCGTTTAAAACATCATCCAAACTCTTGTTGGCAGATGGAGTCATTGAGGTAGCTGCGGAGCTGAAAAGTTTAGTGGCATCAGTTATAATGGCTGCCTGGCCTTCATCAAAAGTCTCACCTACTTGAAATGGCACAGTGGCAATGAGATTGTCCATGAACACCACTTCCATAGAATACGAATCGCTCTTCCACCGCCCTGGCGTGTCACCGCCCCATCCGGGATGAATCGTGTAAATTTTCCCGACCGTGTTGGTATTTACGTAAGAGAGATAAGATGTGCTTCCCTTGAGTTGCCCCGCCTTGTCGTAAAAATTGAAAAAGACTTCAGCAAAATAATCTTTCTCTGCCTTGTTCTTAAAATTGAATTCAGCCCACACATAGCGCGTGTCTTTCTGACTGAATTTCTTGAGGAATTTTTTCTCAGGCAAGGCGTAAGCTTGGCCATCTCCTTCGAAAAGTTTGATAGAATCGATGTCGAAGAAAAGATTTTCACCGGGCTTTGCTTGACCAACATCTTCAATGTAGAATTTTGATTCACCTACTTTTACTCCGTCAATGTATCCCTCCCAAGAATAATCACCCTTGAACCAATACGTGCCCAAAGTGGCTTGTCCCCACGAGTCGCGGATGTATACAATGTTTTCGTCTTTGAGTACTTTTCGTTTTTGATCCACACTGCAGAGTTCATTTTTATGACTGCCTTGTATGTGAAAACATTTTAGATTGAACGTAGCTTCCCATTCTTCTTCATCAAAAAGCTTATTGAAGAAGGAGAATTCCGCTCGCATATAAGTGGTTTCATACCGATCGAAAACTTTGCGATACTTTTTGGTGGCATCGGCCATCCACTCGTCAGAAGAATGCACTTTGATGTCGCGAAACTTGTACTTGACGGGCATATTTTTAGGCGTGTTTCCTTGCGGTTGACCGCCTTCGTTATTGTCGGGCATAGTGGTGTGGTTTGAGAAATCTAATTTAATGAAATGGCAATTGGATCGAAAGAGGGATGATTAATGAATTTCGATTGGAGACGTAGTAACCTTTAAGCCTTCCAAAGGAGCCTAAATTCTTTTCTGAATTAACCAATGATGACCGAAGGGATCAACGATTATTCCTTGGCGGTAGCCATATTCATAATCTTGTATTGGACTTGACACCCGACCGCCTGCAGCTTGAGCTCTCTTCATCAATTCGTCAGGATCGGGAACAAATAACCCAATTGATGAGGTAGTAGCGTTAACGGTTTCAGGGCTCAGCTGATTGGATCTCTGAACTTCTTCGTGCAGATGAAACATGGCGCCATCAATTTCCATCTCTGCTACATGCACGCTGGCGTCTGGGTTGCTCCACTTGCGCAACTCAACTGCTCCAAATGCTTTTTGGTAAAACTCCATTCCGGCCAATACATTCTTAAGAAATAGGTGAGGAGTGAAAAAGGTAGGTTGATTTCCTTTCATATTTTTCTCGCGTCTCGATGATCCAACGAATTTATTAAACTTCTTTGGTTCTGTTAAATCAACAAGGCGAGCCGAGAGCTAAATAAAAAAAGGAACCTGGGGTTCCTTTGATTTTAGTAATATTTCAAAACAATTATAAAATTGAACTGAATGTTTGAGGTCTTTTAAAAGTGAGGGCTACCAGTTCTTTCTGCACCTTCATGATCTCATCAAGGCTAAGGCCAAGCTCTTTGTGATAAATTTTATAGATGAACTGCCACTCCATTTTGTCCATAAAACCATCGGCATTCGCTACCACACAAAGCCATGCAACACAGCGCAATTGACTTTTATGGTCAAGCTTTCTAAGTTCTTCAACACTTTCGGTGTAAATATTTGCTTCAGTTCGTTTTTTCAGCTGATCAAGGGTCGAATTAAAGTCATTTTCGGGAATGCCTTCGGCTTTGATCATTTGATTTCCAATAGCGATTTCCCGTTCGTTTAATTCGCTGTCGGCATGCACAAGCAAATAATAGAGTTTGATTAAAGCGGATTTTATGTTCATTGGTATTATCGGTTCACTCTTATGAGTGAAAATTGTGCCAACTGATTTTTCAACTAATAGACCCCCAAAATTAAGGTATAAGCGATAAAGAATTCCAAACTTGGGAGAAAATACCCCAACATTTTTTTCCAGCGGCAAATTTGGTAATGTATTTTTAGGTCAAAACCCCAGATTTTGAATAAGTCAATATTTCGTTCTGCGTTTATATCCGGTTTGATCGTAGGATTGTTAGACGCAATAGCAGCTTGCGTAAATGCTTACTTGCAAAGGGGTATTACCCCGATTGGCGTATTTCGATATGTGGCCAGCGGAGTATTTGGCAAGGAGGCATCCAAAGGAGGATTGGGCATCGCAGCTTTAGGTTTGCTCTTTCATTTTATAATTGCCATCGGATGGACTTCACTTTTCTTTGTTGCTTTCAATAAATTAAAAGTCCTTCAGCTGAATAAAATTTATGTGGGGCTTGGCTACGGCATTGTTGTTTGGCTCGGAATGAATTTCGTTGTACTTCCACTTTCAAATGTTCCACCATTGGTTTATCGATTAGTGCCTACCGTGATTATGATAGGAATTCACATGTTTGTGATCGGATTGTCCATATCGCTTTTAGCAAATCAGTATTTCGCAAGGAAATCGTAAAGGGGAGCTCTTTTCGATTTTCTCTATATGCATTTAAAAAGAAAAACGAGAGCTATGGATTGCTCCAAGGCTCTCGCTGCAAATAGATTTTAAAATTATTTCGCGTAAGCTACACTGCGCATCTCGCGGATAACCGTCACCTTGATTTGTCCAGGATACTGCATATCGCGCTCAATCTTTTGTGAGATATCAAAGCTCAATTGTGCTGCGCGCTCATCAGTCGCTTTCTCGGCATCAACAATCACACGTAACTCACGACCAGCCTGAATGGCATAACATTTTTCTACGCCATCAAAGCTTAAGCCTACATGCTCCAATTCTTTGAGACGCTTCATGTATTGCTCCATCACTTCGCGTCTTGCACCAGGACGTGCCCCAGAAATAGCATCGCATGCTTGGATGATAGGTGAAATGATGCTTGTCATCTCAATTTCATCGTGGTGGGCACCGATCGCATTACAAATAATCGGATGCTCTTTGTATTTCATCGCGAGTTCCATGCCTACAATAGCATGCGGTTTCTCCAATTCTTCCGGCCACACTTTACCAATATCATGCAACAGACCTGCTCGTTTTGCTTGCTTCACATTCAGGCCAAGCTCTGATGCCATGATGGCGCAGAGGTTAGCTACTTCGCGTGAGTGCTGCAATAAATTTTGACCATAAGAAGAACGGAATCTCATGCGACCAACCATTCTTACTAAGTCAGGATGCAAGCCGTGAATACCTAAATCAATAACCGTACGTTCACCGATCTCGTTGATTTCGTCTTCAATGTTTTTAGCAGTCTTAGCAACAACTTCTTCGATACGAGCGGGGTGAATACGTCCATCTTGCACTAAACGGTGCAATGACAAACGCGCTATCTCTCTGCGCACCGGATCAAATCCTGAGATGATAATTGCTTCAGGCGTATCGTCAACAATAAACTCTACACCCGTGGCTGCTTCCAAAGTTCTGATGTTTCGTCCCTCGCGGCCAATGATTTTTCCTTTGATGTCATCGCTTTCAATATTGAAAATAGAAACACAGTTCTCAACAGCCTGCTCTGATGCAGTGCGCTGAATTGTTTCAACAATAATCTTCTTGGCTTCTTTCGTGGCAGACAGTTTTGCCTGCTCCATAATGTCTTTGATGAAGCTGCTGGCTTTGGTGTGAGCCTCTTCCTTCAGCGTCTCTACTAACTGGTCGCGTGCCTGGTCTGCAGTAAGCTTAGAAATGTTTTCCAGCACAGCTACTTTTTGTGCATTAAATCTATCCAACTCTTCTTTGCGCTTCTTTACGAGTTCATGTTGTTGTGCCAAGCTTTGGCGCTCTTCATCGATGTCGGCTTCTTTGCGCTTAACGGTTTCAAGTTCTTTGTTCAGTTGGGCTTCGCGTTGTTTTACTTTCTGCTCGTTGGCAATGATCTGGTTTTTCTTACGGTTGGCTTCTTCTTCAAATTCCTGCTTCATCTTCATCATCTTTTCTTTTGCTTCGATGATGCGATCTTTCCGGATATTTTCGGCTTGAAGTTCGGCTTCCTTGAGAATCAATTTTGATTTCTCTTCTGCGTCTGCTTTGTTTCTCTTCAGTCTTCTTTTGTAAAGAAGGTTACCGATAACCAAACTTAAAACAACCGAGAGCGCAAAGGCCGCGATTGATATTGAAATTATTTCTATGGAGTCCATAATGGTACTGTTTGTATGTTGAACAATACCCGTGAGGCCAATCGGCCATCAACAAAAGAGAAGGAATTAGAAAAGAATCAGACGACTTGCGATACCAGTTGGTTGAGCTGTTGTATTTTTTCAACTACCGTTTGATCGATGCTTTGCTTGGTCTCTTCATCTGCCATTTTTTCTATCAGACAATCGAAGGCAACCATTGCCAGCAGGTCTTGTTTATCGTCAATGCCGAATTTTTCGCGGTAGTGTTTTATTTTTTCGTTGACGAGTTTGCCAGCTACCCGCATGCGTTCCTCTTCGGTGCGCTTTACTTTCATCGGGTATTCGCGTTCTGCGATTTTTATTCTTATCGAGAGCTCGTCCATTTTAAAAAACTACCGTTTTATCGGCTTACGTGTGCAATACATTTATCGATTTCGCGGATGTAATCGTCCACTTTCTTTCTCAATTCCAGAATACTTTCGTCTTCCGGGCTTATATAATCTGCAATTTTAGTGATTTTAACCTGATTTTTAAAATTGGACAGTTGCTCCTCACGCTTGCGTAGATCTGTGCGCAACTCGTGGTTCTCCAATTTGATGGTGCGCATCTCATCTTTCAGCATTTTAAAGTCATTGAGCAGCATCATGATTTTGCGCTCCAATCCCGCGAGGTTGTTCTTCAAAGCTTCCTGATCCATGTTCTTTAATGCTAAATTTTGAATGTTGAATGTTAAATGCCTTTCATTGATCATTTAACATTATTCATTTATCATTTTCTAATAATCGCTCCCATCTTCCCCTCAAATGCGCTCATCAATTTCGTCATTGTTTTATCAATCTCCTCGTCCGTCAATGTTTTATTTTCGTCTTGCAATGTGAAACCTAGTGCGTATGCTTTTTTTCCTTGCTCTATCTTTTCTCCTTCATAAACATCGAATGCGATAATTTCTTTGATCAATCGTTGTTCGGTGCTTCTGGCAAGCGCTTCAATTTCCGCAAACTTCACTTGATTATTCAACACCAACGAAAGATCTCTTCTTACCTCAGGAAACTTAGGAACATCTTGCACAGCGAACTTAGGATTTGCCGACTTGAAAAGCAAATCAGTGGAAAGGTCTGCAAAGAAGACTTCACGTTTGATGCCCGCCTCTTTCGCTAAATTGTTTTTCACTTTGCCAACGCGACCAATTTCTTTGTTGCCTTTCAGTATTTTAATGCCATATTCAAAAACATCGTCTGCGAATTCTTCTTGCTTTGTTTTTGTGATTGCCGATAATTCTAAAATCTGGCTAACCGACTGTGCGATGTCATAAAAATTGACCGTACGTGATTTGTTTTGCCAGTTTTCACTTTCAATGTCGCCTGTGAAGTAAATTGCCAATCGCTCTTCTTCGAAATATTTGCCTGAATTCTTCCAATACACTTTTCCGAACTCAAACAATTTCAAATCTTTTTGCTTGCGGTTAATATTGTGTGCGCAAACTTCTAATCCCGTAAAGAGCATTGACTGACGAAGAATGCCTTGCTCTTCGCTCAACTTATTTAGAATCTCAACAGCTTCACCTTCGGTCTTGATTTTGTTCTTGTATGAAATGTTGGTGAGGGAGTTGGTAAGGATTTCGTAGAAACCATTTGCAGCCAGCATTGATCCCAACGACTTTTTGAAACTTGTCAAATCCTTTTCAGGGAATGACGCGATATAATCAGCACTGGCTTTATCCGATAGCTCAACGCTGTTCAATCCATAGATGCGGAGAATCTCTTCTACAATATCCGCCTCTTGTAATACATCAACACGGAAAGGAGGAACCGAAGCAATAAAATCAATATCAGTCTTGTCCGAAATTTTTATATCGAGACTTTCCAGGATGGAGACGATTTCCTCACGATCAATTCTTTTGCCGATCAACCGGTCTATATTTCTGAACTTAACGAAAATCGAAACCGGTTCTATTTTTTTTGGATAGATGTCAACCAGTTTTGATGCAATCTCTCCTTCGGCCAGTTCAACCATCATCATTGCAGCACGCTGCACGGCCGTGGCTGTCATGTTGGGATCAGTGCCCCGCTCAAATCTGAATGAAGCATCCGTTTTCAAACCGTGATGCATGGCAGATTTGCGAATGCCACTTGGAGTCCAGTAAGCACCTTCCAGGAAAACTTCTTTGGTTTTTTCGGTGATACCTGAGTTGATGCCACCAAAAATTCCACCCATGCACATCGGGTTGCCTTCGCCATCGCACACCATCAAATCATTTTCTGTCAAGGTGCGTTCTTTGGTATCGAGTGTTTTGAATTTTGTGCCTGATGCTAAAGTCTTCACTACAATTTTCTTTCCTGCGATTTCATTAACATCGTAAGCGTGCAGTGGCTGACCAAGTTCGTGACACACGTAATTGGTGATGTCAACAATGTTATTGATTGGCTCAAGGCCGATGGCTTTCAATCTGTTCTTCAACCAGTCCGGAGATTCTTTTACGGTAACATTCGAAATAGAAACACCCGAAAACCTCGGGCACATCTCCGGGCTTTCAACTTCAACCGGGATGGGGAGGTTTGTATTCGATACTTTGAAATTTTCTATTGATGGAATTTTCAAATCTCTTTTCTTCGCAGCTTTTATATCGCGTGCAACACCGATATGCGATGCTGCATCTGCGCGGTTAGGCGTCAAGCCAATTTCAAAAACGAAATCGGATTCGACTTTGAAGAATTCAGATGCAGATGTTCCATTCTTTGCCGTTGTATCCAATACCAAAATTCCTACATGACTTTCGCCCATACCGATTTCGTCTTCAGCACAGATCATTCCTTCACTTTGCTCGCCACGAATTTTTGCAGACTTAATAGCAAAGGGCTCGCCTTTCGTTGGATGGACAGTTGTTCCAACCAACGCCACAACTACTTTTTGCCCGGCAGCAACATTCGGTGCACCACAAACAATATTCAAAGGCCTTTCTCCGCCAGCATCCACTGTTGTGATAGAAAGCTTATCTGCATTAGGATGTTTTGCACAAGTGAGGACTTCACCAATCACTAAGCCTTTCAATCCGCCTTTGATCGTTTCAAAAGCTTCAATGCTTTCGACTTCAAGTCCGGTGGAGGTGAGTGTTTGTCCGATCTCTTCTGGTGATTCGGTAATGTCAATGTATTGCTGAAGCCAGCGATAAGAAATTTTCATTTGGAAAAAATAATGAACCTCAAAAGTACAGGATTTAGACGACTTAAAAACCAGATTACTTTCCGGAAATAGTATGCCGGAAGGTTTCTATGCACTTTCGGTCTTGAAGTGTGACGTAACAGGTTTTCCTGTCCTTACCGCCAAATGCAATATTGCTTGTCTTTCTGCCTTTGAGGCGAACCTCACGAATAAGTTTTCCATGAGGCGAAATAATGGCGATCACTCCTTTGTCATAGCGTGTTACCAATAGATTCCCTTCGCGATCGCACTTCATGCCATCTAAACCATAGTCTGGGAAATCAAAGAACTTTCTTTTGTTATTCACATTTCCCTTAGCATCTACATCGTAAGCCCAAATCACTCGCTGAATGCTTTCATTCACATACAATGTTTTTTCATCTGGACTTAATTCAATACCATTAGTTGTGCCCATGTTTTCTTCAAGCAAAACCGACTTGCCATTGGTATCAATTCTCCAAAGTTTCCCTGTGCTGTTATTCCAATTTGGATCAGAGGCGAATAGTTGCCCTCTTTTATTTATGCATAAATCATTTGGTGCATTGAATTGATCGTTGTGAGAATACACTTCAATCTTTTTTGTTTTAGTAATCACCTTTAAAACATTGTGCGCTTTAAAATCGGCCAATAACATATTTCCTTTTCTATCAAACTGAATTGCATTGGCTATGCTCCCTTCAGGAAGAGTTGCATACAACTCCACTTTGCCATTGGCACGAACAAGTCCTATTGTCCCATCCTTTTGAAAATTGACCACGTACAGATTTCCTTTCTTGTCAACGATTGGCCCTTCACAGTTGCCTGTGAAAAGATCTTCAACTGTGAGGTCTTTCGCATCATAAAAATCTTGAGCAAAAGTTTGGGAGCAAGCAACTAAGCCTATAAGTATGAATAGTGATTTCATTTTGATACAGCTTTACCAACGTTGTGCCCTTTCACTGCGTAAAATAAAATATACAGATAACACGGAACCATACAAATAAAGAATGCCGTTTGTGCCGGAAGAGATTTTACCAGTTGCCCATAGATCTGTGGAATAATCGCTCCGCCAGCAATGCCCATGATCAAAAGTGCTGAGCCTATTCTCGTGAATCGACCGAGACCTTCTATGGCCAACGGGAAAATAGCCGGCCACATCAAGGAGTTAGCTAATCCGGTGATCGCAATAAAAAAGATAGAAACATATCCATGTGTGAAATAAGCAAGGGTGACAAAAACAATCCCCGTAATTGCACAAATTCTTAGTGCAACGTCTTGCTTAATGAATTTAGGAATGGCAATAATTCCAATGACGTATCCAATAACCATTGCCCGCAATGTATATGATGTAAAATTCTTGGTCTCATCGAGGGTCATACCCATCGAGCGACCATAAGGCCCGATCACATCGCCTGCCATAACCTCAACTCCGACATAAACGAAAATACATAATGCCCCCAAGAGCAAATGAGGAAACTGAAGTATTGAGGTCTTTAATTTGCTTGCAGAGCTATCAGAAGCATCGCCACCGTCACTTTCAATTTCCGGCAATGCTGAAAACCAAATCATCAAAGCCAGGGCACCAAGCACAGCCGCCATTATTATATACGGAGTGATTACCCTGTCCGAGAGTTCTTGCAGTAACTGATTGCGGGTTGCTACATCGCTTGCAGCTGCTACTTTACTTTCAATTTCGGTTGCTCCTTTCAGTACAACAGCACTTAGAATAATAGGACTTAGTGCACCTGCTACCTTATTGCAAATGCCCATGATGCTGATACGCTGCGCGGCAGATTCGATGGGGCCGATCACGGATATGTATGGATTAGATGCGGTCTGCAGCAACGACAGGCCCATTCCTTGCACAAATAATCCCGTAAGGAATAAACCAAAACTTCGGCCGCTTGCTGCAGGCAAAAAAATCAAAGCCCCAATGGCCATAACAACAAGGCCAAGAGCCATTCCTTTTTTATACCCGGTTGTATTAAGAATGAACGATGATGGAATAGCCAGAAAGAAATAGGCCATATAAAACGCAAAGGTTACCAGCAACGCCTGGCCATCCGTTTTCAAATCGCATGCAAGCTTAAGAAAAGGGATGAGCGTTCCATTCAGCCAAGTAATAAACCCAAAAATGAAGAACAGTACCCCAATGATTGCGATGGACGTAAAATAATTTTTAGATGACATCTTTTTGACGTAATGAATGATTTTAAAATTCTATTTTTGAAGAGTAAATTCTTTTCGATTTAACCCAAAAAATTCAAACCTCAATGGATGCACAAAAAAGACTCACTTTGGTTGTACTGGCAGCAGGCATGGGCAGCCGTTATGGTGGCATCAAACAGATCGATGGCTTTGGTCCTTCGGGCGAAACCATCATGGACTACTCGCTCTTCGATGCTATCCGTGCTGGCTTCACCAAAATAGTCTTCATTGTCCGCGATGAAATCCGTGATACGGTGGAAGAAATGTTTTTACCCCGTCTTCGCGGCAAAGTAGATGTGGAATTCATCATCCAATCACTTGATACTTTTGTGCCCAAAGAATTTTTGAATACGGAACGCACTAAACCCTGGGGCACAAGTCATGCGATGTTGTGTGCGAAAGAAGTGATCAACGAACCTTTTGCAGTAATCAATGCTGATGATTTTTATGGCCTCGATGCTTTTGCTGCTACATCCGAATTTTTCAGGAAGGAAACGTCAGGTGCTCATGCTATGGTAGGCTATACTTTGAAAAATGTACTGTCAGATCACGGAAGCGTTTCCCGTGGTTGTGGCGAGCGTGATGCGAATGGGTTTTTGAAAAGTGTGGTTGAACGTACAACAATTGTGAAAGAGGGCGGAAAGATTATCGCTAAAGAAAAGGATGGAGATATTGTACTTGATCCTGAAACTCCAACGTCAATGAATTTTTGGGGATTCCATCCATCGATTATGGAATTGACGGAGAAAATGTTTCATGAGTTCTTAAAAAACAATTCGAAAAATCCGAAAGCAGAATTTTTTATTCCTTTAGTAGTGAACGATATGATCAAGGCGGGATTGGGAAAAGTGAAGCTCCTTTCAGGAGGCAGCACTTGGTTTGGTGTTACCTATAAAGAAGACAAAGAAATTGTCTCAAAAAAAATAAACCAGTTGGTGGCTGAAGGGAAGTATCCTGCCAAGCTTTGGTGAAGCATTAAAAATATACTCTTCTGGTAAAATGCTGGTTTAAAAAAATGATCCCTCCGTGGTGCTCTGAGATTTCTCAGTGTCCTCTGTGGTTAATGAATTCTGAACCACCGAGTACACAAGGCTCACAGAGAAATTCTCACGGAGATACTTCGTCATGATCGATCCGGAAAAAATTCTCTTCAGTTTTGGAATTAAAGGATCATGCACGCCTCTCGGTCAGGGTCACATCCACAAAACATATCAAGTAACTGGCGAGAAGAATTTTGTTTTGCAGCGCATCAACAAGAGTGTTTTTACTCAACCTGAAATCATCACCTCCAATAATCGGGTTGCTTTTGCTTATTTGAAACAACATCACCCCAACTATTTATTTCCTCAATCCTTGCCGGATAAAAATGGAAATGGCCTGTGTTACGATGACGAAGGTTATTGCTGGAGATTGTTTTCGTTGATTGAGAATACGATCACAATCGATGAGATCACCTCTGAGCACGAAGCCTTCGAGGCCGCCAAGGGATTTGGATTGCTGACAAAAAATCTAAATGGAATTGATGTTTCGCTGTTTGAGCCAACCCTAGAACGATTTCACGATCTCGCCTGGCGATATAAGCAGTTTGAAGATGCCTTGAAAAAGGCGAAGCCAGAAGTAATTCAACATGCTGAAAAGGAAATTGCCAAAGCGAAGTCATACAAAAGCTTAGTCAAAGAATACCAGCAACTCATTGAAAGTCGCAAATTGGTCTTGCGCATTGTGCACAATGACACCAAAGTCAACAACATTTTATTCGATGCGAAATCGCGTAAAGCAGTTTGTGCTATTGATCTTGATACGCTGATGCAAGGCTATTTCATCTACGACCTGGGCGACATGATTCGCACATTTGTTAGCCCCGTGTCCGAAGAAGAAAAGGATATTTCGAAAGTACAGTTCAGAAAAAATATTTACGATGCTTTGTTAAAAGGGTATTTATCTGAAGTGGAAAGTGTGCTTACGGTTGATGAAAAGAAATCTATTCCTTTTGCCGGAAAAATGATGACTTACATTATGGCTCTGCGCATGCTTGCCGATTTTTTACAAGGAAACACTTACTACCAAATCACCTATCCTGACCAAAATCTGGTGAGGGCTAGAAACCAATTTCGATTACTCGAATTGATTATTACCTCGATTTGAATTGGCTCTTAAATTACAAGAGCGGCTTCACCAAATACTTTAACTTTGCAACCTTTCGGAAAATTTCAACGTCAAACGCATTCAATTTAAAACATAACCTTAATGAAAAAATGTATTCTCGGTTTTGTGATGGTGCTCTCACAAGTATCATTCGCTCAAGACCAGTTGGCATCGCAGTATGCTCAACTCATCACCACTTCAGATCTAAAAGATAATCTAACCATCATCGCTTCTGATGCTCTGGAAGGTCGTTACACAGGCTCACGCGGGCAGAAAATGGCAGCGGCATTTATTGCAAATCATTTTGAGTCACTCGGCCTTGCTGCTCCGGTGAATGGCTCGCATTACATGCCCATCGAATTGACATCTACTAAAGTTGGAGATGTATATATGAAAGCCGGAACCACCAAGTTCAACAACTACAATGAGATTTTTTATTTCGGTCAAAGCGATAGCGGAGGCGAAATTTCAATTGAAGCGGTGTATGTGGGTAAAGGTACAGAGGCAGAATATGCGTACTTGGATGTGAAGGATAAAGCCGTTGTATTCTACAATGATTCATTATCATTAGGTCGTGAGGGATTTAGAAAAATTAGAAGTACAGCAAAACTGGCCCGCGACAAAGGTGCGCGTATGGTGTTTGTAGTGTCTGGTGGTAAGCAGGAAAAATTCAAACTCGTTGCTGAGCAAATAAAGGAGTCTGCTGGTGGAGGTTCTCTCAGTTTGACAAAACCTGACCCTAACAACCCGAACAAAGGGACATTTTTCATTGATCAATCAGTGGCATCAAAAATTTTTAACACAGCGTTTGAAAAATTAACCAAGACAGCGATGGATGATGCGGCTAAAAAACCATTAAGCAAAATCAAACCGAGCCGTATTGTCTACCAGGTATCGATGGAAACCAAAATCGTGAAATCAGAAAACATTCTTGGTTTCCTCGAAGGCACGGATAAAAAAGATGAAGTAATTGTTATCTCTGCTCACTTCGATCACATAGGCTTAAACCATGAGGGCGAAGACAAAATTAATAACGGAGCTGACGATGATGGCTCCGGCACAGTGAGTGTTCTCCAATTAGCCAAAGCATTCGCGCAAGCAAAGAAAGAAGGTCATGGTCCCAGAAGGAGCATTTTGTTTATGACAGTAACAGGCGAAGAAGAAGGATTGTTTGGTTCTCAGTACTATGTGGAGCATCCGGTTTACCCATTGGCAAATACAGTTGCTGATTTGAATATCGACATGGTTGGCCGCAGAGATCCTGAACACAACGGCAAAGGAGATTACGTTTACGTAATTGGTTCAGACAAATTATCAAGCGAGTTGCACGAAATCAATGAGCGCAATAACAAGACCTATACTCAATTGGCGTTCGATTACACCTACAATGATGAGAACCATCCTGAGAATTTATATAGGAGAAGTGATCACTGGAATTTCGCCAAAAACAATGTGCCTATCATTTTCTTCTTTGATGGTATTCACGAAGATTATCACAAGGCAAGTGATGAAGTAAGCAAAATTGATTTCGACTTGATGGTCAAGCGTGACAAGGCGGTTTTCTACACTGCATGGGAATTAGCTAATCGCGAAAAGCGAATTGCAGTTGATAAAAAATAGTTAGAGATACGAACTTAGAGATACGAAGTACGTGGTTAAGAGAAAGACTCGTATTTCGTATCTCGTATTTTTTAACCTCGTACCTTTGCCCAATGCGTATTGACATAATCACCTGCCTGCCAAAGCTACTAGAAAGTCCGTTTTCAGATTCCATATTGAAGCGTGCTCAAGACAAAGGCTTGGTGGAAGTGATGATCCATGATCTCCGTCCTTTCTCAACTAATAAACATCGGACTACCGATGACTATGCTTTTGGCGGTGGAGCAGGCATGGTGATGATGATTGAGCCCATCGATCGTTGTATTACATCGCTAAAAGAACAAAGGAGCTATGATGAGGTAATTTACATGAGCCCTGATGGTGAAATGCTTACCCAGTCGCTGGCCAATCAACTTAGTCTCAAGAAAAACCTGATTCTTCTTTGTGGTCATTATAAAGGAGTGGATGAACGTGTGCGTGAGCATCTAGTCACCCGCGAAGTAAGCATTGGCGATTATGTGCTTTCAGGCGGTGAGTTGGCCGCGGCTGTTTTAAGCGACTCCATCATAAGGCTGCTCCCAGGAGTATTATCAGATGAAACCTCGGCTCTTACTGATTCTTTTCAGGATGGATTAGTGGCTCCACCCGTTTACACCCGGCCTGCTGAGTACAAGGGCTGGAAGGTGCCGGACGTGCTTCTTTCAGGCCACGAAGCTAAAATTCAGGTGTGGCGACACGACCAATCTGTGGAAAGAACCCAAAAAAGAAGGCCCGATTTGGCTAAGGAATAGGAATTCCAGTGCTCAAAGTCAATAATATTTCCCCGTTGGGCTTAGAATTATAAGATTCTTCTTCTAAATTTGCAGTCCATTTTAAAAAGAGGGTTTTATGGCCGATTTAATGAAGATTGTAGAGCAGGAGTTGGGTTCAAAGAGAACTTCAATCCCTAGTTTCAAGGCTGGTGACACCATAAATGTGCACGTAAAGATCAGCGAAGGTAATAAAGAGCGTATCCAGCAGTTTCAGGGCACTGTGATCTATCACCGTGGCTCAGGAACCAATGGCGAGAGCTTTTCAGTACGTAAAGTATCTAATGGCGTAGGTGTGGAGAGAATTTTCCCTATGCTAAGCCCTAGCATCGATAAAATTGAATTCGTAAAAGCAGGTAAAGTTCGCAGAGCCAAGTTGTACTACTTGCGTGGCCGTCAGGGCAAGAGCGCAAGGATTAAGGAGAAATTGGCGCACGCTCAACCAGTTTAATAATTTCTTTAGTGATATCAAAAACCCATTTCAGTTCGAAATGGGTTTTTTGCTTCTCTGGCCATCTGCACAAGGCTTTTTGATCAAAAACTCTTGAAACGTTATATTTGTCACCTTTCCCATAAAAACTATGTCAAAGAATAAGACTTCTGAACTCCTCGGCAAAGACGCTGAATCGCTCTTAACCCACAAAAGCAAAACCATCGATAAATCGAAACTCCATTTGCCCGGAGCTGATTTCGTTGACCGGATTTTTGCACAGTCAAATAGAAATCCGCAGACGCTTCGCAGCCTGCAGACTATTTTTGGCAACGGCCGATTAGGAGGCACAGGATACGTTTCAATTCTTCCGATTGATCAGGGAATCGAGCACAGTGCAGGAGCATCTTTTGCAAAGAACCCTATCTACTTCGACCCAGAAAATATTTTAAAGCTTGCTATTGAAGGCGGTTGCAATGCGGTAGCTACTACTTATGGTGGCTTGGCGATGATGTCAAGAAGCTATGCTCACAAAATCCCTTTTATTGTAAAGATCAACCATAACGAATTGCTTACTTACCCAAACAAGTTCGATCAGATCATGTTTGGCTCTGTGCGCGATGCATGGAACTTAGGTGCTGCGGCAGTAGGTGCCACTATTTATTTTGGTTCTGACAATGCTACTCGCCAAATCATAGAAGTAGCAAAGGCATTTGAAGAAGCTCATTCATTGGGTATGGCTACTATCTTATGGTGCTATACTCGTAACAATGCATTCAAAAAAGACGGAGTAGATTATCACGTGTCAGCTGACTTGACCGGCCAGGCAAACCACTTAGGCGTAACGATTCAAGCCGACATCATCAAACAAAAACTAGCTGAGAACAACGGTGGCTACAAAGCATTGAACACCGGAGGAAGCAGCTACGGTAAACTTGATGAAAAAATTTATACCGAATTAACATCAGAACACCCGATCGATTTGTGCCGCTATCAAGTAGCGAATTGCTACATGGGCCGTGCAGGTTTGATCAACTCAGGTGGTGACTCAAAAGGATCAAGCGATATGGCAGATGCAGTACGCACAGCCGTAATCAACAAGCGTGCAGGTGGTATGGGATTGATCTCTGGTCGCAAGGCATTCCAACGCCCGATGAAAGAAGGTGTTGAGATCTTGAATGCGATTCAGGATGTATATCTCGATAACAGCATTGACATCGCATAGCATATTCAGGATACTGGATTCCAGATGTTAGAATCTCGAATCCAGTATCGTTTCTTAATTGTAGAATTGATAATCGATAATTGACTAATTGATACGTATGCCGTGGTTTAAGCGAACAGACAAAGGGATCATGACTCCAACGGAGTCGAAGAGAGAAGTTCCTGATGGTTTATGGTTTAAGTCGCCCAAGGGAAAAATCATTCACACCCGTGAATTGAAGAATAATGCCTACGTGGTTCCTGAAGAAGATTATCACGTAAAAATCGGATCGAAAGAATACTTCGAAGTACTGTTCGACAATAATGAATTCACGGAGCTTGACGCCAACATGGAGTCAGCTGATCCCCTTAAGTTTTCTGATACCAAGCCTTATCCTAAGCGAATCAAAGAAACTCAGGCTAAAACACAATTGAAAGATGCTTTGCGTTCTGCTTATGGCAAAATGAATGGTATTGATATCGTTGTGGCTTGTATGGACTTCACTTTCATCGGTGGTTCTATGGGTTCAGTGGTGGGTGAAAAGATTGCGAGAGCGATCGATCATTCATTAAAGACCAAGGTGCCATTCCTGATGATCTCACGCTCAGGTGGTGCGCGTATGATGGAAGCTGGACTTTCACTTATGCAAATGGCAAAGACATCTGCCAAACTTGCACTTCTTGATCAAGCTAAAATTCCATACATATCTCTACTCACCGATCCAACAACCGGTGGAGTAACTGCATCTTATGCTATGCTTGGCGATTTCAATATTTCTGAGCCAGGAGCCTTGATTGGTTTTGCTGGCCCACGCGTTATTCGCGAAACCATCGGTAAAGATTTACCAAAAGGATTTCAAAGTGCAGAGTTTGTACTCGACCACGGCTTCCTTGACTTCATCGTGGATCGCAGAAATCTGAAAGAAAGATTGAGCACACTTCTGAAAATGTTGAAGTAGGATCTGGATACTATATCCTGATGCTAGGTCCTACACGCAGAAAAATCCAAGAACTAAACCTGCCAAGATAATTGCCCACGAAGGAAACTTCGTGAATGCTAGAAGTGCGAACGTTCCAAGAGTAAATGCTAGATTAAGAGAGATGTTCTTCAACGAATGATCTACCGAAATCAATGGAAGAAATAAAATCAAAGCAGCAGCGGCAACCAATCCGGTATTAGCAGCAAGTATTCCCTCAAGAGATGCACGTATTCCTCGGTAGGATTTCAGGCTATCCCAAACACGAATCATAAAAAATATCAGAAATGTGCCGGGTAAAAAAATCCCAATAGCAGAGATAATTCCGCCCAAGACTTGGCCTGAAACCCCATAGCCTCTGTGGTGCATCGCTAGTGCACCTACATAAGAACAAAAAGAAAATACCGGCCCTGGCAATGATTGCACAATGGCGTAACCCGAAAGAAATTCGTCATTATTTAAGTAAGGCTGGCGCACTCCTTCAAATGTTGGCTTGGCAAATTCTACAAACTCGGTGTGCAACAGTGGAGTGAGAACCTGTCCACCGCCAAATACGAGGCTTCCGTTACGATAAAAATTTTCAAACAAGCGTATAGGTAATAATTCCGGATTTGTTCTGGTGAAACTTCCCAGTACGGCCGCAAAAATCAAAACACCAATCCACAAAAAGAAATTGGCCCATACTACCTGAAATTTTTTCTTGGGCTGACGAGGGTGAGCTTTATAATTAAATGCAGTCACACATCCAGCCGCCAATAATATAATTGGAAATACGATTGGAGTCCGAATGAAAAAGGAAGCGACAGCGGCCACAATCATGATCGTCACACCGCGTGGTCTTGTTATCGTTTTCATTCCAATGGAATAAGCACCATAGGCAACAAAGCCAACCGCCATCGGCTGAATAAATCGTGTAAACTCAAGTGATGTCTGGTGAACTTCAAAACTTGCCATCAGAATCGCTGCTACCGTCATAATGGCAACCGAAGGCAACATCCAAATGAAAAGAGAAAGGTATGCCAGGTTAGGCCCCCCTAATTTATAAGCAATAGCAGTAAGCGTTTGTGTTGATGTGGGGCCGGGAAGAACTTGTCCTAATGCATTAAGCTCAATGAGCTCAGTCTCGGTGAGATATTTTTTTCGTTCAACAAGTCTTTTAATAAAGTGCGCAATATGTGCCTGTGGTCCGCCAAAGCATGACACAGACAAAAGGAAAACTTCCTTCAAAAAATCAGGATAACGAACGCGAGGACTCAAAATGTGCGGACTTACTTTTTCAGTCCGATTTCTTTCAACCGCTGATTGAGGAATTCACCGGCAGTCGTATCCTCCCACATTTTCGGATGCTGTGCATCAACACAACTTGGCAATGAAGCTAAGTTCATTTCAGATCGCGGGTGCATGAAGAATGGAATAGAATACCTCGGCTTATTCATTTGATCTCGTGGTGGATTTACCACACGATGTATTGTTGATTTTAGATTCTTGTTAGTGAGTCGTTCCAGCATGTCTCCAACGTTTACAACCAATTGCTCTGGCAATGCTGTGATCGGAATCCACTTGCCATCGCGTCTTAGCACTTGCAATCCGTCAGCGCTTGCCCCCATCAGTAATGTGATCAAATTAATATCTCCGTGTTCCGCAGCCCGCACCGCATCTGCAGGAACTGAATCCGGATCTTCAATTGGGAAATAGTGAATAGGGCGAAGAATACTATTGCCATGTTTTACTTTATCGTCAAAGTAATTCTCGGGCAAATTCAGATACAATGCGATCGCTTTAAGCATTTGTACGCCCGTGCGCTCAAGTTGCTTGTAAACTTCCAATGATATTTCTTTAAACTCAGGAAGTTCCGTTGGGAAGATATTGTCGGGATACTCTTTTTTTATGGGATCGTCACCAACTACGGTTTGACCCACATGATAAAATTCTTTCAGGTCCCCGGTGTTTCTCCCCTTCGCGTGTTCTTTTCCTTTGCCGATGTATCCACGCTGGCCGGCAAGTCCGGCAATTTCATATTGCTGCTTTACAGAATCTTGAAGTGCGAAAAATTTCTTAATGACATCATACAATTTCGCACTCAACGCATCGGAAAGATAATGATTGCGAATAGCAACGAAGCCAATATTATTGTAAGCTTCGCCCAACGCGGCAACGAATTTTTTCTTTTTCTCCGCATCACCGATCGTAAAATCTGCCAAGTCTAATGACGGAACTTGATCGTAAAGTATTTCTGCCATACCGTTTAAATTTTTGGGTAACGCAAGCTAATTATTTTTGGATAAATTTACTTGTAGGGATAAGCCACAGATTACACAGATTATCACAGATTTTTGATGACCTCAATCTAATTGTCTTTATCTGCCCCATCGGTGTAATCTGTGGCTGCAACATTAAACGCAAAATTATGAAACCAATCAGCAGAAGAAAATTTGTCGAGGCTTCAATCAAGGCAACTGCAGCTACGGTATTAGTTGCTCCATTTTCACTCAATGCCAATCCTTTGATTGGTATGGATTCACCATTTCAGTTTGCACAAATTCCATTACCCTACGCTTACAATGCCCTTGAACCGCACATCGATGCCATGACGATGGAGATACATTACAGCAAGCATCATGCGGCTTATGTTAAAAATGTAAACGATGCAATTGCTGCCGATAAAATAGCTTATGAAAGTGAAAAGGATTTTTTTGCAAATGCTTCGAAACTTTCTGCAAAAGCAAAAAACAACAGTGGTGGCGTATGGAACCACAACTTCTTCTGGCAGATTATGAAACCAAATGGAGGAGGAGCACCCACAGGAAAAGTCGGAGATGCGGTTAACGGTGCGTTTGGTTCTTTCGAAAAATTCAAAGAAGAATTAACAAAAGCAGCAATGAGTCGCTTTGGTTCTGGATGGGCTTGGCTGGTAACTGATGGAGGCAAATTGAAAATAGGAAGCACTGCTAATCAAGACAATCCATTGATGGATACTTCTGAACTGAAGGGAACCCCTATACTGGGTATTGATGTATGGGAGCATGCCTATTACCTGAAATATCAAAACAAGCGCAATGAATATGTCGCTAATTGGTGGAACTTGGTGAATTGGGATGAGGCAGCTAAGAGGCTTGGTTAAATTTCGAAAAAAAAATAGGAACTGGCTTCGAGTGTCATTTGGACCTATGACAATGATTTTTTTAATTAGACATCATTCAAAACAATAAATATGAAAAGACTTTTGGCGTTTGCCTTTATACTTTTAACATTCTCATTCGCGAATGCCCAAACTGAAAACAAAGAAGAGAAAAAGCCGATACCTGAAGCTGAAGTATCCACCACACAGCAATCAGTGAAGATTAATGGCGTTGTCATTCCGCTGACGGCAAAGGCGGGCACGTTGCAACTGCGTGATGAAAACAATAATCCAATTGCTTTATTTGGGTTTACCAGCTACACAAAAGACGGTGCTTCAAATCGCCCTATTATTTTTTCTTATAACGGTGGACCAGGATCGTCTTCTTATTGGCTACACATGGGCATCATGGGCCCCAAAAGAATTGTTGTGAATGATCCGGACAATACACCGGCTGCGCCATATAAATTAGTTAACAATGATTACTCCCTGCTCGACTTAGCCGACTTGGTAATGATTGACCCGGTAGGAACGGGGCTGAGTGTGCCCATTGGTAAAGCGAAGAATGAAGATTTTTGGGGAGTAGATCAAGATATTAGGAGCATCAGTTTATTTATCAAGCAATTCCTGATTGAAAATGGAAGAATGAATTCACCCAAATATCTTTTAGGTGAAAGCTACGGCACATTCCGAAATGCGGGTGTCATGAATAAATTATTGAGTCAAGGTATAGCACTTAATGGCGTGGTAATGGTGTCGGCAGTATTTGATTTGCGCACATTGCTTTTTCCGGCTAATGATGATCTCCCTTATGTGGTGCATTTTCCAACCTATGCTGCCACCGCGTGGTATCATAATAAAATAGCAAACAAGCCTGCCAATCTTGAATCATTTCTTAATGAGGTACGCGCTTTCACTGAGAAAGAATACATGCCAGCGCTTTTTAAAGGCGATAAACTTTCTGATGTAGAAAAAACAACACTGGCGGGCAAGCTGTCATCATACTCAGGTGTTGCCACTGAATTTTGGAAGAGAGCAGACTTGCGCGTGCGTGCCGATGAATTCTTTGCTGAACTTCTTCGTGCTGATGGCAACATCGTAGGAAGGCTTGACTCTCGTTTCAAAGGAATAAATCAGGATTTGCTAGCGCAGTTTGGAGACTACGATCCGCAGAGCACTGCGATAAGCCCTGCGTACACTGCGGGTTTCCTACACTATTATCACGAAGAATTAAAAGTGAATAAGAAGCTTACCTACTCAACCAGTGCGTACACGAAGGAAGGTTTTAAATGGGATTGGAAGCATCAAGGCAATATGGAATGGAATGCAACAGCAGCCATCAATACCGGCATCGATATGGCTAACGCTATGACGAAAGACCCTAACGTTAAAGTGTTAATCCTTAATGGCTACTTTGACCTTGCTACTGTTTTTTATGGAGTAGAACATAGCATTGATCATTTGGGTCTGAAGAAAGAGATCAAGAATAATATTATCATGAAGTACTATGAAGCGGGGCATATGATGTACATCCATCAACCTTCGTTGGAGAAATTTAGAAAAGATGTTTCTGAGTTTATAAAGAATACATCAAGGTAATAGTCTCATTCATCCGATACACTACAAAAAAGACAGTAATGTTCTTTTATATTTGTGTTGACACTACACAAATAGCGTTAGATACTAGAACATTCTATGCCCCAATCCATTAAAGTTGCTGTTGATGCCGTTGTTTTCGGGTACGATGCCGAGGAAGGTGTTTTGGTACTTTTGATCACACGCAAGTTTGAACCCTTTCAAAAGTTTTGGGCATTGCCCGGTGGTCTGGTCAAAGAAGACGAGTCTCTGGAAGAAGCCGTGCGCAGAGAACTGAAAGAAGAGTCGGGGATTGATGTTAGTTACCTGGAGCAACTTTATTCTTTTGGAAAACCCGAGCGTGATCCCAGGAATCGCGTGGTGTCGATTGCCTATTATGGTTTGGTAAGACCGAAGGATTATCAGCTCTCTGCTCAAACGGATGCCGAAGATGTAGCTTGGTTTAATATCAAAAAACTGCCAAGATTGGCGTTTGATCATAAGCTTATCGTTGAAACAGCCATCAACCGGCTTCGTGGAAAATTGGCATACGAACCAGTAGGATTTGAATTACTAGATAAGAAATTTCCATTCTCAGATCTAGAAAAGCTTTATCAGGCTCTTCTTGATAAAGACCTTGACAGGCGCAATTTCAAAAAACGAATTTTGAGCTATGGGTTTCTCGAAGAACTTGATGAAACCCTTCAGCGAAGCGTTGGCCGCCCGGCCGCCTTGTTTCAATTCAATAAAAAGAAGTATTTCGAACTCAAAGAGAAGGGCTACAATTTTGACCTTTTTCTCTGAGAATCAGGACACTAGCTAATTAGTGTAATTTTTACACAAAATAGCTTGCCTGAAATGAAACTTAGCTTGTATATTTGCGTACATATTACACAAATGAGAATATGAAAGCCATCGGAGTTATCATCGCCCGTTTTCAGTCACCTTATCTTCACGAGGGACACAAAACATTAATTCAACAAGTAGAAAAGAATCACAACAAGACAATTATTGTGGTGGGAGTATCACCCGTGCTGGGCAGTCGCAAAAACCCACTCGACTTTCATACTCGCGAACGCATGATCAAAAAGGAATATCCAGAGATTGTTGTTTTGCCTTTGCGTGATCATCCGTTTGACGAACAATGGTCAAAGAATTTGGATGCTTTGCTAAGCGATTCTTTTCCAGGCTCTGCATTCAAACTTTATGGAAGCCGCGATAGTTTTATTCCTTTCTATTCTGGGCGATTTGAAACGGTTGAATTGCCCGAGACCGGTTCACAAAGCGCTACCATCATTCGCGAAAAGATTAGTGATAAGGTTCTGGATACAGAAGAATTCAGGACAGGAATCATCTACGCTTACGCTAATACGTATCTCAAAGTTTACGCTACCGTTGATATTGCTGTATTCAAAAACAATAAAAGGGAGATTCTCCTTGGTAGAAAAAACATTGACAACAAATGGCGATTGCTGGGCGGCTTCAGTGACCCTACAGATGATAGTTATGAAGAGGCAGCCAAACGCGAACTCACAGAAGAATGTGGCCCTATTGAAATCACGGAAATGAATTACGAAAAGTCTATCCGAGTCAACGACTGGCGCTACAGATCTGAGGCCGACAAAATTATTACGTGCTTGTTTTCAACCGACTTTATTTCAGGTGAACCAAAAGGTAGCGATGATGTAGCCGAGGTTCGCTGGTTCAAACTAAATGAAGTCAGTACGATGATCCAGGAAGAGAAAACAGCAGAGGAGCATTTTCCACAATTAACTCACCTCATTGAAAAGTACAATTCAAAATAGGATTTTATGAAAACGCATAACCTTTTATTGCTTGCCGATGCCTACAAGTACTCTCACTACAAATTATACTTTCCAGGGACGACAAAAATTTATTCTTACATGGAAAGCCGAGGAGGAATGTTTGATGAAACGGTATTTTACGGAATTCAATATTTTCTGAAAGAATATTTACAAGGCCAGGCATTCACTAAAGAGAACATTGATGAAGCCGAAGATTTATTGAATGGAGTCTTCGGAAGAAAAGGAGTTTTTGACAGAAGTAATTTTGAATACATCCTTTCACAATACGGAGGCAATCTTCCGGTGAAAATTAAGGCGGTACCTGAGGGCCGTGCGATTCCAGTAAAGAATGCGCTGATGACCATCGAGAATACAGATCCGAAATGCTTTTGGCTAACTAACTTTTTAGAAACGCTTTTAATGCAGACATGGTATCCATGTACTGTGGCAACTCTTTCTCGCGAAATAAGAAAAACAGTTGAATACTACTTCGATTTAACTGCTGATGAAAGTGCCAAGTCTGCCATCGATTTTGTGCTTAATGATTTTGGCTTTCGCGGAGTTAGTTCTGTTGAAAGCGCTGGACTTGGAGGCTCTGCCCACTTGCTCAACTTCATGGGCAGCGATACTGTTTACGCTTCAGCGTTTGCAAAGAAATATTACGATGCCAAGAAAACGTATGGCCTATCGGTACCCGCCACTGAGCATTCCATCATGACGCTGCTTGGGGTGGATGGTGAGAAAGAGATTTTTAATCATGTACTCAATGCTTACCCCGAGGGAATACTTTCCTGTGTGAGCGACTCTTACAATATCTTTAATGCTGTAGGTGAATTGTGGGGAAAGGATTTTAAAGACAAAATACTTCAGCGCGATGGCACACTCGTGATTCGCCCTGATTCTGGTGATCCGGTGAAGACATTACTCAGAGTTTTTGACATGCTCTTTGATCGATTGGGTTTTACGATTAATAACAAGGGATACAAGGTGTTGCCAAAACAAGTGCGAGTAATTCAGGGAGATGGTGTTGATTACGATTCTATCCAAACTATTTATCATTCATTAATGACGAATGGAATTGCGGCCGATAACCTGTTGTTGGGCATGGGAGGTGCGCTGTTACAAAAAATAAATCGCGATACGCAGAAGTTTGCGCTCAAATGTTCTTATGCAGAAGTCAACGGAAAGCCAGTGAACGTTCAGAAGTCGCCAATGGAAATGAATGGGCAAGGTGAGATGATCAAATCATTTAAAACTTCAAAAGCAGGGAGATTAAAACTGGTTGAGACTTATGACGGACTGAAGACAGTCAGTGAAAATGAAGTGGGAGAGGATGTCTTACAGACCGTATTCGAAAGCGGAGCAGTGGAAGTCAATCATACCTTTGAAGAGATACGTCAACGTGCCATGTTAAACCAAATGATTACCGCCTGATATGGAAAATTCAATCAAACTCTACGCCACAAGCACAGCCAAAAAATTAGGCGAGGCGATTTCAACACAATTGGGGCTTCCGTTATTGATGACTCAAGTGGAAAAATTTTCCGATGGTGAGTTGTTTGTAAAATTTAATGAAAGCGTAAGAGGCCAGGTGGTTTTTCTTATCGGCAAGATCAACATGCCGTATGAACATTTTTTCGAACTATTGATGACGATTGATGCCGCACGAAGATCATCTGCTAAAGAAGTAATTCTGTTAATACCATATCTGCCGCACAGTCGGCAAGAAAGACGCGATGGTCAGCGTACCGCAATTTCCTCACGCATGGTGGCCGACATGATTCAACTCATGGGCGCAGATAGAATCATCACTCTTGATCTTCACACCAATGCAATCGAAGGTTTTTATAAAATTCCGGTAGACCCGCTTTCATCACATCGCTTGTTTTTAGATCACATAAAAAATCTAAATCTGAAAGATTTGTGTTTGTGCAGTCCTGACTTTGGTGGGATCAAACGCATCAAACAATACAGAAAAGATCTCGATGCACAAATGGTTGTGATCAACAAGGAGCGTCTGAAACCGAATTCTGTTTCAAATATGGAAATCATTGGCGATGTAAAAGGAAAGAACGTGGTTATCATTGATGATCTTGTCGATACCGCTGGCACTTTGTGTAAAGCTGCTGATCTTCTGAAAAGCCAGGGAGCCATTTCAATTCGCGCGTATTGCACGCACGGAGTTTTAAGCGGGCAAGCTTTAGAAAACATTGAGCGTTCGCAGATTGAACGAATTTATATTTCAGATACGGTGATCGAAGCAATCAACCATCCGAAAATTGAAGTGATCAGTTGTGCAAGTCTTCTGGTCAAAGCGATTGAAAATGTAATGTCAAATAAAAGTCTAAGTCAACTATGATTACCCGAGCAATTGAAAACTGTTTGCGTGCAGCTAAAGAAAGAGGATGGACAAAAACCTATTGGGCCTTCGATATCCATGGCACTCTTCTTAAATCGAATTTCAGGCGTGATGACATATCAACGGAGTTTTATCCTGGAGCAATTGAAGTGATGCAATTGCTGAGCAAGCAGAAAGACATTGTCAAAATTCTTTACACTTGTTCTTATCCTCATGAGATCGATCAGTACCTGGAGCTTTTCAAAAAGCATGACATTCATTTCGATTATGTAAATCAAAATCCCGAGGTGGCCGATGGCGGTTACGGATATTACCAGAATAAATTCTACTTCAATGTGTTGATGGACGATAAAGCAGGGTTTGATGGAGAAACGGATTGGCTTGTTATCAAAAAAATTATTCAAGAAATCTAATACAAAGATATGTTAGGTCTAAACTTTAGAAAATTTGATTCCATGACCTATGTGATTCACAATGTCAATGGAAAACCAAAGCGCGAAGGGAAAGGACTTTCCTTCTTCTACTATTCACCGGTGTCTTCAATAGTGGCTGTGCCGCTGGGCAGTCGCGATATTCAATTTATTTTTAATGAAACTACACGCGATTTTCAAACGATCACCATCCAGGGGCAAATAACTTATGTCATCGAAAACCCAAAAGCCTTGGCGGAATTGTTTGATTTCACTGTGAATGAGGAAAAGGAAAATCACATTGAGAATTTTGAAAAACTTAATCAGCGGTTGAACAACGAGGCTCAGACATCCACTTCATCTTACATTCAAGGCTTATCGCTAAAAGACGCACTGCGAAGTGCGAAGATGATCAGTGATAAAATTGCTGAAGGACTGAAGTCTTCTGAAGCGATTAAAATGTTAGGTGTCTTGATTGTAAGCGTGGATGTATTGGCAGTTCGCCCTACACCAGAGATGTCCAAGGCTTTAGAAACAGAAACCCGCGAAGCATTGCAGAAGGATGCCGATCACGCTATTTACAATCGCAGGAATTTTGCCGTTGAGCAAGAGCGAAAAATTCGAGAGAGCGAACTCAATACCGAAATTGCTGTTCAGGAAAAACAAAAACAGATCAACGAGAAGCAATGGGAGATCAAAGTCATTGATGCAGATAAAGCACGCAAGCTTAGAGAAATGAAAATGGAAGCTGACCTCTCGATTGAAGACCAGAAAACTAAGTTGACCGAACTGCAAGCCGCAAACGACAAGCGATTGGCCGACTCTAAAGGATACATGCTGGAGAAAACACTTCAGCCCTACAAAGAATTGGATTGGAAAACGCTTATGGCCATTCAACCAGGAAATCTATCGGCCATAGATAACATTGGGTTTGCTTTTCGCGAATTGGCAGAGAATTCCGGAAAGATCGGAACACTGAACATTACTCCTGATCTACTTGAAACAGTAATTAAGAATCAGAAAAGTAAATGAAGTTTGAGAAAGCGATAGTGATTGTTGGCAAAACGCGCTTGGAGCAGTTGATCGAACGATTTAATACTAAAGGACAAGCTCGTTTCTATATTGAACATTCCGGTGGAGATTTTAAAGAGTATGAATTAGAAGATGAAGAATTTCGCAAATCACTTGATAAGGTTGTAACAGTGGCCAGTCGTTATGCAAAAATGAAAATCGTAGAACGACAGTATTTGGCCAATTTTCTTTTCAGCGATCAAGACATCGTTGTTGCGCTAGGTCAAGATGGTTTGGTTGCCAATGTTGCCAAGTACGTAAAAGGTTTGCCTCTGATTGGAGTGAATCCTGATCCGCTTCGAAATGATGGAGTGCTGTTGCAATTCACTAAAGACAATTTTGAACCAGCCTTGCTTTCGGTATTGGAAAACCATTTCACTTGCAAGCAAGTAACAATGGCCGAGGCAGTCACACAAGATGGTCAGCACTTATTGGCATTTAATGATTTATTCATTGGGCCAGCTTCACATACATCGGCCAGGTATAAAATCAGTTTCGGAAACAAATCTGAGACTCAAAGCTCTAGTGGCTTAATTGTTTCCACGGGGGCAGGATCCACTGGGTGGTTAAGTTCAGCTATGAATATGTCAAACGGAATTCATTCTATTTTTCATGGGGCATCAAGTAAGGTAAGCTTGAAGATGAAATGGGATGAAAACAAACTCGCTTTTGTAGTACGCGAGCCATTCCTTAGCAAACACTCACAAATTAATTTAACGGCAGGTTTAATAACCTCTTCTCAACCATTAAAGTTAGAATCACAAATGCCGATGAATGGAATTGTATTCAGCGATGGCATTGAATCCGATTTTCTCCAATTCAATGCCGGGTGTAAGTTGGAAATCTCTTTGGCAAAACAGAAAGCAAATATTGTTCAGGGCTCAAACATAACCGATTAACAAAAGGGCTTTCAAATTTGGATCGATAGAATGATCTTAGCGTAAAGCTGACATCATGTATTTACTCATTCCTGGAAGGCATCACCTGCTTACGCAATTCCAATACAACTACATTTTTAACCTTCTGAGCAATCCATTAAAAGATTTCAAAGATGTAAATGGAAAACCTTTGGGTATTGATGAGAAGATCACTGCTGTCGTTTTCGCGGTGACTTCTGCGAATCACAGTAATACGAGAAGAAACCCATTGCCATTTTATGTCAGAGCTATCGCATTGGAGGAATTCGGAAAATCATTATCCGTACCGTGTTTTATTTATGGAATCGATGATGTGGGAGATGTAAAGAATTTTTCGAGTTATACCATCAAGCGGATTAAACATGATAGTGAAGGAATGTTTGATATGAGACCTGAAAACACGTTGGTTTTGTGTTCCACTCCTGTTTTAGAAATGTATGAAAAGGAGGAATACAGAATTGTGCCTGCAGAATTGGAAGACAGAAAAATATGGAAGCACAACACAACTCTTCCTTGGGATGTAGTAGAGAAAATTGCTGAGACGCCTGATTGGCAAAATGATAGTTGGATTCAAGGCCAAACGCATAAAGCATCGTTGGATGTTTGGAGTAAATATCGCTTAGGCTCAAAAGTTCAAATGCTCTTTCGTGATAAGATGATCAGCGATGACGGTGATATAACAACAACACGCGATTACAATACGTACGTTCGACAGATGGACGAGATTGCTTTGTTAAAATATCAAGAGACAGCATCGCATATTCAACCCGGGCGAGTAGGAGATATTGGTTGTGCAGTGGGCTCATGGATTAAACTTGCCTGCGAAGACGAGCGATTGCGTGAGTCTGATTTTTATGGAATAGAAGTAGCGCGTCACTTGTACGATATCTGTCAGCAGCGAAAACACAATGGCGAATTCAAAAACCCATTCGTTTTCTTTTCACAACGAAATGCGGTAACCGGTTTGGTGTTCGAAAAGAATTCAATGAACACAATCCATACTTCTTCCCTTACTCACGAGATTGAATCTTATGGCAGCAGAGAAGATTTGCTTTCATTCATCAAGAATCGATTTGAGGAGTTGGCACCTGGAGGTGTCTGGGTCAATCGGGATGTAGTAGGCCCGAAAGGTAAAGATGAAATTGTCTTGATGAAACTCAACGCAACAGATGGTCGCAATGATGATTACGACAAGTCATTTGATTCTCGTGAAAAGTTAGCACAATACCTTAAGGGGCTTTCTACTTACGGACGTTTCTTGAGATTTGCTTTGGACTTCCGTAAGAAGGAGGGATACAAAT
The DNA here is from genome assembly GCA_967789005.1 of uncultured bacterium. Taxonomy (GTDB): domain Bacteria; phylum Bacteroidota; class Bacteroidia; order Cytophagales; family Cyclobacteriaceae; genus ELB16-189. The sequence continues at coordinate 31,712 of CBRFFM010000004.1, read as the reverse complement.
TAAAATATGAGATAGAAAATAAAGAGGGTTCAGATTATATCCGCATCTCTTTAAAAGATGCTTGCGAATTCATGAGTCGAAAAGACTACGTTGATAATTGGGAGAGTGAAATGCACGAGACATTTTGCTTTTGGGATTTTGAAGAGTGGAAACACAATCTGGAGCTGGCAGGCTTTTCAGTTTCAGGCAGATCCAAAGTTTATACTAATGAATGGATTGTCAAAAATCGATTCGAAGGGAGAGTGGAATTGTATAAGGACTCCAAGCCAATGGAAAGAATTGATTATCCTGTAACTAACATGCTTATGCTAGCAATAAAAAATTGAATTTAAAGAAGCTTACACATCGTATGTTAAATTTGTCGCATGGAGTTTAGCAAGCCACAACTGAAAGACCTTGGATTTGATTTATTGAACTTGACCAGGCTTCAGCTATTGATTACCCTGACTCTTCCGTTTGCTTTCTTTGCCTCGTATTTCGTTTTTGCCTTGCAGGGATATTGGATCATTGCAGTGATTTCAATGGTAGGTCTAAGCTTTACAAGTTACGGTTCTACATCGCATGACTTAGTTCATGAAAATTTGAAACTAAATCGAACTCTTAATTCATGGCTGCTTTCTCTATTGGAATTACTTTGCTTTAGAAGTGGTCATGCGTATAAGATGAGTCACCTCTACCATCACAAAAGGTACCCCCATGAAGATGATGTGGAAGGCGCTGCTGCAAGAATGACTTTGTTAAGAACTCTATTTGAAGGAGTCATCTTTCAATTTAAACTTTATACTTGGGCAATTTCTAACGGAGCAAAGACGAAGCAGCGTTCTTTGATTATTCTGGAAGGAGCGCTCGTCATTTTACTAGTGGCAATTTGCATTGGTACTTTATTGTACTCCATTGTTGGAATTGTTTATTTGGGATTGATGATAGCAGGAAGTTGGATTATACCTCTCGTTACTTCGTATGCGGTTCATACACCATCAGGTTCAGACGAACTAAATCAAACACGTTTGTTTCGCGGCAAATTTTTCTCAGCGGTAGCGTTCGATCACTTATATCATCTCGAACATCATTTGTACCCAATGGTTCCGCATAAGAATTGGCCTCTGCTGGCTAAACGACTAGATGCTTATTTTAATGAACAAGGAATAAGACCCTGGCAATTTCCAAATCATAAGGTTGAAGCACATGGATAAAAGAACATTATGGCAAGCGTTCTCAGGAGATGGAAGGCCGCTTCTCACTTTTACGGGAATCATTCTTGTGCTATCCGGTTTGTTTGTAATCGTACAATCCATCACAGGTCATTTCCTTCCGCACGATGTTGTTTACCTGGGCCTCGATGCGCAACAACTTTCAGAATTCAATAACGGAACGATTACCAATTTCATGTTTCATGACCGCGTTTCGTTTGGCGGATCAATCATCGCTGTTGGGCTATTGTACATGTGGCTCTCTGAGTTTCCCTTGAAGGGCAAAGAACCATGGGCATGGTATTTATTTTTACTTTCAGGAATCATAGGCTTCGGAAGTTTCCTCACATATCTCGGCTATGGTTACCTCGACACCTGGCATGGAGTTGCCACGGTTGCTTTACTTCCATTTTATGCAATAGGTTTGGCAAAGTCATTTATGAAAGGGGCTTCCTTTCGGGAGATATTTTCTTTAAGAGAAAAATATGACTTCAAATCTACTTATGGTGTAGGTAAAATCTTCCTTCTATTTTCTGCTCTTGGCATTTTCCTTGCAGGCATTACTATTATGACTGTAGGCATGACAACCATTTTTGTTCCTCAAGATTTGGAGTACATGAACATTACTGTGTGTGGCATTGAAAAAATCAATAAGAATCTTAAACCATTGATTGCACATGACCGCGCAGCGTTTGGTGGTGGACTGGCAACCATTGGTCTATTGTACATTTTTATTATTCGAAACGCTGCTCCAACAATTAACCTGTGGCAAATACTCTTTGTCTCTATGGCCATTGGATTTTCTACAGCCATCGGAATTCATTTCATCATCGGGTATACGAGCTTAACACATCTGCTTCCGGCCTGTTTTGGCGCAGCATCCAGTGGTGTCGGGTTATTATTGACCTATCGGCAAATGAAATTATCGTCATAAGTCTGTGTTAACAATAGCTTGAAACCGTGATAAAAGTCATCCTTAATAAAAGACTTAATTATCCTTTATTAAGTACCTTTCGGTTCTTAAATCTAGAGTTATGCAAACAGGAACACCTCATACTTTTCACATCCCCGTCATGGGTTTGGCTTATACCATCGATACACCAATTAAGGTGGCTCGGTTCGGGATCAATTCAGTAATATCCATTATTGAAGATAACCTGGTCGAAAAAATGAGGGGCTATTATTATGCTCAATCGGGCGAGACGTATTATCCAATAACAGATAAAGATTTCGACTATCGCGCTAAGCGAATTACCGATTACCTGAATCTGGTTAATCGCATTGTGAAAGAGCAAGTAGTCAATTTGAAGGATTCAGATTTTGGAGCGGACTCGGAGCTCAACAAGTATTTCGAAATGCTTCCGGAAGATAACGATCTCAAAAACATCTTTAAGCTAATGGAAAAAGTAGAGGATGTGGAGGACAAGTTGCAATTGGAAGACTGGCTGCGGGATGAAATCGAACCGGGAAGCATTGATGTGAATATCATGACCAAACTCGATAAAAATAATTTGGATGACCAGGGACAAATGATTGAAGATGGCTCGGATGCGGTAGCCGCTCTTCGCGGTTATGCTAACAGTACTCTCACTAATTCCTCAGTGATTCTTTCTGCAGGAATGAATCCGCGCCTATTTAGCTTTATGGAAAAGCTCACTGCCTTTGATGCAGATAGCCTTGGAGATTTTGAAAAGAGGATTGTGATCAAAGTTTCTGATTATCGCTCGGCTTTCATTCAAGGAAAAATGTTGGCGAAGAAAGGGTTGTGGGTAAGTGAATTCAGAATTGAATCGGGGCTCAACTGTGGTGGCCACGCCTTCGCATCAGATGGCTACTTGCTTGGCCCCATCCTCGATGAATTTAAAACCAAGAAAGAGGAACTGATCACAACACTGTTTGATATTTACAATCAAACTTTAAAAGCTAAAGGCAAGCAAACATTTGAATCGCCACACGATTTGCGGATTACGGTGCAAGGAGGAATAGGTACTTATGAGGAAGATAAATTTCTTCGTGAGTGCTATGGAGTAGATGGCACAGGCTGGGGCACACCGTTTTTATTGGTACCTGAGGCTACCACTGTAGATAACGACACTTTGCAATTGCTAAGCAAAGCGAAAGAGGAAGATGTAATACTAAGCCATAATTCTCCTTTGGGAGTTCGGTTTCATTACCTGAAAGGCACCACTGCCGAAAAAGAGAAATTGGAAAAAATTGATAAGGGAAAGCCCGGGAGCCCATGTACAGAAAAATATTTAGTCTCTAACACTGAGTTTGGCCCCGAGCCCATTTGCACGGCTTCGCACAAGTATCAGAAACAAAAAGTGGAGCAACTTCAGTCACTTCAAATGCCCAAGGAAGAACTGGACCGTCAGGTGAAAAAAGTATTAGACAAAGAGTGTCTATGTGTTGGCTTAAGTAATGCAGCAATTAAGACTTATAATCTCAAGCCGTTTTCAAAAAGAAAAGTGGTCAACATTTGCCCGGGGCCAAACATTGCTTACTTCTCTGAAATTGTTTCTCTCAAGAAAATGGTTGATCACATTTATGGCAGAACCAACATTCTTCAAAGCGATGAGCGCCCTCACATGTTTATCAAAGAACTTACTTTATATGTTGATTACTGGAAAGAATTATTGGCGGATGTAAAAGGAACAGTTGATGCGAAGCGAAGAACTTATGTTGAGACGTTTTATGGAAACCTGGAGCAAGGAATTTCCTACTATCGCAATCTCACCGCTACAATGAATGAAGAGTTCTCCGGACTAAAAGATAAAATAGAAACAGGCTTGGATGAAGTTGAGGCGGTGTTGAAAAGTAGTTTCGACCGTTATCAGGTAGATGCGCTAGTGAAGCCTGGCAAGGATACGTGGTTGCTTCCAGTTTAAGATTGGTTACGCAGACCACTCCGCGTAGGAATCATTGGTTTCCCAAAGTTTTAAAGAGGCGAGCAGAATCTGCTCTGGTAATCTTTGAGTAACTTGATCTCGCAAGAAGAGCAGCAGATTTTCAGCGGTTGGCTCGGCCTCAAATACCACCAGCTCTTCTTTTGAGAATTCATTTTTTGACTCATTCAAATACGCTTTCGAGAGAATCAGTTTATGGTCAAGTAGGTTTATGGCACTATCCTGCACGACAGACTTCAAAAGTTTAAAATCCATTACGATACCAAGACCGGGAATATATTTTTCTGAATGCTCATTTGCTTGAACAGTGACGTGCAATTCGTATGAGTGTCCGTGAATTTGCGCACAGCTTCCCGGATAATGATGGATGGCATGAGCCGTTTCAAATCTGAATATTTTTGTTACTGAAATCATAGGATCAAAATCTCTTAACCATTTTCCGGTTCAAACCTGGCCTGAAAAAATCTTAAGTACTTTGGTTCGTAAATCATTTTAAGTCCTTGGATTTTATTTCTTCTTTCGAACACAGCTGCAGTTGACTCGGCAATTACATCCATGTGCGCTTGTGTGTAAACTCTCCGTGGAATGGTGAAGCGCACCAATTCAAGTTTAGGGTAATAGTTTTTTCCATTTGGCTTTCTGCCGGCAGACACGACTCCGCGCTCCATGGTTCGCACACCTGAGTCTATATAGATTTCAGCAGCAAGTGTTTGAGCAGGATATTCATCTTGCGTCAAATGAGGGAGGAAGGCCCTCGCATCAACAAAGACTCCGTGGCCGCCAATCGGTTTCACAATGGGTACTCCGTATTCCTCCATCTTATGTCCAAGATATTCCACCTGGCCAACACGCGCACGTTGATGGTGATCGCTCAAACTTTCTTCAATGCCAATGGCGATGGCCTCCATATCACGGCCGGCTAGTCCGCCATAAGTATGTAGTCCTTCATAAACGACAACTAGGTTTCGCGCTTCTTCAAAGACATCCCACTCGTTGGTAGCCATGAAACCCCCAATATTCACCAGCGCATCTTTCTTTGCGCTCATGGTGGCGCCATCAGTTAGCGAACAAATTTCTTTTACGATTTCTCTGATGGATTTATTTCTATATCCTTTTTCCCGTTGCTGAATGAAGTAGGCATTTTCTGCCACACGTGTCATGTCGTGAATGATTCTGATACCATGTTTTTTGGTGTACGCACGCAACGCCTTCAGGTTCTTAATACTGACGGGTTGGCCACCGGCCATGTTTACGTTTGTAGCAATGCTCACATATGGAATTCTTTTGGCACCATACTTTTTTACAAGAGCATCCAGTTTGCCGATGTCAACGTTTCCCTTGAACGGAAATTCATTAAGTGGATCGTGCGCTTCGTCTATAATAATGTCTTCAAATTTTCCTCCTGCTAGCTCTTGGTGCAAACGCGTAGTGGTGAAGTACATGTTTCCGGGAATAACGTCTCCCTTCTTAATTAAAATTTGCGAGAGGATATTTTCAGCTCCACGGCCCTGATGTGTAGGAATGATGTATTTGTATCCATAATATTTATGAATGGCATCTTCCAAATGATAAAAACTTTTACTGCCAGCATACGCTTCATCGCCCAACATTAGACCTGACCATTGACGGTCGCTCATGGCATTGGTACCACTGTCGGTGAGCAAGTCGATATACACATCTTCTGATCTTAATAAGAAAGTATTGTATCCTGCTCCTTTGATGGCTTTCATGCGCTGCGATTTGGTGGTCATCTTTAATAGTTCCACCATTTTCATTTTATAGGGTTCGGCCCAAGAGCGTTTAATTATTTGTTTCATCTTTTTATTATCTGTTTTATAGTTGTTCGAATCGCGCAGTGAAGTGCCGTAAGAAGGGAGGTTCATACACAATTTGATATCCTTTGCTTTTATCTTTCGATTCGATAATGTCGTCAAAAACATCAATCACATAATCGATGTGACTTTGTGTGTAAGTCCTGCGAGGAATGGCGAGTCGTACTAATTCATTTTGTGCAGGAATTAATTTTCCATTGTCGTCATACTTGCCAAACATCACGCTGCCCACTTCTACACAGCGGATTCCCCCTTTAGTGTAGAGATCGCAGACTAGAGCTTGACCCGGATATTGATCAACAGGAATATTGGGATACAATTTTTTTGCATCGATATAAACAGCGTGCCCACCGATCGGCCAGACAACAGGAATGCCTTTAGCTTTTAAGTGTTCGCCTAAATACGCAGTACTTCTGATTCGGTAATGAAGATAATCCGGATCAAAAACTTCCTTCAACCCAATAGCCATCGCCTCCATATCCCGGCCAGCCAAGCCACCGTAGGTAGTAAATCCTTCAGAGATAATGAGTAGGTTAGTGCACTGCTGACTTAACTTCTGATCTCTCATGGTGAGCAAACCTCCGATATTAACAAGCCCGTCTTTCTTGGCGCTCATTACAAATGCATCTGCAAGTCGAAGCGTTTCCCTGGCTATCTCTTCGTAAGATTTTCCTTCGTAACCAACTTCTCGGTGTTTGACGAAATAACTGTTCTCTGCAATACGACATCCATCTACTACGAGCAACAAATTATTCTCATCACAAATTTTTCTTACTTCCTTCATGTTCTCCATGCTCACCGGTTGGCCTCCTGAGGAGTTGTTGGTAAGCGTCATGATAATAGCTGCAATGTTTTTGGCACCGTGTTGCTTGATCAGCTTTCTGACTTTGTTAGTATCAATATTTCCTTTGAATGGCAAATCTGTTTCAGGATTTGCGGCTTCATCTAAAATCACATCAATGGCAGTCGCTCCGGTAAATTCAATGTTGGCGCGAGTGGTATCAAAGTGAGTGTTGCTGATGAAGACTTTGTCTTTGCCTCCTAGGATTCCGTAAAGAATTCTTTCTGCTGCGCGTCCCTGGTGAGTGGGCAAGATGTAAGGCATACTCGTTAACTCCTTCACCACCGATTCTAAATGCAACCAACTTTTTGCTCCGGCATAACTTTCATCTCCGGTCATGATGCCTGCCCATTGGCGGTCGCTCATGGCTCCGGTGCCGCTGTCGGTGAGTAAGTCGATAAAGACATCGTCTGAGTGAAGTAAGAAAGGATTGAATCCACTTCTGATAAGGGTTTCCTTTCGGTATTCTTCTGTGGTGATCCGAATGGGCTCTACCATTTTTATTCGAAATGGTTCAGCCAGCGTGCGTTTTTTTTTCAAGTCATTTTAAATTGAACGTAAAAGACTTAAATGTCTTTTATTCATTCTATGACTTAAATCAGGATTGGAAATGCTGTTTTACTCCTAAAGTCTCAAGGCAAACTAATAGTGCAGTATCGTTTCGTTTAATAGGATCTACCTTTTCGCACGGTACTCTTCATCTGTAACTTTTTGCAACCATACGGCCGCGCCCTTTTCAGCATTGGTAGCAATAGCCATGTGGGTAAGGGTGCTTTCAGGTGTGGCTCCATGCCAATGTTCAATTCCAGGAGAGCATTTAATAACATCTCCTTTGCGGATGAGTTGGATCGGCTTACCCTTCTCTTGGTAATAGCCGTTGCCTTCCGAAATAAGTAAAACCTGGCCTCCCGGATGCCTGTGCCAATTCGTGCGTGCGCCTGGTTCAAAAGTTACGTTGGCGATAGTGCAGTCGAGCAGATCGGTTTCGGTGACTAATCGATTTACCCATACCGTGCCGGTGAAGCGATCAGCCGGACCACTTTCACCTTTCTGAAAAAGTGGACCTGGATTCGTCTGCGCGTCTGTGTTTTTTTGTGCCTGTATCTTAAAGGTGAATAAGAAAATAAGTGTACAAGAATAGATGCCTAATCTCGATAGCATATTTTTTAATTATTGTTTCATCAGTTAACTTCTCTATCTTCCTACAGTCTGCTGCAAATGCGAAGGATACCTTTCTCCTTGTACGGCAATCTTTGATGCAGCAACTTCAATTTCATCGAGATCATTCGCAGTAAGTTCAATTGTTGTTGCTCCAAGGTTTTCTTCTAACCGATTTATTTTTGTTGTGCCCGGGATGGGAACGATCCACGGCTTCTGCGCCAGTAACCACGCAAGAGCAATCTGCGCAGGCGTTGCGTTCTTTTGTGCAGCTAATTTATTCAGCAAATCGACAAGCACTTGATTTGCTTTTCTATTCTCAGGTGAGAAGCGAGGTAACGTATTGCGAAAATCAGTTTTATCAAACGTGGTGTTCTCGTTTATTTTTCCCGTGAGAAAGCCTCTCCCCAGGGGACTGAACGGCACGAACCCAATTCCTAATTCTTCAAGCGTAGGTAAGATTTCTTTTTCCGCTTCTCTCGACCATAACGAGTATTCACTTTGAAGGGCGGTGACAGGTTGAACTGCATGCGCACGCCTGATGGTTTGAACGCCAGCCTCGGAAAGACCAAAGTGTTTTACTTTGCCTTCACGGATCAATTGCTTCACGGTCTCGGCCACTTCTTCTATTGGAACATTCGGATCAACACGATGCTGATAAAGAAGATCGATGCGATCTGTCTTCAACCGTTTGAGTGAAGCCTCTGTTACGCTCCTGATGTTTTCAGGTTTGCTATTCATACCAAGCCCTGACTTTCCTTGGTCAAAGCCAAATTTTGTTGCGATCACTATTTGATCGCGAAATGGTGCAAGTGCTTCGCCAAGTAATTCTTCATTGGTAAATGGACCGTATGCTTCGGCCGTATCAAAAAATGTAATACCACGCTCGTAAGCACCACGGAGCAATTTGATGGCCTCCTGTTTATCCAGAGCGGAGCCATAAGCAAAGCTTAGCCCCATGCAGCCCAGGCCGAGTGCCGATACTTCCAGGTTACTTTTTCCAAGTTTGCGCTTTTTCATTTTAGACATAATTAAATTTACTGAATTCATATAGAAATATTTAGTGTTGAGCAGATCACTTGACTTACGCAGGCTAAGGTGTCCTACACCTATCTGCTTCGATTTATAGGTGTAGGACACCTTTTCGGAGATTTCTGCGTAACATCTGTTTGGCTGATCAAAGGTGGAACTCATTTTCTTTCTATAATGTATATGGATTACGGTATTGCCTACCAGGATTACTGATGCGGCTCACAGGAAGGATAATATGTCTCAGTGAGCAGTACATTTGAATGGTCATCTAAAAGAAACGCGTATGTCTGACATCGTTAAATTCAAAATCGTAAGCGAATACAATGAATTCAATAAGAATGAGACTTTGCATCCGCTGGTTAGTGTCATTGATCTTTCAAAAGCAGATCCAAGAAAGGGGAAGGTGATGAGCTTTGATTTTTATACCGTGCTTCTGAAAGACGTAAAGTGTGGTGATTTGTATTATGGGCGAAACACCTACGATTATCAGGAGGGAACATTGGTATTTCTTGCACCGGGTCAAATCATCGGAGTTGAGAAAGGCGAGTATTACCAACCCAAAGGTTATGCCCTAGTATTTCATCCTGATCTGCTGCATGGCACATCGCTGGGGCGCCACATGAGCGATTACACTTTCTTTTCTTACGAAGTGCACGAAGCGCTTCACTTATCGGAACGTGAGCGACAAATTATTTTAGATTGCTTCGCGAAAATTGAATTTGAGTTGAGACAAGCTGTAGATAAGCATAGCAAAAAACTGATTGTATCAAACATTGAATTGTTTCTTGATTACTGCGTGCGATTTTATGACCGTCAATTCATCACGCGCGACAATGTGCACAAGAGTGTGATCGAAAGGTTCGAAAATTTACTCAACGAGTATTTTAAATCCGATAGGCCCCAGCTCTTAGGCTTGCCTTCAGTGGGCTACTGTGCAGAACAACTGAACCTCTCCGCTAATTACTTTGGCGACTTAATCAAAAAAGAAACGGGCAAATCTGCTCAAGAGAACATCCAGTTGAAATTAATTGACATGGCGAAAGAGAAAATATTTGATCCCGCTAAATCCGTAAGTGAAATTGCTTATGAGTTGGGATTTAAATATCCTCAGCACTTTAGCCGAGTATTTAAACAACGCGTGGGGTACACACCGAATGAATATCGATCGCTCAATTGAAGTGAAAGAGATTCTGCTAAATTTGAAAATGGATAATACCGCTTCTCACGTTGCTGCCATACAACCACTGCTCGATTATTTTGATCGCATTTTGCCTCTCACGCTTGAAGAGAAACAACTCGTGCTAGCAAAATTTCACCCGCACCTGTATTTGAAGAAACAATTCGCCTTGCAGCATGGAGACGTTTGCCAATATTTCAACTTTGTGGTGCGTGGCTGTTTGCGACTTTATCAGGTAGACAACGAAGGAGTCCTTCACATTCTTCAGTTTGCCACAGAAAATAACTGGATCCATGACTTGGCCAGCTTCCATAAACAAATACCCTCGAAGCTCGACATCGATGCGATGGAAGAAACGGTGGTACTGCGCATCAGCCTTTCAGATTTGGTCGAACTTTATCTTAAGGGCACTCACTTCAATCGCATCTTTCGCGTGCTGCTTGAAAATAGTTTCATGGTGCAGCAAGATCGGCTGTCACAACTCTTCAGCTCCACTGCAGAAGAACGTTATCAATCTTTTCTCGAAACCTATCCGCACCTGTTGACGCGGCTCTCGCAAGTGCAAATCGCAGCCTACCTTGGTGTTACACCAGAATTTCTTAGCCGCATTCGCAATCGAATGGCCAAGGGCGAATAAAGAATTCTTAAACTAGATCAATACTTTTTCTTAACCAGGATCATTGGCCGGGGCTGTGTTGTGGTTGTTGCTTTGTATCAACAAAAAACAACAACTAAATTTTAAAATTATGTCAACGAACAAATCAAAAATCGCTGTAATCGGTGTTGGTAATATCGGAAAGGTTGTAGCCGCTAACCTGGTGAAAGGAAACCGCGCTGTTATCCTTGCAAGCAGAAACATGGACGATGCAAAATCACTCACGAACGAGTTGGGAGCATTGGCAACGGCTATGGAAGTTCCTGCTGCTATCAAAGAAGCCGACATCGTAGTGATGGCAGTTTGGTTTAGTGCCATTCAGGAACTGCTCAAAAAGTATGCAGTTGAACTGCAAGGCAAGATCATCATCGATCCTTCTAATCCCATTGCACCTGATGGCAATGGAGGTTTTAAAAAGATCATTGGTGAAAAAGAATCGGCCGGACAAATCATTGCAGGCTTACTACCAAAAGGAACGAAGCTTGCAAAAGCATTGGGAACATTAGGAGCCGGATCGTTGGCCGGAGCTGCAAGAAGAAAACCTGAAGCTGTACTCTTTTATGCCACTGATGATAATACTATCAATTGGCAAATTGAAGAGCTGATCAAAGACAGTGGGTTCGAGCCGATGAATGTTGGAAAGATTGATCAGTCGATCCGCATCGAAGTGTTTGGCGATTTGCATGAGTTTGGTGCTCTGGGCAAAACGGTAAGTCTAGCCGAAATAGAAGAGAAAGTTTAAAGAGGTTAGTTTGCTAACAGATAAGAGCCCACGTGTGGGCTTTTTCTTTGAAGTATTCTCAATTTACTTTCGTGTTGTTAGCGAAAACAATGTGGAAGAATGGATGCGAAATATTTCCTATGTTCGCTAAGAGATTATTCAATACAGAAGTATGAAAAGGAACTGCATTCTTATTGCATTGCTGGTTACATCAATCGGAATTTTAAATCCATGTGCGGCACAACCCTACAAAAATCTTGTCCTAGAAGGAGCGGGTGTAAGAGGAGTAGCATATGCAGGTGTTATTAAGTTTATGGAAGAAAATAAAATGCTCCACCAAATTGAGAAAGTCGCGGGCACCTCCGCAGGAGCAATAGCAGCTCTGGCTATTTCAATTGGCTATTCCAGTCAGGAGATAGAACAACTGATGTACAAGACGAAACTTCAGAAGTTTAATGATGGGAAATTTTTCTTTGTTGGGGGCCTGGCCAGGTTAAACAAGAACTACGGTTGGTACCGTGGAAAATCTTTTACAAAATGGTTGCAGGTGATCATTGAAAACAAAACGGGCAACGCGAATATTACTTTTCAAGAATTACACGATAGAAAGTTTAAGGACTTGTATGTAACAGGAACAAGTCTTACAAGCCAAAAATTGATTGTGTTTTCTCACGAAACATATCCGCAAATGAAGGTAAAGGATGCCGTTCGGATAAGCATGTCAATTCCTTTGTATTTTGAGGCTGTCCTCATAGACTCACTGGGTTCAACGATTAACAAGAAAAATGCTAAGGGACACTTCGACATTATGGTTGATGGTGGCTTGACAGGAAATTTTCCCATTTCAGTATTTGACAGTTATACTTCTTCCGATCGCAACGCTTCTCGTATAATAAATCAGTCCACTATAGGTATAAGAATAGATACGCCTGAGCAGATTCGCTATGATAAAGCACAAATAGGACTCGCTCCAATCCCCATTGAACGATTTAAAGATTACCTGAGTGCCTTTTACAACTATGCGTTAGAAAACTTGAATCGTACCTCCCTTACCAAAGAGGATTGGGCTCGAACGATTTCGGTAAGTTCCGGTGAAATAGGTCCTAAGATTCGGAAACTGTCAGTGCAAGAAAAAAATACGTTGATCAATAATGGTTATAACGCAATGAAGGAATTTATTAAACCATAAATTCAAAATTGCAGCTTAGACATAGTCGTCTGCAGAAGTTTTACTTCTCAAAAATCTCCAACAACTCTTTTTTCTTAGTAGGAGAAACTTCCAGCTCTTGATTGTTTTTCATGGTGACATAACCGCCTTTGCCTTTGGAGTAGCGCACCACAAATTCAGGGTTGATCAGGTACGATCGGTGTATTCGTAGAAAGCGATGTTCGGTGAGGATGTCTTCAAAGTATTTGAGCGTGCGACAAATCAATAATGGAGGGCCACTCTCGAAATAAAACTTGGTGAAGTTATCCGCGGCCTCACAATATAATATAGAGTTGATGGTTACGATCTCAAATCCTTCCAGGGTGGGTAGCATGATCCGCTGCTTCGAAGCAGTAAAGTTCTCTACCAGGAGTTGAGTGCGTGTGGGATGATTTTTATTAGCGTGCTCTGCTTTTATTTTTTCTACGGCATTCACCAGTTCATCAATGTTCACCGGCTTCAGCAAATAGTACGCTGCGCTTTGATTGAGTGCACGGATAGCATAATTATCGAAGGCCGTAACGAACACAGTTTCAAAAGTTACTTCGTGCAGTTGATCGAGCAGGTCAAACCCGTTTCCATACGGCATCTCAATATCAAGGAAAACAATCTCGGGTTGATACTTTTTTATCGCCTCGAGTCCGGTGGCTACCGATTCACCAAATCCGCAAACCTTCACGTCAGGACAATAGCGTGTGAGATAACCGGCTAGTATCTGGCGGCTGTCGCTTTCATCATCGATGATCACTGCATTGAGCATATTCAACTAGTATGATTGTGTAAAGGCATATAAATTTTCACCTCTGTTCCTGTGCCTGATTTGGGATCGGTGACAGAAACGTGATAGTTGGACTTGTATAATTTATTGATGATGGCAAGTCGCTCACCTATGTTCTTCAAGCCGACCGAAAAATGTTTCTTCTGATTTTCTGTTTTCAACTCGGCTGATTTTGTTCTACCGATGCCGTCATCACAAACTTCAACTACCAGGTTATGATCTTGTTTCTTAATGCGCAGCGATAATTTTCCTTTGGTGTCTTTGTAACGGAGTCCGTGCCACACGGCATTTTCCAAATAGGGTTGAATGAGCATGGGTGGCACTTCTATACTTTCTGCATTCAGACTTTCATCGAGGTCGATCACGTAATCGAACTTGTCGCGGAAGCGGTAGTGCTCCAGTTTCAAGTAAAGCGACAATATCTCTTGCTCTTTTTGTAGTGAGATAAAATCTTGTTGTGAGTTCTCGAGCACCAATCGCATTAACATCGAGAACTCGGAGAGAAACTGGTTGGCAGCGCGCTCGTCTTGTGTTGCGATAAAATGATTGACTGAGTTGAGGGCATTAAAAATAAAGTGCGGGTTCATCTGGCTGCGTAACGATTTCAGAGCCAGCAACTGATTTGCTCTCTTGCTGGCCATCGCATTCTTATAAATGAAGAATGACGTAACTGCAATGATAGCGATGATCGCTAACAATCCGTAGATGATCAGTTGTTGTCTTGCTACAGTCTGCTGTTCGAGTGCATAGTCGCGCTGCCCAATGGAAACAGAACTGGTCAGTTCTTCGATGTCTTTTTGTTTTTTGATCAGCTCTGATTTTTCTAAGAGTCGTGTTTCGTTTTGCTTTTCGCTTTCGTTGACGGCAGCAGCATATTTTCTGTACGTAGCCAAAGCGTTTTGTGTGCGTCCGTTCTTTTGGTATAAGTCTGCTAATGCGAGATATGCTTTCGCTTGTTCTTTGGCATTGCGGAGGGTGTCTGCAATGGTTACTGCTTCTTCCGTTTCTTTCAGCGCTGCTTCGCTTTCGCCTTTCTTTTCCAGTGTTTGACCGATAGCTACTTTGTCTTTGGTAACTTCAACAGCGTTCTTGTTTTCGAGATTAAACTTTACGGCTTGCTGCCGCACGCTGATCTCGTCATCGTATTTTTTCTCTTGGTTAAGAACATTAGCAATGTCTTCTTTGGTGTCTTGCAACGATTGAGCTGCCTTCGGTTCTAGCTTTTGACCGGCTGCGCTATTCAGTGAGTTCTGATAAGCTTGTTTGGTCAGACTCAAATTGTTTTGTCTTGCGTAAATCTTCGCCTTCTGATTTTCGACACGGGTATCAAATAATTGATCGGCTACTTTTGAGCGCGGGCTTTCGTTCAATACTTTCAGTGCTTGATCATAATTGCCCATCTGGTAGTAGGCTTCAGAAATATCCAACAGGCGATCTTGTCTTTCGGATCTACTCAAATTGAGCGACAGCGATTCTTGAAAATATTTTAGCGCTTCATTGTACATCCCGATTTTGAGATTCATCGCACCAAGCCCTTGCAACGCTTTTTTGAATTCGGGAGAGTCAGCGTCTTCTTCTCCTAACCTCTCATGCGCTCGCGAATAATTTTCCAACGCCAGTTTCCATTCTTGGATGCCTTCATTGATTTCACCCAGAAGTAAGTAGCATTTGCCTTCATTGAATGCATCTTTTTGTGCGATACTCATGGCGAGCGCTTCTTGCACTTTGTCGAGGGCACCGGAAGGATCGTTGACTTTGAGGTTATCGGCTTCTCTTAATAATTGAGTTGCTTGATTAACGGAAGAGCGGTTCTGCAAACTTTCATAAGATTCCTTCTTCATGATCTTCTTCGCAGCCTTCTTTTCCTGAGCAACGCAAACCAGCATTTGCATCAGGCACAGAAATAAGGTCAATATGAATGCTCTTGGGCTCATTTTGTATTTAACGCACCAAATTATACAAAATATAAATTACCCTTTTCAGCTGAATTAGGCCTAATAGCAGCCTTTACTAAGTCATTCGGGGGCTTGCCTTAGTACGAATGCCTGCTCACGGAGTTGACCTATCTATAAAAAAAGTTTGGCGTTTTATTTACTAAAACTTATCGCCATGAATACAAAAAACACCTCCGCCAAAAATTATGCAAGGCCCTATTCTATAATAATAGTAGCCTTGATTCTGTTCGCCAGTCAACTGGTGGCTCAACCTTATTATTTAAGGAAAGATCCTCGCCCGGGCGACAACCAAGGCATTCAGCTCGCGCTCTTGCTCGACACCAGCAACAGCATGGATGGGTTGATCGACCAAGCTAAATCACAGTTATGGAAAATTGTAAATGAGCTCGCAGCCGCGAAATGTTATGATGGAAAGAAGCCAAACATCCGAATCGCTCTTTATGAATATGGTAACGATGGCCTACCCGCATCGGAAGGATACATTCGCCAGGTGAGTGGCCTTACTACTGACCTTGATTTGATCTCGGAAAAATTGTTTTCGCTTACAACTAATGGAGGAAATGAATTTTGCGGAGCGGTGATAAAGAAATCATTGACTCAATTGGATTGGTCTTCCTCGCGCTCTGATCTAAAATTGATTTTCATTGCAGGCAATGAGCCCTTCACTCAAGGATCGGTTTCATACAATTTGGCTTGCGGCCTTGCGAAAGAAAAAGGTGTGGTTGTGAACACGATTTTCTGTGGCAGCTTTGATGAAGGCATTAATACTAGTTGGAAGAATGGTGCGGACCTTACAGGCGGTACTTACATGAGCATCGAACAAAACCGCAAGACTGTCTACGTGGCAACTCCGTATGATTCACGAATCAGCTCATTGAATGATCAATTGAATAACACTTATATCTATTATGGAAAAAGCGGATCATCAAAGAAAGCAATGCAATCACGTCAGGATAGCAATGCGGAGTCTTATGGATTATCAAACAAAGTTGACCGTGCCGTATCTAAGAGTTCACACGCCTACCAAAACTCAACTTGGGATTTAGTGGACGCTTCTAAGAATGACGACAAAGCCATTGTCAACGCAGAAGCAGAAGAACTTCCTCAGGAAATGAAAGAGATGAGCGTTCAGCAACGTAAAGATTATGTAAAACAAAAGTCTTCAGAGCGTGAACGCATACAGACAGAAATTCAGTCGCTAAATAAGCAACGTCAAGAGTATATCGCTTCACACACACCACAAGAAAATCAGGACGCGATGTTGGATGCAGCGATGATCAAAGCGATCAAAGAGCAGGCGGCAGGAAAGAAATTTATCTGGAAGTAAGTGACTATATACTGGATTCTGGATTACTAGGATGTTTCACCCAAAATTCAACTGATATGAAAACGCTCGTTATCATTCTCGTGTTCTTCGTCTCTATCGCAAATGCACAATACAACAAAACTAACTTGAAGTTGGAGCCAGCTACTTCGCAAACAAAATACCGTTATGAGAATTTGCAGCTCTATCCGATCCGCGCAAACGCAGCCTTCATGTCGGGCAACAAAAACGTAAGCAAGTTTGAAACCTTGAAAAATGCGCTCGACAAAAAGAAGGTGGTCGTTACTGAATCGAAGGATGAAGAGGTGAATAATCTATTTATAGAAAACGTATCGAAAGACACGGTGATGATTTTGGCAGGTGAAGTTGTTCAAGGAGGCAAGCAAGATCGCATGGTGGGACAAGATGTAATTCTCTATCCGAAGAGCGGCAAGAAAAACTTGTCAGTGTTTTGTGTAGAGCATGGACGCTGGCAACCGAAAGAAAGTGGCAAGGAATTTAAAAAGTATTATTCCATCTCTTCCAATGAAGTTCGCAAGGCTGCAGCAGTGAAAAAAGATCAGAGCGAAGTATGGAACAAAGTGGCTGAAACAACAGCTAAACATAAAGCGAACACTGCTACCGGCACGCTGACCGCTCTGCAAGAATCAGGTGATTACGCCAAGGAATTGAAAAAGTATACCGACTACTTCGAGAAATTGATTGTGAATGAAAAGGATGTAATCGGAATAATGGCTGTGACGGGCAATACGGTATTAGGCTGCGACATGTTTGCCACACATGAACTTTTGACCAAGCATTATCACAACTTGATTAATTCATACGCCACTGAAGCGATCACTACGGGAAAGACTGTTCTGTTGCCTTATGAAAAAGCATATCAATACCTCGATACCATCATTGAAGACGAACGCAAACAGGAAATCGAGGTGCCAAAGAAAGGAACCCTGTTGAAGGATGGACAGAAGAAAATACACATCTCTACTTTTTAGCAGTTATTGAAAAATGATTGTGAGGTGGGTGATAGGTGAGTCAGGTCGAAAGACCTGACCATCGCTTTAAGATTTATCATGGCGGATTGTGGGGCGGTAATGGGTCAGGTCGAAAGGCCTGGCCTTTTACATAGTTTAGTATAATTTTAAAACTTGAACACTATACAAATGACAACAAGACTGCTATTTGCGTTCGTGACGATAATTCTATTTGTGTCATGTTCTAGACAAGGATCCAAGATCGACTACCAGGAGAAAGTGGATACCACTTCTGTAGTGGATGATCGAATTAAGGACACAACTAAAATACTGGTTTCAGAACTGCCCGTTAGGTTTGATAGCACTGATATCTTACTATTTGCTATCGGACTTGTTGATCTTCAGGAAAGAGGCGGATACAGTAAAATTAAGTCGGGCTCTTACAGTACGAATGAGATTGCCTCAAGCTATTTTGATAGAGACAAATTGATTGGGAGCTATATGAACGTGGTGTTTCAAGACAAAAAAGGAAGTGAAAGAAAATTGACTGACAAGAAAATAAGGATTAGAACCATTTATTTTCTAAGAGAAATATTTAAAACCATTAGGACAGGGTATCTTTTATATATAGTCTCAGACCGTGATTCAAACGGAGATAAAGAATTAAGTTATGCTGACTTGGAAGCCCTCTACATTAGTAAGCTTGATGGTACCGACTTCAAGAAGATAACAAAGGAACTTCATGAGTTCTATGACTGGAGATTAATTAAGAGTGAAAACCGAATTTATTTTCGAACACTAGAAGATAAAAATAAAGATGGAGAACTAACTAATAAGGATAAATTCCATTATTACTTTATTGACTTTTCAGGTGACAATTATTCGGTGATTGAATACAATCCGGTGAAGATATTTGAATAAAGGGCGAGTGCATTACTTAGATCTTTCAAACGATTCACTAATTGACTTAGCCGCTACATAAGCAGTTGTCCAGGCGGATTGAAAATTGAAGCCCCCGGTTTCGCCATCGATGTTGAGCACTTCACCTGCGAAATAGATTCCTTTTACCAGTTTGCTTTCCATCGTTTCTAAATTGATGGACTGTAGATCAACACCACCACACGTCACAAACTCTTCTTTGAAAGTAGTCTTGCCTTTGATCTCAAACGGACAGCGAATCATAAACTCAACTAAACGGTTTAAATTCTTGCGTTGAAGTTCTGCCCACGTTCTGTTTTCATCAATCTCTGCTAATGAACACAAACGCGCCCACAGACGTGAAGGAATTTTATACTGAGGGTTGTTTACTATTTTTTGTTTGCCGTGAAAAGCGTTTAGCTCTTGTAGGTCTTTGCGAAGGTCTTCTTCGCCAACGGTGCCTGTCCAATTAACCAATGCCGTGAACTCGTATTTCCTTTCATGCAAATATTCTGCAGCCCAGGCGGAAAGCTTGATTACTGCAGGGCCGCTTAGTCCCCAATGCGTAATAAGCACAGGTCCTGTTTCAGAAAGTCTTGATCCTGCAATTTTCACCTCAGCTTGTGCGACAGCAACGCCCATTAAGTCTTTAAACTTTTTATCAGAGTCGTTGAACGTAAACAAGGAAGGAATCGGGTTGATGATTGGAGATGGTTTTAACCATTGATAACTCTGCAAGTTGTTGTAGCCACCTGTAGCGATGAGAACTTTGCGAGCCGTAATCTCTTCAGTGTTTAGTTCCAATGTAAATCCGTTTTCAGTAGGAGTAATCTTCTTTACCTCTGAATGCAGTTTAATTTTAATGTTGTGTCTTTCAGTTTCATCCAAAAAACAATCAATGATGGTTTGTGAGTTATTAGTCACAGGAAATATTCTTCCGTCTTCTTCTGTTTTGAGTTTGACGTTTTTAGATTCAAACCATTCGACTATATCTTTTGCCTGAAATTTTCTGAAGAGCGATTTTAGTTCTTTGCTTCCTCGCGGGTAATGCTTAGAAAGTGGCGTTGGCTCAAAGCAATGATGCGTAACATTACATCGCCCACCGCCTGATACTTTTACTTTAGAAAGAAGCTTGGTTGTTTTTTCCAGGATGAGAATTGAGAGATTAGGATTCATTTCTACTGTGGCGATCGCGCCAAAGAAACCGGCAGCACCACCACCAATCACAACTAAATCGAAAGGAGTATTCTCGTTCCTGGCAATTTTCATTTATATGAGCTAAAGAGATGAAGGCCAAAGTAAACAAAAAAGCTCCATCAATTATTTTTACATTTATAGAATAGTAAATAAGTTGGCAAAATCTGAATGACATTACGATTCAATTTTCTGGATTTCTTTATTGATAATAAAAGTCAACTTCGTCCAATTGAATTCAAGAAGGCGATTCTCCGAATCGAATTGGGTCTCTTAGCAATCGTTGTCGGTATCGTTTACACCATAATTGATATCGCTAACGGCATTTACATTAATCTTCACTACTATATCACATTGATGCTGGTGACTGTAGTTGTGCTCTGGTTGAACAAGGCACATCGATTTCGTGCGGCCAGTATTATTTTTGTCTTGCTCATCAATAGTCTCATTTATTTATTGGCTTCGGGTGATACTTATCGCAGTGGTGTTTACGCCTATTTTATTGTGAGTAGCATTACAGCCTTGACTTTATTCGGCTATGATGAGTTGGCGCTGGGATTAGGTTCTGTGCTACTTTCGATTGTTCTTTTTGTGCTTGCTTATTTGTTGAAGATATCTCCGGTCGAGCAACCCGAGTTTTTTTCGGAGGATTATGTGGCAGTGTTTTTCACCACCAATTTCATAGTCTCTTTGTTAACTTCCTCTGTTCTTCTTTATTTTTTAATCAAAACGAATAACGATGCTGAAAAAGCGCTGGTCGATAAAAACGAATTGCTCTCTAAAGCGAATGCTGAGTTGGATCAATTTGTTTACAGTGCTTCGCATGACTTACGATCGCCCCTAAGTTCAATCATGGGGCTTGTCGAAATTGCGAAACGGTCAGAAGATCGAAATGAAATATTGATGTGCCTTAACCTGATTGATGATCGGGTAAAAGTTCAAGATTCCTTTATTCATGAAATCGTAAACTATGCCAGGAACGTGCGAATGGAATTTACTCCTGAGCCGGTACAACTCAAGTCACTGCTTTATGATGTGATCGACCAATTGGTCTACATGAAGGAAGCAAGCGATGTAGACATTCAAGTGCAAGTGGATGACGATGTGATTCTCTATACCGACAAGAACAGGATGATCAGTATACTGAGCAATTTGATTGGCAATGCTATCAAATATCGTGACACTTCCAAATCAGAACGCTTTGTAAAAATTGGAATGACAAAATCAGATCATTCCATCGGAATTACAATTGAAGATAACGGACAAGGTGTGCCGCCTCACTTTCAAGATAAAATTTTCGAAATGTTTTTCAGGGCTTCTGACAACTCGAAAGGGTCAGGCTTGGGCTTGTTTATCGTAAAAGAAACACTGGATAAGATGAAGGGCTCCATCACGCTTACTTCTGAAGTGGGCAAAGGTTCTTGCTTTACCGTGTGGCTTCCAAATAATTAATTCTCTTTGGCGGAAAGAATTTGAGTAGCCCAGTCTTTTGCTTGATCTAGTGAACTAAAAACTTTTACAGGACCTACTACCTGGTTGATGTCTTCAAAGCTCATAAACGTTTGAAGAGCAAGTCGTAGCAACTGACTTTTGACGACATAAGCATTACCTGCTATGTACTTTCGCACGAAGACCTTGTGCTCCATAATCCATTTTCCAATTTCAAATCGAAGTTGGGGCGGCACCCAGCCCGAGTCAGAGAGATTAATAATAAGGAGCAGTTTTTCTTTTCTGGCGAAATAAGTGCCAAGGGTTTGAATGTAGGTATGGATTTCTTCCAAGGTTGGACTGTGCTTTGGAAATGTGACTTCCAAGATGGGCCAGCCTTTGTCATTATAGCGGAAAGTATCCTTGTCCATAGAATGAGAATCTTCTTGAAAATTATTTATAAATGAACAAATTATTCTGACAAGTTTTAGGTTGTTAAACTACAGATAGTAAAAAAGGAAATTACGCTCTGTTGTTTTAAAGGTATCTTTACTAATCATGACAAAGTACTACGATCAAAGCGGAACATACAAAGCCTATTCAAGTGACGGTAAGAATCTCTTCAGTGAATCGGGCGAGCAAATTGGTCACTTCTTAAATGGCTTTTTGTATAGCGTCAGTGGGCAAGCCCTTGGGCATATCAGAGATAAGAAAATTTTAGACAAGAAGGGGCAAACACTTTATTATACTGCCTGATAGAAGTCATCTTGATCGATGCTAACCCGGCCTTCGTTTTTTCGTATGCAATACTAAAACACTGTGAAGCTAAACCACCCCCAACTTGTTGATTTGTTGCAAATGGCCTACTCGGCAGAAAAAGCCGCAGCTTTCGCTTACCAAGGTCACGCGGGCTCAGTGAAAAACAAAGAAGAGAAAGCCGCCATCCATCAAATTGAAGTTGATGAATGGAATCACCGAAAGGAAGTACTCGAGATTATGAACAAATACGAAGTTCCCATTTCGCGCTATTATGAATTTCGGTTTCATGTGATTGGCAAAACGATTTCATTCGGATGTTATGTGATCGGCTGGTTTATGCCTTTCTACTTTGCAGGACGACTCGAAAGTGGGAACGTGTGCGAGTATTTTAGGATGATGCATTTCTTTCATGAACTCGGAATCAAAGAACATGATCAAGTTTTATATGAGATGGGCATCAAAGAAAAGAGCACGAGGTTTATTTCTTAGAGAAAATAAAAACCAGTAAGCTTCTTCCTTTCTTCGAAAAGGTGTTTGGCTGGGGAGGGAAGAACAGTTTCAACGATGTAGACCTGGATGCGAAATATTCAATCGAGAATTCAGAAGCCTATTGTAAGAAGTAGGTCATTCTTCTTCATATTTTTTCAAAAGCCGTTTCAGTTGTGGGTCATCAAGAAGAGTTTGCATGTCTTTGTCTTGGCTTAACATGACTTGGTGTCAATCCTTTTGAAAAAGATTTTTCGAGTATCTCAAAGAAGGAAGCAGTTTCTTTCTTTAGTAAATATTCCTTCGCGAGATTAAAATAACTGACGTGGGCATTTTCATCTACTTTGATAGCCTGGTTGAAATAATTCATCGCAGCATCTGACTGCCCAAGTTTCGACAAGGAAATTCCGATGGCTGTAAGCACATTTGATCTTCTGAATTTTGATTCCTTCGATCGCATCAGACTGATGGCTTTCGTCAGTTTTATTTTTGCTTCTTCATGGTTGCCTTGTTCTTGCAACATCATACCCCACACGTTGTAGAGTCGTCCTTCGTTTTCATTCAAAGCGATTCCTTCACGAAGTTTCTCTTCCGCTTCTTGATGCTTGCCCTGCAAGCACAAGCCTCTGGCCCAGGCAGAGATCATGCGTGCTTCCACGTATTTGTTGCCTTTATATTTTTCCAGCCTGTATTTGGCGAGTTTTGCCGCCTTCTCACCATTGCGTGTGAGGTGCCCGAAATAAGTTTGCAGCGCTTCGTCATTGCTGTATTTTAAAATCGCTTCAGAAGCTTGAAGCACCAATTCTTTGAGGGGAACTCCCAGATTCTCATTTATTGGCTCTTCAAAACGTTCACAATTTCCTCCTGCAATACGGAGTGCCATCACGATATGCGTGCCTTCAATGAAAATATCAGCGTCAATTTTTTTATGTCGATTAATGCCTAACGTGGTTCCGATCAATTCGATAAATCCTTTAATGGGCATTCCCATTCCGGCTACCTCAACAGAGACATCCGAATCGGCAGCAGTAGTGTAACCCTTGGCATATTCGGTAGCGCTCACACGCTTAATGATTTCACTGAGTCTTGAATAAATACGCTTGGCGATAACCGGCCCCGTATGGCCAGCCTGCTCAAAAGAAGAGGGCACGTTGATTTGCCGGATGGTATAACTGCTGTCGCGTAGTACGCGAATAATAAATACAATGGCGATGGTGACCAATGCAATCACAAACACATCGGCAACAATAGAGAAGGTCGAGTGGATAAGATTTCCAGCCTGTTGAATATCGAGCAGCATGATATGCTATTTACAATTTTTTTTGAAGAGGATAAGAAGATTATTGGTCTTGGACCCAACTGTATCTTAGGAGTCAGGCAGACTCACGCTTTTGCTCTTCGATAAATTTGCTATTTTATTATGAGAACCATCACAATACGGTGGAATTTTAGTTTTCTTACACATGCAAAGCCATACCTTTCTGCGAATGGAAACTTCAAATACCTTGGGGTTGAAGCCAGTTCCGTAATGCGATTTACTATCGCAAAACGGTTGGTTCTTTGACTGTCCACACTGACACCATGAGTAAGTTTTTCCGGGTTCGAGTTCGATTTCGACAGGTTGAGTGGTCCCAACTGCGTGTTGATTTTCTAACATCAATAGATAATTAAGAGTGTAATAGATTGCCAGTTGAGTAAGTCATTTCAGCATGCGTTCTGTCTCGTTAATGGGCAAGTCGTTGATGCTTGCGAAGCGTTTTTGCATTAATCCATTGTCGTCAAACTCCCATAACTCATTTCCATAGCTGCGAAACCACTGGTCACTAAGGTCATGCCACTCATATTCAAAACGCACTGCCATACGATTGTTACGAAACCCCCACAACTCCTTTTTTAATTTATAATCCAATTCCCTTTCCCATTTGAGTTTCAGGAATTGTTTTACTTCCTCCCTGCCGTTTATAAATTCTGTTCTGTTTCTCCACTCTGTATCGAGTGTGTAAGCGAGGCAAATTTTTTCAGGGTCGCGTGTATTCCAAGTGTCTTCCGCCATCTGAACTTTTTCTAAAGCCGTTTCCATGGTAAAGGGTGGCACTGGCATTTTCGTACTTTCTGTTTTCATTTTGCTTCCACATTATTTAAAGACTTTACGATCACGGGCCAGTCCACTTCCGTTTCAGAAATGATGTTGATGTAGTTGGTGAAAATATTCCTGATCACATTAGCAACGATTTCTAAGATGTCGCCATCTGAATAACCAGCATTTCTCAACGGTTCAATATCACTGCTTGAAATTTCCTTGGGTGCCTCAAGCATTTTTTTCACAAACAACAATCCTGTGTTTGCTTTTTCGCCTGACGAATAAAATCCGCGTCCTTCTAGCATTTGCTCTTCTGATAATCCCACCCTCGCTCCAAAAAAGGTATGAGCCGAAAGACAATATGAACAGGCATTGGTCTCGGCAGTGGCCAGGGCAATTAGTTCGGCCATTTTGCTGCCCAATGTTCCGCCACTCAATGCTCCGTTGAATTTCACATAGGCTTCTAACACGGCAGGAGAATTAGCCATGACTTGATACATGTTGGGCACACGTCCTAGCTTTTTGCTTACCATGGCCATGGTGACTTTAGCTGCTTCAGTAGCTAGTTCTGGTGAGATCGCTTTTATTTTTTCCATTTTATTTTGTTAAGGTTAATAATTGAACATTGTTTTATCTATTGAAATAGACAAGTCTGTCTATTAGCTGGACAAATTTTTTTAGGTTTCTAAAGTCAAAATTTGATTAGCGGTTTGCTTAGCAGCTGCAATCGGCCATTCATCCTGGTAAACTTTGCTTTCAACAATGGCCGCTTCGAAAAGCAAATAAATAGAATCATGCGCATTGGGCATGGCCAATTTTCTATTGCTGCCTGTGTGGAATTTCACCAGGGATTTAAACAGGTTCCTTAATTTAGTTTTATGTTCTATAATTTCAATTTGCATTCGCTTGCTTACTGAATCAATATCAGAAAGTAAATTCAAAAACCGGCAGCCTTTATAATCATGAAGTCTCATGTTCATGGCTATGAAATCAAAGGCAGCTAAAATTTTTTGTTTGGGTTCTGCTTTCTTAGATAAATGACTTTCAAAAGCCTGAAACCAATCTTCCCTGGCTTTCTTGACATACTCTACCCCCAAGTCTTCTTTTGAGCCGAAGTGCTGGTAAAGGCTTGCCTTTGCAACTTTCGATTCATCAAGGATTTGGTTAATGCCTGTCATATTGTAGCCCTGCTTAAAAAACAGCTTATAGGCCGTTTCCAAAATTCTTTCTTTCGGTGCAGAACTGTTCTTCATCGCTGTAAAGGTGCATTCTTTCTACGATATAGACAAGTCTGTCTATATTTTATTTTCAAGTGGTCTTCTTGATCAAAAAGGTATTGGCCAATCCGATGAGTATCTGAGGTTAGGAGTGAGTTGGGCTATTTGCTTATAATAATAGAAATGTTGTTATCAAGATTATTGCATACCACGATTTCCCCTTTGCCGTCACCGTTTAAGTCGGCAATGGCTACACCCTTGGGATGATTTCCAACGATGATGGATGAGGATGCGAGAATACTTTCGCTCTTGCTCATTAAGAAAAGATAGATCTTATTGCTGTCATTGTCTGAAACTACAATGTCATTTACTTCGTCACCGTTCACATCGCCAATCGCAACACGATTGGGAATTTTGCCTGCCCCATACGGAGAGCCTTTCGATGGTGTGAATATTCCTTTTCCGTTTCCATATAAAACAGTGAGTCCGTTTTTACCGGTTCGGTCTGCCGTGCTGGCTGGTGAGTTGATAATGGCGAGGTCTGGTTTTCCATCTGCATTGACATCACCGATAGCGAGACCGAAGGGTGAATCACCGCAGGGGAATGGAGAACCCGCGGGCTCATTAAAAGTCCCATCGCCATTACCAAGAAGAATTGTAGTGTTATCACCTTCGAGGTTTGTGGTTACGATATCGATGTTGCCATCCTTATTTATGTCGGCAGCGCGAAGTCGTTGATAAGGATGCTTACCAACTTTGAAAAGTGTTCCCGGAATTTTAAAACCATTGTCGTGATCACCGAATAAAATCTCTATGTGGTCATTGCCCCAACTGTCGGTGACAAGATCCAGCATTCCATCATTATTAAAGTCTCCCGTGGCGATGCCGTGTGTATGAGGTATGACTTCAACAGGAAATGGCGATTTTGCTGCAGATGTAAAATTGCCCTGCTCATCTCCGAGCAAGACAGTTAAATATTTCTTTTCATGATTGGCAAAGGCGAGGTCAAGGTTATTGTCTTTATTAAAATCCCCAATTGCTACATCATTTACTCCAGACCCGGCATGGAAAGGAGAGCCTTTAGCTTCTTCGAATTGAATATTCTTTTTACCTAACAGAATGGTTACACTGCTATCCCGCTCACTGGTAACAATCAGATCCGGAAATTTGTCATGATTAAGGTCTGCAACTTCAACACAGCCCGGGGCTCTGCCCACTTTAATTTTTACTATTTCAGGTGAGTCGGCAGTTCGGCTGCTGCAATTGAAAAGAAAAATTGACAGAATGAGAATGATCAGTTGTGTCTTTTTCACAATACACTTGTATGCACTGACTAAGATAATAAATTCGACTCAATGCAGAGTTGACATTTCGCTCAAGCGTAAGCAAATCTCTACCCTTTTTTAGTCTTGGATTTGGGCTTGGCTTGATGGCGCTTAGGTTCGGCCCCGATGGGGTCGGATGTTTCTAGAAATTTGATTTGCTATAAACCTACGACCCCATCAGGGTCGCATATTCTTTTGACGTCAATCATTAACAAGGCGTTCGAGTAATTCTTTGTCTTCGATGAATATCTCGCTAAGATTTTTTGCCATACTAAGCCGATCAGGACTTTGTTTCTCGGCTTGTTTTAGAAAAACCCAAAGCATCCTCACGCTTTCAGTTTGTCTAATGACTTTTGGGGTAAACAACAAAGCCGATTTTTAAGAATGCTGATCAGGCAACAATAACTTAAGAGGTTCTTTGAACTTACTCTGCATCCTCTTTGTTTCAGGTCATTGCGTACCTTTGAATTTTGCAACCAATGACCACCACTGCAGTTAAAGATTTTTATCAGGAGATTTTCGGTACTGTTTGCTCCGAGCTCAATTATTTTCTCGATGATCAAAGCAATAGCGACATCGGCCACTTCAACGTTTTCAATATTGCCGACATGTATTGCAATAAGAATAAAGTAATGCCCTATAACCGCAGAACGTACTATAAAATAAGTCTTGTGAAGGGGCGTAACCGTGTAGAATATGCCGACAAGGTGTTGGATATTGAAGAGTATGGTGTTTTGTTTGCCACACCCAAGGTTCCCTACCGCTATACACCGGCAGATACCAATCAGGCAGGTCACTTTTGTTTGTTCACGCCCGACTTCATGCCCAAATCCAAAACCGGTTTCGATATTGAGAAGCTGCCTGTTTTCTCTCCCCAAAGCGATTTCGTATTCCAAATCAGAGAGCAACAGTTTCAAGAAATCAACTTGATCTTTGAGAAGATGCATAGGGAAATTCAGTCGGACTATCAGTTTAAATATGATCTGCTTCGCAATTACTTGCTGGAGCTAATTCATTATGGACAGAAGTTGCAGCCGGTGAAACCCAGCTTGCAGCACATCAATGCAGCGACCCGCATTTTTAGTTTGTTTATTGAATTACTCGAGCGCCAGTTCCCCATCGAAAACACTACCCAAATATTACAGCTGAAGACGGCCAAGGATTTTGCCGATACACTTCGTGTGCACGTGAATCATCTTAATAAAGTCTTAAAAGAGACTACCGGCAAAACCACTACCGAGATCATTGCCAGCCGTGTGAGCCAGGAGGCCAAGATTTTGTTGAAGCAGACCACTTGGAATATTTCCGAGATCGCCTTTTCCCTTGGTTTCGAAGAAGTAGCACACTTTTCCAACTTCTTTAAAAAGCAGAACCAACTTTCTCCTGCAGCTTATCGCGATTGAACCCGTCCGGTGGCAGTTATTTGAATTTTGCAAATACCCGATTGATTCCCGCAACGGAGATCAAGGCGGATGAAAGCAACTTTGTGCTATCAAAAAATTTCAAAAAATGACAAACACAAAGAACAAAATCGCCCTGGTAACGGGCGGCAGCCGTGGCTTGGGTAAAGACATGGCCTTGCAGTTAGCTGCCAAAGGATTTGACGTGGTGATAACCTATCACAGCAAGAATGAAGAAGCCGATCGCGTGGTGAACGAGATAAAAACACAAGGACGAAAAGCGCATGCCCTTCAACTGGATGTAGCGTTGACACAAACATTCGATTCGTTTGTTTCAAATCTTAAAACGGTTCTGAAAGCAACTTTCGGGGCTGAAAAAATTGATGCACTGGTGAACAATGCAGGCGTGGGCACACATACGCCATTCACCGATACCACACCCGAACAATTCGACAACATGGTGAACGTACACCTGAAGGCACCCTATTTTCTCACACAGAAACTATTAGCCGTACTGAATGATGAAGGAAGTGTGGTGAACATTTCATCAGGCCTTGCTCGTTTTTCGTTTCCCGGCTATTCGGCTTATGGAACTATGAAAGGTGCTGTAGAAACACTCACCAAGTACCAGGCGAAAGAACTGGGCGAACGGAAAATTCGTGTGAACGTAGTAGCACCCGGTGCCATCGAAACAGATTTTGGTGGCGGAGCAGTGCGCGACAACAAAGATCTGAACAATATGATTTCGTCACTCACCGCATTGGGCCGCGTAGGTCTGGCCGATGACATTGGTGGAGTAGTGGCGTTCCTCTGCAGTGATGAAGCCAAGTGGGTCAATGCCCAGCGCATTGAGGTTGCCGGAGGAATATTTATTTAAACGCCCGCTTAACAGCCAATCCTGAGCATAGCGAAGGATCTCCCGTTTAGCGCACAGCACTTCGAATACGCTGAGGACTATCGATTTGGGGATTCTTCGCTCTTCCTTCTCCATTTTGAAATGGCTGATGAAGCGCAGAGCTCAGCCTTGTTCAAAGTTTGCCTGACTGTCCGCTCAGAATTGGGTTTGCTTTTTTGTTAGCGGTTTATTTCTCGACAGAGTCTCGTCTCGGACTCTGGCGCATTACCCGTCACAACGCAGCGTCCCAGAGGGCGATACTGCTGAGAAGGAGAGGAGATTTATAGCTTCAGTTTTTTAGGATTCTGTCTTGGATCAAAAAGAGTAACAATCGTCACTACGTAATAAATAACAGTGTGCTTAGTCAACACTGATTTTCTGACTTCCTTTCGTTTAGTGGTTTTTGGGAAAAGGCGAGGATTGACAATAATTAATTCGAGTCGCTTGTCTAACCTTCTGGCGAAGTTCTGAATCTCTTTGGTAGTCCAGTTTTCGGTGTGGTAGGTGATGATGTTTTGAAGATCGGCTAGTGCCTTGTCAGACCAAAGAAGTTTATAGCCACTTCTCATAAAGTTTCTTTGCGTCTTTATGAGGTTTTACTCGGCCAGCTTTGATGTCGGCAAGGCCTTTATCAATAGCTGTTTTTTCTTCTTCGGTTATTTCATTCCACCAATCCGATTTTTTTGGATTGGCTCTAAGCATTCGAAGTCGCTCGATAGCCGTTTTGTCTTTGAGGTTGGTCACCCATTTGATAATCTCCAGCTTCTCTTTTTCGATGGTTGATTTATTCATGGTCATTTCATCTATGATTTGGCTAGGCGTTCAAGTAATTCTTTGTCTTCAATGAAAATCTTCTCAATTTCTGATTTGATTTCTTCGGTGGTCATAGCCGCTAATCTTTCTCGAAGTTATTAAAAATTGATGGAATGATTTTACGCCAGGTCGGAAGACCATTGCCGTCAAGCTAAGGCATCAACTATAAATCCCGGAGGGATGCAATTATAATAGCCACGGGTTTTAACCCGTGGAATATTGTTATTATTCTCGGCCAGCACCTGCACAAGTTAGGTCGGTGCAGTCAAGTGTCGTGGCGCGCATTCAGGAGCATTGGCCAAAATGCGGTACATCGTGTCGGGATTATTTTGCACTACAGCGAACGTGCGTAGTCGACACGATTTCTAGACGAAAAATTAAACCCCGTCCGCCAGCTGGCGGGGCTACAATAATTTCGCTCCTTCGGAGCTTAACTTGACCGCTATGTTTGGAAGACTTGACAAGCACGGAATAACTTAAGGGTTATTTCTTTTCCTCTGTTTCGTTAGCTGCGCTGTCCAAGTATTCACTACTGAAATCAAAAGTAATATTGGCGAAGCGTGTTCGCAGTTCTTGCTGATCTTTTAATTTGAGATAGCTGCCACCCATATGAACAGTCAAGTTTTTTAATTCTGAAAGCGAGTTCGGCAATTCAATCTTACCGTTACCGCTAATTTCAAGGAATTGGAGGTCTGTTAATTTAGAAATGAACGATGGGACTTTTGTAATGCGATTGTAGTCGAGTCTTAATATTTTTAATTTAGTAAGACCGGCCACTTGATAAGGAACACTATCAAGACCATTTCTACCGAGATCAAGTGTCTCAAGATTTTTAAGGTTCGCAAATTCTTTGGGAAGGCTTTTCACATTCCCTATTGAATCCTCAGGAGTTCTTGGATCAATAGCTCCATATAAAATCAAAATCTTTAAGTTTTGCAGTTGATCAATTGAGGCCGGAATAAAAATGTTCATCGCACACCCGTTTCCATTGTTGATGTCTATCTTCTCCAGGTTTTTCAACTTGCCGATTTCGACAGGGAGATCTTCAAGTTTTTTCAGGCAATGCATCTCAAGAGTTTTCAAATTCGTGAACGATCCAAGTTCTGCGGGCAAGTGCTTCGACAAGAATAATTTTGAATCAGTTCGTTTTGGTTCCAATGTTAGTCGAACAACTCTCTCAGGAAAAAGCAAAGCAGAGTCGAGATCCTTCATTGAAAGAGTATCCGAGCGAAGGGTGTCCGTTTCGGTGGAGGACGGTTCACTCTTCTTGGAATTGAGATTGCATGAGCTTAGTAACGCTAGCGAGATAAAGAAATAAGCATACTTCATGATGGAGTGTTTTTGCCGAGGCAAAGTAAACAACAAACTTGATTTTTTAGGATTGTTGGTCAGGCGACCATAGTCGTTAACTTAAGGAAAGGCGAAGGAGTCTTTTATAGGGGCATAGATG